>NZ_OBMJ01000001.1:0-619166 GCF_900199205.1 Streptomyces sp. 1331.2 | reverse complement strand
CCCAGCAACGAAGCCCCCGGCCAGTACAACGACCCGGACTACCTGCTGATCGGGCCCGGCTTCGGCGACAACCCGAGCACCGGGCAGCAGCAGACCCACGGCACCTCCGGCACCCTCTGGGGTCTCACCCCGGACGAGCAGCAGTCCTACTTCGGGATGTGGGCCATCCAGGGCGCGCCGCTCGTGCTGGCCACCGATACCACCAACCTGACCGCGGCGACCGCGGCCGTCGTCGGCAACGAGTCCGTGATCGCCGTCGACCAGGACAGCGCCGTCCACCAGGGGCAGAAGGTCCTGGACAACGGCAGCGTCCAGGTCTGGTCCAAGCAGTTGGCGGCCTCCGGCACCCGGGCCGTCCTGCTGGTGAACCGCAGCAGCACCCCGCAGAACCACTCGTTCACCACGCAGAACCTCGGCCTGAACGGCACCGCCTCGGTGCAGAACCTCTACACCGGCGCGAACCTGGGCACCGTCAGCTCGACCGGCGCCCAGAACTTCACCCTGGCCCCCCACCAGTCCGTGATGCTCAAGCTCACCGGCGCCACCGAGCAGCAGCCGGAGACGGTCCTCGTCCCGACCGCGTCCGGTGTGAGCCAGAAGACCTGGAACGGCAGCACCTGGTCGGCCTGGCAGAGCCTGGCGCTGGGCACCGCCGGCACCACCGGCCCCGGCTCGATCAAGGGCGAACCCGCCGTCGTCTCCAGCCCGGGCGGCACCGACGTGTTCGTCCGGGGCGCGGACAACGCGCTGTGGCAGAACACCTACAAGAACGGCGCCTGGGGCAGCTGGACCAGCCTCGGCGGCACCATCACGGCCAGCCCCACCGCGGCGAGCCTCGGACGTGACCGCATCGACGTGTTCGTCCGCGGCACGGACGGCAAGGTGTACCAGAAGACCTTCCAGCAGACGCCCGGCGCGAACGACCTCCCGGCCTACTACTACGGCGTCAACTGGACGAGCAGTTGGGCGTACCTGGACGCACCCGACTCGACGACCATCGTCGGCGCCCCCGCCGCGGTGGCCTCGCTCAACCGGATCGACGTCTTCGCCCGCGGCACCGACAACGCGCTGTGGCAGAAGAGCTACGTCAACGGTGAGTGGACGGGCTGGACCAGCCACGGCGGCACGCTCTCCTCGTCGCCGACAGCGGTCAGCGGCGGCCCCGGCCAGATCGAGGTGTTCGCCGCTCTGGCGCCCACCAACAGTGTCGGCCAGCTCAGCTGGACTGCCGCAGCCGGCTGGTCGTCCTCCTGGTACGACCTCGGCCGCGCCGTGGCCGGTGCGCCGACCGCGACGCAGGTGGGTGCCCGGGTCAACGTCTACGCCCGGGCCACCGACAACACCCTGTGGCAGTGGTACCGGATCGGTACCGGACCGTCCGGAACCTGGCAGCAACTGGACAGCACCCTGGCACTGACCGGTAGCCCCGCAGCGGCCGGCCACCTCTAGGCAGGACCGTCACCTCCTGGCATGGTCGGCTCGGTGGCCCGTCGCGCTCCTCGGAGCTCGACGGGCCACTGCTGGTGGATCAGGGTGACGCGATCCGGTTGGTGGGCCGAGCGGCACCGCTGGCTGGAATTCCCGAAGGACCTTGACGTTTGCCTGCTCAGAGGCGGCGTGGTGACGGTCCTCTGGCGTTCTGATGACACGTCGATAACATGAGGACTCCTCACATTCTTGTCAGGAGGCTGTCATGCCGGATCGCTTCGACCTGCCGGCGGGGTTCCGCTGGGGTGCTGCCACTGCCGCGTACCAGATCGAGGGGGCGGTGGACGAAGACGGCCGCGGCCCGTCCGTCTGGGACACCTTCTGCGCCCGGCCCGGGACCATCCGCGACGGGCACACGGGGGCGGTGGCCTGCGACCACTACCACCGGTACCCCGAGGACATCGCCCTGATGAGGGGCCTCGGGTTGGGCGGCTACCGCTTCTCCGTCTCCTGGTCCCGTGTCCTGCCCACCGGCAGCGGGCCGGTGAACACCGCCGGACTCGCCTTCTACGACCGACTCGTGGACGCACTGCTGGAAGCGGGCATCACCCCGCTGCCCACCCTCTTCCACTGGGACCTCCCGCAGGCCCTGGAGGACCACGGCGGCTGGCTGAACCGCGACACCGCGTACCGCTTTGCCGAGTACGCCGCGATCGCCGCCGACCGGCTCGGCGACCGCGTTCCCGCCTGGATCACCCTCAACGAGCCCTTCGTCCACACCGTGTTCGGCTACGCCCTCGGCACCCACGCCCCCGGCCGCACCCTGATGTTCGAGGCCCTCCCGGCCGCCCACCACCAGCTCCTCGCCCACGGCCTGGCCGCCTCGGTCCTGCACGAACGCGGCTTGGAGGCGATGCTCTCCAACAACCTCACCCCGGTCGAGCCGGCCTCCGACTCCGCCGCCGATGCGGCCGCCGCCGAGGCCTACGACGCCCTGCACAACCGGCTGTTCACCGACCCCGTCCTGCTCGGCCGCTACCCCGACCTCTCCGTCCTCGGCGTCCCCGAGGACATCTACGGCGCCGTCCTCCCCGGCGACCTCGACCTCGTCCACACCCCCGGCCTCGACGGCCTCGGCGTCAACTTCTACAACCCGACCCGCGTCGCGGCCCCCACCGACCCGGGCCTGCCCTTCGACCTGGTCGACATCCCCGACGTCCCCCACACCGCCTTCGGCTGGCCCGTCGTCCCCGACGCCCTCCGCCGACTCCTCCTCGGCCTCCGCGACACCTACGGCAAAGCCCTCCCACCCGTCACCATCACCGAGAACGGCTGCTCCGTCACCGAGGAGACCGTCCCCGACCAGCCCCGCATCGACTACCTCGCCACCCACCTCGACGCCCTCGCCCGCGCCTCCGCCGAAGGCGTCGACATCCGCGGCTACTACACCTGGTCCCTCCTCGACAACTTCGAATGGGCCGAGGGCTACCACCAGCGCTTCGGCCTGGTCCACGTCGACTTCGAGACGCAGAAACGCACCCCCAGGGCCTCCTACGCCTGGTACCGCGACCTGATCGCCGCCCATCGGGCGGGGAAAGCGATGTAGGGGTCGGTAACCTTCGGGCCGGGTAGCCAAGTTGGGAATGCCTGTGACTGGTAGTCACGATCCACTGCGGCTCGGGCCCGGCCGGGGAGGCGGCGGGGCGTCGGGGCGCGCGGGGGCGTCGGGGCCTGCCCCGCCCGCCGGACCTCGGGTCCGGCGGGCGGCGGAGGGCTACACCGGGACGGTCACGAAGGTCTGCCCGGACTCGTTGACGACCGACACCGAGACCACGTCCTCCGGTGCGACGATCGCCGAACCGTCCAGCGTGGTACCGGACTTGGCGCCGACGGCGGAGACCAGCCAGCTGCCCGCGTCCGCCGTCGTCCCGCCCCTGGCGTTGACCACCAGGTGGCAGCGCTGGCCGGCCGGGATGCCGGTGACCGCCGCGTTCACCCGCACCCAGCCCATCGCCGGGGTCATCGTCAGCGTCATGCGGGCACCGGTGGCCGGATCCGTCACGGAGCCGGTCCTGGTCCCGGCCGGCGGCGGGGTGACGGTCGCGGTCGTCGCTGCGGTCGGGGCCGGGCCGACGGCCACCGGCGGCGCGGTGACCGTGCCGCGGCCCATCGCGATCCCGAGGACCAGCGCCGCCGCCGCCGCGACGGCCGCGACCGTGCCGATCCGGGTCCGGCGCCGGACCAGCGCCGAGCCGCGTTCCGCCCGTGCCTGCCGCAGGGTGCGCTGCAGCAGCAGATCACCGCCCGTGGGCGGGCCGTCCACCATCAGCTCGGGCGGCACCTCGCCCAGGACGGTCTCCAGCTCCCGCAACTCGGCCACCTCCTGTCGGCAAGCGGGGCAGTCGGCCAGGTGCCGTTCGACCGCCGCCGACTCGGCCGGATCCAGCACACCCAGCACGTAGGCGCCGACGAGTTCGGCGATCCGCTCGGGCGGCACCGGGCCCGTACCGTCCGGGCCCGTACCGTCCGCGCCCGTACCGTTCGTGTTCACGTCTTCCGTGCCCATGCCGCCCGTACCCGCGTCGTCGCTGGTCACACCGACACCTCCTGCCACGTCCCCGTCCTGTCCCTGTCGGTGTACGAGCGCCTGAGCGCCCGGAGCGCGTAGTGCGCACGGGACTTGACCGTCCCGGCGGGAATGCCCAGCTGCTCCGCGGCCTCGGTGACCGACAGCCGCTGGAAGTAGATCGAGCGCAGCACGTCGCGGTGTTCGGGGGAGAGCCGCTCCAGCGCCTGCGACATCACCAGTGTCTCCACCACGCCCTCAGCATGGTCGCGCTGGACCGGAACGGTGGCCGTCGCCTCGGAGACCTCCGCGACCTCGGGCGGCCGGGCGGCCCGGGCCCGGAACCGGTCGGTGATCAGGTTGCGTTCCACGGTCAGCAGCCAGCCGCGCACCGATCCCCGGGACTCGGTCAGCGCCTCGGGATTGCGCCAGGCCCGGATCAGCGTCTCCTGGACGGCGTCCTCGGCCGCCGCGCGATCACCGGTGAGGCGGACGGCGTAGGCGAGCAGCGCGCCGCCGTGCTGCTCGTAGAGCGTTCGGATCAGTGCCTCGTCGGCGGCGTCCTGCCGCGCGCCCGGTCGTGTCCTCGCCATCCGCCCATTCCTCCGTCGTCGGGTACCACGTCCAGCACGTACGCGGTGGCCGTGCGGTTCAACCGGATTCCCGACAGGTGCGGTTCTCGTTCAGGCAGGCCGTCACGGAGGCCATCTGCCGGTCGGTCATCAGGCCGACGTACACGGCGTGGTCGGTGAGCGGGCTGTGCCGCTGCTCGGGGAAGGCGTCCAGGGCGAAGGCCCGGGGCGGGGGCGGGCGGTAGCCGACGGTCACCCGCAGGTGCGGGATCGCGAAGGTGCCGTGCGGGCAGAGGCCGCCGGCGGACGGGAACCGCACGTGGGAGCGGTGGTCAGGGCTGTCCGTGCCGCGTCCGTCCCAGCAGCTGGGGAAGTCCAGGGTGCGGGTGAGCAGGCTGCCGGCGGGGCAGAGCGGGTAGCGGTCGGTGGTCGTGCGGTCGGCGAATTCCGTACACCCCCAGCGGGCGCCGGCCTCGGCGCCGCCGTCGGTGGCGGCGGTCGGGTCGCCTTCCAGGAGGCGGAGGAAGCGCGGCATCGGCACGACCTTCGACCACGGATTGCCGAGGTACTCGATGGAGACCCGCTCGGGAGCGAGGATCTCGCCGGGGGCGTCGTGCGGGTCGTCGGAGGCCGCCACGGCGGTGCTCGGCGCCGGGGCGACGCGGTCGGTACGGCGCAGCACCGGCCAGTAGAACGTCGAGCGGTCGCCGTCAGTGCAGGTGGTCGGGGCCGCGGCGAGGCTGCCATCGGTGGAGTCCGCGTCCGTGGAGAGGTTGCCGACGTAGTCGTGCACGTGGTGGGCGCCGCCCACCGTCCCGGGGGAAACCACCACGTTGTCCGCGTTGCGGTGGCCCTCCTGGTTGCGTCCGCAGTCCTGCGCGTACGAGCCGCCGGAGGCGTCCGGGCCGACGGCCGGCGGCGCGGGAGCGGTGGCCGCCACCGCGGTGATGTCGACGAACGCGGACGCCTGTTCCCGCCCGGCCGGCCGGAACCGGAGCGCCAACAGCGACAGCCCCAGGACGAGGCAGAGCAGGACTCCGAGCGGGAGGGCGACACCCCCCGACCAGTGGTGATCGCGGTTCCGGTGCACCGCGACAGTCTGGGCGACGGGTCCCCGCACGGGCAAGGCGGCGCCGGGGGCCCCGCCGCCGTGCACGGCCGGTCAGTAGCCGCCGGAGTAGCCGCCGCTCTGCGCGGTGGTCGGCGACGCGGCCTGTCCGGTGGTGCCCGGCGCCTTCTTCCCCTCGGGCGTGCTCGCGAACCAGGTGCCGCCGACGCCCTGGCCGTTGGTCTGCCCCGCGGCGGTGTCCCCGGCGAAGCGGTAGAGCGGCCAGCCGTTGAGGGTGACCTGCTTCGTGCCGTCCGGCCGGGTCACGCTGCCGACCAGGGCGGAGTCGACCCCGCTGACCTGCACCGCGTCCTGGGCGGTGAGCGGCGGCCACTTCGCGGCGCAGGCGTCGGTGCAGGTGCTCGCGGACGGCTTGGCGGTGTCCTTGTCGAAGCGGTACAGGGTCCGGCCGGCGGCGTCGGTGACGACCGGCCCGAGCGTGGCCGACTTCACGGCCACGAGCCGGACCCCGCCGGTGCCGCCGGTGGCCGGGGCTGACGTCGTGGCGGCCGCGGCCGGAGGGGTGGCGGCGGACGTGGCCGCGCTCCCGCCGGAGTTGTCGGCCGTGTCCGGCCCGCAGGCGGTGGCGGCGAGCGCGAGCACGGTGATCCCGGTGGCGGCGAGCATCCGGCGCGCGGTGAACCGGGGCGCGGCGAACATGGGCGTGGCGAACTCCGGCATGGTGAACTCCCCCTGGAGCGTCGGTGTTTGGCGATCCGGGCGGTGTTCGCCCGGGCACCCTCCACACGAGTCCCGCAGGGGAACGGTTCAACGTCGGCGGGAAGTTTTTTCTCCGGCTCCGTCCCGGCCTGGTCGCGGCCTGTTTCCTGGGGGACCGGACCCGCAGTGCCACGTGGTGTGGTCAGAGGCGGGCGGACATGCTCGTCAGGAGTGCGGCTGCAGTCCCGTCGGGCCCGTGGGTGCGAACGCTTCGGTTCAACCGAGGTGACGTGATGCTCGTCCTATCCGGACCGTTGAACCGCGGAGGGCCGCGGGTCGTCATGGGGGTCGAGCGACGCGATCATCGCGTCCCGAACGAAGGAGACCTCTTATGACCGGCAGGCTCGTCACCAGGCTGTCCGTGGCCGCTGCGTCGACTTTCGCGGCTGTGGCCCTGTGGGCCACGCCCGCCCTGGCCGGCGACCTCACGACCCGGTACGCCGTGGCCGATGCCCAGCCGGCGGCCGCCGCAGGGGACGATGATCTGGCACGGCAGATCGAGCAGGCGGAGGAGCGCCTGCGGGAGGCCGATCCGGACGCCGCTGCGGACCGCGACACCGAGCGCCGGATCGCCGCGGACCAGCGAGACATCAAGGACGGCCTCGCCTCGGGGGACTCCGCGCAGATACGCCGGGCCGTCGAGGACGAGCAGGCCATTGCCGCCGCAGAGCGGGCCGCCGAGGAGGGGGACTCTGAGGCGGCATAGCAGATCGAGCCTGAGCTCGGACGACGGCCCGTCATCGTGGAGGAAGGCCCCGGTGAAGCCGGGGAGCCGGGCCCGGGCCCGGTGACCGACGAGAGGCGGGTCCGAATGCCTGCGGACGGTGGTTGCGGGACAGGCCTCAGGGCCTGTCGGGCGGAGGTGTTGCTCCAGCGGAGGTTCTGCGCCCGTCCGCAGACGGCCTGCCGCTCTCACCCTCGCCGCCGAACTGCCGCCCGGAGCCGAAGCCGACCAGCTCCGCGAGTCGGCCCGCCTGACCATCCGTGAGCCGGGGGCTGACCTGGCTGCTGCAGGCACTCTGACGGAACGGCACCTGTGACCCGGTGGTCGCGCCAGGGGGCGGCCACCGGGCGGCGCGCAGTGTTGCAAGAAGGGTTGACACTGTGTGCAGGGTGCTGGAAGCTCCCATTGGCCGACGCCGGGGACATTCACCCCGGTGATTTTTTCGACGACTGATTGTTAGCGATAACAATCATGAAGCCGCACCGGAACCCGGCGCGCAGTGCTCCCAGCTCTGAGTCCCACCTCCCGCGACGGTGGGGCCGGTCCAGCCCCTGGTTTGTCATGCTCACGAAAAATCACCTCCGCCATCACCCCACCCACAGGAGGCGACCACCATGCTCCCTGCGAACCTGCGCAGGACGCTTGCCTGCGTCCTCTCGGCGTTGTTCCTGTCCTTGGCGCTTCCGCTGCTCTCGCTGGCCGCGGCCCCGCCGGCTGCAGCGCTGGGCAACGGTCTGGCGCTCACGCCGCCGATGGGTTTCAACGACTGGAACGCCTACGGCTGCAACGTCTCCGAGCCGCTGATCAAGAGCACGGCGCTGGCCATGCACAACAACGGCATGCAGAGCGCCGGGTACCAGTACGTCAACATCGACGACTGCTGGATGACCCACGCCAGGGGCTCCGACGGGCGGCTGGTGCCTGATCCGAACAAGTTCCCCGACGGGATCAAGGGCACCGCCGACTACGTCCACTCGCTGGGGTTGAAGCTGGGCATCTACGAGGACGCCGGACTGCAGACCTGCGCCGGCTTCCCGGGCAGCCTGGGCCACGAGACCACGGACGCGCAGAGCTTCGCCGACTGGGGCGTGGACTACCTGAAGTACGACAACTGCTATGCGGGGCCGGGCTGCGCGCAGAACACCTGCACCAACGGCACCAAGGCACCCGCGCAGACCCGGTACGCCACGATGCGCGACGCCCTGGCCGCGACCGGTCGGCCCATCCTGTTCAGCCTGTGCAGCTGGGGCGAGGACAGCGTCTGGACCTGGGGCGCCGGCGTCGGCAACAGCTGGCGCACCACCGGTGACATCAACGCCAGTTACGGCAGCATGCTGTCGATCTTCCACAGCAACGTGAACCTGGCCGCGTACGCCGGGCCCGGCCACTGGAACGACCCGGACATGCTGGAGGTCGGCAACAGCCCGCTCACCGACACCGAGGCCCGCTCGGAGTTCAGCCTGTGGGCGGAGATGGCAGCCCCCCTGATCGCCGGCACCAACGTCGCCTCGGCCAGCCCGGCCACCCTGGCCACGCTCACCAACGCCCGGGTGATCGCGGTGGACCAGGACCCGCTCGGCAAGCAGGGCATCCTGGTGTCCTCCGCCGGCGGTCTCGACGTGCTGGCCAAGCCGCTGGCGAACGGCGACGTCTCGGTGGCGCTGTTCAACGAGACCGGATCGACCGCGACCATCAGCACCTCCGCCGCCGCGATCGGGAAGACCGGCGCCGCCGGCTACGGCCTCACCGACCTCTGGTCCGGCGCGACTTCGACCACCACCGGCACCATCAGCGCCTCGGTGCCGGCGCACGGCACCACCCTGTTCCGCGTCGCAGGCGGCAGCGGCGGCGGCACGGACCAGACCGGCCCGGTGCACGCGGTCGGTGCGGGCAAGTGCCTGGACGTGCCGAACTCGACCACCACCCCGGGCACCCAGGTACAGATCTGGGACTGCATCAACCAGCCGAACCAGACCTGGACCCGCACCGCCTCCGGCCGGCTGACGGTCACCTCGGGCGGCACCCAGATGTGCCTGGACGCGTACAACGGCCAGACCTCGCCGGGCACCAAGGTCGAGATCTGGACCTGCAACGGCCAGACCAACCAGCAGTGGAAGGTGAACACCGACGGCACCGTCACCGGCGTCCAGTCCGGACTCTGCCTGGACGTCAGCGAAGCGTCGACGGCGAACGGCGCCCTGGTCCAGCTGTGGGCCTGCAACGGGCAGAGCAACCAGCAGTGGAAGCTCGGCTGACCACCGCTCGAAGCCTCATCCGGGCCCGGCTCCGGCTCGCCCACAGGGCGGTGCCGGTGTCGGGCCCGGATGCGTGACGGATCGGTGGCCGCCGAGGGCGTTGCGCACGAAGGGTCGGCACGAGGGGTTGGCGGGCCTCACCGTAGGCCGTATGTTGTCGCAGGCAACAAAAGGGGCCGGTCGCTTCCCGCTGCGTGCCCGTGTCCTTCCCCACCCTTCGTCAGCCGCACGTCCGGCGCTGTTCGGACACGCCTCGAAAGGACCCTGCCCATGCGCAAGGGATTCCTGTTCGCCACCGCTGCCGTGTCAGCGGCCCTGCTCTCCACGGTCACCGCCTGCAGTTCCTCGGGCTCAGGGACCGACTCGGCGGGCGCCAAGAAGCCGAAGATCGGCGTGATCCTGCCGGACAGCAAGTCGTCCGTCCGCTGGGAGACCGCGGACCGGCCGTACCTCGCGGCGGCCTTCAAGGCCGCCGGTGTGGACTACGACATCCAGAACGCCGAGGGCGACAAGCAGGCGTTCCAGACCATCGCCGACCAGATGATCACCAGCGGCGTGAACGTGCTGGTCATCGTCAACCTGGACAGCGGCACCGGAAAGGCCGTCCTCGACAAGGCCAAGGCCCAGGGCGTGGCCACCGTCGACTACGACCGGCTCACCCTCGGTGGCTCCGCCCAGTACTACGTCAGCTTCGACAACACCCAGGTCGGCAAGCTCCAGGGGCAGGGCCTGACGAAGTGCCTGAACGAGACGGGCGCCAAGAACCCCGTCGTCGCCGAACTCAACGGCTCCCCGACGGACAACAACGCCACGCTGTTCGCAGGCGGCTACAACAGCGTGCTGGACCCGCTGTACGCCTCCGGGGAGTACACCAAGGGCCCCAACCAGTCGGTGCCCGACTGGGACAACGCCCAGGCCCAGACCATCTTCGAGCAGATGTACACCAGCCAGCCGAACATCGCCGGGGTGCTCGCGGCCAACGACGGTCTGGCGAACTCGGCCATCGCCGTGCTGCGCAAGAACCACCGCAACGGGCAGGTGCCGATCACCGGTCAGGACGCCACGGTGCAGGGCCTGCAGAACATCCTCGCAGGCGACCAGTGCATGACCGTCTACAAGGCGGTGAAGAAGGAGGCCGACGCGGCGTCGGCCCTCGCGGTGGAGCTGGCCCGCGGCAAGAAGAGCCAGACCAGCGCCACCGTCAACGACCCGACGGGCAAGCGTGACGTCCCGGCGGTGCTGCTGACCCCCGAGGCCATCACCAAGAGCAACGTCCAGGACGTCATCACCGACGGCTACGTCACCAGGGCGCAGCTGTGCACCGGGGACTACGACGCGCTGTGCACGAAGGCCGGCATCAAGTAGCGCGCCCGGCCCCACCAGTGGGCCCCGGCGGCCGGCGCCGCGGGGCCCACTCCGCCAATCCCCAGGAGCCTCACCCATGACAGAAACACCGATTCTTGAGTTGCGCGGGATCAACAAGAGCTTCGGCCCCGTCCAGGTCCTGCACGACGTCGCGCTCAGCGCCCACGCGGGAGAGGTCACAGCCCTCGTCGGCGACAACGGCGCCGGCAAGTCGACGCTCGTCAAGTGCATCGGCGGGATCCACCCCATCGACGCCGGGGACTACCTCTTCGAAGGCCGGCCGGTCCAGGTGCACAGCCCGCGCGACGCCGCCGAACTCGGCGTGGAGATCGTCTACCAGGACCTCGCGCTGTGCGACAACCTCGACATCGTCCAGAACATGTTCCTGGGGCGGGAGAAGCGCCGCGGCATGGTGCTCGACGACTCGACCATGGAGGAGATGGCCGCCGCGACGCTCAAGGGGCTCTCGGTGCGGACCGTCAAGTCCCTCCGCCAGAAGGTCTCCAGCCTCTCCGGCGGCCAGCGCCAGACCGTGGCCATCGCCAAGGCGGTGCTGTGGAACAGCAAGCTCGTGGTCCTCGACGAGCCCACCGCGGCGCTGGGCGTCGCCCAGACCGCGCAGGTCCTGGAACTCGTGCGCCGGCTGGCCGACAACGGCCTGGCCGTCGTGCTCATCTCGCACAACATGAACGACGTCTTCGCGGTCTCCGACCGGATCGCCGCGCTCTACCTGGGACGGATGGCCGCTCAGGTCAGGGCCTCCGACGTGACCCACGCTCAGGTCGTCGAACTGATCACCTCGGGCCGCAGCGGCGACCTGGGCCCCCGGACCACCCCCAACGGAGCCGCCGCATGACCTCCGCCCTCGCCCCCCAGAAGCCCGAGCCGCCGAACCGGCCCACCGACTCCGCGGAAGGCCGGCCTCCGACCGCCGGCCTGGGCGACATCGGCCGCGGCTACCTCGACCAGGTGCGCGCGGGCGAGCTCGGCGCCCTTCCCGCCGTCGCCGGCCTGGTCGTGCTGTGCGTGTTCTTCGCCCTCCTGCGCCCGGTCTTCCTGTCCAACCTGAACTTCGCCAACCTGCTCACCCAGAGCGCGGGCAGCATCGCCATCGCCATGGGGCTGGTCTTCGTCCTGCTCCTCGGCGAGATCGACCTGTCCGCCGGATACGCCAGCGGCGTCTGCGCCGCCGTCCTGGCCATCCTGCTGACCAACCACGGCTGGCCCTGGTACGCCGCAGTGGCTGCCGCCGTGCTGACCGGCGCGGTCATCGGCCTGCTCATCGGGACGCTCGTCGCCAAGGTCGGCATCCCCTCCTTCGTGGTGACGCTGGCCGCGTTCCTCGGCTTCCAGGGCATCGTCCTGATCCTGCTGAAGGAGGGCACGAACATCTCCATCAAGGACCCCACCATCCTGGCCATCGCGAACGACAACCTGAGCCCCGCCCTCGGCTGGGTCCTGCTGGCCTGCTGCGCCGCCGGGTACACGGCCCTGCAACTGCGCCGCAGCCGCGACCGGCGCGGCCGGGGCCTCGCCGGCACCCCGGTGGCACTCCTCGCCGTCCGGACCGGCACCGTCGTCGTGCTCGGCGGCGTGGCCGTGTACCTGCTCAACCAGGAGCGCAGCCGCAACATCGTCATCGGCTCCCTCACCGGCGTGCCCCTCGTCGTACCCGTGATCGGGGCCCTCGTCCTGCTGGGGACGTTCACCCTGCAGCGGACCGGCTTCGGCCTGCACATCTACGCCGTGGGCGGCAGCGCCGAAGCCGCCCGCCGGGCCGGGATCAACGTCGCCTTCATCCGCACCGCCGCGTTCGTCATCTGCTCCTGCCTGGCGGCCGTCGGTGGCATCATCGCCGCCTCCCGGGGCAACTCGGTGGACCCCAACACCGGCGGGAGCAACGTCCTGCTGCTCGCAGTCGGCAGCGCCGTCATCGGCGGCACCAGCCTGTTCGGCGGTCGCGGCCGCGTCGTCGACGCCGTGCTGGGCGGTCTGGTCGTCGCGGTGATCCAGAACGGCATGGGACTGATGGGGTACAGCTCGGGCGTCAAGTACGCTGTCACGGGATCGGTTCTGCTGGTGGCCGCCGGTGTGGATGCCATGTCCCGCCGCCGCACAGCCCGACGATGAGCCCATTCCGAAGATGAGGGTGGCCCGCGATGAAAGCCGCTCCTTCCCAGGAAGAGGTCCGCCAGCACAACCTGGGCGCGCTGCTGCGCCACGTGCATTTCGACGGGCCCACCTCGCGGGCTGTCCTGGCCGCCGAGTTGGGCCTCAACCGCAGCACCATCCTGGGCCTGGTCGGTGACCTGGCGGCCGCGGGCCTGGTCCGCGAGGAGTTGCCGCGCGAGACCGGCCGGGCCGGGAGGCCTTCGCTGGTCGTCCGGCCGGAGTCCACTCGCGTGCACGTCCTGGCGGCGGACCTGGGCGTGCAGCGCCTGGCGGCAGCCCTCATCGGACTCGGCGGCGTGTTCCTGGACCGGCGCGAGTGCCCCTGGCCCGACGGACACCCCCAGGACCCCGCGCGAGTGGCCGCCGTCCTCGCGGGATTCGCCCACGAGATGCTGGCCGGCGCACCGGCCGGCAGCTCGTGCGTCGGCGTCGCCGTGGCGGTACGCGGCATCGTCCGCCATCCCGACGGGCTGGTCAGCCTCACCCCCAACATGGGCTGGAAGGGCGTCGACTTCGCCGGGGCGTTCGCCGACCGGCTGCGCCTGGACCTGCCGGTCCTCGTCGCGAACGAGGCCAATCTCGGTGCGCTCGCCGAGCACCGGCGCGGCATCGGCCGCGGAAGCCAGAACCTCGTCTACCTCCACGGCGAGACGGGCATCGGCGCCGGAGTGATCATCGACGGTGAACTCCTGCGCGGCCAACGCGGATACGCCGGCGAGGTCGGCCACATGACCGTCAACCCGCACCGGGGACGGCCGTGCGGCTGCGGCGCCCGCGGCTGCCTGGAGGCCGAGGCAGGTGAGCGTGCCCTGCTGGAAGCCGCCGGCCGGGACGGCCGCGTCACCGGGGCCGACGCCGTGCAGTCGGTGGTGACCGCCGCCGACCGCGGGGACGTCACCGCACGGGAGGCTCTGCACCGCGTCGGGGACTGGCTCGGCATCGGCATCGCGAACGTCGCCAACCTCTTCGATCCGGACCTGGTCATCCTCGGCGGCACCCTCCGGGAGGTCTTCCTCGGATCCGCCGCACAGGTGCGCAGCCAGATCAACACCAATGCCCTTGCCGCGGTGCGGGAGAAACTTCGGCTGCGGGTCAGCGAACTCGGCGCTGACACCGTCCTGATCGGCGCCGCGGAACTGGCGTTCGCCGAGGTGCTCACCCGACCGCTGGAGACGCTCACCCGCACCTCGAAGCAACTGACGCTCTCCGAACCGGAGTAGACCGGCGGACCGCGGGCGTCGTGAGGCGCCCGCGGTCCACTGTCGGGACGTTACGGCTAGGGCCGGAGCCCTAGCCGACCGCCGCCGGGGAGCGGGGTGCCTCGGCGGGGGCCTCCGGCTGGTAGAACTCCGTGTGTCCTTCGACGTGGAGGTGGGGCAGGCGGCGGTCCAGCCAGCCGGGCAGCCACCAGTTGCCGCGGCCGAGCAGGTGCATCACGGCCGGTACCAGCAGCAGGCGGACCAGCGTGGCGTCGATCAGGATGGCCGACCCCATGCCGACGCCGATGACCTTGATCGGCAGGTCGGGTGCCGGGACGAAGGCCGCGAACACGGCGACCATGATGGCCGCCGCCGCGGTGATCACCCGTGCGGTGCCCGCCAGTCCGCTGACGATGGACTCCGCGTTGTCGTCGGTGCGCAGCCAGGCCTCACGCATCCGGCTCACCAGGAAGACCTCGTAGTCCATCGAAAGGCCGAACAGGACGGCGAAGGTCAGCACCGGGACGAAGGCCGGCAGCGGGGTGGGGCTGTCGATGCCGATCAACCGGCCTGCGGTGCCGCCTTCGAGGACGAGGGCGACCACGCCGTACGCGGCGCCGACGGAGAGCAGGTTCATCACAGCGGCCTTGAGGGCGACGGCGAGGCTACGGAAGGCCACCAGGAGCAGGAGCATCGACACCGTGACCACGCCGCCGACCAGCAGCGGGATGCGGCGGGCGATGTTGTCGGTGCTGTCGATCGCACTGGCGGTCGCCCCGCCGACGTGGACCCGGACGCCGGGGCCGACCGCGGCCGGGATGACGCGGTCGCGGAGGTCGCGGACCAGGGTCTTGGTGGCGCCGGACTGCGGACCGCTGTCCGGGACGACGGTGAGCAGCAGCGAGCGGCCGTCGGAGCCGGGCACCGGAGGGGTCACGGCCGTGACGCCGGGCACCGCCTTCAGTGCGGTGGGCAGCGAGGCCGTTGCGTCGGCGGGGGTGCCCGGCGCCAACTCGGCGACCAGGACCAGCGGTCCGTTGCTGCCCGGTCCGAAGCCGGCGGCCACCGTGTCGTACGCCAGCCGGTTCGAGCGCCCGGCGGGGTCGTTGCCCGCGTCGGGGAAGCCGAAGCGCACGCCGAGGAACGGCGCCGCGAGCGCCAGCAGGACGACGACCCCGGTGACGGCACCGAGGACGCGGTGACGCTCCACGAGCCTGCTCCAGCGCAGCCAGCCGGCGCCCACCGAGCGCTCGCCCTGGGCGGCGCGGCGCCGGGGCAGGGGCAGCCGGAGCCGCTCGATGTGCCGGCCGAGGTAGCCGAGCAGGGCGGGGAAGAGCGTGGCGGACGCGGCGATCACGACGAGCACGGAGAGGATCGCCGAGACCGCGGCGCCGCGCATGAACGACAGGCCCATCGCGAACAGCCCGAGCATGCTGACCACCACGGTCATTCCGGCGACCACGACCGCGCGACCCGCGGTGTCCAGCGCGGCGACGGTGGCGGCCTCGGGTTCGAGCCCCTCGGCGCGCCACTCGCGGAACCGGGTGACCAGCAGCAGCGCGTAGTCGATGCCCACCCCGATGCCCAGCATCGCGGCGAGCGAGGTCGACCAGTCCGGGACCGGCATGACCGCGGCGAGGACCGGCAGCAGGGCGCTGCTGACGGCGAGCCCGCCGAGCGCGGTGAGCATCGGCAGGCCGGCGGCCACGACCGAGCCGAAGGTGATCACCAGGATCACGGCGGCGGCCGCCAGGCCGATGCCCTCCGAGCCGATCGCGCCCTGCTCGGCCTGCTGGACCGTCATGCCGCCGAGGTGGACGCGCAGGCCGCCGTCGACGGGGCGGGCGAGGTCGAGCAGCCGCTGGGTGTCCGCCTTCGGCATGTCGGGGGCGGCGGCGACGTCCAGGTGGATCTGCCCGAGGGCGGTGCGGCCGTCGGCCGACACCTTGCCGCGCGGGCCGTACGGGTCGTCGATGCCGCTGACGTGCGACACCTCGGCCATCCGGGCGAGCAGGTCCTTGACCCGGTCGCGGGTGGCGGCGTCGGTCACGCTGCCGTCGGAGGTCAGCACCAGGCTGATCGATTCACCGCCCAGCCCGGGGAAGTCCCGTGCCAGCAGCTGCTGGGCCTGCTTGGAGTCCGAGCCGGGCGCGGAGTAGTCGGCGCTGTACTTGGCGCCGAGGCCGGCCGAGAGGCCGAAGGCCGCGCCGGCGGCGAGCAGCCAGAGCAGCACCGTGCGGCCCCGGTTCCGGAAGCTCCAGCCGGCTATTCGGCCGAGCGGGCCGGGTCTGTGCGGCCTGCTCTCCCCGGCGGCTGTCCGCCGACCCTCGCGCAGTCCCTGGGACATGTGCTCCTCCGTACGTCGTCAGGGACCCCGTCCCCCGGCAAAGCGTTACGCTTCATAACGCGTCTTATGGAGCGTAACGTTTCCCTCGACGGGTACGGATTGTCAACGCGGTGACGGGCGCAGCGAGCCGATGGAGATGCGATGACGGGTGGGTCGACCGATGAGAGCGGGGGGCGGAGTCGCCGTGAGCGGCTGCGCGCCGACACCGTGGAGGAGATCAAGCACGCGGCCCTGGGCCTGATCGCCGAGCGCGGCGCCGCGAACCTCCGCTTCACCGACATCGCCCGCAGCATGGGGATGACCCCGCCCGCGCTGTACCGCTACTTCGCCGACCGGGACGAACTGCTCACCGCCCTGGTCGCCGACTCGTACCACGGCCTGTCGGACGCGTTGGCCGCGACCCGCGGGACCGTGCCGCCGGACGACCTGGACGGGCGCTTCGTGGCCACCTGCACCGGCTACCGCACCTGGGCGCAGCGGAATCCGGAGCGCTTCGCCCTCATCTTCGGCTCCCCCGTGCCCGGTTACGCGGCCCCACCGGACGGACCGACCGTGGTGGCCGGCCGGCGGGCGATGGAGCACATGGTCGAACTCGTCGCCGACACGGCCGAACGCGGCCGGCTCGGCAGCCCGCTGGTGCCGGACGCGGCGGAAGCCCTGATGCTGGCCTGGGCCACCGTGCACGGCTTCGTCACCCTTGAGGTGCACGGCCACTTCCACACGCTCGACCAGGCCGCGCGGGACCGCCTCTTCGCCGTGCAGGCGGGCGTTGCCGCGCGCACCGCGGGCCTGGCGCCGGCCGTGGACCAGCGGTGATCAAGGCCCGCGCGGCAGCCGGCCGCGGCTCGGGCGGCGAGGACGGCACCGTCCGCGACGCGGGACGAGGGTTTCCGGTCGCCACCGAAGTCGTCGGGGCGGTGCGGTCAGGCGGGGGCGAAGTCCGCCGTGTTCGAGGAAGTGGCGCTAAACTGCGCTGAATTGAATGATCGCCATGTCGTGACCGGCGGGAAGTCGTGGCGTGCGGGCGGGTCCGGGCCACAGGGGTGGGAATCGATGAGTGGACGGCAGGCTCTCGTCGTGGCGGTCGGGAGTTTCGCGGCGGCGGTCGAGGCCGGCCGTGAACTGCCGGTCGGGATGGAGCCGTGGGGGCCGCTGAGCTTCGTCTACGGCCTGGTGCCCGAGGTCAGGCAGTCGATCGAGCGGTTGGGGTACGGCGTCGTCGAGCGGGTGGACCCCGACCTGCGGGGCCTGCGCGAGGGGATTCAGACCGCTCTGGACGACGGGTACCGGATCATCCACGTCATGTCCCACGGCGACACCGGGATCGACGGCGACCCGACCAGGGTGGACGTGGTGCCGTCCTGTGCGACGACCGGCCGGCTCGGTACGAATGTCAGCGAGTGGGTCTCGGTCGCGCAGGTCTCCGGCCGGCACACGCTGTTCCTGCTGGATCTGTGCCATTCCGGCCGGGCCGCCCGGCTGCCGTACCTGCTCCAACGGGCCGGGCGTGACACCTACGCGTGGGTGATCGCGGCCTCGGACAGTTCGGAGGCGGCTTATGACGGTCGCTTCAGCGAAGCGGTCGCCCAGGTCTTCGACGAACTCGCGCAGAACCGGTTCGACGCCCATCCCGCCCAGCGCTACGTGTCGTTCTCCGTGGTCGCCCGCCGGATCGGCGAGCTGGTCGCGGCGAGGTCGGGATTGCGGCAGACGGTGTCGGCAACGCCGCTGGACGCGACCCTGAGCGAGCCCGAGCTTCCGTTCTTTCCCAATCCCCGGTTCGTCGAGGACCGGGTCATGGCGGAACGCCGGCGCATCGATCCGCCGATCCGCGCGTTCCTCGACGAACTGGACCCGCGCGATGCCGGACACTTCGCCGACAAGGCCGGCCGCCGGTTCACGGGTCGGCGCAGCCAGCTCCGCTTGCTCGTCCGGTGGATGGCGGAGCCGGACACCGGCAGGATCTGCGTGGTGACCGGTGGGCCGGGGACGGGGAAGTCCGCCCTTCTGGGCGCCCTGGTCTGCGCGGCTCATCCCCGCCTGGTCGGCGAGGCCCAGCACATCCTCGACCGCCTCGACCCCGAGTGCCGCCCGTCCGTGGACAGCGGCCTGGTTGCCGTCCAGGCGCGCCAGCGCAGCCTGGGCGACCTGATATCCGCTCTGGCCGGGCAGCTGCACCTGCCCGGGCCGGCCACCGGCTGGACCGCGGCCGCCTTCGTCGAGGCCGTGGCTGCTCTGTCGGAGCCTCCGACAGTGGTCGTGGACGCGGTCGACGAGGCGATCGATCCCGGCGCGCTGACCGCCGACCTGCTGCTGCCGCTGGCCGACAGCCGACGTGCCGACGGGCGCCACGCGTGCCGGCTCGTGGTCGGCCTGCGTCCGTGGGCGCAGTTCGCCGCCTTGCGCCACCTTGCCGAGTACGCAGGCGTCCTGGTGGACCTCGACACCGTGGACATCGGGGAGCTGCGCACCGATCTGACCGTCTACCTCGCCGATCTGCTCGCGGAGGCCGACGACTATTCCGGGACCGCCTGCGCTGTGGTGCGTGCGCGCCTGGCGCGGGCGGTGGCCGGCCGACTGACCGACCGCGGCACCGGGTCCTCCGACTGGGGCGCGTTCCTGGTGGCCGGCGTGTTCGGCCGCTACCTCGCGGGGACCGCTCCCGCGAAGGGGCCGGACGACGCCGACCGGATCGGCGCGACGGTGCCGACCACGTTGCCCGAGGTCCTCGAACTGGATCTGCGCTCCCGCCCAGACGGGCCGGCCGTTCGAGCGCTTCTCGCCGCGTTCGCCCATGCGAAGGGCGATGGAATGCCCGCCGAGCTCGCGTACGGGCTCGCGGCGGCCATCCACCCCGCCTCGGAGCCGGACGGCTATCCGGCCCTGCTCGACGGGGCGCTCTTCTACCTCCGCATCAGCATGGACACCGACGGCACCACGCTCTACCGCCCCTTCCACCAGGGGCTCGCGGACTACCTGTGCCGGCAGCCCTTCGCTGCGTCGAGCGCTGCGGGAGCACGGCACCCCGGCCTTCCCGCCGTCGGCCTCGTCCTGCGGACCCTGGTCCCGGACCGGCGTCCCGGCCTGTCGTCCGGCACCGGTTCCTGGAGCACTGCCGTTCCGTACCTCCTGCGGCACGCCAGTCAGCACGCACAGGATGCCGCAGGCCTCGACGGCCTGCTGGACGACGCGGACTTCCTCGTGCACGCCGACCCCGAGACCCTGGCCCCGGCTCTTGTCCAGGCCGAAGCCGGACCGAGTGCGCTGACGGTGGCGATCTACCGGGCGTCCTCGGGAATCCACCGCAGGTCCGACGCTGTGACGCGCCGTCAGCTCCTGGCCGTCGACGCGGCGCGCTACGGGGCGGTCGACCTGCTGCGGCGACTGAACGATCCGCTGCCGACGTGGGCCTGGCGGCCTCGTTGGGCGTCCGGCTCCCAGGTCAGCAATGCGCTGCGGGAGACCCTTCCGGCTCCGGCTCGGGCGCTCGTGACGCGTGTTGCGTGCACCATGCTGGACGGGCGGCCCGTTGCCGTCAGCGGCGGGTACCGGTGGCTGGGGTTCTGGGACCTCAAGGCCGGCCGGCTGATGGGAGGACTGCCGGCCGGTCACCTCGACCGGGTGTCCGGCGTGGCCTGGTCGAGCGTCGACGGCAGGCCGGTCGCCGTGACCTGTGGCCATGACGGTACGGTCCGTGTCTGGGACGCGACGGACCAGCGGGAACTGCGCTGCCTGTTCGACAGTGGGGCCGGAGAGCTGTGCGCGCTGGTGTGCACGGAGCTCGACGGCCTGCCGGTCGCGGTCACCGCCAGGACCGACGGAGCGCTCCGGCTGTGGGACCTGGCCGCGTCGGAGCCGCTGGGCGATCCGCTGGTCGGCCACAGCGGCCGCGTGTCCGCACTCCGTGTGACGGTGCTCGACGGCCTGCCGGTCGCGGTCTCGGGCGGTGACGACGGCACCGTCCGGCTGTGGGACCTCGGCAGCCGTGCACAGATCGGCGATCCGCTCGGCAGCGTGGACGGCCAGGTCTGGGCCGTGGACTGCGTCCTGCTCGACGGCGGGCCTGTTGCCGTCACCAGCGGGTCGGAACCTGTCCTCCGCCTCTGGGACCTGACCACCGGAAGGCAACTGGACGACCCGATCACCGACCTCGGCGACATCGTCTACGCCGTCGTGTGCACCACCTTGGCCGGCCGGCCCGTCGCCGTCACCGGCGGGAAGGACGGTGCGGTGCGCCTGTGGGACCTGCGTGGCCGACGCGAGCTCGCGAGCCCGCTGACCGGGCACAGCGGCCTGGTGTGGGATGCGGACATCACGTGCCTGGACGGGCAGCCCGCCGCCGTGTCAGTCGGTTGGGGCGACACCATTCGGGTCTGGGACCTGAGCGATCACCGCCGACTCGGAAGCCCGGTCGCGGGCCACACCGAACAGGTCACGAGCGTCGCGTGCACGGTGCTCTCCGATGTCCGCGTCGCCGTCACCGGAGGGTATGACGGCGCGCTGTTCGTCTGGGACCTGGACGGTGGGCGGCGACTCGGTGAGCCGATCCGCCAGGCGGCCGGCGCCTCGGTAAGTGACCTGGCCTGCACGGTCGTTGCCGGCCGTCCGGTCGTCGTGGCGGTCGACGGCGGGCCGGACGGAGCCGTGCGCGGGTGGGACCTGGAGACCCGGAGGGGACTGGGCGGCCCGTTCGCCTTCGACATCGCCCGGGTGGTGTGCACCCACGTCCGGGGAAATCCCGTGGCGGTCACCGCGGGGAGGGACGGCGCCGTCCGGGTCTGGGACCTGACCACCCTGGAGCAGACCGGAGATCCTCTGGTCGGCCACATCGGGGACGTGTGGGCCCTGGACTGCGCGGTCGACGCCGGCCGACCGATCGTCGTCACCGCAGGGATCGACGGAACGGTGCGCCTGTGGGACCTGGACTCCCGGAGGCAGGTCGGCGATCCGCTGGTCGGCCCGGTCGGGGAGGTGTCGGCAAAGGTCTATGCGGTGGCATGTGCTGTGCTGAACGGGCGGCCGGTCGCCGTCACGGGGGAGATCGGCGGCACCGTTCGCCTCTGGGACCTCGTCACCCGCAGACAGGTGGGCGGCCCGCTCGTCGGTCACACGGGTCGGGTGTACTCCGCGACGTTCGCGGTGGTGGACGGCCGGCCGTGCGCCGTCACGACCGCGGACGACGGCACCGTCCGGCTCTGGGAATTCGGGCGGTTGACGTCGGAGGTCCTGTCGTTCCCCTCCGAGGTTCATGCCGTGGCCGCCTCGGACGACGGCGAGCTGGTGGTCGGGAGCGGGGCCGAGGTCATCGTGATGGACCGGGGGAGTGCGAGCGGATGACGCGCATCGTCGGAGTGCACGGAGTGGGCAACTACCGGCCGGACCAGACCGTCGGGCAAGCGGTCGACACCCTTTCGGAGGTCTGGTGGGACAGGCTCGCCAGGACACTGGCCACCGTCGGGGAACCGCTCGACCGGAGCGACGTCCGGGTGGCCTACTACGCCGATCTGCTGCGGCATCCGGGGAGGCAGGGCCGCACCGGAGGACTCGACGAACTGGACGAGTTCGAGCAGCAGTTGGTGCAGCAGTGGCTGGAGACGCTGCCGCTGCCCGGCGGCGTGTCAGCCGGCCGTCTCACGGCGCCTCTGCGGCAGGCGGTGGCCTGGATCGCGGAGACCCGTGGGCTGGGCAGGCGAGCCACGGAGTGGTTCGTGTCCGTGTTCTTCCGGGAAGTGGCGGCCTATCTCGGCGACGCTGACGGCGCGGCACGAGCGGCAGCACGAGATCGGGTGGCGAGCGCGATAGCCGACACCGGCTCACGCATCGTGATCGCCCACTCCTTGGGTTCGGTGGTGGCCTACGAGGCCCTGTGGGAACGTCCCGACCTGCGCGTTGATCTCCTGATCACGCTCGGATCCCCACTGGCCCTGCCGCACGCCGTCTTCCCGAGGCTCCAACCCCCGCCCCGGAACGACCGCGGACGTCGGCCGCCCAACGTCGGGCGCTGGGTCAACCTGGCGGATCCGGGTGACCTGGTCGCCATTCCGCCCGGTGGTGTGGAACGACGGTTCGACGGCGTGGACCGGCAGGAGTCCTCGGCCACGGCCATCCATGCCTTCGACTTCCACTTGGTCGCGAACTACCTCTCGCTTCCCGGGCTCGGATACCTGTTGCGTTCGGACGGGCCCTAGGCTCCGATGCCCGGCGGCCCGCCCACGGCGTCGGCGTCGGACGACGCGGGACCGAAGGCGGCCCGGACCTCGGACATCGTGCGGCCGGCGTCCTGGACCGCCTTCGGGAAGTGGTGGGCCAGGGCCTCGACCAGGGCGCGGATGTGGCTCTGGTCGACGTGGCGGGTGAGGGTGAAGCGCAGGCCCGACTTGCGGAGGGGGACGACGGGGAAGGAGGTCTGGTTGACGTAGAACCCCTCGTCGAGGATGCGCCGTACCAGGCCGTAACTCACCTCGGGCCGGCCGACTCCGATGTAGTAGATCGGTGTCCGGGGGTCGGAGACGACGGGAAGGCCGCTGGCGGCGAGGAGGTCGTTGCAGTACTCCCGGCGTTGCGTCAGTTCGGCTTGCAGGGACTGGATGCGGTCGCTCAGATGGATCCGTGCGGAGGCGATCGCCGCCCCGAGCATCGGGGGCGGCAGCGGGTGGGAGTACATCAGCGGACCCCCGTTGATCCGGACCCGCTCGAACAGCTCCTCGGTGGGGAACACGGCGATGCCGCCGATGGTCCCGAAGCCCTTGGCGAGGGTGGTGGCGAGCACGATCCGCTCGCTCAGGCGTCGGCCGAGCTTCTCGAAGACGTAGCCCGCGCCGTGTCGCCCGTACCAGCTCATGCCGTGCGCGTCGTCCGCGTAGAGGTGCAGCGCGGGGTAGGCCGCCATGAGCCGGACGAGGTCGTCGATCGGCGCCACGTCGCCGAACATCGAGTACACGCCGTCGATCAGGTACCAGACCCGCTCGCCGGTGGCCTGGGCGCGCCGGAGTCGGCGTTCGAGGGCGCCCAGGTCGCCGTGTCGCACCATCGCGAGCCGGACTCCCTGTTGCCGCACGAGTTGCGCGGCGGTCTGGACACTGAAGTGGACCTGCTGGTCCAGCACGACGCTGTCGCCGGCCCGGAGCAGCGCCGGCAGCACGGAGATGTGGCACAGCGAGGTGGAGGAGT
This sequence comes from Streptomyces sp. 1331.2, assembly GCF_900199205.1. Lineage (NCBI taxonomy): Bacteria > Bacillati > Actinomycetota > Actinomycetes > Kitasatosporales > Streptomycetaceae > Streptomyces > Streptomyces sp. 1331.2. Next base: position 595,540 of record NZ_OBMJ01000001.1, on the reverse strand, counting down.
ACGTGAGCACGGGGTGATCCGCGTACATCTCCCTGAGCAGTGCTTCGAGTTCGAGGTTCAGCCCGGAGGCCACGTACGACCGGGAGACCGAGAACTGGACGCCGAAGCGCTCGGTCGCGTCGACGGCGCCACGGCGGATCCGCTCGTCCTGTTCGAGGGAGAGGTAGCCGCAGGTGCCGAAGTTGACCAGGTCCCGGCCGCCGATCCGCAGGTGCGTTCCCGGCGGCGCGTCGAGCCCGGTCGCCAGGTGGCTGGTGCCCTGCCTCATCGCCTCGGCGATCAGCTCGCGGGCGGTGTCGGCGGAGCTCTGGTACGGCACAGTGGCCACGGCGTTTCCCCTCAGACCATACGTCGGTCGGACTATGGGACAAACGCCGTAGGGGCGTGGAGGTTACGCGGAGTCCAGCGGCTCGCTTGCGGCGTGGTGCCGTGAGGCGCCACGATCGGCGGATGTTCGAACTGCTGCCAGGGGTCGGGGTCCTGCTGCCGGACGGGGCGGGGACGCTCCGCTTCGGCACGGACGAGGTCGCCACGCGGGAGGCCTTGGCCGGTCTCGGCCGGGTCCGGGATCCGGGGGGCCTCGACGCGGGGTGGATGTGCACCGTCCAGTGGGGCGACCTCGAACTGACCACCTGCGCGGGGGGCGGCCGGCGCGACCCGCAAGCCGGCGACCTGCCGATGGCGGAGGTCGTGCTGAGCCGGGCCGGGCCTCCGCGGCGCGCGCTTCCCGGCCGGGCTCCGGTGGGACGCGGTGCGCCGGGGCCCGGGTGGCGCGGCCCGGCTGCCGTGCCCGTCGTCCTGGACGGCATCGACCTGTTCGGCTACCCGGCGGCCGAGGTGCTGGAGGCACTGGGAGAGGACCGACACCCCGGGCTCCGTCCCCAGGCCGCCGTGCCGGGCGGCTATCTGCCCGGGATCTCCTTCCGGGACGAGCCGCCGCCCGAGAGCGGCGCGCCGGACCTCGCCCGCTACGAGGACATGTGGACCACCGGGCGGGACGACTGGCAACTCGAACGGACGGGCAGCGGCTACCTGGTCGTCAGGAAGGGTGACCCGCCGATGCACCTGCTGATCTGCCACGACGCGCTGGCCGATCAGGTCATCGCCAACATGCTCGCGGCCGGTGTCGAGGTCGTGGCCGGGTGAGGCACGGCCGGCACCACGCGGGATCCGCCCGAGCCGGCCGGATCCTCAGGCTTTCCCGTACTCGTCGTGGCGGCGCAGCACCAGGGCGGCGCAGCCCTCGGCCGGGGGGAACGGCGCACCGCCCCCCGGCCGAGCGAACGGCGGTGTCACCCGGCGGTCCGCCGCCGGTCGATCACCGTCCGGAGCTTGCCGCTGGTGGGCGTCCGTTCGAAGGCCGCGGAGTCGACGGTCTCGACGGCTAGGTCGAGCAGCCCCTCCTCGACGGCCGAGCCCAGCTCCGCGACGGCGGTGAGGAAGGCGGCGCGGGCGGCCGTCCCGTCCTGGGCGTACTGCGCGTCGAGCCGGACGACGGCCCGCTCGCGGCGCTCACCCGTCTCCAGGACCAGCTGCAGCTCTCCCCGGTAGCCGAGCTCCTGCTGCGCCACCGCGACGAAGCGCCGGACGTTGAGGAAGTACGTGCCGACCCGCACGACGTCCCCGTACCGGCCGAGCAGTTCGATGCGGGGGGTGTGGCTGCCGCAGGGACAGACGCCGTCGACCGTGCGGCCGAGGTCGCCGATCTGGTACCGCTCCAGGCGCTGCCCGGCCCGGGCGCGGCTGGTGAAGACCAGCCGGCCCGGTTGCCCGGCGGCCACCGGGCGGTCGGCCTCCGGGGCCAGGACCTCCAGGGTGTGCAGGTCGGTCAGGACGTGGTGGACCGAGCCCTCGGCGTGCGCGCACTGGTAGCCGAGCGGCCCCAGGTCGGTGCTGCCGTACGCCGCCGAGCGGATCAGCTCGACGCCGAACTCCTCGGTGAGCACCCGGCGCTGCTCCGCCGTGAAGTGCTCGCCGCCGTAGAACACCTTGCGGATCCTGCCGTAGGCGCGCAGCGCGGCGCGCTCGGCGTGGAACAGCTGCCAGAGGTAGGACGGCATGCCGAACACGGTGTCCGCCCCGTTGGTCACCAGCGCCTCGGCGGTGGCGGCGTGGTCGGGGCCGGCGGCGATCGGCAGCTGGGTGGCGTTGAGGCGCTCCAGGATCGAGAAGAAGCTGATGAAGCTGCCGTACATGCCGCCGCAGTAGAACAGGTTGGCGGCGCGGTCCCGGGCCGGGTCGAACCCCGCGGCGAGCAGGCCGTCGGCGGCGGCCCGCATCTGGGTGTCGTAGTCGGCGTTGGTGAACACCGACAGGGCGGGGGCGCCGGTGCTGCCGCCGCTGCGGAAGTACAGCTGGGCGTGGTCCGGGGCGAGGGTGCGCAGCTGCTCCTGCACCCCGGCCTTGTCCAGCAGCGGGCCGCCCGGCGCGGCGGGGACGAAGGCCGGGGCCGCCAGGTCGTCCAGGCAGGCGGTGGTGGCGAAGGCCTCGCCCGCCCGGACGCTGACGCGCCGGCTGTAGCGCTGGAGCGCGTAGACGCCGTCGTGGGGCTCGCCGTGGTAGCCGTCGAGCATCCCGCCGACCGGAGTGACCCGCAGCACGCCGGCGGCGAGCACCGCCTGCGAGAGCCGGGCGACGTCGGCGCGGCTGCCGCCGATCGCGGCGGTCTGCAGGTACCGGCGCATCGGGCGCAGCACGGCCATCACGGAGGTGCGGGGCAGCGGCTTGACCCAGACGCTGCGGTGCAGCGGCGAGGCGGCCAGGGCGGGCCGGGTGTCGGCGAGGACCCGCCAGGAGCCGTCCTCGGCGGCGAGGACCCTGGTGAGGCCGAGGTGTTCCTCCAGCCGGGCGACCAGCTCGGTGGTGGTGATCTCGGCGTGCTCGGCCGGTTCGAGTGCGGGCCGGGGCACCACGGCGGAGGCCTCGGCGAGGTGGGCCGCGAAGCGCTCGGCGAAGGCGAAGACCTCGCCGTCGTCCTCGGTGTCCAGGTAGACCACCTGGGGGCTGGAGCAGGCCTGCTGTTCGTAGCGGCAGACGTCGGCTGCGAGCGCGTCCAGCGTCACCCGGTCCGACCAGGCGTCACGGGTCAGGTAGGCGAAGGAGATCCGGTGTCCCCACTCGATCAGCCGGCAGCCGGCGGGGACCAGTTCGGAGACCGAGCGGACGGCGTCCTCGCCGCCCCAGACCGCCACCGCGTCGGCGGCCCCGCAGATCTGCCGCAGCCAGTCGGTGCGGGCCGAGGGGAAGCGCAGCGCGACGATCCGGCGGGCCAGGGCGCCGGTCGGGTCGGCGGCGGCCAGTTCGGCGAGCAGGTGCTGGGCGAGCGGGGTGTCGGCGCTGCTGGTCTTGAGCACGTTGAGGTTCCCGGTGAGCAGGCCCTCGACGGTGCTCAGCGGTGCGACGGCGGCGGCGTTGCCGGGGGCGATGTGGACCAGCAGGCCGACCGGCGCCCAGGCCTCGAAGGTGGTCTCCCGGGCGTCGGGCCGGGCGAGGCGTTCGGGGCGCAGCGCGCCGAGTTCGCGCCGGAGCTTGCGCTCCAGCGACGGGCGGGCGATCGCGTCGGCGATCTCGGCGAGGGTCGCCGCGGCCTCCTCCGGGTCGGTGCCGCCGTCGGTCAGCACCCCGAGCAGCCGGGTGCGGACGGGGCCGGCCGGAGCGGCGAGGGCGTCGGCGAGGTGCTGGCAGGCGGTCAGCACCAGCTCGGTGGAGAGCGGTTCGGCCAGGACGCGGGCGGCGAGCTCGGGGAGCTCGGCCAGCCGCCGGGCGGCCTCCTCGTCGTCGATGAACGAGCCCTGCCAGAAGTGGGCTCCGGCCGTTGCGGGTTCGGGGTTCACGGGTGCGGTGGTCACGACAGGCCCTTCAGGAGTTCGGCGGCGGCCGCTGCGCAGTTGCGGTTCCGGCTGACCCCGGCGCGGCCGTGGACGGTGAACCACGGCGTGGGCGCCGGGCAGGGGCAGTCCTGCGCGGGGTGCAGCGAGGCGAGGTCGCCCATGACGACGCTCTGCGCCGGGACGGAGGTGATGTACGGGGACACCAGGTGGAGGAAGCCGGGTTGGCCGTACGGCAGCGGCTCCAGGGTGCGGGTGTCGCGCACGGCGGCCCGCGACCAGACCGGGACGTGCAGGCGGTGGTGCGCGCACTCGATGTACGGCACGCAGTGCTCGACCGAGCCGAAGGTGTCGCGGATGCGCTCCGAGGGGACGCCCAGCTGCTCGGTGACCTCGGCGTAGAACTGCTCCTTGCCGATCTGCCGGTCGGTGTGCCCCTTCCAGCCGCCGCCGAGCAGGACCAGGGAGCCGGCCGGCAGCCGGACCGGCGGCAGGCCGAGCGCGCGCATCCGCTCCAGGGTGAAGTGCAGGAACGCGGGGAAGCCCAGGATCCGTACCGGCAGGCCGTCCTCGGCGTAGCGGCGCAGCGCCTCGATGCAGCCGTGGACGTCGAACTCGTGGCCGCTGCCGGTGTGCCGCAGTGCGTGCGTGGTGTGGTTCGCCGGGGCGAAGTCGCAGAGGTAGTTGTCGGTGAACGAGGTGCCGAGCTTCAGCTGCGGCGCGGGCTCGTAGCTGTACAGCAGGTAGTTGACGGGCTGGTCGGGGGTGATCCAGCCGTAGTGGTCGAAGATCCGGGCCACCATGCGCTGCGCGGAGCGGATCGTCCAGGTGTCGAAGAACATCTGCGACTTCTGGCCGGTGGTGCCGGAGGAGGTGAGGTGCAGGAACACCTCCTCCCGGGGGATGGACAGCAGCTCGTGCCGCTTGAAGAAGTTGGCGTGCACGAGGGGGGTGCGGACGCCCTCGCCGACGGTCGGCGCGGGCGTCTCCGCCGGGCCGTCCAGCAGCGAGCGGAGGAACGGCGAGCGCTGCGCGTGCCACGCGTTGGTCTCGGCCATCGCGGCGGCGAACAGGGCGTCGGTCTCCGGCCCGGCCGCGTACGGGGAGGCCAGGTCGCAGAGCTGCTGGACGTGCGGGAGCGCGGCCGGGTCGGGGACCGCGACCGGTGCGAGATGGGTGCTGACGGGATCGGCGCTGACGGTGTCGGCGCTGGCGGGACGGACGGTCACGGGGCAACCTCGGCAAGGGGAAGGTAGGTCGACGTCCAGGCGGTCAGGTAGGCCAGCAGGTACGGCTGGAGCCGACCGCTGACGGCCGCGGCCCGGAAGTCGATCTGACGGCTGGTGCGGGACAGCACCACGTAGTCGTGGAACCGGTCGCCGATCCGGCGCATCGCCGGGTAGACGGCGCTCGGGATGAACCCGGCGGCCAGGAAGGCGCCGAGCCCGGCGGTGTCGGCCAGCGGCAGCAGGGTCTCGACGTAGTCGGCGCCCGCCCGGGTGACGGCCGCCATCAGCGGCTCCAGCGCCCCGGCGACGGCCGCCGGGGACGGGTGCACCGCGATCAGCGAGCAGCTCGCCGCGGTCCGGTCCAGGTCGGCGTACGCCTCGAACGCGCCGTCCGGCGGGGTGAGCACGGCGTTCGGGACGTGCAGCGGGAAGAAGCGCTCTCCCGGGTCGGGGAAGAGTTCGAGGAAGCGGCGGCGGACGAAGCCGGGTGCGGCGATCAGCTCCATCGGCGCCGTCACCGGCGCGGTCCGCTCGGCGGCCGGGGCGGGGGCGTCCGCCGGGGCGGGGCGGCCGTAGTCGACGCCGGTGCTCTGCCGGGCCGCGTCCAGCAGCGGGACCAGGGCCCGGGGCACCGCGCCGACCTCCTCCCGCCGGGCCAGGACGCCGTCGGCGTGCCGGGCGAACAGCGCGAGGCTTTCGCAGCCGGCCACCTCGACGGCGTTCGGCAGCAGGCCGAGGGCCTGGAAGCCGTTGCGCGCGAAGACCTGCTGGGGGCCGGGGGTGACCACCCGGACGGTCGCGTAGACCGAGTCCAGCGTGCCGGCGGCGAAGGCGTCCGTGCAGACGGAGGCGGTCAGCCGGGCGGCGAGGCCGCCGCCGCGCTGCTCCGGGTGGACGGCCAGGCCCACCAGCTTGCCGATCCGGCTGCCGGGGTCGGTCTGGACCGCCACCGACCCGGCCAGGCGGCCGGAGCCCTCGTGGCGCGCGGTCAGCCAGTGGGTGTGCGGGTCGTCGATCAGACGGCGCATCTCCGCGGGGTCGCTGCCGAGCGCGACCGGGTAGCCGTGGCCGTAGACGTCGAAGTAGAGCTGCCGCAGCTGCGCGACGTCCTGGGGGCCCGCGGGGGCGATCGTCGCGGTCATCGCTCGTCCCCGATCGGCTGGGCGCCCGGGGCTGGGGCTGGGGCTGGTTCCGGGGCGTATCGCCCGGTCCACCAGAGGGCGGCGGCGACGGGCAGGACACCGAGGGCCTGGACCAGGCAGAGCGTCCGCGGCGAGAGGTGGTCGCCGAGCAGGCCGAACACCAGCGAGGACACCGGGAAGGTCGCCCCGAGCAGGGCCTGCATGACCGCGAAGAAACCGGGCCGGTCGGTGGCCGGCACCAGCCGTTGGAACAACGCCACGAACCGTACGCCGATCACGCCCACGCACCAGCCGGCGACCGCCATCGACCCGACGGCCGTGGCCTGGCCGGCGGCCGGAGCGGGCAGTCCGGGCAGCCCGGGCAGGGCGAGCGCGGCGGCCATCAGGCCCAGGCAGCCGGCGCCGACCGCGGTCGGCGTGCCCGGGAGCCGGCCGCCCGTGAACGAGCCCACCAGCGTGCCGGCGCCGAGGGCCGCCTCCAGGGCGGCGACGGTCGAGCCGTCCGCGTGCAGCACCGTCCGGGTGTACAGCGGCATCACCACGAACACCGCGGTGGTGAACAGGTTCGCTGCGGTGAAGCAGAGCAACACGCGGCGGACGAAGGGCAGTTCGGCCAGGATGCGGCGCAGCGGCCGTCGTCCGGCGGGCGGTGCGTCGTCGGCGGGCGGTGCACCGTCGGCGGGCGCGTCGCCGTCCGCGGTCGGTGCGCCCGGGGCGGTGGGGAAGCGGGTCGCGGCGATCAGGGCCGCCGCCAGCAGGTAGGCACCGGCGCACCCGGCGACGATGCCGGCCAGGCCCGCGCCGTCGACCACCAGCGGGCCCAGCAGCCCGCCGGCCAGGCCGGCCAGCGACTGGGTGGCGAGTTCGAAGCCGGTCGCGGCCTCGATGTCGGCGTCCTCGACCAGCTCGGGGACGGAGGTGGTCAGACAGGGGTCGAAGACCGCCTGGCAGCCCGCCAGCAGCAGGGCGGCACCGTAGGCGACGGCCATCGGCAGTGTCGCGGCGTACGTCCAGCCCGCCGTGCCGAGGGCGACCAGACCGGCGACGGCCGCCGACGCGCCCAGCACCGTGCGGTGCGGGCGACGGGCGATGAGCGCGGCCACCAGCGGGGCCAGCGCGACCGCGGGCAGGGTGCTGACGGCGAGGAAGACGCCCGAGGCGAGACCGCGGTCCGTGCCCGCGGCGTAGCCGACCAGCCACCACACCGCGCCGACCTGGAACATCCGCCCGGCGGCCTGGGTGAGGACCTGCGCGGCCCAGACGGCGGCGAAGCGTCGGTTGCGCAGCACGAGCGGCAGGCGGGTGGCGGCGGCCTCGGCCGTCCCGGCTGCCTCGGTGGCCGTCATGACTGCGTCCGTCCGTCGTGGGGCGCTTCGTCGTGCGGGCGCTCGTCGAGGACGCGGATCAGCTTGCCGGTCCGCGGGTTGACGGCAAGTTCGTGCGGACGTACCCAGGTGACGGTCAGCGGGTGGACGTACCCGGCGGTGACCGCCTCCGGGTACAGCGGCCGCGCGGTGTGGACACCGGTCGTGACGGCGGCGGCCAGCTCGGGCAGCCCGGCGGCGTCCCCGTCGTGGGCCAGCCGCATGACCAGCCCGTCCCGGCCCTCCCAGCGGCGGACCACCAGCTGCACGCCGACCACCCGGCCGGCCGGGTCGGCGGCCCGGACGAGGTCGAGCACGTCTTCGGTGTACAGCGACACCGGCCCCACCCGTACGCCCTCCTGGGCCCGGCCGAGGATGCGGAACCGTCCGGCGGCGACGTCGGTCCACTCCGCGCGGTCCCCGACGGGGTAGCGCAGCACGGGCATCAGCCGTCGCCGCAGGTCGGTCACCACGACCCGGCCCGGGACGCCCTCGGTGTCGATCGGCTCGCCGGTGTGCTCGTCCAGGATCTCCACCACCGTCTCCGGGGTGAACGCCCGGTGCACCCGGGTGTCCGGTCCCGGTACCGGCCGGCCGAGCAGCCCGGCGTCGACGGCGGCGTAACCGATCGAGGAGACCCTGGCGTTGGGGAACACCTTGTGCAGCAGCGGCTGCTGGTCCTGGTAGAGGCCTTCGCCGCCGAACAACAGCAGCTCCACGGAGGGGACTTCGCGACCGGAGGCCAGGAGGTGGTCGGCCAGTGCGCACAGCGTCGTGGGGGTGCCGGCCACCACCTCGACCTCGAACTGTTCCAGGGTCTGCGCGGTCGACTCCAGGGGTGCCGCCCCGCCGATCGGCAGCCGGACGTTGGCGACGGGGGAGCGGTGCAGCGCGTCGAGGATGAAGGTGTAACTGGCGTACAGGTCACCGGCGTAGAAGAGGTCGGCGACCCGGTGCCCCGCGCGCAGTCCGGCGTCCATCAGTCCGGCGCCGAAGGAGGCGGTGAACTCCCGCCACTCCTCCCGGCTGTAGAACGAGAACTTCGGCGAGCCGGTGGTGCCACCGCTTTTGAAGACCACCGCCTCCTCCAGCGGCCCGGTCAGCAGCCGGTTGCCGCGAGGCGTGTTGGCCTGCCAGAACTCGGCCTGCGGGACGACCGGGAGGTCGGCCAGCCGGGCGGCCGAGGCGGGCAGGCCGGCGTACAGGTCGGCGTAGAAGGGTGAGTTGAGGCGGGCGAAGCGTATGAGTTCCGCAAGGGGTTGAACGGGCATCAATTCCTGCTTTTGGGCGTGCGAGGGCCGGACGAGGTCGCGGGGTCGCACGACTTCGCCCGACGGGTCGGAGGCGATCGTGGGCCCGGTGGTCGGCGGAATTCGATTCCGCTGCGACCCGGCGGGTCACGGGGTGGGAAAAACGGGCCGAGCATGCGCACCGGGGTTCGGTGATGCGCTGCACGGTTCGTCAGCTGATGCGACATCGGGGTTGGTGGGGCCACCCGCTCGCAGAAACCAAGGCTATCACCGTGTGTGCCTTTGGATTCCAAGCTGAGTCATCGTCGGAACAGTGTGGACACGACCTGAGGCCTCGTCACCGGCGCTTTTGCGGCGGAAAGCGCCCGGAGGGTGAGGTGGATCTCACGACGGCCGGATCGGCGGTAGTTCCGCGCGACGCTCGATCGCTTTCCGCCATTTCTTTGGTTGAATTCACGACATTTCATGTGCGGCTGCCCGACTGCGTCATGGACGGCTGCCGGATTGCGGCTCGATGTCGGAATTGCCACCCACCGTTCGGGGGGTACGGCCTCCGCCTTTCGGCGGGAGTCGAGGGATCCTCCGGGGCCGGACCTACCGGGCTCGGGCAGGTCGGGCTCAGGCGGGGCCCAGGTAACGGCGGCCCGGTATCTGCTCGAAGATCAGGTTGGTGCGGGTCTGGGCCACCGCCGGGTGGGTGGTCAGGTGGTCGACCACGAAGTCGCGCAGTGCCTCGGGGCCGGCGACGCCGACGTGCAGCAGGTAGTCGTCGGAGCCGGCCATGTGGAAGACGGCCAGCACACCGGGAAGGTCGGGGGCGGTACTGCGGAAGCTCTCGTTCTGCTCACGGGTGTGGGCGCGCAGCCGGACCGAGATCATCGCCTGCAGCGGCAGGCCGATGGCCGCCGGATCGACGTCGGCGCGGTAGCCGCGGATGACGTCGCGCTCCTGGAGGGCGCGCACCCGGGCCAGGCAGGTGGAGGGGGCGATGCCCACCGCCTCGGCCAGCGCGTTGTTCGGCAGCCGGGCGTTGTCGGCCAGGGCGCGGATGATCGCCCGGTCCGTGTCGTCCAGGGAGGGCCGCCGGCGCTGCGGATTGTTCGGCATACCCGCCAGGATTCCAGCCGATTCCGTCGATCAGCAAACCGATTCGGGCTTCGATCGAATGTTCTTCGGCCGAGCTTCCGGGAATCGCCGGAAAGTTCCATCCTGGGGCGCGAGCGGCGAACGCGCCCTCGACCTCCCGACCACGCCCGGAGCGCCCCGCCCATGAGCCCGACCGACGTCCTCGCCATGCCCGTGACCGAGCCTGCCCTCGCGACCGCCGTCGTGACCGCCGTCGACCCGGGCCCGGAGCTGGACGGCGGCGACTTCGCGCTCCCCGCGGCCGGGCTGGACGACGACCGGCGGCTGCGCGCCCTCGACACGGTCGACGAGTACCTGACCCGCAAGCGCAAGCACCTGGTCGGCTACCAGGCCACCCAGGACATGCAGGGCACCGCGCTCGACCTGGCCCGGTTCATGCCGAACAACATCAACAACCTCGGCGACCCCTTCCAGAGCGGCGGCTACAAGCCGAACACCAAGGTCATCGAGTGCGCCGTCCTCGACTACTACGCGCGGCTGTGGCACGCACAGCGCCCGCACGACCCCGCCGACCCCGAGTCGTACTGGGGCTACATGCTGTCCATGGGCTCGACCGAGGGCAACATGTACGCGCTCTGGAACGCCCGCGACTACCTCAGCGGCAAGGCGCTGATCCACCCGCCGGCCGCCCCCCGGGACGAGCTGCGCTACGTCCAGGCCACGCCCGACCGGCACAACCCGAACGCCCACCGCCCGGTGGCGTTCTACTCCGAGGACACCCACTACTCCTTCGCCAAGGCCGTCCGGGTGCTCGCCGTCGAGACCTTCCACGCCGTCGGCCTGGAGCTGTACCCGGACGAGTGCCCGCTGGTCGACCCGGCCACCGGGCGCCGCGAGTGGCCCGCCGAGGTGCCTTCCCGCCCGGGCCCGTCCGGCTTCTCCTGGGACGGCCCGGGCGAGATAGACGTCGACGCACTCGCCGTGCTGGTCGAGTTCTTCGCCGCCAAGGGCCACCCGATCTTCGTCAACCTCAACCTCGGCAGCACCTTCAAGGGCGCCCACGACGACGTCCGGACGGTCTGCGAGCGCCTGCTGCCGATCTTCGAGCGGTACGGCCTGGTGCGGCGCGAGGTGGCGTACGGGGCGGACCCGCGGACCGGACAGCCGCTGGTCGACGTGCGCCGCGGCTTCTGGATCCACGTCGACGGCGCACTCGGCGCGGGCTACGCCCCGTTCCTGCGGATGGCCGCCCAGGACCTGGCGTACGGCTGGACGCCGCAGACGCAGCTGCCCGAGTTCGACTTCGGCCTCGCCCTGCCCACCGCCGAGTTCGGCGAGGTCGACATGGTCTCCTCGATCGCGATGAGCGGCCACAAGTGGGCCGGCGCGCCGTGGCCCTGCGGCATCTACATGACGAAGGTCAAGTACCAGATCTCTCCGCCGTCCCAGCCGGACTACATCGGCGCGCCCGACACCACCTTCGCCGGCTCCCGCAATGGCTTCTCCCCGCTGATCCTCTGGGACCACCTGTCCCGCCACTCCTACCAGGACCAGGTCGACCGGATCCGCACGGCCCAGGAGCTCGCCGACTACCTGGAGCGCCGCCTGCTGGCCATGGAACAGGACCTCGGCGTCGAGCTCTGGCCGGCCCGCACCCCCGGCGCCGTCACCGTACGGTTCCGCAAGCCCAGCGCCGAACTCGTCGCGAAGTGGTCGCTGTCCTCCCAGGACGTCCTGCTCGTCCCCGGCGACGAGTCCACCCGTCGCAGCTACGTGCACGTCTTCGTGATGCCCTCCGTCGACCGCGAGAAGCTGGACGCCCTCCTCGCCGAACTCGCCCAGGACCCCGCCATCCTGGGCTGATCCGCCCGGCTCGGCCGCCGAAGTACCGGCCGGACCCGGAGTGCAGCCGTACAGTGCTCCGGTCGGCATGCACCGCCCCTGGTGCGGAGGCCCCGGCCGGCCGCCGGTCCCGGCGGACCGGGGCCGGTGGCCCGTGCGGCCGGGACGCCGGGCCGGGCAGCATGGACCGGGTCAGGGAGGTGGACGGAATGAGAGGGTCCGGGGCCGGCGGCGCCGGCGTTGCCACTGCCCTCGCAACCGCTTGGACCACACTGCTGTGCGCGGCGGTGTGGTCGCTGCTCGCGCTCACCCACCCCGGGCTGGGCGGTGTCAGCGAGAACCACTTCTTCGACGGCGTCTGGATCGCGGTCGGCCTGATCTTCACCCTCGCCGGCCTGTTCCTGGTGGCCAACCGGAACGGCCAGGCCCTGGGCGTGCTGCTGCTGGTCGCCGGTCTGCTGCAGTCGCTGCGCATCCTGGTGCTGCTGACGGCCGCACTCGCCGGAGCCGGGGCAGAGGTCGTCGACGTGATCGCGGCGCTGGCGCTGGCCGCCGAGATCACCAACGGCTTCGTGGTGGTGGGCTTCCCGCTCTGGCTCCCCGAGGCCCGTCTGCCCGGCGGGGTCTGGCGCTGCCTCACCGTCCCGGTGGCCGCCTGGAGCGCCGTGCTCGCCTTCGCCGACACCGCCCAGGTGCCCGAGTGGTACGGCCTGCCGAACCCGCTCCACCGCACCGCGCCGTACCTCTGGCTGGACGGGCGGCTCGGCCCGTACCTCTTCGACCTCTTCGCCGTGAGCCTCGTGCTCACCATGACGGTGGCCGTGGTCCGCTGGTGGCGCCTGCCCGGACCGCACCCGTACCTGCGTGCGGTGATCGCCGCCTACCTGGTCTGGGCTGCGCTGGCTGCCGTCCCGCACTACGTCGCCGGCTTCTCCGTGTGGCTGCCCTACACGGTCATCGTGACCGGCGAGGCCGCTTGGATGCTGCTGCCGATCGCCGCCTTCCGCCGCGACCGCCAACTCTTCCTGGACCGGGTCACCCGGCGCCACCTGGCCGCGTTCGCCTTCTGCGTGCTGCTGTTCGTCGGCCTCCTGCTCGCCGCCTACCTGACGCGGCGGCTGCTGCCCGGCACCGGGTCGGGCGCGCGCTGGTGGTGGCAGCTGGTGGGGGCCGTCCTCCTGGGCGCCCTGCTGCGCCCGGCCGCCCGGGGCGTGGGGCGCGCCGTGGACCGCTACTACTACGGCGAGCGGGCCCACCCGTACCAGCTGGTCCGGCAGCTGGCGGAGCGGATGAGCCACGCCGTCAACCCGGCGGACGCGCCGCCGCTGCTCTGCCGGACCGTCGTGCAGGCCCTCGGGCTGCCGGCCGCCGCGGTGCGGGTGCGGACCCGCGGCGGGCCGCGCGAGCTGGCCCGGCTCGGCACGCTCGACCCACCCGGCGAGCGCTTCCCGCTCACCTACGAGGGCGCCGAGATCGGCGAGCTGCTGGTGCGGCCCCGCCTCGGACAGCCCGAACTGGACCGGCAGGACCGCGCGGTGCTGAGCCTCCTCGCGGACCAGGCCTCACCCGCGATCGCCTCGCTCGGCCTGTACGAAGACCTCCAGGCCAGCCGCGAACAGCTGGTGCTGGCCCGCGAGGAGGAGCGCCGCCGCCTGCGCCACGACCTCCACGACGGCCTCGGCCCGGCCCTGTCCGGGCTGCGCCTGCGCATCGACGCGGCCGGCGCCGAGCTGCCCGAGGACTCCAAGGCCACGGCCTCGCTCACCGCGGCCTCCGCCGGCATCGGCCAGGCGATCACCGAACTCCGGCGGATCACCGACGGCCTGGCACCCGGGCCCCTCGACGGCAAGGGCCTGGCGGACGCGCTCCGCCGGCTCGCCGACACCCTCGCCAGCCGGTCGCTCAGGGTCACCCTCGACCTGCGGCCCGACCCGTTGCCCGTGCTCCCCGCCGCCGTCGAGGTCGCCGTCTACCGGATCAGCGGCGAGGCCCTGAACAACGTCGTCCGGCACTCCGGTGCCACCCGCGCCCGCCTCAGCCTCCACGCCCTTCCCGACCGGGTCACCGTCGAGGTCGCCGACAACGGCAGGGGCTTCCCCGGCCACGGATCCACGCGCGGAGTGGGCCTGCGCTCCATGGCCGAGCGCGCCGAAGAGCTCGGCGGCACCTTCACCGCCGACAACGCCCCCGTCGGCGCCGTCGGTGCCGTTGTCCGGGCCGACTTCCCGCGCAGTCGGGCCGACTGACCGGGCCCGGTGCGCAGGGGGGCGGGCGGCCACGCCCTCGGTGACGGAGCCGAACGGTGGTCATGGGGCCGACCGCAGTGGGGGCCACCGACATCCCCTCCGGCGCCGGGGCCGGGCGCCGCCGGTACGGTGAGGGCTCACGTCGAGGAGGGGGCGGGCGGGATGGGACAGGGGACCGGGGAGGGCGGGCGGCGAACGCCGCTCGCGGCGCTGCGGGCACGGCTGTTGGCCGAGATCAACGCGACCGTGCACGGGCAGGACCTGCACCTGGAGCGCTACGACCGCCCGGCGGGGGATCCGGGGCTGTTCGGGCCGGCCAGTGTGGTGTGGCAGGTGCACGGGCACCCGGCCGGGATGCTGGTGGGCGGCTTCGCGGCGCTGCTGCTGCAGTCCCTGCACCCGCTGGCGATGGCCGCCGTCGACGCGCACTCCGACTTCCGCACCGACCCGACCGGCCGGCTGAACCGGACCGCCCGGTTCGTCGCCACCACGACCCTCGGCTCGACGGCGGCGGCCGAACAGGCGATAGCCGGCGTGCGCAGGATCCACCCCCGGATCCGCGGCACCGCACCGGACGGTCGCCCCTACCGGGCCGACGATCCCGACCTGCTCACCTGGGTCCACACCGCCGAGGTGTCCTGCTTCCTGACCGGCTACCAGGCCTACGCCGCCCAGCCGTTGGACGCCGCCGCCCGGGACCGGTACTTCGCCGAGGCGGCGACCGTCGCCGAACGGCTGGGCGCCGCCGACGTACCCCGCTCCGCCGCCGAGGTCGCGGCCTATCTGGCCCGGATCCGGCCGGAGTTGCACGTCACCCCGGCCGCCCTGGACGTGCTCCGGCTGCTGCGCGGCTTCGGCCGCAGCCGCCGCGAGCGCGCCGCCGTCCGGGTGTTGACGAACGCCTCGATCGACCTGCTGCCGGCCTGGGCCAGGGCCGAACTCGGCGTCCGGCGGCCGGGGTTCGTCCGCGCGGCCTGGGACCGCCCGATCGCCCGGACCGGCGGCCGGATCATGGTCTGGGCCTGCGGCCCCTCGCAGATCCGCGCCGCCGCGTACGCCCGGGCCACCGCCCGGGCCGGCGCGTAGGGCCTGTCCGGCGGCGGCGCCGAGCCCGTAGCCGTGCGCGACGGCGCCGTCACCGGGATCTGTCGGACATAACGGTTTCCCTCGGGGTCTGTCCGAAAACGGACCGGGCGCCTAGGCTGCGGCGCGTGTCGCTCCTTCGAAGATTCCTCCCCTCCGGCCCGCGTGTCCGGCCGGAGCTCGACGACGTCGAACTCGGTCGGGTACGAAGACAGTTGAGCTCCCCGACGATGCCCGGCCAGGTGGCCATCCAGGTCGACCAGGTGGAGCGGCTGCTCCACACGGCCGGCCGGGACTGGGACCGCCGCGGGCACCGCTTCGCCGTGCTCGCCGAGGCGGCGGCCCACTCCGGACTGGTCCGGTCCTGGCGGATGCGCCGTCCGCACGCGGCCGACCCGCAGGTGTTCGAGGCCTGGGCCGCGCTGTGCCGCGGCCGGCAGACCGGGCGGATGGAGGACGCGGCCGACGCCGTCGACCGGTGCCGCAGCGCGGCCGACGCCGCCCCCGACGACCCCGAACCCTGGGTGGTGCTGCTCGGGATCCTCCGCCTGGAGCGTGCCGACTCGCGCCAGGCCTTCGCCGTCTGGCACGAGGTGACCTCGCGCGACCCGTGGAACCGCGAAGCCCATCTGCAGATGCTGCGCTACCTGTCGCCGGAGGAGTGCGGTTCGCGCAGCAGCCAGCTCGACTTCGTGCAGGGCGTCCGGGGCTCGGCGCCCGCCGCCTCGCCCGTCGTGGGCGTGGAACTGACCGCGCTGGTCGACGAGCACGCCCGTACGGTCGCCCGCGGCGGCATCGACGCCCTGCTGGTCCGCCGCCAGTGGGCGACCCACCGCGCCGCCACCGCGCTCGACACCGCCCTGGCCGGCTGGCCCCGCCCCGGCCACCTGCGGCACGCGGCCGCGCTGGCCGACCTGAACCTGCTCGCCTTCGCCCTCGTCCAGGCCGGCCGGGCACGCGAGGGGGCCGACGCCTACCGCCTCATCGGCGACACCGTCACGGCCTGGCCGTGGACCTTCGACGGCGACCCGCTCGACCAGTACGGCTACTGGCGGGCGAAGGCGCTGGGCTGACCTTCCCGCTCACTCCGTGCGGAGCTGCCGGAGCTGCCTTCAGGCCTGCCCGAGCTGCCTTCAGGCGCGCCCGAGCTGCCGGAGCCGGTGGAGCTCATCGGGCGTGGGGCACCAGGTCGACTCCAGGCCGTCGACGTCCCACCCGGCCAGGCGGGCGCCCGCCTCGTAGGCGCTCTGCAGGAAGGCGAGGAGCACCGTGGCCGGCTCCGCCGAGGCGCGGACGGCCTCGTACGGCAGGACCGCCAGCAGGCCCGCGCCGGATTCGGTCCAGCTGCCGGCGGCGAGCGGCTGGTCCCGGAGCCCGGCGGGCGCCGGGGCCGTGTAGGAGTAGTAGGCGGCCTCGCCCAGCCGGTCGTCGCCGGGCCAGAAGCCGAACGAGATGACCTCGTGGGTGTACGCCTCCCGGGTGACGGGGTCGACGTCCTGCGGCGGCGCGGACCGGCCGGAGAACCTGGTGACCGCGAGGTCGAAGCTGTGCCAGAACAGGTGGACCGGGCTGGTCTTCCCGTTGAACCACCCGCTGAACTCCTCGAACACCGAGTCCGACCAGTCGAGGACCCGGCCGAAGCGCTCCACGGCGTCCCGGTCCCAGGCGGCGTGGTCGCGGTCCCGGGGGAACGGCGTCGTCATCGGGACGCCGAACGGCTGCTCCCTGATCGCGACGTCGACACCCAACCCGTCCAGGGCCCGGTGCAGCCGGGCGTCGAACTCGGCGACGGACAGCCCGTCGGCGAGCTCGAAGGAGTCCCTGCGCCCGTCGGCGGTCCGTATCAGCAGGGCGTGGTCGACGAGGTCGAGGGTGATCTCGAAGGTCGTGCCCCGGTGGTGCAGCCGCCGGGTGGTGAGGCCGCGCACGTCGACGTAGAGCGGGGCGTTCCACCAGTGGTTGCGCGGCGCAGTGGTCGCCAGCCGGATCTTCCCGAGGATCTGGCAGTACAGGTGCAGCGTGTCCTTGGTCGGGCGCCAGTCGGCCAGGGGCAGGGCCGGCAGGGTCACGGCCGGTCCGACGGCGGTGGTACGCGTTCGCGGTGCATCCATGTCGGACGCCTTCCTGCGGCGGGGCGGTCCCCTCCAGTCTGGGCCCGCCCGCGGCGTACGACCCGCCGGGCCGTCGACCCCCGCCGGGAGGCTGTGACGCAGGTCACGCCGGATGCAGAACCTGCGCGCCGGATCGGGCGTCTGGCTGGTGTGAGATCACGGAGGAGAGCACTGGACGAGCTGGACGAGGAACGCCTCGTCCGGCTGGTGGCCAGGGGCGACCGCGGGGCGTTCGACGAGCTGTACCGGCGGACGTCGCCGTGGCTGGCGGTGCGGCTGCGCCGCCGCTGCGCGGACGAGCAGATCGTCGCCGAGGTCATGCAGGAGACCTATCTGGCGGTGTGGCGCGCGGCCGGCGCGTTCGCCGGGAGCGCGGTCGGCGGGACGGCCGTCGGATGGCTGTGGACGATCGCGGCGCGCCGTCTGGTCGACGCGTTCCGGCGCCGGGCCCACCACGCCGAGCCGCCGGTCGCCGCCGCCGAGCGGGCGGTGGTGCCCGCGGCGGAGGAGGAGGCGCTCGCCGGGACCGTCGGCGGTGACGTCGGCGACGCGCTGCGGCGGCTGGCGCCGGAACTGCGCGAGGTACTGCAGGCCACGGTGCTCGACGGGCTCTCCGTCCGGGAGACGGCGGTCCTGCTCAGACTGCCCGAGGGCACGGTCAAGACCCGCGCCCGCCGGGCCCGGATCGCAATGCGGGAGGCACTGGCATGAGGGAGCGGAACCAGCGAAACGAACGGAACCAGCGGCGCGAGCGGAACCCGCGGCGCGAGCCACCTGGGCGAAGCGGCGGCGACCACGCGTCGACGCGGTTGATCGCCGACTACGCCCGCGGCGACACGGCGCTGCCGGCGGACACGGTGTGGGCGCTGGAGGCCCATCTGGAGACCTGCGCGCCCTGCCGCGGCCGCCTGGCCGACTCCGTGGCCACCGGGGCGCCCGGCATCGCCGCCCTCGTGGACACCGTCCGGGCCGGCCTGGCACCGCAGCTGGACGCGGCCGGCCGCCCGCCCGCGCGCCGGTTCCGCCCCCGGTGGGTGTCGGCCTGGCTGACACCGGTGCTGACCCCGTGGCTGGCGACGACCGCCCTGGTGACCCTGATCGCGCTGCTGCTGGCCGCCCTCGCGCCGCCGCTGCTGTCCGGCACGGCCTCGCCCGTGCTGCCGCTCGCACCCGTACTGCCGCTGTGCGGGGTCGCCGCGGCCTGGTCGCGGGCCCTCGACCCGGCGTACGAACTGACGGCCTCGACCGCCCGGGCCGGCCTGCCCCTGCTGCTCCGGCGCACCACGGCGGTGCTCCTGGTGGTCGTGCCCGCGCTGCTGGCGGGCGGCCGGCTGACCGGCACCATGACGGCCGCGCAGTGGCTGCTGCCCTCGCTGGCCTTCACCTCCACCGCCCTGGCGCTGGGCAGCGTGGTCGGCGTGACCCGCGCCGCCGTCGGGCTGGCCGCCGCCTGGGGCGCCCTCGTCGCAGCACCCGCGTGGGTCTCCGGCCGCGTCCCCGCCGCCCTCCAGCCGGAGCAACTGCCGCTGTGGGGGCTGCTGCTGGCGCTCGGCGCCGGCGCGGTGGTCGTCCGCAGGAACGCGTATCCGACGCTGTGACGCCGTCCTCGCCCCGAAGACCCCGAAGACCCCGAAGACCCCTAAGACCCTGAAGACCCTGAACACCCCGAAGACCCCGAAGACCCCGAAGACCCCCAAGCCCCTGAAGACCCTGAACACCCCGAAGACTCCCAAGCCCCTCGAAAGGGACCACCGCATGACAGGCACCACCGCATGACGCCCATGACGAGCACGGCCGACACCGCGCCGAAGACCTACGCCTGGGAGATCCGGGCCGACGGCCTGAAGGTCCGCGTCGGACGGCGGAAACTGGCCGTCGACGGGCTCGACCTCGCCCTGGGCACCGGCGCCCACGGCCTGCTGGGGCCCAACGGCGCCGGGAAGACCAGCCTGATCCGGGCGCTGGCCACCGTGCTGCGCCCCGCCGGGGGCGAGCTGGAACTGCTCGGCACCCCGGTGGGCCGGCCGGGCGACCACCGCGCCCTGCGCCGCCGGATCGGCTACCTCCCGCAGGACTTCGGCTACTACAAGCGCTTCACGGTGCGCGAGTTCGTCGAGTACATGGCCTGGCTGAAGGAGGTCCCGAAGGCGGACATCCCCGGGGCCGTCCAGCGGGCCGTCGAGCGGGTGGGCCTGGCGGACCGCGCCGACCACCGGATGAAGACCCTGTCCGGCGGCATGGTGCGGCGGGCCGGCATCGCCCAGGCCATCGTCAACGACCCCGCCGTACTGCTGCTGGACGAGCCGACCGCGGGCCTGGACCCGGCGCAGCGGCTGCGCTTCCGCGAACTGCTGCAGGAGCTCGGCCGCGACACCTGCGTGGTCGTCTCCACCCACCTGGTCGAGGACGTCGCCGCCGCCTGCTCCGACGTGGTGCTCTTCGCCGAGGGCCGGCTGGTCTTCCAGGGCACGCCGCAGGACCTCGCCGCGGCGGGCAGCGCCGAGCACCCGGGCGACAGCCCGCTGGAGCGCGGCTACTCGGCACTGCTGCGCACCTCCGGCCGGCCGGGGGCACCTGGTGATCGGACGACTCCTGCGCACCGAGCTGAAGCGCTCCGCCGCCCCCTGGCCCGGCCTCGTCGTCGGGGTCGGCAGCCTGGCGGTCTTCTGCCTGATCGACGGGGTCTGGTGGCGGGGCGGCGCAGGGTGGACGGCGCAGTGGACCTCCATGGCCCTGTGGACCCGGTACCTGCTGGCCTTCTGGTGGCCGCTCGTGGTCGGCCTGGGCGCGGTGTACGGGCTTCGCGACGCCCGCTCGCGGATGGCCGAACTGCTGGTGACGACACCGCGGCCGGCCTGGCGCCGGGCAGCGCTGCCGGCCGGGGCGCTGGCGCTCGCGCTGGCCTCGGGCTTCGGCCTGGTCGTCGCGGTCGGCGGGGTCCAGGTCGCCCTCGGCGCCACCACGTTCACGCACCTCGGCTGGCTGCCGATCCCACTGGTGGCGGCGCTCGCCCTGGTCGCGGGGGCCGTGTTCGGCATGGGCGTCGCGCGGACGCTGCCGTCGGTGTTCACCCCGCCCGCCCTGGTGGTCCTCGCCCTCCTGCTGGCGGACGTCCTCGTGAACGCGAGGAGCGACGGGGCACTGCCGTCGAGCACGGCGCCGAACCGGCTCGCCCAGCTGTCACCGTCGATCGCGGAGCCGCGGCAGATGCTGCTGACGCTCGCCGGCTCCGTGCACCTGGGCCAGGCGCTCTGGCTGCTCGGCCTGCTCGCCACCGGCTTCGCGCTGCTCTCGGCGGTGACCCGCCGGGCCCGGCTGCTCGCGGTGCTCCCCGTCCTGGCCGGCGCGGCGCTGGCCCTGCCGGTGCTCCCGGGCGACCCGCGCGATACCTACGTGGTCGACCGGGCCGCCGCCGCCCAGGTCTGCGACGGACCGGTGTGCGTGACGCGGGCGAACAGCTCGCGCCTGCCCGAGCTCGCCCTGCGCGGCAGGGAGGCGCTGAGCGTGCTGCACGGCGTCCTGGGCGACGCGGCGCCGACCTCGGTGCGGGAGGACACCGCGCTGCGCGCGCTGGGCGACGCACGCGGGATCACCGGGGGCACGGTACTCGTCGACTTCGACGACCGGCTGCTCGACGGGACGACGGGCGAGCAGCTGACCCGCCTGCTGGTCGGGTACGGCCTGGTGCCGAACTGTCGCCCGTACAACGACCGGGAGAGCGGAGACCACGCCGACATCGCGGCCCAGAGCGTCGCCGCGAGCTGGGCCCTGCACGACCCCGGGCTGCGGCCGCTGGAGCAGAAGGGCACGGAGGCGTACGCGCTCCGGACCTGGGCGGAGGCCGACGCCGCCTGGCAGGGCCTGACGGCGCTGCCACCGGACGAGCAGCGCGCGCGGATCGTCGGGCTCCGTGCCGCCGCCCTGTCCTGCCCGGGCCGGAACTGGCTTCCGGTCCTGGCGGGGGAGGAGCCGCGATGAGGTGGTCGGCCCTGTACGCGCGGTCCCGGCAGGTGCCCGCCTCGGCGGCCGTGGTCCTGCTGGTGGCGGCGGCGGTGTGGCTGTTCGACCGGGGCGGCCCGGCGGACCTGGGGACGGTGGTCCTGGCGCTCACCGCGAACGTGGTGGCGGGCTCCGTCGGGCTCGGCGGGCCGGACGTCGTGCTGGAGCGGACGGCCGCGATCCGCTGGGCGCCGCGCCGGGCGGCGCACGTGCTGCTGATCGGCGCGGCCGCCGGTGCGGCACTGCTGGCCGTCCGGGCGGCGGGAGGGCAGCTCGCCCCCGTCGAGGTCGTCGTCCGGGACAGCGCCGGCCTGGTCGGGCTGGCCGCGCTGGGGGCGGTGCTGTGCGGGGCGCAGTTCGCCTGGGCCCTGCCGACCGGCTGGCTCGGGTTCACCGTGCTCGTCCCGACCCCGGACGGCCGGGTGGGGGAGGTGGCCAAGTGGATGCTCTTCCCGCCCGGTACGGCGGCGTCCACCGCGACCGCCGCGGCCCTGCTGGTGACCGGCACCCTGCTCTACGCCGTGGCCGGCCCCAGGCAGTAGCGGATGTGCTGGTGACCCCTCCCGGAGGGGCCGGAGGAACGCTGTTCGTCCGCTACGGAACGCGGTTCGATCCTCCGGTACGCTCGGGCCATGGCATCCACCCCGCAGCAACGCCGCGCAGCGCGCCACCTCCGGCCCGACGCCGAGGCGGGCGCGCTGCCGGCGCGGGGGCGGCGGACGAGGCCGATCACGGTGGACGCCGTCGTCGACGCGGCGCTCGGCATCGTGGCGGAGGAGGGCTACGAGGCGCTGACCATGCGCCGGGTCGCCGCCGCCCTGGACACCGGCCCGGCGTCGCTCTACGCCCACGTCGTCAACAAGGAGGACCTGGGCGAACTGCTCATCGGCCGCCTCTGCGCGGAGATCGACCTGCCCGCGCCGGACCCGGCCGCCTGGCGGCAGCAGATCACCGGCGTCTGCACCCGGCTGCGCGACCAGTACCTGCGCTACCCCGGCCTCTCCCGGGCCGCGCTCGCCGCCGCCCCCACCAACGAGGACACCCTGCGGCTGGCCGAAGGGATGCTCGCCGTCCTGCTCGCCGGAGGCGTCGCCCCGCAGGCCGCCGCCTGGGGCATCGACTCCCTGCTGCTCTACGTCAACGCCTACGCCCTGGAAGCCTCCCTGCGCGGCCACTGCGCCAGTGGATGGGGCGTCGGCCGGGACGAACTGCGCAGCCGCTTCGCCGCGTTGCCGGACACCTTCCCCCAGCTCAGGCGCCATGCCGCCGAACTCACCGCCGGAGCGGGCCACGAACGCTTCGACTTCACCCTGCAGTCGATGCTCGACGGGCTCGCCCGCCACTGAGCCGGTCAGTCCGCCGCCTCGGCGGCCGGCGTGGAGAGGTCGACGTTCCAGGTGAAGTGCCCGGCCGGGCGTGCGGTGATGGGGGCGTCCTTCTCGGGGTCGGCGGGGTCGAACTCCGAGACCACGGTGTGCTGGACCTCCGGGCTGCTCCAGCACGGCGCGTTCCGGTTCCAGGTGCCCGTGTTCCGGGCGACCTTCCAGCGGAACGTGACGGTGTAGGACTTCAGCCAGTACCCGGAGGTCATCGCCGCCGTGGTGGAGAAGCCGGGGTTGTCGTTGAACTCGATCTTGTCCTGCACGTCGTTGATGACCGCGTTGGTGTAGCGCGGCCGGTAGGGGCCGTCCTGCACCCACCCGCGGTTGGACGCGTGCTCCTTGAACTCCTCGCCCGACTCGATGACCTGCACGCTGGAGTCGGAGACCTCCTGCCAGAAGTGGTAGTTGCTGGAGACCCGCTGCGGCGCGCCCGGCGGGTTCTTCAACCGCGCCACCTGCCGGAAGCCGATGCTCTGGGAGGCGCGCAGCTTCTGGGTGGACGGCCCCTCGTACTCCGACTCGAACTCCAGGACAGGCCGGTTGAGGTCCAGGTTCTCCGCACGGGCCTTGCCCCGGGTGCGCCGGCCCGTCGCGGGCGGGCTGCTCCCGCGGATGCCGGCGGTCTCCGCGTCCCGCTTGGGCGGCATCCGCTGCACCGCCTCCCCGGCCCGGGGGCCGGGGCCCGGACCGACGCCGGCGGGCGCCTCCTCGTGGACCGGCCGGGCGGACAGGGCGCGGACGGCGTTGGCCTCCGCCTCGCGTTCCTGGCGGTCGGCGGGGTCGGAGACCCGCAGGCCGTCGCCGCGGTCGGTGCCGGGGACGGGCCCCTGGCGCTGCTGGATGACGTGGGTGAGCTCGTGCGCCAGCGTGTGCCGGTCTCCGCCGCCCTCGCCGAGGACCACGTGGTTGCCGGAGGTGTAGGCGCGGGCGCCGACCTCGGCCGCGGAGGCGCGGGCCGTGCTGCCGGTGTGCAGCCGTACGTCGGAGAAGTCGGCCCCGAGGCGGGACTCCATGTCGCGGCGGGTCGTGCCGTCCAGCGGCCGTCCTGCGGTCCGCAGCACCTCGTGCACCAGGGAGCGCTGCAGGGGCAGTTCCTCCGGCCCGGCACCGGCGGCACCGGCGGCACCGGCGGATCCGCGCCGGGCCCGCTCGATCCGGCGGGCCACCGCGGCGTTCCCGATCGTCCGTTGCAGGGCCAGGGCACTGCCGGCCCCCGCGCCCGAGCGCACCGGGCGGGTGGCGGCGGGGGAGCGGTCGGCTCGCCGCTGCGGTTCGTGAGCGCGCACGTGATTCCTCCTTCTGGAGGGGTCGGTCGGTGCGCGGGCGGCTCCGTCGGCGCCTCCGGTACGGGAGCAGCACCACGCTACTGCCGAGTAGGCGGGACGTCAGCTGCGCACCGGGGCAGACTTCGCTGCCCCTCAGGGCCGTACTGATTGCCCGTCAGGGACAGGCCGGACTGTCCCGGAAGGGCAGTCCGGCCCGGCTGGTACGGGCCCGGACGGGTTGTCGCAGCCGGTCGGACCAGCGACGGTATCCGGCGGGTGTTGACATGGTCACAGGATGTGAGAGGAGATACGGGAGGGGGAGAACACGTGGACGAACGGGTCGGTCCGGGCGGACGAGGGCCTATTGACGTATTCGCGGCATCCGGGCACCTTTCCGCCCCGGACGCCCGGAGAGGAAAGTCAGCCTGCACACCGAATCAGTTCCCCTGCCTGATGTCACTCAGCGTCCCGCTGACGTTGAGGAGTTCGTGGCACGTGGCCGCCTGCTTGCCCGAGGCCGGCGTGCCGGGTGACTCGCAGGTCACGCTCGCCGTCACTGCCTGGTCCTCGGGGACCTGGATGGGAGTCACCCAGTGGTAGTCCTGGTTGCGGAAGGTCTCCAAGGCGATGGTGGTGATCGTCTGGTTCCCGGCCGTGATCGTCACCAGCCCCTGGTCGCCCTGGAAGTTGGCGACCACGATGTCGGTGATGTCGAAGACCTTGCCGTGCGGCACCTGGTAACTGCCCGTCGCGGCGGCGCCGTTCGCGGTCTGCACGTCGATCGTGGCGGAGCCCTGCTGCCCGCTCCCGGGCACCGCCAGGCCACCCGGACCGGAGGTCCGGCCGCCGGTGCCCGGCTGCCCGGAGCCGGGCTTGGCCGGGCTGCCGGTGCTCCCGGCGGCGGGGGCCGTCGGCGCGCCGCCCTCGGGAGTGCCGGCGGGCGGCGCGGCCGGGGTGGGGCTCTGCTGGGCGACGGCGACGGCCTGCTCGGCGGCCTGCTTCGCGGAGCTGCGCACCGCCGGGCGGACCAGCGCGAACCAGGCCAGCAGCAGCGCGATCAGCAGCGCCAGGAGCGCGAGCAGCCACTTGGGGAAGACCGGCAGTTGGAGGAACTCGCCCTCCAGGACGGGCCGTTGCAGGGCCGTCGGGGCGGTGGCCGGGGCCGGAGCCGGAGTCGGGGTCTTGCCGTCCGAAGCGGTGCCGCTCGTGCCCTGGCCGCCCCCCTCCGTACCGCCCGCGGCCTCCTGCGGGCCCACCGTGGCCTCGAACGGCCAGGAGGCCGGCTTGCCGAACCAGATCAGCTTGCGGGCGCGCGCCTGCAGCCGCAGCTCGGCGGACTCGCCGGGTTCGAGCCGCAGTCGCTCCGGGGTGACCCGGAACCGCAGGTCCTCGCCGGCCTGACCGGGGGTCAGGGCCACCGTGCCGGGCGCGTTCCCGAGGTTGCGCACCGAGGCCCGGTAGCGTCCGCGCAGCCAGCCGCGGCGGCGGCGCGGCGCGAGCGCCGCCTGCAGCTCCTGGAACGGCGTCACGGTGACCGTGGCCTCCGGCACCGTCACCAGCTCGGGGTGCTCGGCCGGCAACACCCGGATGCCGAGCGGGAACTCCCCGGCCCGCGAACTCGGCGAACGCGGGGGCGCCAGGCGCACCGTCACCGTCTCGGAGGTCCCCGGATAGAGGGAGACCCGGGCCGGCTCGACCGTCGTCCAGGCGGCGCAGTCGCCGACCACCTCCAGCGAGTACGCCTCAACGATGTCCAGGTCGTTGCGTACCGTCAGGGTCGTGGTGGCCACGCCACCGGGCGCCACCGTCAGTGCGGGCAGGCCGAGTTCGGCGGATGTGGTCATGGTGTGACGGTAGGCATGTCGGACCGTCCGGGGAGAGGGCCGTACGGGCAAGCTGTGGGCACGCCCCTTGCCCGCGCGGACGGACCGGCCCTGCCCGGCCCCGTCGCGGCGCAGGCGGGAGCTCGAAGACCCGGCCCCCGGCCGGAGCCGGTCCCGCCCGCGGCCGCCGGCCGCCACCACCCTTTGTTTCCAGTGAAGAGATGGAGTACGACGATGACTTCGACCGACACAGCCCGTGAGGAGGCCGTCACCACCCGGCGAACGGTGGTGGCACCACGCTCTGCCGGCGCCCGCCGGGCCGGGGCGGGCATCCCCGCCCAGGTGCGCGGCAAGCCCGCCCAGGTGCCCGTGGCGGTGTACGCGGAGGACATCATCCTGCAGACCGGCGTCGTCCAACAGCTGCGCCAGCGGCCCGAGGTGGAGCTGCTGAGCGAGGCCGACGCGGCGCGGGCGGAGGTCTCCCTGCTGGTGGTCGACGCGCTGACCGAGGCGGTGGCCGAGCACCTGCGCCGGCTACGGCTCGCCACCTCGGGCCGAATAGGCCTGGTGGTCGGTCAGTTCGAGGCCGGTGGGTTGCAGACCATCGTCGAGAACGGGGTCGCTGCCGTGCTGCGCCGCTCGGAGGCGGACCAGGACCGGCTGGTGCACCTGATCACCGCCCTGGCCAACGGGGAGGGCGTGATGCCCGGGGACCTGCTCGGCGAACTGCTCGACCGGATCGGGATGCTCCAGCGCACCATGCTCGACGGGCGCGGCCTGACCCTGTCGACCCTGACGGCCCGGGAGGCGGAGATGCTCCGGCTGGTCGCCGAGGGCTTCGACACGAGCGAGATCGCCGCCAAGACCTCGTACTCCGAACGCACCGTCAAGAACGTGCTGCACGAGATCATCACGCGGCTGGGCCTGCGCAACCGGGCGCACGCCGTGGGCTACGCCATGCGGCGCGGACTCATCTGAGAGCGCGGGCGCCGGCGTCGGCCCGCAGGCGGGGGTGTGAAGACAAGGCCCGGGCCGGCCCGACGGCGGCCACCGGGCCGGCCGCCCCCGGCGGGCTGCCCTCCGGGGACACCGGTCGTTACCCCCGGCTCGGGTGCCCGGGCCCTGTTCCCGGGCGCCCGGGCCGGGGAGACTGCCGGAGACCGCCCCTGTCAACCTGTGAGGTCGAGCGTGATCGGCGCCACCGGCACTCCCCGTTCCATCCGGCGGCCGGCCCGGGCCGCCGTCGCGGTGCTGCTCGCGCTGGCCGCCGCCGTGGTGACCCTGGGCAGCTCCGCCCCCGGGGGCCAGGGCGTCCCCGCGGCCCCGGCCGCCGTGGCCGACCCGGCCGCCGGGCGGATCGTCTTCGCCGGTACCAACCACCGCGGCCTCGGCCGGGTGACCGGCACGGAGTCCAGCACCCCGCTGTTCGGGCCGGGCCCGGTCCACTTCGACCAGGACCCCTCCGCCCGCGGCGACGAACTGGTCTTCACCAGCCTGCGGGACGGCCCGCTGCCCCAGGTCTACCTGCGGGACGCGGCCGGCGCGGTGCACCGGCTCACCACCGGCATGGACACCGCCCACCCGGCACTGGCCCCGGACGGCAAGGGCGTGGTCTTCGAGTCGCGGGAGCCCCGCGACGACGGAACCCCGCAGAGCGTCCTGTGGGCGGTGAACCGGGACGGCAGCGGGCTGCGCAGGATCACCGACGGCGCGGCCGACGAGACCCACCCGACCGTCTCGCCCGACGGCAAGTGGATCGCGTACTCGTGCACCGGCGAACCGTCCCACCGGCAGATCTACCTGCGGCCGTTCACCGGCGGCGCGCCCGTCAAGGTCACCGACGTGAACGTCGGGGACGCCGTCGACCCGACCTGGAACCCGGTGAACGACGACGCGCACCGCAACCAGATCGTCTACACCTGGGACAAGGGCGGCGACCAGGGCCGGACCCTGATGCTCACCTCGCCCACCGGCGGCGACAAGGCCTTCTTCCCCGGCACCGGCTCCACCTGGAAGACCGGCTCCGCCGCCTGGCTGGCCGACGGCACCGGGGTGCTCTTCCTCAGCGCCGACCTGCTCGACCCCAAGGACCCGAGCCCGCAGCCCGACCCGACCCAGCCGCCGGTGGTGAACCTGTACCGGGCACCGACCTGCGACTGCACCCCGCCCCGACTGCTCTACCGGGCCGACCGGCTGACCGCCACGCCGACCTGGCTCGGCCCCCAGAGCGGGGGCGGCCCGGTGGTGGAGCAGACCAGCGCATCCGGCTCCAACGTCGCCGACGTCCAGGACGTCCGGCCCGACGGCGGCGACCCGCGCGACCTGGGCGTCAGCGTGCTCCGGGAGGACCCGGCCGCCGCCGCCAACACCGATCCCGACCCGGCGGCCGACCCGCTCTTCCACCCCCGCCCCGGCTTCGACCCCTGGTACGAGCGGCAGACCTACACGCCCGACGGCCGGCAGATCGTGGTGACCCGCTACGAGGACTCGCCCGCCGGGCGGATCCAACGCATCTGGCTGGCCGACGCCGACGGCGGCGACCCGCACCCGATGAACCTCGCCGGGCGCGGCCCGCTCGACCGGGACACCGACCCCTCCGTCTCGCCGGACGGCCGGCTGGTCGTGTTCAGCCGCAGCACCCCGGCCACCGGCCGGGAACCCGGGCGCCCGGGACGGATCCTGATCGCCGAGGTCTCCACGGGGACGATCGTCGGCACCGTCCAGCCACCCGCCGGGCAGCAGGGCGCCTCCGACGGCCAGCCCTTCTGGTCCCCCGACGGCAAGCTGATCGTCTTCTCCCGCACCGCGGTGGTCGACGGGAACGCCGGCAACCTGCACCTGTGGACCGTGCCCGCCGACGACCTCACCCGGCAGAGCGACCTCAGCCGGACGCTCTGCCCGGGCGCCTGCAACGTCATCGACGACAGCCCCGCGTTCTCGCCCGACGGCCGGCGCATCGCCTTCAACCGCAAGGCCGGCGACGGCGGCAACAACCGCCGGGACGGCATCCTGGTCGCCTCGCCCACCGGCGCCGACTGCACGGTGGTCCTGCCTACCGGGCTCGACGGGGACAAGGGCGCCTGCACCCGCCCGCTGCCCGAAACCACCGACGCCGGCCCCTTCCAGCCCCGCGACGTCGCCTGGACGGCGAACAGCGCCCAGCTGGTCCTCACCGCGCGCCGCGCCCTGCCGCCGAACTCGCCGGAAGGACTGGCCCTCTACGACTTCGCGTCCCGCAGCCTCACCCCGCTCGACCGGCGACTGCCGGGCCGCCAGAAGGAGCCGGCCGTCCAGCAGTCCGTCGACCTGGCGCTCAGCGCACCCGGGCGCACCCCGGTCGTCCCCGTCGACGGCGGCACGGACGTGACGATCACCGTCACCAACAAGGGCCCCGCGCCCTCGCCCGGCACCGTCCTCACGGCCTCGGTGCCCACCGGCGCCCGGCTCGGCGCGCTGACCAGCCCGGTCGGGACGTGCGACGCCGGGGCGCTGCGCTGCGAGCTCGGCACCCTGGCGCCGCACGCGGTGGTCCGGGTGACGGCCCGTCTGATCGGCACCCGCAGCGGCACCCAGCCCTTCGGCTGGACCGTCACCGGGACGGTGGCCGACCCCAACCCCGAGGACGACTCCGCCCAGACCCTGCTGCCGGTGCAGGACGCACCGACCCCCTCGCCGACCCCCACCCCGACGCCGTCACCGACCGCCTCGGAGACCCCGACACCGCCCGCCACGCCGACCCCCGCACCGCCACCGCCCCCGCCGGCCCCCGACACGGTCCCGGCACCGCAGGCCGGCCCGGAGGTGTCCGTCGACGCCCAGCCCAACCCCGGCTACGTCGGCGGCCGGGTGACCGTCAGCTACACCGTGCGCAACACCGGCCAGGCCCTCGCCACCGGGCTGCGCCTGACCCTCGGCCTGCCCGCGGGCGTGCCCACCGAGGCACTGCCGCCCGGCTGCCGGAGCACCGGCTGCACCCTGGCCGACCTGCGCCCCGGCGGCAGCCAGGTGGTCCGGGTCGTGCTCGCACCCGTGGCCGTACTGGAGACCACCATCACCGCCGAACTGACCACCACCGGCACCGACGCCACCCCCGGACCGCACCGGGCGAGCACCCCGCTGCGCATCCTCCAGCCCCGCATCGTCGCCGTCCCGCCCATCGGCAAGCCCGGCTTCGTGACCTCCGTGCGCGGCGTGGACTTCCCGCCCGGGGCACCGGTGCGGTTCACCTGGCAGCCCGGCATCACCGCCGCCGCGGCGCCCACCTTCCCCCGGGCCGACGGCACCTTCGCCGGTCAGCTGCTCATCCTCCCCAAGGACGAGACCGGCCCGCGGACCATCACCGCCGACGGCCCCGGATTCTCCCCGGTGACCACGCCCTTCCTGGTGGTCGAGGGCAACATCGGCCCGCCGGGGGAGGTGGAACGCCGGTGATCCACGAAGTCGACGAGGCGCTGCGGCTGCTGCTCGCCGAGGCCGGCCTGCCCGAGCGCGGCATCGAGGTGGCCTTCGACGCGCCCACCCGGGACTTCACCGCCCGGCGCACCGCGCCGACGGTCAGCGTCTTCCTCTACGGGATCCGCGAGGAGACCGGCCGCCGCCAGGCCGGCACCATCGCCGAGCACGACGCCGACGGCCTGGTGGTCGGCCACCGCCCCGCCCCCCGCTGGTTCGAGCTGGCCTACCTGGTCACCGTCTGGACCAACCGGCCGCAGGACGAGCACCGGCTGCTGGCCGAGGTCCTGCAGTGCCTGACCGCCGTGGACGCGCTGCCCGCCCGGGTCCTCACCGGGACGCTCGCCGAGCTCGGACTGACCGTCGGGCTCGACATCGCCGGGCGCGACACCGGCCTGCCCTCGGTGTCCGACGTCTGGTCGGGGCTCGGCGGGGAGCTGCGCCCCTCGATCGACCTCAGGCTGCTCGCCCCGCTGCCCGGCGGCCGCACCCCGGCCGGACCGCCGGTCACCGAGGGACTGGTGGTGCGCACCGAGTCCATCGGCCGGGCGGACGCGGCGGACGCGCCGGGTACGGCGGGCACCGGAGGTCCGGGCCGCCGGCTGCGCTACCACGGCGGTACGGACCCGGGAGCCGACGGCTTCGCCGCGCCCCGCGAGCGCGGGCTGCCGCCGGGCCGCCGGCCGAGGGGCGGCGGGGCACGATGAGCCCGGACCTCGGAACGGCCACCCGGCCGGCGCCGACCGGCCCCGACCACCTCTGGGAGCGGCTGCACCGGGTCGAGCAACGGGTCCGTACGGCGGTGCGCGAGCGCCGGGCCGACGACCCGGACCCGGACGACCCGTACCGGGGCCAGTACCTCGGCCCGGAGGCGGTGGAACGGATCCTGGCGGCCTCCGCCACGGTGCACGGCGGCCGTGCTGCGCCCGAGGGCGCCCACCCCCGGAACGCCGCCGCCGGGGACTCGCCCGCGCCGCCGCCCGGCTCGCGGCTCGCCCGGCTCAGCGCCGCCTTCGGGCTGCTGCCGGTGGACCTCGACCTGCTGCTGGTGGCCCTCGCCCCCGACCTCGACACCCGCTTCGAACAGCTCTACGGCTACCTCAACGACGACCTGACCCGCCGCCGGGCGACCATCGGGCTGGCCCTCGAACTGTGCGGACTGCCCGGGGCCGGCGCGGGCCGCTCCCGCTTCTCGGTCCGGGCCCCGCTGATCGCCGGCGGCCTGCTGGAGGTCGGCGAGCCGGAGCGCCCGCTGCTCTCCCGCACCCTGCGCGTGCCGGACCGGGTGACGGCCCATCTGCTCGGCGACGACGAACCGGACGGCGCGCTCGCCGGGGTGGCCCGCCGGGCCGCCCCCGAGGAGCGCCCCTGGCCCGGTGTCGACCGGCCCGCCGCCGACCGGCTGCGCGCCGTGGCGGCGTGCGGCGGGCCGGTGCACCTGCTGGACCGGGCCGGGACGGCCGGCCCGCTGGCCGTGGCGGCCCTGGCGGCCGACGGCCCGCCGCCCCTGGTCGTCGACGCCGCCGCGCTGGCCGCCCGCCCGGCCGGAGGAGTCGTCCGGGTGCTCGCCCGCGAGGCCCGGCTGGCCGGGTGCGGGGTGGTGCTCGGCCCGCTGGACCGGCTCGAACCCGAACGTCCCGAGCGCGCCGCCCTGGTGCGCGAGCTGTGCGCGGAGCTCGCAGGCGCTCCGAGCGTCCAAGAGGCGAGCGGGCGAGTAGCCGTCCCGCTGGTCGTGCACGGCCCGCAGGTGTGGGATCCGGCCTGGGCACGGGAAAGTCCCGTGGTGGTCACCGTCCCGCCGCCGAACGCGCGCGACCGCACCGAGCAGTGGGCCCGCGCCCTGGCCGGGGAGTCGGCCGACGGCGCGTTGCCGCCGGAGCTGGCCGAGGCGGTGGCCGCCTACCGGGTCGACCAGGAGCAGCTGGAGCGGGCCGCCGCGGTGGCGGCCCGGACGGCGGCCGCCGAGCGGCGTCCGGTGCGCGCCGAGGACCTGCGGACCGCCGTACGGGCGCAGAACGGCGCCGGTCTGGCCCGCCTGGCCCGCCGGATCGAGCCCGCGGTCGGCTGGGCGGACCTGGTCCTGCCCGAACCCACCGCCGGCCGGCTGCGCGAACTCGTGCTGCGGGCCCGGCACCGAGACCAGGTGCTCGGCCAGTGGCGGATGCGCCCGGGCGGCGGCCGCGGCAACGGCGTGATCGCCCTGTTCGCGGGGGAGTCGGGCACCGGCAAGACGATGTCGGCCGAGGTCGTCGCCGCGGAACTCGGCATGGAGCTGTACGTCGTGGACCTGTCCACCGTGGTCGACAAGTACATCGGCGAGACCGAGAAGAACCTGGAGCGCATCTTCACCGAGGCCTCGCAGGTCAACGGCGTCCTGCTGTTCGACGAGGCGGACGCGCTGTTCGGCAAGCGCTCGCAGGTCAAGGACGCCCACGACCGGCACGCCAACGTGGAGACGGCCTACCTCCTCCAGCGCATGGAGTCCTTCGAGGGCATCGCGCTGCTGACGTCCAATCTGCGCGCCAACCTCGACGAGGCGTTCACCCGCCGACTGGACGTCATCGCGGACTTCCCGCTGCCGGACGAGGCGCAGCGGCGGGTGCTCTGGGACCGCTGCCTGGGGCCGCGGCTGCCCCGCGGCGACGACCTCGACCTGGACTTCTGCGCCCGGAACTTCGAGCTCACCGGCGGCTCCATCCGGGCCTGCGCCGTCTCCGCCGCCTACCTGGCCGCCGGGACGGGCGCCCCGCTGGGCATGGCGCAGCTGGTCGCCGCGGTGGTCGGGGAGTACCGCAAGCTCGGGCGACTGGTGCTGGAGAGCGAGTTCGGGCCGTGGCTGGGCATCATCGGGGACGCCGGGCGGGGGTGACACGGGCTCCCGTGGGGCCCCTGCTACCTGTGGGTACCGGGGGCGGTGCCCGTCGGGGCAAACGTTCCTGCCCCCGGCGCGGGACCTGCGGACATGTCCCCGGGCGGCGCCCCGGCAGCAGACTCGGGGACGAATGACCGGCCATCCGAAGGAGCGCGAATGCCGTCGTACCTCACCCCGGGCGTGTACGTGGAGGAGGTCCAGTCCGGTGCGCGGCCGATCGAGGGCGTCGGCACGGCCGTCGCCGCCTTCGTCGGCTTCGCCGAGACCGGCCCCTTCCACGAGCCCACGCTGGTGACCAACTGGGACCAGTACGTCCAGCGGTTCGGCGGGTTCACCGAGGGCACCTACCTGGCGCACGCCGTGTACGGCTACTTCGCCAACGGCGGCGGCTCCGCCTACGTCGTACGGGTCGGCGACCCGGCCCGGCGGGCCGCCGGTGCCGCCCCCGCCCGCGCCGTGAGCGCGCCCCCGCCCGTCGCGATCGCCGGCTTCCTCTACTCCGCGCTGCCCGGCGCGGGCGGCGAGGTGTCCGTCGAGATCGCCGACGTGGAGGGCGAGAACGTCCCCGAGGACCGGTTCCGCCTGCTGGTGCGGCGCGGCGGTGAGGTCGCGGAGACGTACGACGTCTCGACCCGCAAGAGCACCAAGGGCTACGTCGTCACCCAGCTGCGCGAGTCCAAGCTGATCGCGGTCGCCGAACAGCCCGGCACCGCGCCGAGCCGCCCCGAGCGCCAGACCCAGGCCCTCGCCGCCGCGCCCGCGACCGGGCCGGTCGCGGCCCCCGCCACCCGGCTCGACCCCGCCGAGTACGTCGGCGACGCGGCCGCCCGCACCGGTTTCTCCGGCCTGGAGGCGATCGACGAGATCACCATGGTCGCGGTGCCCGACCTGATGAGCGCCTACCAGCGCGGCGACCTCGACGGCGAAGGCCTGCGGACCGTCCAGCTGGCGGTGATGTCGCACTGCGAGCAGATGGGCGACCGGATCGCCGTCCTGGACCCGCCGCCCGGCCTCGACGCCCAGCGGATGCGCACCTGGCGGCAGGACGAGGCGGGCTTCGACTCCCGCTACGCCGCCCTGTACTACCCGTGGATCAAGGTCTTCGACCCGGCGAGCGGCCGCAACGTGCTGGTCCCGCCGAGCGGGCACGTCGCCGGGGTGTGGGCGCGCAGCGACGCCGAGCGCGGGGTGCACAAGGCCCCGGCCAACGAGGTCATCCGCGGCGCGGTGGACCTGGAGATCCGCCTCAGCAAGGGCGAGCAGGACCTGCTGAACCCGATCGGCGTCAACTGCGTGCGGGCGTTCCCCGGGCGCGGCATCCGGATCTGGGGCGCGCGCACCCTCTCCTCCGACCCGGCCTGGCGCTACTTGAACGTGCGCCGGCTCTTCAACTACCTGGAGGAATCGATCCTCCTGGGCACCCAGTGGGTGGTCTTCGAACCCAATGACGACCGGCTCTGGTCCAGCATCCGCCGCAACATCACCGCGTTCCTCACCGAGGAGTGGCGGCGCGGGGCGCTGTTCGGCCAGACCGCGGCCGAGGCCTTCTACGTCAAGTGCGACCGCGACAACAACCCGCCGGAGTCCATCGACCTCGGCCAGGTGGTCTGCGAGATCGGCGTCTCCCCGGTGAAGCCCGCGGAGTTCGTGGTGTTCCGGCTGTCCCAGTTCTCCGACAGCACGAGCCTCGTCAACGAGTGACCACACCACACCACCAGCACGGTCGGCGCCCCGTCGGTGCCCCGTCCCGCACTCATCGGAAGGTGACAAGCAGCCATGGCTGAAGGCGATCCGCTCTCCACACACATCTTCGGCGTCCAACTCGGCGGCTACAACGTCGAGTCCGTCAAGGAGATCAGCAACCTGACGGTCGACCAGGAGGTCGTCGAGTACAAGCAGGTGACCCAAGAGGGCAAACTGATCGTCCGCAAGCAGCCCGGCGCCCGGCTGCCCGGCGAGGTGACCATCACCCGCGGCCTCGACAAGAGCAGCGCGTTCTCGAACTGGATCAAGGAGACCCTCAACAACGGGGCGATCAACACCGCGCGCCAGAACCTCACCATCGAGGTCAAGGACACCACCGGTGCCACCCTGCGGCGGATCCAGCTGACCAACGCCTGGGCGAGCCGCTGGGAGGGCCCCACGCTGACCGCGGGCGAATCCAGCGCCGCGACGGAGACCGTGACCATCGTCTTCGAAGAAATCAGTGTCGAGTGAGGCGAAGGATCAGCCTGGACGAACTGCTGGAACGCGGCCCGGTCCAGCAGAGCACGGCCCCGCAGAACCCGGCGCCGCCGCAGCCCGCGGGGCAGGCGGCGCCGGCGGGGCCCAGGAGGCAGGCGCCGCACACCGAGTTCGAGTTCGAGCTGCCGCTCGGCTACGTGGACGACGAGGGCACCGTGCACCGGCACGGCACCATGCGCCTGGCCACCGCCCGCGACGAACTGATGCCGCAGATCGACCTGCGGGTCAAGGAGAACCCGGCCTACCTGAGCGTGGTGCTGCTCAGCCACGTGATCACCAGGCTCGGTGACCTCACCGACGTGCACACCGGGATCGTGGAGCGGATGTACGCCACCGACGTCGCCTTCCTCCAGGACCTCTACCAGCGGATCAACAGCGAAGGCCACACGCGCGCCGCGGTGACCTGCCCGCACTGCGACGGCGCCTTCGAGGTCGACCTCGCCGGTGGGCGCCTGGGGGAATCGTGACGTACGCGCCTGCTCGGCTGTACGAGGAGGTCGCGTACATCGCCTACCACTTCCACTGGCAGCGGGAGGACATCCTCGACCTCACCCACCGCGAACGCGCGCAGTGGGTGCGGGAGATCGCGCGGCTCAACACCCGCGTCAGCGAAGGCGGGTGAGCGGGGTGGGGTTGCGGGACTGGATCGGGCGCCGGAAGGCGGGCGGTGCGGCGGACGGAGGTACGGACGTCGGTGCCGCCCGGGTCGGTGATGCCCGGGTGGGTGCTGCCCGGCCTGGTGACGGCGGCGGTCTCGGGCAGCGGCCGCCGACGGCGGCCGGGGACGGGGGTTGGCGTGCCGTACGGCCGCTGGTCCCGACCCTGGCCGGCGCCTCGCACGGGGTCAGCGACGGCCTGCGGTTCCGGTCCCGGCTCTCCGCGTGGCAGGACCCCTCGCTGTGCGGGCCGCTCGGGCACGCCGTGCTGCCCTCCGCCCCGGTGGGCATCCTGCGGGCGGTGGCGCGGCCGGTCGGGTCGGCCGCCGCCTTCGGGGCGGGGACGAACTCGCGCTGCCGGTCGTCAGCGGAACGGTCGGGGCCGCGGAGGCGGAGCCGACGGCGGACCTCACTGACTCGGAGGAGTCGGGGGCGCCGAGGCGGGCCCGGCCCGTCCAGCGGCCGGTCCAGCGGGCCGGTGGGCTGCGGCGGCTTCCCGTCCGGTCGGCGCCGCGGACGGCGCGCTCGGGCGGGTCCGACCGGCCGGACCGGGCGGCGGTTTCGGTGGGCGCTGACGGCAGTGCGCCGATGTCCGCTGAGGACAGCACCTCCCCGCGTCGCGGCGATGCTGCGGACCCGGCCCGCCCGGTGCGGCCCGTACGGCCGCGTCCCGTCGGCGACGCGCTGACCGTGGCTCGGCGCCCCCGGGCACTGGCCGCGCGCCCGGTGACCGTG
The DNA here is from genome assembly GCF_900199205.1 of Streptomyces sp. 1331.2. Lineage (NCBI taxonomy): Bacteria > Bacillati > Actinomycetota > Actinomycetes > Kitasatosporales > Streptomycetaceae > Streptomyces > Streptomyces sp. 1331.2. The sequence continues at coordinate 558,932 of NZ_OBMJ01000001.1, read as the reverse complement.
GTCCCGGGACCGACCCGGGCGCCGCGCGCTGTCGCCGAGCCGTCGAGCCCGGCGGCGGAACCACCGGGCAGCCCGCACCCGCCCGAGGACGGCGGAGCCGTCGCGCCGACGGCGGCCGGCCCGGCCCCCATCGCCGCGCCCACCAGGAGCGGGCACGGCGGAGAGACGGTCCAGCGGGCTGCTGCCTCGCCGGGCAAGGCCGCCCCGGCCCGCCCGGTCCTGGGCGCGCCCCTGACCACGCTGCCCGCGAGCGCCGCACCCGTGGCCGCCACTGATCCCCGAGTCCCTGACGCAGCCTCGGGCGGGTCGGCCCTGCCGGTCGTCCACGCCGAGGCCCGGCCCACGGGCACCGGCACCAGTACCGGCACTGGCACCGCTACGGCCGGGCCCGAGGCCGCCGAGGGCGGGCAGCGCGCCCGGGCGACCGCCGAGCCGGCCGGCCCGGCCGCTTCCCGTCCCGTGCGCGGCGCCGACGGCGGGACTCCCGTGCAGCGCACGTCGTCGTCCGCAGCCGCCACCCCCTCGCCCGCGCCCTCGTCGCCGAGCTCGCGGACCTCGCCGACAGCGCCGACCTCGCCGAGCTCGCGGACCTCGGAGACAGTGCCGACAGCGCCGACCTCGCCGACTGCCGAACGGGCCGGACACGCGCGTCCCGAGCAGACCCCGGCCCGTACGCGTGGGGGCCTCGGCGCGCCCCTGGACGCGCTGCCGCCGACGGCTGCCGCGCCGGGTCGAACGGCGCCGCTGCTCGGCGGGCGAGCGCCGGCCGGGCGGATCGCGGGCCCGACGATGGGCGATGCCACCGGCGGCGGCAGCAGCGGGAGCGTGCCGACGCAGAGCACGCCGCCCGCCGCCCTGCCACTGGCCGGGGAGGGGCCGCGGGTGCAGCGAGCCGTCCCGCGTTCCGGTGATGATTCGGCGGACCCGGCGGGTCGATCTCAGGGTGGGGACGGCTCCACCGGTGTCGGGCTGCGTGTGCAGCGTTCCGATGCCGGCTCGGGGGCTTCGGCAGGCCGGTCTCAGGGATCAAGGGTTCCCACCGCCGCTGCGCCTTCGATCGGCGAGGCGCCGCATGTGCAGCGTGCTGTGCGGCGTTCCGGCGAAGGCGGCGTGGAACCGGCGGCCCGGCCGCAGAGTGGCGATGACGGACGGGCGGATTCCGGTACGACTTCCTCTGGCACCGGTCCGGAACGTCGGCCGGGCGCTGCGCCGCAGCCGGTCGTCCCCGCGACCCGGGCGGCCGGCTCGGCCGGCGCTGCCGGGGCCCCGCAGGGGGGCGGGAGCGGCCCGGTGGTTCCCGTGCGGCCGTCGGCCGGGGGCCTGCGGGTGCAGCGTGCCGCGCAACTCGGTGTCCTGAGGCGGGGGTTGATCGGGGAACGTCCGATGAAGGTCACCCTGGCGGCCTCGGCGACGCCACCCGCGACCGGGACGGCTACCGGGACCGGCGCAGGCAGGGCGGTAGCCGCCCCGCCCGTGGTGCCGGCCGTCTGGCCCAGGGCGCTCCAGTCGGGCACGGACGGCGAACCGGCCGCCGAGCCGACGGCGCCCGGCGGCCCCGGGCGTCGGCCTGCGGTTGCCGTGCAGCGCTCGGGTTCCGGTGCGCGGCAGACGCCGGGCGCCGCGGACAGTCGTAGCGTCGTCGGGCAACCGGGGCCGCAGGCAAGCCCCGTGCGATCCGGTGCTTCCGGCGCCGCAGTCGCGGCCGCAGCGGCGCCGGCTCAGGCGGGCGGCGCGGGTGGTGCGGTGCAGCGTTCGCGCGTGCGGGGTTCGTCGGAGGGCGGGCGTGACCGGGTGGCGGCGGACCGCCCGTCCGGGCTGGTGCGCAGGGCCGTGGGCGCGGTGCAGAGCGTGCGGGCGCGGCGCTCCTCGGGGCAGGCAGCCGGCCGGGGGAGCGCGGATCGGCCGTCGGACCAAGGGAGTTCGGTGCCGAGCGGTCGCAGCAGCCAGATCGGCCAGAGCAGCCACGGCGGCGGTACGACCGCGGGGCGCCCGGCCGTGCAGCGTCTCGCCGCACCGGCGTCCGCCGGTCGCCCCGGCCGCGGCGGATCCGCCGCACCGGCCGCCGTGGTGACGGTGCCGCGCCCGCCCGTGGTCCGGCCCACGCCGCTGGCGGCCCCGTCGCTCCAGCGGCTTCCGGCCGCCTCCCCACCGCCCCCGCCGTCCCCGCCCTCCCCGTCTCCGCAGGCGTCCTGGACGCAGCCGGGTCCGGGTGGTGCGACGGGCCCTCGGCTCCCCGCCGTGTCCTCGCCCGTCGTGTCGCGCGCCATGAGTGCTGTTCCGTCCGTACGGCCCGCCGCGCCCGCCCGGACCGGACCCGCTCACACCTGGCCCGCCCAGACCACGCCCGTGCCGCCGTCGCCCTCGCCCTCGCCGTCATTGCCCGGTACGGCGCAGGTGTTGCAGCGGGTGGCCGAGCAGGCGGGCCTGGTCGGGGTGCCGCTGACCGCGGTGCCGGCGCGCACGCCGACCACGGTGCAGGCCGCCCCGGCGCCCGGCTCGCCCGCCCGGACCACTTCCGCCCACCACGGTGACGGACGACCGCCGTCCGAGCCGGGCGGCGTCGGGCTCGGCGAGCTGGACGAGTTGGCCCGGCGGCTGGTCGAGCCGGTCGGGCGGCTGCTGCGCACCGAGCTGCGCCGGGGGAGGGAGCGCAGCGGGCGGCCGTACGACGGGCGCCGCTGAGCACAGCAGGCCGCAAGCAGGACGCACCAAGCAGGAGCAGGAAGCAGGGAACGGAACCGATGACCGACAACATCTTCGCGACCAGCGTGTTCTTCAGCCTGACCATCGGCGGCAACGACCTGGGCGAGTTCACCACCTGCTCGGGGCTCGGTGCCCAGGTCGAGATCGAGCAGTACGCGGAGGGCGGCAACAACGGCTTCGCCTGGCAGCTGCCGGGCCGGATCACCTGGACGAACATCACGCTGACCCGCGCGGTCACCGCGGACAGCGCCAAGATCACGCGCTGGCTGGGCGAGATCGTCCGGAAGGTCGAGCCGAAGGACGGGGAGATCGTGGCACTGCGCCCCGACCTGAGCCGGATCATCGGCTGGCAGGTGCTCGGGATCGTCCCGGTGCGGTGGGAGGGCCCGTCCTTCGACCCGTCCGGTTCCCAGGCCGCGATCGAGACCCTGGAGATCGCCCACGCGGGCCTCCGCCCCTCCTGACGTCCACGTCCACGTCCACGTCCGCAACCCGCCCCGCCCACCGACCGTACGACCCATCGTGAGGAGCACCAGGATGTCCGCAGCGGTCCCCGCGAGCGTGACCCGGGCCCAACTGACCATCATGGAGCCCCCGTCGACGGTCGGCGCCCAGCCCGGCGGGACGCTCGCGCAGCTCCGGCTCCAGTTCAACCCGGCGACCCTGGTGCTGCGCAAGACCACCGAGTGGCGGCGCACGCCGTCCCGGATGGCGGGCCAGTCCGCGCTGCCGGAGTTCGTCGGCAGCGGTCCGCGTTCGCTCTCCCTCGACGTGTTCCTGGACTCGACCGCGACCCACGACAACTCGGTGGAGCGGGCGGTGGAGCAGCTGATGACGGCGTGCGTGCCGACCCCGACCAGCCTGGCGCGCAAGACGCCGGCCAGCCCCTGGATCCGGCTGGACTGGGGCACCCTGAAGACGACGTCGTTCAACGGCGTGCTGACCGGCCTGTCCGTCACCTACACGCTGTTCGACGTGGACGGCAATCCGCTGCGCGCGGTCTGCTCGCTCTCCATCGACGAGGCCAGCGTGGACCCGGCCGGGCAGAACCCCACCTCCGGTTCGCCCGAGGCCCGCAGCACCCACCGGGTGATCGCGGGCGACAGCCTGCCGCTGCTCGCCTGGCGCGCGTACGGGGACGCGACGGCGTGGCGGGCCATCGCGGAGGCCAACGACATCGAGGATCCGCTGGCGCTGGTCCCCGGCGCGGAGCTGATCGTGCCGGGGATCGACGAACTGACCCGGGGCGGGCGGCGATGACGACTCCCGAGGCCCGGGGCGGCCGGCCGTTCGCCGCGGATCCCGTTGTCGAGGCACCGGGCCCGCTGCCGCCGGCCTGGGCGGCGCAGTTGGTCTCCTGCGACATCGAGGAGAGCGTCGGCCTGCCCGACACGGCCGTGCTGAGCTTCCGGGACGCGGACCACACCTTCCTCGCCGCGACGGGCATCACCATCGGCACCCCGCTGCGGGTGTCCGTGGTCACCGTGCAGGGGCACACCCAGGTGCGGCTGTTCACCGGCGAGGTGACGGCCCTGGAGCTGGAGGTGGACACCACCGGCTCGTACACCGTGGTGCGGGCGTCGGCGGTCACCCACCGCCTGATGCGCGGGCGCCGGGTGAAGGCCTTCCGGAACATGACGACCGCCGACATCGTCCGCGAGGTCGCCGCGGGCGCGGGCCTGTCCTGCGGCCGGGTCGACGCGTTCCCGGTGGTCCACCAGCAGCTGTCCCAGGCGAACGTCCCGGACTGGGAGTTCCTGCAGTTCCTGGCGCAGGAGAGCGGCGCGCAGGTGCGGGTGGACGACGACGGGCGGCTGGAGTTCGTCCGGCCCGAGCCCGCGTCCGGCGCCCCGGCGCCGTCCACCCCGGCGCCGCAGAGCCCGATGGTCCTGGAGTACGGGCGCAACCTGCTGGAGCTGCGCGGGGTGCTCACCGGTGCGGCCGGCGCGGACACCGTCGAGGCGCGCGGCTGGAACGTCACCACCAAGAGCGCCCTGGTCGCCACCGAGCCCTCGGTGACCTCCCGCACGGTGCTGCCCGGGATGAGCGCCTCGGTGGCGGCCTCGGCCTTCCCCGGCCGGGCCAAGCTGACCGTCGCCGACACCCCGTACCGCACCCAGGCGGAGACGGCCGCCGTGGCCCGCTCGGTGGCCGCCTCGGTGGCCGCCGGCTTCGGTGAGCTGGAGGCGGTCGCCGAGGGCAACCCGCGGCTGCGGGCGGGCAGCGCCGTCGCCCTGGGCAACGTCGGCGCCGCCTTCTCCGGCCGCTACACCGTCACCGGGGTGCGCCACCTGATCGAACCCTTCCGCGGCTACCGCAGCACCGTGGTGGTCAGCGCCTCGCCGGACCGCTCCCTGGCCGGGCTCGTCACCGGCGGCAACGCGCCGCCGCGCGGGCCGCGGATGCCGGGCCTGGCCGTCGCCGTGGTCACCGACGTCCGGGAGCCGGGCGACGGGCAGCGCGGCTGGGTGAAGCTGAAGTTCCCCTGGCTGGACGACACGTACGTCTCCGACTGGGTGCGCACCGTGCAGTGGGGCGGCCACGGCGGCGGCGGGGTGGTCAGCCCGGAGGTCAACGACGAGGTGCTGGTCGGCTTCGAGCAGGGCGACCTGGACAGCCCCTACGTGCTGGGCGGCCTCTACAACGGCGTGGACAAGCCCTCGCCGCACGACGTGCCGCTGGTCGACGCGGCCGCCGGCAAGGTCAACCGCCGCTCGGTGGCCTCCCGTTCGGGCCACCGCCTGGAACTGCTGGACGTGCCGGGCGGCGCCTCCGGGGTCCGGCTGGCGAGCGGGGACAAGAAGCTGGAGGTCAAACTCGACCAGCAGAACGGGGAGATCGTGCTGACCGTCCACGGCGCGGGCGGCGCAGCGGGGAGCACGGTGCGCCTCTCCTCCTCCGGGATCACCCTCGACGCGGGCACCGGCGAGGTGAACGTGCGCGGCGCCTCGGTGACGATCCGCGGCACGACCGCCGTCACCGTGGACGGCGGGGCCGAGGCGATCCTCAAGGGGGCGTTCGTGCGCATCAACTGACGATGCATCAAACAGTCGCAGCTGTTCTACAGTTCACCCCACCGCACCACCGCACCATCGAAACGGAGACCGTACATGCCCCCCGCAGCCCGGACCGGCGACCTCACCGACCACGGCGGCGCCCTCACCACCCCGCCGCCGGGCGCCGTCAGGGTGGCGACCGTGCTGATCGGCGGCCGGCCCGCCGCGGTGGTGGGCAGCATCCACGCCTGCGTCCCGCACGTGGAGCTGGGCCCCGCCAACCTCGTGGAACCCGCCATGGGCGGAGTGACCGGGGGCGTGGTCCTGATCGGCGGGCTGCCCGCGGCCCGCATGGGGGACAAGACGACCTGCGGCGCCACCATCACCAGCGGCGCGCTCAACGTGCTGATCGGAGGCACCGTATGACCAGCAGTTTCATCGGCCGCGGCTGGGCCTTCCCGCTGCGGGTCAACGCCACCGGCGGCATCGGCATGGTGGAACGGGACCGGGAGATCGCCGAAGCCATCCGGCTGATCCTCGGCACCGCCCCCGGCGAACGGCCGATGCGCCCCGAATTCGGCTGCGGCATCCACGAGTACGTCTTCGCCCCCGGCGACAGCACCACCGCCGGGCGGATCGCGCGCGAGGTGCGCATCGCCCTGGAACGCTGGGAGCCGCGGATCGAGGTGGACGACGTGGTGATCGCCTTCGACCGGGTGGACGAGGGCACCCTCTACATCGACGTCCACTACACCGTGCGCGCCACCAACGACCGCCGCAACCTGGTCTTCCCCTTCTACACCATCCCGGAGCACCCCGATCCGGACCGGGAAGCGGCCATGGCGGACGGGAGCGCCGGCTGATGGCCCTGCCCTCCCCGAACCTGGACGACCGCCGCTTCCAGCAACTCGTGGACGAGGCCAAGCGCTACGTCCAGCAGCGCGCACCGGAGTGGACCGACCACAACGTCTCCGATCCGGGCGTCACCCTCATCGAGACCTTCGCCTACCTGGTCGACCAGCTCCTCTACCGGCTGAACCGGGTTCCCGAGAAGAACTACGCAGCCTTCCTCGACCTGCTCGGCATCCGGCTCTTCCCGCCCGCCGCGGCCCGGGCCGAGGTCGACTTCTGGCTCTCGGCCCCGCAGCCCGAGACGGTCCTGCTGCGGGCGGGCACCGAGGTCTCCACGCTGCGCACCGAGACCGACGACGCGGTGGTCTTCGCCACCGCCGAGGACCTGCCGATCGTTCCCAGCGAGCTGGAACGCCTGGTCACGGTCCACGCCGGCGGCGAGCAGTCCGACCGTACGGCCCGGATCGCCGACGGCGCCGACGTGCCCTGCTTCCAGCCGCGCCCGGAGGTCGGGGACGCCATGCTCTTCGCCCTGCCCGCCGTGGTGCCGCGCTGCATCCTGGTCGTCCGGCTGGACAGCCGGGTGGAGGGCGTCGGTGTCGACCCGCGCCAGCCTCCGCTGGCCTGGGAGGTGTGGGACGGCTCCCGCTGGATCGGCTGCGAGACCGGCAGCGACACCACCGGCGGCCTCAACCGGCCCGGCGAGGTGGTGGTCTTCGTGCCCGCCGGGCACACCGCGTCGGTGGTCGCCGGACGGCGGGCCGGCTGGCTGCGCTGCCGGGTCACCGAGCCGCGGCCGGGCCAGCCGTTCTACTCCGAGTCCCCGACCATCCGCCGGGCCGAGGTGTTCACGGTCGGCGGCACCGCGACCGTCGTCCACGCGCAGACCGTCACCGACGCGCCGCTCGGCTCCTCGGAGGGCGTCGCGGGCCAGCGTTTCCGGCTCGCCCGGCCGCCGGTCCTGCTCGACGGCGAACCCCCGGTGGTCGAGGTCGCGGCCGGCGAGGGCTGGCAGCCGTGGACGCTCGTGGAGCACTTCGGCGACTCCGCGCCGACCGACCGGCACGTGGTGCTCGACGCCACCACCGGCGAGTTCCAGTTCCCGCCCGCGGTCCGGGAGCCGGACGGCAGCCTGCGCGCCTTCGGGGCGGTGCCGCCCAAGGGCGCCCAGCTGCGCGTCCCGCACTACCGCACCGGCGGCGGGACGGCGGGCAACGTCGCCCGCGGCACCCTCACGGTGCTGCGCAGCTCCGTCCCGTACATCGCCCGGGTGGACAACCGGGAGGCAGCCCGCGGCGGAGTCGACGGCGAGACGGTGGAGAACGCCAAGCTGCGCGCCCCGCACCAGCTGCGGCTGCAGGAACGGGCCGTCACCGCAGGGGACTTCGAGCTGATCGCCCGGCAGGCCGCGCCCTCCGCCGCCCGGATCAGCTGCGTGCCCGCCGGCGGCGGGGAGGCGGGGGCGGTGCGGGTGCTGGTCGTCCCCGACGCCGTCGCGGACGACGGCGACCGGCTGCGGTTCGAGCAACTGATCCCCGACGAGCAGGTGCTGGCCGCCGTCGCGACCGCCCTGGACGAGCGGCGGCTGATCGGCACCCGGATCGCCGTACAGCCCCCCGCCTACCAGGGCGTGACGGTGGTCGCCCGGCTCACCACCCGCGACACCGACCCCGACCGGGTCCGTGAAGCGGTGCTCGCCGCGCTCTACCGGTACCTCAACCCGCTGCGCGGCGGCGCCGACGGCCGGGGCTGGCCGTTCGGCCGGGCGGTGCAGTACGGGGAGGTGTTCGCGGTGCTCCAGCAGGTCGCCGCCGTCGCCGGGGTCGAGGAGCTGCGGCTGTTCCCGGCGGACCCGATCACCGGGCGCAGGGGCGCCCCCGCCGAGCGGGTCGAGGTCCCGCCGGACGCCCTGGTCTTCTCCCACCAGCACCAGGTCGTGGTGACGGCGGCGGAGGAAGGCGGGTTCTCATGAGCAATCGGGCTGCCGTTCCGGGACTGCCCAGTCCGCACCCGATCGGCGCGCTGCTTCCCGCGCTGTTCGCCGAGGACGACTTCGCCCAGCGGTTCACGGCCGGCCTGGACACCGTCCTCGCCCCGGTCTTCGCCACCCTGGACAGCCTGCCCGCCTACTTCCGGCCGGGGCTGGCGCCGGCCGACTTCCTGGACTGGCTGGCCTCCTGGGTCGCGGTGGAGGTCGACCCGGCCTGGCCGCTGGAGGTCCGCCGGGCGGTGGTCGGGCGCGCGGTGGAGCTGCACCGGTGGCGCGGCACCCGGCGCGGACTCGCCGAACGGCTGCGGCTGGTGCTGGGAGCCGGTGTCGAGATCGTGGACGGCGGCGGGGTCTCCTGGTCCACCGACCCCGGGGCGGCGCTGCCGCCCGGACCGCCCGCGCCGCCTGCGTCGATCGGTGCGGGCGAGGTACTGATCCGGGTCTGGCCGCTGCACGGTCCGGTACCGGACGAGGAGCGGGTGCTGTCCGTCGTCAGGGCGGGCTGCCCGGTCCATCTGAGCTGCCGGGTGGAGATCCTGCCCGGTCCACCCGGCCGAGCGGAGGGCTGACGGATGCCGGTGTGCCCCGACTGCGGAACTGTCAACGGGGAGGGGGACGACTTCTGCGGCAACTGCGGCGCCTACCTGGGCTGGTCGCGCAGCGCCCCCGCCACGGCGGCGGCGCCACCCGCCGTGCCCGCGCCCGCCACGGAACCCGTGCCCGAACCCGCGCCCGCGCCGCCTGCACCCGCGCCGCCTGCGCCTGCACCCGCCGAATCCACCCGGCGGACCACGTCACGCCGGGCGGCACGCGGCAGGACGGAGCAACCGCCCGTCCCGCCGGCGGCGCCGGTCCCGCCCGCCGCGGAGAGCGAGCCGTCGACCAGCTCCCGGGTACGGCCGGCTCCCGCTCCGGATCCGGATCCCGTACCGACGACGCCGGCAGCGACACCGAAAGCGGCACGGACGCCGGAGCCGACGCCGGAGCCCCAGCCGCAGGCCGACCCGGTGGCCGTGCAGCCCGCCAAGCCCGTCGCCCCCCGCCCCGTCGTCCGGCAGTCCGCCGCCGACGAGACCCCGGACGGCCCGCCCTGCCCCCGTTGCGGCACCCCCAACCTGCCCGACCGCCGTTTCTGCCGCCGCTGCGCGGCACCGTTGACCGTCACCGCGACGCCGCCCGAGCTGCCCTGGTGGCGCACCCGTTGGCCGTTCCGGCGCCGGGTGCGGATCGGCGGCTCGGGCAACGCGCTGCGCCGTACCATCGCGCTGATCGCGCTGGCTGCCGTCGTGGTGGCGGGGATTCTGCTGTACCCGGCGGGCAAGGACGCCTTCCAGGACGTGCTGGACAAGCTCGGCAGCACCGCGCCGATCACCCCCGCCTCGACCTCGGCGAGCGCCGCCGTCGAGGGCCACCCGGCGACCGCGGCCGACGACGGCCTGACCAACACCTACTGGGGGGCGCCCGCGGTCGGGGACTCCGTCACCTTCGCCTTCCGCACGCCGTTCCGGCTGGTGGACCTGATCATCCACACCGGCGGCTCCGCGGACCCGCAGCAGTTCCGCCAGCAGGCCCGTCCGCTCGTGCTGTCCCTGGAGGTCACGGACGCCGACGGCGGGCAGCACCAGAAGCGGATCACGCTCAACGACCAGCCGGGCCCGCAGACCGTGGCGACCGGTCTCAGCGACGTCGTCCAGGTGAAGCTCACCGTCCGCGAGGCCGCCGGGACCGGCCCCGACCGGGCCATCGCCCTGGCCGAGGTGGAGTTCTTCAAGCGCACGTGAAAGCAGCGCGCCTGAGCCCCGAGGACGGAAACCGGAACCGCCCGGGCTCCCCCCGCAGCACCTGCCTGCGAGGGGAGCCCGAGCGGTCACCCGAGCGCGGTCAGTGCCCGCCGTGGATCAGCTCGACGGAGAAGCCCTGGTCGGTGGGCTGGTCCGCGGTCTTGACCCGGGTCACGCCGGTCGCGGTGTCGTAGTACCAGCCCGCCGCCGCCGAGTCGAGCGCGGCGGCCGAGGCGATCCGGGGCAGCGGGCCGCCCCGGGTGACCACCTGGCGCGGGGCGGGCTGGCCGTGCACCGTGAAGCGGTACGCCCGGGCGGCCGGCTTCCCGGCGTAACTGCCCACGCTGGCACCGACCTTGACCACGGTGACCGGCCCGGCGGCGTGGACGTCCACCTGCTGGGTGGCGGAGGAGCCGGCGGTGAACTGCCGGGTGACCCCGTCGTCCTCGTACAGGGTGTAGGAGGAGTCCCCCTGGGCCTGCGGGTAGAGGTCGTAGTCGAGTTCGCCGCGGTTCCTGGTCTGCCAGGACAGTGTGCCCTCGGGCCACATCGGCACGATCGCACCACCCCTGACGAACAGCGGCAGGGTGTCGAGCGGCGCGGAGTAGCCGTCGATCGTGGTCGGGCCCTGGTAGGTGCGTCCGGTCCAGTAGTCGGTCCAGGTGCCCTCCGGCAGGTGGATGCCGTTGCGCACCGAGGTGTCGGAGTAGACCGGCGCGACCAGGAAGTCCGGCCCGGCCAGGAACTCGTACGTGGCGTTCGGCCCGAGGGCGCCCGGGTCGTTCGGGTACTCCAGGGCGAGCGGGCGCACGGCGCCGATGCCGGTCTTGGTGGCCTCGGCGGACAGGGTGTACATGTACGGCAGCAGTCGTTCCTTCAGCTGCAGGTACTTGCGGTTGATCGAGGTGTAGGGCTCGCCGTCCAGCCACGGCTGCTGGTCGCGCTGCTCCTTGCCGGACATGTCGCGGGCCCAGCCGTCCATCGTCATGATGGCCGGGAGGAAGGCCTTCCACTGCAGGTCGCGGGTGTACATCTTCGGGTCGCGGCGGAAGATGGAGCCGACGTCCCCGGTGTTGTAGGCGATGCCGGACATGGTGGCGCCGGCGTAGGTGGGGATCTGCCAGCGGATGTAGTCCCAGGACAGGCTCTGGTCGCCGCTCCACAGCACGCCGCAGCGCTGGGCACCGGCCCAGGAGACGGGCAGCCAGACGAACCCGCGGGCGTCGCTGTTGTCCTCGATGCCGGCCTTGGCCTGGTCGCAGGCGTTCAGCGCGAAGTCGTAGCCGTTGCCGACCCAGGCCACGTCGAGCTTGCGCACCCGGACCCCGGCCTTGACCTCCTCGGCCTGGTTGGGCAGCCCGTTCTGCGTCCAGAGGCCGAGCTGGGCGTGGTCCTTCCGCAGGCCCTCGCCGGTCTGCGGCAGGTTCTCGTAGCCGCAGCCGTAGCCGTCGTTGACCAGCATCCAGCCGAGCGGCATCCCGTTCTGCACGTAGCCGTCGGCGATCTTCACGGCGTCGGTGGTGTGGCGCTCGCCGCGGTTGGCGTTGTGCAGGTAGCAGTCGGAGTCGCCGGGCTCCAGGCCGTAGACCGGCGGCATGAAGGGCTTGCCGACCAGGGCGGTGTACTGCCCGATCACCGACTTCACGTCACCGGTGAAGTAGTAGGCGTCCAGGCGCCGTTCCTGCTGCCCGGTGCGGACCGGCGAGCCGAAGTCGTAGATCCCCGGGGCGAAGGTGTTGCGGAAGACGCCGTAGCCGGCACTGGAGACGTAGAAGGGCTGGGAGTTGTTGTAGCCGCCCTCGTTCCAGTCGAAGCTGTTGGAGACATGCACGGTCCGGTCGCGGTGCGAGAAGCTGCCGTTCTGCTCGCCGCCGCCGAAGAACTGCTCGTCGGCGCCGCGCACCAGGCTCTGCCGCAGGCCGCCGGTGCTCCAGCGCAGCGGCGCGTCCTCCTGCCAGATCACGGTGCTGTTGTCGGCCTTGTACAGGGCGAACCGCAGCGGGTGCTTGTAGACCCGCAGCACCACGTCCTGGGAGCGGATGCCGTGGTAGTCGCCGGCGTCGAAGGTGCTGGTGTCGCGCTGGAGTTCGGGCTGCTCGCGGATGATGGTGCGGCCGGCCGGGTCGGTGAACACGCCGTCCGGGGCGGCGCGCAGCCGCAGCCGGTCGTCGGCGAGGAAGTCGACCTTGGCCTTCAGCGGGCCGGCGGAGATGTCGTAGCTGCCCTGGGAGCCGGAGAAGGCGGTCAGGTCGCCCGCGTCGGTGGTCTTCGGCAGGTAGGCGCGGCCGGTGAAGGAACCGCCGTGGACGTCGTACGGGACGACCAGGACGTGGTAGGTGCCGGAGGCCTTCGGGATGACGGTCGCCTCGGGGTCGGCGGTGCCCGCGCTCTCGGCGACCTCCTTGCCGGTGGCGTCGTAGATGTAGAGGTCGAAGTCGTCGGTGGGGTTCTGCCACTGGATGGAGAGCGGGATGCCGCCCTCCGGGTTGTCGTCCCAGTAGCCGGCCGGCACGTCGACGGTCAGGTCGAAGCGGCTGCAGACGGCGCCGTCCGGGTCCTGCGCGGCGCTCGGGCAGCTGGTGGCGCCGCCGAGCGTCCCCTTGGCGTAGCCGGGGCTCTGCCAGCTGACGCTCTGGTGGCCCTGGTCGAGGACGGCGGAGGGGGTGCCCGCGGCCCGGGCCGGCAGGGTGGGGCTGGCCAGGGCGGCGAGGCTGGCCAGGGCCGCGGTGAGGGCGGCCCGGCGGAGGCGGGCTCGGGAGCGGGCTCGGGGTCGGGGTCGGTGTAAGCGCACGGGGATGCTCCTGTCGGTGGTCGACGAGGTGGGCGGTTCGGGGCGGCGGCGGTCCGGGCGTGGCTGGTCCGGGGCGCGGCCGGTTCGGGGGTGTGCTCGCGGCGCGGGCGGCTACTTGAGCGATCCGGCGGTCAGTCCGGAGACGACGTGCCGCTCGATCAGGGCGAACAGCACCACGACCGGCACGATCGCGACGACCGATCCGGCGAACAGGTAGTTCCACTCCACGGTGTAGTTGCCGATGAAGCTGTTGATGCCGACGGTGAGCGGCTGGCTCCGTGGGTCCGTCGACAGGGTCAGGCCCATCACGAACTCGTTCCAGGCGGAGATGAAGGTGAAGATCACCGCCGTCACCACCCCGGGCATCGCCAGCGGCAGGACGACCCGGCGCAGCACCCCGAGCCGGCCGAGGCCGTCGAGCATCGCCGCCTCCTCCAGTTCCACGGGGATGGAGGAGATGTAGGCGGTGAGGATCCAGATCGCGAAGGCCAGGTTGAAGGCGGCGTTGCAGAGGATCAGCGTCCAGACCGAGTTGAGCATGTCGAGCTGGTAGAACTCGCGGTAGAGGCCCACCAGCAGCGAGGTCGGCTGGAACATCTGGGTGACCAGGACGAGCAGCAGGAAGAGCCGGCGGCCCCGGAACCTGGTCCGGGCCGTGCAGTACGCGGCGGGCAGGGCGACCAGGAGCGCCAGTACCGTGGACCCGCCGGCGACCAGCAGGGTGACCTTCAGGTTGCCGCCGAGGGTGGACTCGCGCCAGACGTCGACGAAGGCGGACCAGGCGAAGTGCCGCGGCAGGTAGCCCGCGTCGCGCAGTTCGTCCGCCGGGCGCAGTGCGGTGACGACCATCTCCAGGTACGGGAGCAGGAAGACCGCCGCCAGCAGCCAGGCCGCCCCCGCGAGGGCCAGGGTGCGCGGGGCGATCCGGCGCCGTCCGGTGCGGGCCGGCGCGGCGGCCGGGCGTGAGAGCTGATGGGTCGTCAACTCTCCTCCCCGGACCAGCGGCTGACCTTGAGGAAGACCAGGACCATCAGTACCACCAGGGCGAAGTTGACCACCGACATCGCCGCGGACTCGCCGATGTCGGTGCTCTTCAGCTGGTACATGAACACCGTGGTGGTGGCCGTGTCGCTGCCCGGGCCGCCCCGGGTCATGCCCCAGATCACGGGGAAGGAGTTGAAGACGTTGATCAGGTTGATCACGACGGCGACCAGGAAGGCCGGGCGGAGCAGCGGCAGGGTGATCCGGCGGTAGGCCTGCCACCGCGAGGCGCCGTCCACCCTGGCCGCCTCGTACAGCTCGGCGGGGACGGTCTGGAGGCCGGCCAGCAGGGTGTAGGTGGTGAACGGCAGGGAGACGAAGACGGCGACGGCCACCATCCAGGGCCAGGCGGTGGCGGGGTCGCCGAGCCAGTCCCGGGGGCCGTCGATCAGGCCGAGGTCGGTCATGGCGGTGTTGAGCACGCCGGCGGTGCGGTCGAGCATCCAGCGGAAGCCGATGGCGGTCATCAGGACGGAGGCGGCCCAGGGCGCGAGCAGGGCCCAGCGGGCGAACCGCCGGCCGGGGAAGCGCTGGTCGAACAGCTGGGCCAGGCCGAGCGAGACCAGCATCGTCAGGCCGACGACGGCGACGGTCCAGGCCACCGTGGCGGTCAGGACGTGGCCGAGGTCGGCCTCGCCGAAGAGCTTGCGGTACTTGTCCAGCCCGGCGGAGCCGCGGACGAAGCCGCTGGTGCTGATCCGCAGGAACGAGGTGCGGAGCATCTCGTAGACCGGCCACAGCACGACGGCGAGGATCAGCAGGACGGCCGGGGCGATCCACGGCAGCGGCCCGAGCCTGCCTGTCCGGACGCCCGCGGGGGCCGCCCGGCTGCGCGGGGCCGCGGGCGGTGCGGGGGAGCCGTCGGCGTGGGTGCCGAGGGCCGTGGGGGTACTGAGGGTCACGGGGGTGCCTTTCGCGGGGCGGCCGTGCGGGCGGGTCACTTGTTCGCGACGGCGTCCTGGGCCTTCTTCTGCAGGTCGGCGAGCACCTTGGCCGGGTCGCCCGAGACGGCACTGCCGATGCCCTTCTTGAGCTCGGCCGAGACCACGTCCCAGGTGGTGTCGCCGAGCGGGTAGAAGACGGCGTTCGGCAGGACGGCGAAGAAGGGTTCGAGGTCCTTGTGGTTCCCGCCGGCCGTCAGCGCGCTGAGCGTGTCCTGGGTGACGGGCAGCAGGTTGTAGGTCTCGTCGAACTTCAGCATGTTGTCCTTGGCGTACGCGAAGTCGAGGAACTTCCTGATCTGGTCGCGGTGGCCGTTCTTCTTGAAGGCCATCATCCAGTCCGCGACGCCGAGGGTGGAGCCGAGCGGGCCCGCCTTGCCGGGGATGGGCGCGACGCCGTAGTCGACCTTGCCCTCCTTCGCCATCCGGATCAGCGACGGGTGGCCGTCGAGCATGGCGGCCTTGCCGGCCGCGAAGTCCGCGAAGGCGGTCTTGCGGTCGGTGGTGGCGGGGTTGGCGTAGGTCAGGCCGGGGTCGACCAGGTTGGTCCTGAGCCAGCGGAAGGTGTCGATGTCGGCCTGGCTGTCCAGGGCGTACGAGCCGTCCTTGGCGGTGGGGCCGCCGCCGTTGCCGAGCTCCCAGATCATGCTCTCGCCCTGGGCCTCCTCGGGGCCGAGCGGCAGCGCGTACGGGGTGACGCCGGGGACCTTGGCCTTGACCTGTTCGGCGGCTTGGCGCAACTCCTCCCAGGTGGTGGGGGGTTGGGCGACGCCGGCCTGCTGGAGGAGCGCCTTGTTGTAGAACAGGAGCCGGGCGGAGGAGACGAACGGGATGCCGTACTGCACGCCCTTGACCTGGCCGGCCCTGGCGAAGCTGTCGATCAGGTTGCCCCGGGTGGCGGGGGAGAGCACGTCCTCCGCCTTGTAGAGGAGGTCGTCGGCGACCTTGTCGGCGTAGCCGCCGGTCTGCAGGACGTCCGGCACGTTGCCGCTCTGGATCATCGTCTTGACCTGCTGGTCGATGTCGTTCCAGTTGACCACCTGGACGTCGACCCTGATGTCGGGGTTGGCTGCCGTGAAGGCGGTGGCGACGCCGTTCCAGTAGGCCTTGGAGCTGTTGGACTCCTTGTCCCCGTAGTCGGCGGCGACGAGTTTGAGCGTCACCTTGCCGTCGGCGTCGGTTCCGCCGCCGCTACTGCCGCTGCTGCCGCAGGAGGTGAGGGTGAGGGCGCCGAGGGCACACACCGTGAGGAGGGCCGGTATCCGTTTGTCCACCGCAGGGACCGCCTTCGTTCGTGCTTGATCTGGTGATCGCAGATGCTTGAAGTGAGCTGGTTTTGCGCAGGTTTGAAAGAGCTTGCTGCGTCCGAGGGGCCATGTCAACGGCGGAACGGCAGAAAAGCCCGCCCGGAGCCACGGAAAAGCCCGGCCGGGGAGGCCCCGGCCGGGCGTCGTGGGTGGTGCGCGGGAGTCAGACCCGCTGGACCCGCACCCCGCAGGCGGCGAAGGCCTCCTCCTCGGCCGCGTCGGCCTCGGTGTCGGTGACCAGGTCGTCCACCTCGGTGAGCGGGCAGATCCGGGCGAAGGTGACCCGGCCGATCTTGCTGCTGTCGGCCAGGACCACCGAGCGCGCGCTGCTGCGCAGGAACGCGCGGTCGGTCTGCGCCTCCATCTCGTCGTGGGTGGTGCAGCCCTCCTGCGGGGTCAGGCCGTCCACGCCGATGAAGGCGAGGTCGAGGTGGTACTGGGCGAGCATCCGGTCCGCGGCGGGGCCCACCAGTTCGTAGCTGGTGGTCCGGGCGATGCCGCCGACCACCACCAGGCGGACGTCCGGGCGCACGATCAGGTCGGCCGCGATGTTGACGGCGTTGGTCACGATGGTGATCCCGCCGCGCTCGGCCAGCACGCGGGCCAGCTCGCTCGTCGTCGAGCCGCCGGTCAGCCCCACCACCGCGCCGTCCGGCACCAGCCGGTCCGCCGCGAGCGCGATCCGGCGCTTCTCCGCCTGCCGGGTGCCGTGCTTGTGGCGCAGCGGCAGTTCGAGGTTGACGGCGCCGGTGACCGCCCCGCCGCGGGTGCGGTGCAGCAGGCCCTGGTCGTGGAGCTCCTGGAGGTCCCGGCGGACGGTGGCCGAGGAGACCCGCAGGAGTTCGGCCAGCTCGTGCACGTCGGCGCTGCCCGCCTCGGTGAGGTGCGCGAGGATCCTGGAGGTGCGGTCAGCTTTGAGCATGTCGGAAGTGTAGTGCGCCGCCGCACGGGGAGGACTCCGCGCAGAACTGCGCACGCTGCCCGCCGACCGGCCCGGTGTCGGCCGCCGGCCCGATGTCGACGGCGGGCCCGGTGCTGTCCCGGACGACGAGCTCCGGGCGCAGCAGCTGGAGCGAGTTGGCCGGGGCGCCCGACCGGCGGAGGGCGCGCAGCAGCAGTTCGACCGCCTCCCGGGCCATCTCCCGCTTGGGGATGGCGACGCTGGTGAGGGCGGGCCGGGCGAGCCCGATCTCCGGGCTGTCGTCGTGGCCGACGATCGACAGGTCGTGCGGGACGCAGCGGCCGGCGGCGCGGGCGGCCTCCAGGGCGCCGAGGGCGAGGACGTCGTGGGTGGCGAAGAGCGCGGTGATCCCCGGGTCGGCGGCCAGCGCGGCGCTCGCCGCCGCGTACCCGCCCGCCGGGGTGGGTTCGGGCGCGAGGTGGACGGCCGTGTCGGGGACGGTGAGGCCGTCGGCGGCGAAGGCGCGGCGGAAGCCCGCGACCCGCGGGGCGTGGTCGGGGCTGGCGAGGACGGCGACGCGCTCGTGCCCGAGCTCGCGCAGGTGGCGTCCGGCCAGCTGCCCGGCGCGCTCGTAGTCGATGGTGATCACCGGGAAGCGGTCGGGGGTGTCGGTCTCCCAGGCGCACAGGGCGACCGGGAAGGAGGCTTCGGCGAGCGGCGGCAGGTGGTCGATCAGGTCCCGGTCGCCGGCGATCAGCAGCGCGTCCACCGAGCGGCTGGTCAGGCCCGCCAGGTGCCGCGCGGCGCGCTCGCCGTCGAGGCGGGTGGTGCACAGCAGCAGGTGGTAGCCGTTCTCGTCGAGGACGTCCTCGACCTCCTCGACGATCGAGGCGTAGAAGGGCGCCGTCACGGTCGGGACGAACAGGCCCACCGTCCTGGTGGCGCCGGTGGCCAGCGAACGCGCGACCAGGTTGGGCGTGTAGCCCAGCTCCTCGACCGCGGCACGCACCCGCGCGGCGGTCGCCGAACTCACGGCTCCCCGGCCCCTGATGACGTTGGAGACGGTCTGCTTGGTGACCCCGGCGCGCTCGGCCACGTCCTGCATCGTCACCATGGGGGTCCTTCGGAATTGACCGGTCAACTTGGTTCCCGTGCAACCTAGGACACCGCTGCGGGGCCGTCAAGCAGCGGGATCTCAGCGCGCTTCGAGGGTTTCTGCCAGCTCTCTTGATTTACCGGTCAACCCGACCGTATCTTCCGCATGGCCGACGGCCGGAACCGCCGTCCCCCGGCCGCGTCTCCCGTTCCGCACCCCCACCCCCACAGGGAAGAGGAGAACAAGTGCCAGCCCATCGACGCCGATTGCTCGCAGCCCTCACCGCCGCCGCCCTGGCCGCCTTCGGCACCGGTGCCCTCACCGCCGCCCCGGCCGCCGCCCGCCCGGCTGCGCCGCCGCCCGCACCCCCGACCGCCGCCACGTACACCGTCACGGTCGGGAAGACCGGCTCGTACCCGTACCCGGACGACACCCCGGCCGCCGTCTACACGGACAAGGACGGCACCTTCTACTTCCAGCAGTCGCACTCCCTCTACGGCGCGAACGACTCCCGGCAGTGGGACTTCTACACCGGCCGCGACTTCGACCACGCCACCAGGTCCGCCACGATCAGCGACGCCGTCAACCCCGCCGACCCCACCGACCGCAACGACGACACCACCGCACGCTGCAACAACAGCCCCACCGGCCGGCAGTCCAGCTACGCACCGACCGGCTCGGGCTACGCCCAGCGCAACTACTGCGACCTGTCGGGCGTCTGGGTCGACCCGGACACCGGCGACTGGTACGGCCTGGTGCACAACGAGTTCACCCCGCAGCCCTTCGGCGACGGCCTGCACTACGACGCCATCGACTACGCCGTCTCCACCGACCAGGGCCGGACCTGGACCATCCGGGACCACGCCATCACCTCGCCGTACAGCACCACCCGCGGCGACACCGCCGCCTTCCCCGCCCAGACCTACTCCTACGGCGACGGCGACCAGCGCCTGTTCACGGACACCGCCTCCGGCTACTTCTACGTCTTCTACGGCTCGCGGATCGTCGACAAGGGCGGCAGCTGGGGCGCCTTCCAGCAGCACGTCGCCCGGGCCCCGATCGCCGCCAAGATGGCGCCCGGAAGCTGGCAGAAGTGGTACGACGGCGCCTGGTCGCAGCCCGGCGCGGGCGGCCGGGAGAGCGACCTGGTGCCCGCCGACTCCGCGAACCCGACCGGCTACCTGCCGCCCGCCAAGGAGTACGACCCGGCCAACCCCGGCACCGTCAAGCAGCAGATCGCCGCCGGGACGCTCGCCCCCAGCACACCGCTGTTCGTCATGAACATCGCCTACGACGCCTACCTGGGCCTCTACCTCGGCACGCCGCAGGCCGTCGACCAGAGCGGCAACGCCCCGCAGCAGATCTACGCCACCGCCGACCTGTCCACCCAGCAGTGGACCCTGCTCGGCGACACCGGCGGCTACCACACCGCCTCCTGGTACCGCTGGTTCCTGGACAGCGCCACCCTGACCGGCTCCACCATCGTCGGCAAGACCTTCCGGTCGTACTGCGCCTTCGCCTGCTCCGGCTCGGACGGCCAGTACGCCGAGCTCACCGTCGGCTCCAGCCGGCCGGCCCCCGCGCCCTTCGACCCGACCAGGACGTACCGGATCGCCAACGGCGACGGCCGGGTGCTGGCCCAGCGCAGCGGCAGCCCGGCGACCACCTCGCTGCCCGGCGCCACCGGTTCCGCCCTGGAGTCCTGGTCCTTCGTCGGCAACGGCGACGGCTCCTACCGGATCGTCAACGCCGCGACCGGCGGCGCCCTCGGGGTGGACACCTCGGCCGACACCGGCCGCGCCGGCCGCGCCTGGGGCGCCGCCCCGACCGTCGGCGGCGGCAACGGCGCCGGGCAGCAGTGGTTCCCGGTGCCCGCCGGCAGCGGCTTCCGCCTGGTCAACCGCTACAGCGGCCTGGTGCTCGGCCTGACCGCCGCCGGCAGCCCGGCCGAGACCACGCCCGCCCGGTACTGGACGGACACCACCGGCTCGGCCGTCGGCGGCGGACGCACCGCCGCCCGGCAGATCCTCACGCTCACCCCGACCGGCACGGCCACCGAGACGGTCGTGTTCGCCGGCCCCGGCGACCAGTCAAGCACCGTCGGGCGGGCCGCATCGGTGCAGCTCAGCGCGACCGACAGCGCCGGCAAGCCGCTGACCTTCACGGCGACCGGCCTGCCCGCAGGGCTCACCGTCAGCCCCGCCGGCCTGATCTCCGGCACCCCGACCGGCCCCGGCGTCTCCAAGGTCACCGTCACCGCCTCCTCCGGCACCGCCCGCGCCTCCACCACGTTCACCTGGAGCGTCACCCCGGCCCTCACCGGCACCCACACGCTCACCACCGGCGGCCGGGCGCTCGACGACGCCGACAACAGCACCACCGCCGGGAACCGGCTCATCACCTGGCCGCTGTCCGGTGACAGCAACCAGCTCTGGCAGTTCCGCGCGCAGCCCGACGGCTCGTACGAGCTGGTGAACGGCCGGTCGGCGATGTGCGCCGACGTCAGCGGCGGCTCGGGCGCGGCCGGGGCCGCGGTGATCCAGTGGCCGTGCACCGGCCGCGCCAACCAGCACTGGACCGTCCGGCTGCTGGCCGACGGCCGCTACGCCCTCGCCTCCGTCGGCAGTGGGCTGCTGCTCACCGCCGACTCGGCGGCCGACGGCACCCCGGTGGCCCAGCAGCCGGACACCGGCTCACCGCTGCAGCGGTGGTCGATCGGCTGACCCGGGCCCGCCCGGGCGGACTGCGCTGACGCCGGACGTGGCGTCAGCGCAGTCCGTTGCCGGGCGCCCGTCCGTTGTCGGCCGCCCGTCCGCCGGTGGCTGTCAGTGGCCCCGAACGTGGTCGAAGCGCTCGCCGCCGAGCACCCAGCGGCCGTGGCGCATGACGGCGACCAGGTCGTAGCCGGTGGAGTCGAGCACGACGAGGTCGGCGAGTTTGCCGGTCTCCAGGGATCCGATGGTGTCGGCGAGGCCGAGCAGGCGCGCGGGGGTGGCGGAGAGTGACTCGACGGCCTGGGGGAGGGTCAGCTTCCCGAGGGTGACCGCTCTTCGGAAGACCCGGTCGAGGGTGAGGGTCGAGCCCGCGATGGAGCTGCCGTCCGGGAGCATCGCGACGCCGTCCTTGACCTGGACTTGGAGGGGGCCGAGGGGGTAGAGGCCGTCGCCCATGCCGGCGGCGCCCATGGCGTCGGTGATGAGGGCGACGCGGGTGGGGCCGGCGGTGTTGTAGGCGAGGTCGAGGACGGAGGGGTGGAGGTGGATGCCGTCGTTGATGAGTTCGACGGTGACGCGTTCGTCTTCGAGGAGGGCGACGATGGGGCCGGGGGCGCGGTGGGCGATGCCGGGCATGGCGTTGAAGAGGTGGGTGGCGACGGTGGCGCCGGCGTCGATGGCCTGGAGGGTGGTGGTGTAGTCGGAGTCGGTGTGGCCGACGGCGGCGATGATGCCGAGGTCGGTGAGCATGCGGACGGAGTCGAGGCCGCCGGGGAGTTCGGGGGCGAGGGTGACCATTTTGGCGTGGCCGCGGGCGGCGTCGAGGAGTTTGCGGACGAGGGCGGGGTCGGGGTCGCGCAGCAGGTCGGGGCGGTGGGCGCCGCAGCGGTTGTGGGAGATGAAGGGGCCCTCGAAGTGGATGCCGGCGAGGGTGCCGTCCTCGACGAGTTCGGAGAGGACGGCGGCTTGGCGGGCGATGTCGTCGATCTCGCCGGTGACGGTGGAGGCGATGGTGGTGGTGGTGCCGTGGTGGAGGTGGGTGCGGGCGGCGTGGAGGGCTTCTTCGGCGAGGCCGGAGGCGTAGGAGGCGCCGCCGCCGCCGTGGACGTGGAGGTCGACGAAGCCGGGGACGACGGTGTGTCCGGTGAGGTCGAGGTCGCCGGGTTCGGTGTCGCCGCCGAGGGCCGCGATGCGGGTGCCCTCGATCGCGAGCCGGTCGCCCTCGACGACGCCGCCGGGCAGGACCAGGCGGGCGCCGGCCAGGGCGAAGCGGTGCGCAGTGGGTTCCACGGTGACCCTCCTGTTCAAAATTGATCGACTGGCCTATCTTTTGCTCAGATCCAATCATCCCATTGCAGCTTTGCGCAGGAGGATTGATGAGCCACGCCACCAGTCACGTCACCGCCGAGATCGCCAGCCAGCCCGAATGCTGGTCCCGTGCCCGGGAGTTGAAGCCCGAAGGCCTCCCCGAACCGGGGGAGCGGGTCGCCGTCCTGGGCTGCGGCACCTCCCTCTACATCGCGCAGGCCTACGCCTCCCTGCGCGAGGAGGCCGGCCACGGCGAGACCGACGCCTTCGCCGCGTCCGCCTTCCCCGACACCCGCCGCTACGACCGGGTGCTCGCGATCACCCGCTCCGGGACCACCACCGAGGTCCTCGCCGCCCTCACCCGCACCCGCGCCACCCGCAGCGACGCCCGGGCCGCGACGACCGCGATCACCGGCGACCTCGCCACCCCCGTCACCACCGCGGCCGACACCGTCGTGGACCTCTCCTTCGCCGACGAGAAGTCCGTCGTGCAGACCCGCTTCGCCACCACCACCCTGGCCCTGCTACGCCACCACCTCGGCCTGAGCCCCGCCGAACTGCCCGCCCAGGCCCGCACCGCCGTCCTCGCCGAACTCCCCGAAGCCGCCCTGGCAGCAGAACAGTTCACCTTCCTCGGCACCGGCTGGACGGTCGGCCTGGCACACGAGGCAGCCCTCAAGCTCCGTGAGGCCGCCGGAAGGTGGACCGAGTCCTACCCGGCGATGGAATACCGCCACGGCCCGATCAGCATCAGCGCCCCCGGCCGCGTCGTCTGGTTCTTCGGGCCGCCGCCCACCGGCCTGCCCGAGCAGATCCGCGCCACCGGCGCCACCATCGTCACCTCCGACCTCGACCCGCAGGCCGACCTCGTCCGCGCCCAGCGCCTCGCGGTCGCCCTCGCCGAGCGGTGCGGCCTGGACCCGGACCAGCCGCGCAACCTGACCCGCTCGATCATCCTCGACCAGCCGTGACCGTCCTCGCCCTGGACATCGGCGGCACCGAACTCAAGGGCGCCGTCGTCGCGGCGGACGGCACGGTCGTCCGGACCGTGCGCCGGCCCACCCGGCCTGTGCGGCCCGCCCGGCCCGCTCGGCCGAATTGCGGCGCGGGGACTGCCCTCGACGCCGTGCTCGACTGCGCCACCGAACTCGCCGAGCTCGCCCGGCGCGCCGGGCTCCGGCCCCGGGCCGCCGGCGTCGCCGCACCCGGCCTCGTGGACGAGGCCGCCGGCACGGTGGTCAGAGCGGTCAACCTGGACTGGCACGACGTCCCGATCCGCGACCGACTGGCGGAACACCTCGGCCTCCCGATCGCCTTCGGCCACGACGTCCGGGCCGGCGGCCTCGCCGAGGCCCGCCTCGGCGCCGGCCGGGGCAGCCACTCCTTCGTCTTCGTCCCCGTCGGCACGGGCATCGCGGCGGCCGTCCTGACCGGCGGCCGCGCCATGACCGGAGCGCGCGGGATCGCGGGCGAACTCGGCCACCTCGTGGTGCGGCCCGGCGGCGAACGCTGCGCCTGCGGCGGGCGGGGATGCCTGGAGACCGTCGCCTCGGCCGCCGCGATCGCCCGCCGCCACGCCCGGCTCACCGGTATGACGACGAGCGGCGCCGAGGACGTCCACCGGCGTGCGGTCGACGGAGAAGCCCAGGCCGGGCAGGTCTGGGCCGAGGCCGTCGAGGCACTTGCCGACGGCCTGGCCGCCACCGTCGCCCTGCTCGACCCGGAGCGGATCGTGATCGGCGGCGGTCTCGCCCGGGCCGGGGACCACCTCCTCGCTCCCCTTGCCGCAGCGCTCACCGAGCGGCTGGCCTTCCGGACCGCGCCCCGGCTGGTCGCCGCCGAGCTCGGCCGCCGCGCGGGCTGCCTGGGCGCGGCCCTGCTCGCCCAGGACCTGCTCGTCGGGGACCCGGTGGCCGAGGGCCTGCTCACCGAGGACCCGCCGGCCGAGGACCCGCTGGCCGAAGGCCTGCTCGCGACCGGCCGCGCTGCTGAGGCACTGCCACCCGGAGGCGCGCCGTGATCCTCACCGTCACCCTCAACGCCGCCGTCGACGTGACCTACCGGCTCGACCGGGTGGCTCGCCACGGCAGCAACCGGATCGAGACCGTCACCGAACGGGCCGGCGGCAAGGGCGTCAACGTGGCGCGGGTGCTTGCCGCGCTCGGCCATGACACCGCCGTCACCGGCCTGGCCGGCGGCGTCACCGGGCAGGCCCTGCGCGCCGAGCTCGCGGCCGCCGGGCTGCGGGACGAACTCGTCCCGATCGGCGGCACCACCAGGCGCACCGTCGCCGTGGTCGAGGACGTCACCGGCGACGCCACCGTCTACCTGGAGCCCGGCCCCACCGTCACCACCGAGGAGTGGTCCGACTTCACCGTCCGGTACCGCCGCCTGCTACGCACCGCCCGGGCGGTCGTGCTGTCGGGCTCGCTGCCCCTCGGCGTGCCCCCGGACGCGTACGGCCGGCTGGTGGCCCTCGCCACCGAGGCAGGCGTACCCGCGGTCCTCGACGCGGAGGGGCCCGCCCTGCTCGCCGGCCTGGGCGCGGGCCCGGCATTGGTCAAGCCCAACGCGGCCGAACTCGCCGCGGCGGCAGGCCCGGTGGCCCCGCTCACCGGCGCCCGGATGCTGCGTACGGCCGGTGCCCGCGCGGTCGTGGTCTCCCTCGGTCCCGGCGGGCTGCTCGCCAGCACCCCGGAGGGGGACTGGCGGGCCCGGCCGCCCGAGGCGGCGCGCGGCAATCCGACCGGTGCCGGTGACTCCGCCGTGGCCGCCCTCACCGCCGGTCTGGTGGCCGGCACCCCGTGGCCGGAGCGGCTGGCCGAAGCGGTCGCCCTGTCCGCGGCGACCGTGCTCGCGCCGCTCGCCGGGAGCTTCGACCCGGCCGACCACCGGCGCTTGCGGCCGCTCGTCCGGGTCGAGCCCGTCCACCCGTCCTCCTCCACGTCCACCTCCTGCGGCCCTCAAGGAGAACCGTGCCCCTCGTAGCCACCGGCTCGATCGTCGAGCCCGCCGTCCGGGACCGCCGCGGTGTCGGCGCCTTCAACGTCATCCAGCTGGAGCACGCCGAGGCGATCGTCGCCGGGGCCGAACGGGCCGGGGCGCCGGTGATCCTGCAGATCAGCGAGAACGCCGTGCGCTACCACGGCGCGCTCACTCCGATCGGCCGGGCCGCGCTCGCCGTGGCCCGGGACGCGAGCGTGCCCGTCGCACTGCACCTGGACCACGTGACCTCCACCGACCTCGTCCGGGAAGGGGTCGAACTCGGCTTCGGCTCCGTCATGTTCGACGCCTCCGCGCTCGACTACGAGGCGAACGTGCAGGCCACGGCGGCTGTCGTCGCGCGCTGCCACGCGGAAGGCGTCTGGGTGGAGGCCGAGCTCGGCGAGATCGGCGGCAAGGACGGCGTGCACGCCGCCGGCGCCCGTACCGATCCGGGGGAGGCGGCGGCCTTCGTGGAGAGCACCGGGGTGGACGCGCTCGCGGTGGCGGTCGGCAGTTCGCACGCCATGCTGACCCGGGACGCCGTCCTCGACCTGGACCTAATCGCCGGGATCGCCCGCGCCGTCCCGGTGCCGCTGGTGCTGCACGGCTCCTCCGGCGTCGCCGACGACAACCTGGCGGCGGCCGTCCGGCACGGCATGACCAAGATCAACATAGCCACCCACCTGAACAAGGCCTTCACCGCCGCCGTCCGCACCTGTCTGCGCGAGGACGACCATCTGGTCGACACCCGCCGCTACCTCGGCGCGGGCCGTACGGCCGTCACCGACGAGGTCGCCCGCCTGCTGGGGGTGCTCGGGTCGGCCTGATGAGCCATCATCACCGGTGATCGGTCGGGAAGTTGTGGATAGCTCGTTCATCGTGCGTCAACGCACGGTTGGTGAGATAGTCATGTCCACCTCAGTTCCTCTCGGTTCCTCTCGGTTCCTCTCGGTTCCTCGGACAGAAGGAGCACCTTCCTTGACCACTCACCACAGGCACAGGCCCAGCAGGCGGACGGCGTCGGCGCTGATGGCGACGCTCTGCGGGATCATCGGAGCCACCGCCGCCGGCACCACCCCGGCGGCGGCAGCCGACCAGCGCCACCCGATCTACGCCATCGCCCACCGGGTCGACACCCTGGACGGCGTGGACGCCGCGATCAACCACAGCGCCAACGGCATCGAGATCGACGTGTGCGCCTGGTGGAACCCGAACGAATGGCGCGCCTACCACGACTGCTCCTCGGCCGGCGAGAACCGGCTGGGCCCCAGCTTCGACAGCATGATCGACCGGATCCTCGCCAACGCCAACGCGGGGCGCCGGCTGTCGCTGGTCTGGCTGGACATCAAGGACCCGAACTACTGCGGGGAGCAGCCGAACCGCACCTGCAGCGTCGCCGGACTGCGCGACAAGGCGCAGCGGCTGACCGCCGCCGGGATCCAGGTGCTCTACGGCTTCTACGAGTACCACGGTGGCAACACCCCGGACGTCGGCGGCCGGGGCTGGAAGAGCTTGGAGGGCAAGCTCGGCCCCCTGGAGGGCATCACCACCACCGGCAGCCGCGACAAGGTCCGCAGCGCCTTCGCCGCATCCGGCTCCGGCTTCGCGCCCGGCCACCGGGCGATGGACTACGGCGACAGCGACATCACGAAGGGCTTCGGCAACTGCACGGAGGCCGGCTACAACACCTGCACGGAACTGAAGAAAGGCGCCGCGGACCGCGACGCGGGCCAGCTCGGGGCCACGCTCTCCTGGACGACCACGTACAACGACCCGTGGTACGTCGACAAGCTGCTGGGCGACGCCCGCGTGGACGGCATCATCGCCGGCTATGGCGCCTTCACCGGAGTGCGCGAGTACGACAACAGCTGGCAGTGCGCCAACGCCGTCAACCTCGTCCGCGACTGGGTGAACCGCCACGGCTCCACCCACCGCATGGCGACCAGCGGGGACCGCCTCTTCAGGTAGGGGCAGACACAGCGGTAAGGACAGGCTCGCTCGCGAGGCCGTCTGACTCCCCGTCAGGGGCGATTTGCACGCAGCGGGCCCGTCCCCGTACAGTTCCGGAGTCGCCGCGGGAGACCGGGGCGGCAAAGCGGAAAGCAAATCCGATGAATGAGGCTCCGGAAACGGGGCGGAAATCTTCTGATAAGCTGAAAGCACGAATGAACGAAGCCCGGAGGGTCCGCTGGAAGGCGGCCCGAAGGAAGCGTCCGTTCCTTGAGAACTCAACAGCGTGCCAAAAGTCAACGCCAGATATGTTGACATCCCCGGCCTCAGGTTTCCTGGGGTTGGAGATTCCTTTTGAAATAACACTAGCGAGGACGCAGTGCGCGGGATCACCCTATTCCGGTGGTTGCCGTGCCGCTCAACGCGAGTGCCGCCCGATTACGGGTAGACATTCACGGAGAGTTTGATCCTGGCTCAGGACGAACGCTGGCGGCGTGCTTAACACATGCAAGTCGAACGGTGAAGCCCTTCGGGGTGGATCAGTGGCGAACGGGTGAGTAACACGTGGGCAATCTGCCCTGCACTCTGGGACAAGCCCTGGAAACGGGGTCTAATACCGGATATGACCCGGGAGCGCATGCTCTCGGGTGGAAAGCTCCGGCGGTGCAGGATGAGCCCGCGGCCTATCAGCTTGTTGGTGGGGTAATGGCCTACCAAGGCGACGACGGGTAGCCGGCCTGAGAGGGCGACCGGCCACACTGGGACTGAGACACGGCCCAGACTCCTACGGGAGGCAGCAGTGGGGAATATTGCACAATGGGCGAAAGCCTGATGCAGCGACGCCGCGTGAGGGATGACGGCCTTCGGGTTGTAAACCTCTTTCAGCAGGGAAGAAGCGCAAGTGACGGTACCTGCAGAAGAAGCACCGGCTAACTACGTGCCAGCAGCCGCGGTAATACGTAGGGTGCGAGCGTTGTCCGGAATTATTGGGCGTAAAGAGCTCGTAGGCGGCCTGTCGCGTCGGATGTGAAAGCCCGGGGCTTAACCCCGGGTCTGCATTCGATACGGGCAGGCTAGAGTGTGGTAGGGGAGATCGGAATTCCTGGTGTAGCGGTGAAATGCGCAGATATCAGGAGGAACACCGGTGGCGAAGGCGGATCTCTGGGCCATTACTGACGCTGAGGAGCGAAAGCGTGGGGAGCGAACAGGATTAGATACCCTGGTAGTCCACGCCGTAAACGTTGGGAACTAGGTGTTGGCGACATTCCACGTCGTCGGTGCCGCAGCTAACGCATTAAGTTCCCCGCCTGGGGAGTACGGCCGCAAGGCTAAAACTCAAAGGAATTGACGGGGGCCCGCACAAGCAGCGGAGCATGTGGCTTAATTCGACGCAACGCGAAGAACCTTACCAAGGCTTGACATATATCGGAAACGGCTAGAGATAGTCGCCCCCTTGTGGTCGGTATACAGGTGGTGCATGGTTGTCGTCAGCTCGTGTCGTGAGATGTTGGGTTAAGTCCCGCAACGAGCGCAACCCTTGTTCTGTGTTGCCAGCATGCCTTTCGGGGTGATGGGGACTCACAGGAGACTGCCGGGGTCAACTCGGAGGAAGGTGGGGACGACGTCAAATCATCATGCCCCTTATGTCTTGGGCTGCACACGTGCTACAATGGTCGGTACAAAGGGCTGCGATGCCGTGAGGCGGAGCGAATCCCAAAAAGCCGGCCTCAGTTCGGATTGGGGTCTGCAACTCGACCCCATGAAGTTGGAGTTGCTAGTAATCGCAGATCAGCATGCTGCGGTGAATACGTTCCCGGGCCTTGTACACACCGCCCGTCACGTCACGAAAGTCGGTAACACCCGAAGCCGGTGGCCTAACCCGTAAGGGGAGGAGCCGTCGAAGGTGGGACCAGCGATTGGGACGAAGTCGTAACAAGGTAGCCGTACCGGAAGGTGCGGCTGGATCACCTCCTTTCTAAGGAGCACATAGCAGCTTCGGGCGAATGTCCCGGAGTGCTCGCTCATGGGTGGAACGTTGACTATTCGGCACAGGAAGAGATCGGACTGCTAGTACTGCTTCGGCGTGGAACGCTTCCGGGATTGACTGTGTCGGGCACGTTGTTGGGTCCTGAGGGAACGGGTAACCGTTGTCTCAGTGGTTGCCGGCCTCACTTGAGGTGGTCTTCGGATCATTGAGGGTGTGTGACTGGTCGTTGTTTGAGAACTGCACAGTGGACGCGAGCATCTGTGGCCAAGTTTTTAAGGGCGCACGGTGGATGCCTTGGCACCAGGAACCGATGAAGGACGTGGGAGGCCACGATAGTCCCCGGGGAGCCGTCAACCAGGCTTTGATCCGGGGGTTTCCGAATGGGGAAACCCGGCAGTCGTCATGGGCTGTCACCCGCTGCTGAACACATAGGCAGTGTGGAGGGAACGCGGGGAAGTGAAACATCTCAGTACCCGCAGGAAGAGAAAACAACCGTGATTCCGGGAGTAGTGGCGAGCGAAACTGGATGAGGCTAAACCGTTTTGGTGTGAGACCCGGCAGGGGTTGCCATTGCGGGGTTGTGGGAATGAGCTTCAGTCGTCTGCCGGCGGCTGGGCGAGTCAGAAACCGTATGGGTAGTCGAAGGACATGCGAAAGGTCCGGCGTAGAGGGTAAGACCCCCGTAGACGAAATCTGTACGGCTTGCTTGCTCATCTCCCAAGTAGCACGGGGCCCGAGAAATCCCGTGTGAATCTGGCGGGACCACCCGCTAAGCCTAAATATTCCCTGGTGACCGATAGCGGATAGTACCGTGAGGGAATGGTGAAAAGTACCGCGGGAGCGGAGTGAAATAGTACCTGAAACCGTGTGCCTACAAGCCGTGGGAGCGTCGTTCATCAGCTTGCTGGTGGGCCGTGACTGCGTGCCTTTTGAAGAATGAGCCTGCGAGTTTGCGGTGTGTAGCGAGGTTAACCCGTGTGGGGTAGCCGTAGCGAAAGCGAGTCCGAATAGGGCGTTTGAGTTGCATGCCCAAGACCCGAAGCGGAGTGATCTAGCCATGGGCAGGTTGAAGCGCGGGTAAGACCGTGTGGAGGACCGAACCCACCAGGGTTGAAAACCTGGGGGATGACCTGTGGTTAGGGGTGAAAGGCCAATCAAACTCCGTGATAGCTGGTTCTCCCCGAAATGCATTTAGGTGCAGCGTCACGTGTTTCTTGCCGGAGGTAGAGCACTGGATAGGCGATGGGCCTTACCGGGTTACTGACCTTAGCCAAACTCCGAATGCCGGTAAGTGAGAGCGTGGCAGTGAGACTGTGGGGGATAAGCTCCATGGTCGAGAGGGAAACAGCCCAGAACACCGACTAAGGTCCCTAAGCGTGTGCTAAGTGGGAAAGGATGTGGAGTCGCAGAGACAACCAGGAGGTTGGCTTAGAAGCAGCCACCCTTGAAAGAGTGCGTAATAGCTCACTGGTCAAGTGATTCCGCGCCGACAATGTAGCGGGGCTCAAGCACATCACCGAAGTCGTGTCATTGCAGCAATACTCCCAACGGAGGCTGTGATGGGTAGGGGAGCGTCGTGTGCCGGGTGAAGCGGCGGTGGAAACCAGTCGTGGACGGTATACGAGTGAGAATGCAGGCATGAGTAGCGATACAAGAGTGGGAAACTCTTGCGCCGATTGACCAAGGGTTCCTGGGTCAAGCTGATCTGCCCAGGGTAAGTCGGGACCTAAGGCGAGGCCGACAGGCGTAGTCGATGGACAACGGGTTGATATTCCCGTACCCGCTTTGAAGCGCCAACGCTGAACCTCTTGATGCTAAGCCCGTGAAGCCGGCCCGGAGTCTTCGGACAATGGGACGTGGTGGAGCCGGTGACCCAACGGGGTAGTAGGTGAGCGATGGGGTGACGCAGGAAGGTAGTCCAGCCCGGGCGGTGGTTGTCCCGGGGTAAGGGTGTAGGACGAACGGTAGGCAAATCCGCCGTTCATATAGTCTGAGACCTGATGCCGAGCCGATTGTGGTGAAGTGGATGATCCTATGCTGTCGAGAAAAGCCTCTAGCGAGTTTCATGGCGGCCCGTACCCCAAACCGACTCAGGTGGTCAGGTAGAGAATACCGAGGCGTTCGGGTGAACTATGGTTAAGGAACTCGGCAAAATGCCCCCGTAACTTCGGGAGAAGGGGGGCCATTCCTGGTGACGGGCCTTGCGCCTTGAGCTGGGGGTGGCCGCAGAGACCAGCGAGAAGCGACTGTTTACTAAAAACACAGGTCCGTGCGAAGCCGTAAGGCGATGTATACGGACTGACGCCTGCCCGGTGCTGGAACGTTAAGGGGACCGGTTAGCTTGGATTCGTCCAGGCGAAGCTGAGAACTTAAGCGCCAGTAAACGGCGGTGGTAACTATAACCATCCTAAGGTAGCGAAATTCCTTGTCGGGTAAGTTCCGACCTGCACGAATGGCGTAACGACTTCTCGACTGTCTCAACCATAGGCCCGGTGAAATTGCATTACGAGTAAAGATGCTCGTTTCGCGCAGCAGGACGGAAAGACCCCGGGACCTTTACTATAGCTTGATATTGGTGTTCGGTTCGGCTTGTGTAGGATAGGTGGGAGACTTTGAAGCGGCAACGCCAGTTGTTGTGGAGTCGTCGTTGAAATACCACTCTGGTCGTGCTGGATGTCTAACCTGGGTCCGTGATCCGGATCAGGGACAGTGTCTGGTGGGTAGTTTAACTGGGGCGGTTGCCTCCTAAAGGGTAACGGAGGCGCCCAAAGGTTCCCTCAGCCTGGTTGGCAATCAGGTGTTGAGTGTAAGTGCACAAGGGAGCTTGACTGTGAGACTGACGGGTCGAGCAGGTACGAAAGTAGGGACTAGTGATCCGGCGGTGGCTTGTGGAAGCGCCGTCGCTCAACGGATAAAAGGTACCCCGGGGATAACAGGCTGATCTTCCCCAAGAGTCCATATCGACGGGATGGTTTGGCACCTCGATGTCGGCTCGTCGCATCCTGGGGCTGGAGTAGGTCCCAAGGGTTGGGCTGTTCGCCCATTAAAGCGGTACGCGAGCTGGGTTTAGAACGTCGTGAGACAGTTCGGTCCCTATCCGCTGTGCGCGTAGGAGTGTTGAGAAGGGCTGTCCCTAGTACGAGAGGACCGGGACGGACGAACCTCTGGTGTGCCAGTTGTCCTGCCAAGGGCATGGCTGGTTGGCTACGTTCGGGAGGGATAACCGCTGAAAGCATCTAAGCGGGAAGCCTGCTTCGAGATGAGCACTCCCACCTCCTTGAGAGGGTAAGGCTCCCAGTAGACGACTGGGTTGATAGGCCGGATATGGAAGCCCTGTGAGGGGTGGAGTTGACCGGTACTAATAGGCCGAGGGCTTGTCCTCAGTTGCTCGCGTCCACTGTGTTGTTCTGAAACAACGACCGCCCTGCCGGCGGGTCGATAGTTTCATAGTGTTTCGGTGGTCATAGCGTGAGGGAAACGCCCGGTTACATTCCGAACCCGGAAGCTAAGCCTCACAGCGCCGATGGTACTGCAGGGGGGACCCTGTGGGAGAGTAGGACGCCGCCGAACAATTCTTCTGAAGAACCCCCATCCGGATCCCGGATGGGGGTTCTTCGCGTTTCCCGGGCCTTCGTTCGGCTGGTTCGGCCGGTTCGTTCAGCCGGTCTTGGGGATGTCGCGGAGTTCCTGCGGCTGTTCCAGATCGTTCGCGAATTCTGCCCACCAGCGACTACAACACTTGGCCATGTAGGCGATCCGGGCCTTGTTGTGCGCCGGGAGCGACCTGATGAGGCTGGCGCGGTTCTCCTGGCTGATGGCGTGGAAGCTGAGCCAGCGGAGGAGGAATCGGCCGCTGCCGGTGAGCCGAAGGGACGGGTCCTTCTGCAGGCTGTTGAGGTCGGACACGTAGGAACCGTCCATCGGGTCGGGGCCGGGGTCGGCGGTCGGAGGTCCGGAGGGGTCGAGCGGGCCGGCAGCCGGGTGGGTCGCCGGGTGGGGGCCGGGGAGGAAGCGGGCCGGGATCGGGTCCTCGCCTCGGCTCAGGCGTTTGCGGACGTCCCGGGCGGTGCCGACGGAGATCCCGGCTCGTCTGGCGATCTCACGCAGGCTCAGATTCGGTTCGGAGTCGATGAGTTCGCCGGCCCGCAGCCGACCGGCCGTGGTGTTGAGCGGTCGGACCCGGCCGTCGCGGCCGAGCCTGGACTGGGCGTCGGCGTGGCCGTCGGGCAGGGAACGGGCTCGGATCCGGGCGACGGTGGGGGCACTGAGGCCGGTCATCCGGGCGATGGCCCGGTCCGACCAGCTCTCGCCGGATTCGAGGATGCGGGCGGCGGCTGACTCCCGGTCGGCGAGCGAGAGCGGCAGTCCGTGCGTGACGTTCAGCTGGACGGCCCGGATGAAGGCCTCCAGCTCGGTGCCGTCGAAGAACTCGACGGCCACCTCGGTGTCTCCGCGCGACTGGGCGACGCGCAGCCGGTGCATCCCGTCGATGACCCGCATGGATCCGCGGTGGACCAGGATCGGCGGGAGGGTGGCGTCGGATTCGGCCAGGAGTCGTATGTGGTCGGGGTCCTCGCCGTCGAGTCGGGGGGAGTCGGCCGGCCGGATCCGGTCGATCCGGACGGTTTCCACCGTCATGTTCCATGAACGACGAGCGATCTGGACGGCACTGTCTGGAGTGGGGGTCGAACGCCCTTCGCTGTGCAATTTCACCTTCACTGGACGAATGGAAACCGCAGGGGGAAGCCGGTCCTGATTGATTTTGACTGAATATGTGCCGGAGACTGAACGGTGTGGTGTGCCGCATAATATCGGCCACTTTCATTTGCCTTCCGGCTGATTCACCTCCGTATCGGAGAGTATTTTGCGAGCTGGGGCATGTCAAGAGAGATCGTCAAGGAGCTCCGGGGAAGCGTTTGGCCTGGTCGTCGGGGGTGACCCGGCCATGCGCCGGGTACCCAGGGAAAGCGTCGCCAAAACCGGCAGATATGGCGTGGGTGTTTCCGGGTGAATCGCGCATGTTGCGGGCGTACGGCAATATCACGAAGAAATCTCGTCATGGGAATAAAATTGAGAGTGGCCGATACCGGGCCGATGAGGACGGCGGCAGACGGCAGCAGACGGCCCGGACGTCGGCCAGTGCCAGCACCGTGCGTTCGCGCAGCGGACCGCGCCGGAGATGTTCGGCTCCGGGCAGCCGGAAGCCCTCGGCGGCCTGGAAGCGGTCGCCGAGGGCCAGGCGGGGCGAGGGCGCGGGGCAGAGGGCGCTGCGGCCGGCAGGTGCGCGCCTTCCCGGGCAGGTCCTCGATCGGGACCGCCTCGCGGGCCGACTGCCCGCGGTGGGCGCGTCCCGGATCGCGCCCCGGATCGCGGCGCGCGGGCGCGGCAAAGTGATCGCTGTACATCCCCGTCTCCCCCGTTGGTGACGTTCGTCTCCCGGTCAGCGGCGGCCGCTCGGCAACGAGCGAGGGCACGGCTGATCGGGCGTGTGCCGGGTTGGGTCAGGCAGGGCCTGGCCCGGACCGGCAGTCCCGGGCGGTCCGGCCGACTCGGCAGGACCGCGCTCGGGTCACTCGGTGTGCCTGCCCTGCGTCAGGCTCGGCCGGGTGGGGGCCGGCGGGGCCTGACGCAGGGCCTCGACGAGCTGGGTCACGGTCGGCGCCTCGATCACGGTCCGGACGCTGATCGCCAGCCCGAAGGTGGTGCGGACCCGGTCGACCAGGCGCAGCGCGTCGACCGAGCTGCCGCTGAGGGTGAAGAAGCTCGCCTCGTCGTCGACCCGGTCCAGTCCGAGGAGTTCGCACCAGATCGCGCGCAGGAGGTCGGGGGTGGGGGCTGGGTGTGCCGGGCTCATGGCGTCGGTCTCCGTCAACGGAAGTCGCGGTCGGTTACGGGGCGGCAGGAGGCTGAGGTCGGCAGGACGGCCGAGGTCAGCAGAACTCCAGGAAGAACATGTCGCGGTGTCCCTCGGTGGCCGGCGGGGCCAGCGCGACCGGGGACGCGGAGTGCAGGCAGGTGCGGTCGTCGAGGAAGATGAAGTCGCCCGGCTCGGTCAGGGTGTGGGTGAGCAGCGGCGTTCCGGCGTTGTCGTACAGGGTGCTGGCCCCGCCCGAGACGTCCCTCCGGGCGACCAGCATCATGACGATGTGTTCGACGCCGTCGCGGTGGACGCCCTCGGGGGTCGGGTGGCCGGCCTCCACCCCGGTCGCGGTGATCCGGTGCTGGTGGATGTTGACCCGGCGGACCGGGGCGGGCGGCCGGTCGTCCGGCGCGCTGTCGGCGATGCGCGCGGTGAAGTGGGCCAGCAGCCGCCGGAGCACGGGAGTGTCCAGCAGCCCCCGGTCGACTGCCTCGAAGCGGCGGACCACTCCGCCGTTCAGCGGGTTGATCTCCTTGCTCTGCAGAAAGCCCGCGTGTTCGAGCGGCCGGATCGCGCCGCCGTCCAGTTCGTACGAAATCGCGGAGTATTTCCGCCGCCGGTACGTGCCGCCGTCCCCCATGTGGCCGTCCAGCGGCAGATTCTCCCAGAACCGGCTGAATCCCTCCCAATGGCCGGAGTTCAAGAGCGGATCGTCGCGGACATTCCCCAGCGAATAGTTCGGCTCATCCATTCTTCCCAGGCTCATGACGGCCCGAGGCCCTGTCAAGGGTCGTCGGACCAGGGGTGCGACGGCCGTTCGACGGGGCAATTCGCACCGGTGGAATTACCGGGCGCATTCGGGTATGGTCGCTCGTCCCGCTCGCACGGGGGGCCGGTTGCGGCCCGCTCCGGGGTGGTGTGTTCAACTGCCACGATCTGTCAGTTGCCCGCCCTGTGACGGCACTCGGCGGGAGTCCGGCGGAAACCGACGAGCCTTGACGAACGCTCGGGCCCTCGCCGTTACTGGCTTCCGGCCGGAGCTCACCCCAGCTCCACGCTCCCGGCCGTTCCGCCCTTCCGGCCCGGCGGAAATCGTCGTCCGATCCGCCGTCGGCGATGCGAGGCGTTGCGCGGGTGTCGAGTCCGGCCCAGCAGCGCCGGGCCCCCTCGACTCGACACGTGAAGGAGCCGCATGGCCATGGCCGAGGGCCTCGACACCACGACGACCGGGAGCACGGTCCCGCGCTCCGACGGTCTCCCGGAAGCGCCGTCCGACCTCCTGCCGGGCGAACTCGCCGCCGGGATCGCCGACTTGAGCCGCACCCAGGACGTGCCCGAGGAGCTGACGCTGCTCGCCGCGTTTGCCGTGCTCGCCCTGCGGCACGGCGGCGGACCGGAGCCGGAGGCGACGCTCCACACGGGCGAGCCGGCCGGCACCCGGGTGCACCGGGTGGAGCTGGCCGACGACCCGTCCTTCGTCGAGCTGCTGGCCCGGCTGCGCAAGCAGGCGCCCGTCGAGCCGTCGGCAGGGCCGGCCGGCCTGCGGATCGAACTGCGCCCCGGGGCCGGTACGGCCGACGGCCAGGCGGCAGACGGCTCTGCGGACGGCCGGGCGGACGACGCGGCCGGCCGGCCCGCCCTGACCGTCCGTCGCTCGCCCGAGGGCCTGCACACCCGGCTCGACCACCGCCCCGAGGCGGTCGCGCGTTGGACCGCGCGCTGGCACGCCCTGCTCGCCGCCGTCCTCGCCGACCCGACCGTCCCGGTCGGGCGGACCGCCGTCCTGCCGCCCGCCGAACGGGCCCTGCTGCTCGGCGCCTGGTGCCGTACGGGCTCCTCGGTGCCCGCCGCGCCGCTGGTGCACCGGCTGGTGGAGGCCTGGGCCGAGCGGACACCGGAGGCCGTCGCCCTGGTTCAGGCCGAACAGGCCGTCAGCTACGCGGAGTTGAACACACGGGCGAACCGGCTGGCGCACTGGCTGCGGGAGCGGCAGGTCGGCCCCGAGGTCGCGGTCGCGCTCTACGGCGGCTCCACCGTCGGGATGCTCACCGCGATGCTGGCCGTGCTCAAGGCCGGCGGCTACTACGTGCCGCTGGACGTCGCCGCGCCACCTGCCCGTACCGCCGAGGCCCTGGCCGAGTGCGCGCCCCGGCTGGTGCTCACCGAGGCCCCGCACGCGGCCCGGCTCGCCGAACTGCCCGCCGGCTACGGGGAGATCGGCCGGCCCGGGCTCGGCGTGCCGGAGATCCACGACCTGGCCGACTGCGACCTCGCCGACCGCCCGGCCGACGACCCGCAGACCCCGGTGCACGGCGAGAACCTCGCCTACGTGATGCACACCTCCGGCTCCACCGGCCGCCCCAAGGGCGTGGCCATGCCGCACCGCGCGCTGGTGCGGATCATCGACTGGTACGTCGACGCGACCGCGATCGAACCCGGCGCGCACGTCCTGCAGTTCAGCGCGCTGAGCTTCGACGCCTCGTTCTGCGAGATCTTCGGCGCCTGGCACGCCGGGGCCCGTCTCGTCCTGCTGCCCGACGAGTCCGTACGGCGCGAGCCCGAGGCGCTGCTCGACCTGCTGGAGCGCGAGGCGATCGAGCACCTGGAGGCGCCCTACTCCGGCCTGCTCAACATCGCGCACTGGGCGGCCCGCCCGGACGGGCGCCGGGTCACCCGGCTGCGCACCGTCGTCACCGGTGGCGAGCAGCTGGTGATGGCTCCCGACCTGGTGCGCTGGCTGGAGCAGATGCCCGGCTGTGTGCTGCGCAACGGCTACGGCCCGTCCGAGACCAGCGTGGCGACCACCCACTGGCTGCGCGGGAACCCGGCCGACTGGCCGCGCCTGCCGTCCATCGGACGTCCGATCACGGACGCCGCGGTGTACCTGCTCGACCGGGCCCTCCAGCCGACCCCGACCGGCGTGGTCGGCGAGCTGTACGTCGGCGGGCCGATCGTCGCCCGGGGCTACGCCGGCCGGCCGGGGCTGACCGCCGAGCGCTTCGTCGCCGACCCGTTCGCCCCCGAGCCCGGCAGCCGGATGTACCGCACCGGCGACCTGGCCCGCCACCGGCCGGACGGCTCGCTGGAGTTCCTGGGCCGGGCCGACCAGCAGGTGAAGATCCGCGGCCACCGGATCGAACTGGGCGAGGTGGAGTCGCGGCTGCTGGAGCACCCGCAGGTCGGCGAGGTTGCCGTCACCCTGCACGAGGACGCCACCGGCCGCAGCCTGGTCGGGCACGTGGTCGCCCGGGACCCGGCCCGCACCCCGACCGCGCGGGAACTGCGGGAGCACGCCGCCCGGTTGCTGCCCGAGCACATGGTGCCCGCCCGGTTCGTGACGCGCTCCGCCCTGCCGCTCACCCCCACCGGCAAGCTGGACCGCGCCGCCCTGGAGCTGCCACCGCCGGAGCCGTCCGGGACCGGGCGTGCGGCTGAGGCGGAGTCCGAACCGCCCGGCCCCGCAGCCGGATTGACGGAGACCGCCGCGGCGCTGCTCGACATCTGGCGGGAGGTGCTGGCGATCCCGCAGATCGAGCTCACCGACGACTTCTTCGACCTCGGCGGCCACTCCCTGCTGGCCACCCGGGTCGTCTCCAAGATCCGCACCGGACTGGGCAAGCGCGTCCTGATCGGCGACATCTTCGAGTGCCCGACCGTCGAGCTGCTGGCCGCCCGGATCGACCAGACCGCCACCCGGGGGGCCAAGTGAGCCGCCCCGTCGTCGTCATCGTCGAGCCCTACTCCTCCGGCAACATGTATGCGCCCGCCCTGCGCCGGGCCGGCTTCGCGACCTGCGGGGTCACGCTGCGCTCGGCGGCCCCGTTGGCCGCCTCGTTCCGGGCCGAGGACTTCGACCACCACTTCGAGTACGGCGCCGACGACGCCGCACCGATCACCCCCGAACTGCTCGACCCGGTCCTGGAGCGGCTGCGCCCGCTGGCTCCGGTCGCGATCCTGCCCGGCGAGCAGCACGGCGTCCGGCTCGCCGACCGGCTGGCCGCCGAACTCACCCCGGACCGCGCCAACCGGCCCGAACTCGCCGCCGCCCGTTGGCACAAGGGCGAGATGTACGCCGCCGTGGCCGCTGCCGGACTGCCGATCGTCGAGACCCTC
Organism: Streptomyces sp. 1331.2; assembly: GCF_900199205.1. Lineage (NCBI taxonomy): Bacteria > Bacillati > Actinomycetota > Actinomycetes > Kitasatosporales > Streptomycetaceae > Streptomyces > Streptomyces sp. 1331.2. The sequence goes on along the minus strand of NZ_OBMJ01000001.1, from coordinate 519,616 downwards.
TGCACCCGCGACCCGGAGCAGGTGGCCGACTGGCTGCGCGAGCGCGGGCTCACCGGCCGCGACCTCGTGGTCAAACCCGCCAACGCCTCCGGCACCGACGGCGTGACCAGGCACCCGGGCGGCGCCGGCTGGCGCGAGGCCGTCACCGGGCTGGCCGGCGCGGTCAGCCGGCACGGCATCCAGCTCACCGACGTCGTCGTCCAGGAGTACGTCACCGGCGTCGAGTACGCGATCGACACCTTCAGCCACGACGGCGTGCACACCGTGACCGACATCGTCCGGTACCGCAAACTGGACTCCGGCGGCCGGATGGCGATCTACGAGAGCATGGAGTTCGTCCCGTACGACGCCCCGGGCCACGCCGAACTCCTGCGCTACACCCGGCAGGTGCTGGACGCCCTGGGCGTCCGGTTCGGCGTCGCGCACACCGAGGTGATGCTCACCGACCGCGGGCCGCTGCTGATGGAGGTCAACGCCCGGCCGCCGGGCGGGGCGCAGCCCTGGGCCTGCCAACTGGCCACCGGCGACAACCTGATCGACCGCGCGGTGCGCCACCTGGCGGGGGAGAGCGACGTCCGCCCGGATTACGACCTGGAGATGACCGTCCTGGTGGTGTTCTTCTCGGTCCGTTCGGCCGGCCGGATCAGCGGGATCGCCGGCCTGGACGCCATCACCGAGCTGCCGAGCTGCTGCCACCTCAAGGTCAACGTCGAGGACGGCGACGAGGTGCCGGAGACCCTGGACCTGATGGACGCGCACAAGCTCGGGGTGGCGGTGCTCGCCGACCCCGACCCGGCGCAGGTCGCCGCCGACCACCTGGAGGTGCGGCGGATCGCCTCCCGGGTCGGCCGGCCGGGGGGCTTCACCGTCGACGTGGCCGCGGTGACGCCGTGACCGTCGGCCCGCCGGACACCGTGCACGGTCAGTACACAGCGGACGCTCCGTACGTGGCGCACCCTGACCAGGCCGGCTATCTCGATGCGCTGCGGGATCCGGGGCTCATCCCGGTGCTGGGCGAGCTCGGCGGGTTCGGCGGGTTCGGCGACGGCCTCGCCGAGCTCGCCGAACTCTCGTCACCCACAGGGAGGTTGACGCCGCCCGCGCTGACCGGTGGGGTGCTGGTGTTGACCCCGCCCGGTTCCGCCGCCGCCCCGCTGGGCGCCGCGCTCGCCGAGCGCGTCGGTGGGACCTTCGCCGCCTGCGCGCCCCGCGAGCTGCCGGCACTCGACGCCGCCGCCGACCACGTGGTGCTGGCCGCGCTCTCCGACGAGCTGTCGCTGGACCTGCTGCTCGAAACCCTCGACGCGACAGCCGGGTTGCGCCGCGCCGGCCGCGGCGAGGCGGCGCTCGGCGTGCTCTCCGGCCGGAGCCTGGAGGAGCTGAGCCGGCTGCTCGCCAAGGGCCTCGGCGCCGCCCTGCGACCGCCGCCCGACCACCCGCAACTGTGCGTCGCCCCGTGGGGCGGCCCGCAGCGGGCGGAGGTGCCCGGCCTGCACTGGGTGACGGGCGCCGACACCCGGGCCGAGGTGCTGGCGCCGCTGCTCACCGGACGGCGGCACGGCCTGGTGTCCTTCGCCGTGGCCGGGCGCGAGCACGGCCTGGTCCTCGCCGACACCGTGGTCTGCGGCGCCACCGCCGACCGCACACCCGGGCCCGGCCAGGGGCCGGTGCCGGACGGCGCGCCGAGCTGCGCCTTCACCGGGAAGTGCTTCCGCCCGGGCGTGGCCGCGGCCGAGGTCATCCCGGCCCGGGCGATCCGCGCCGACGTGGTCCTCGCCAACAGCTGCACGTCCTGGCGGCCCGGCGACGGTTTGGTGGCCGCCGAGTACCGGCTCACCGAGGCCTTCGCCCGGGGTGGCGCCGCGGCCTTCATCGGGGCCGTGCACCGGATGGTCCCGGACGTGCGGCTCAACCGCCTCGCCCACCGCGCCGCGGCCGCCGGGGCCACCGTCGGGCAGCTCGGCGTCCTGCTGAACCGGCAGGCCGGCGACCGGGAGGTGCCGTACCACCTGGTCCTCGGGCTCCCGTGGGTGGTGCCCGTCCCGGGGGCCGGCCCGGCCCGGCTGGCGGACCTCGCGACGCTGCTCGACCGCAGGGACACCGCCGGGGAGACGGCGGCGAGGGCCGGGCTGCGGCGGGCCGGGCGGGCGATCCGGGCGCTGCGCGAGCTGCCGCTGGCCGGGCTGCTGCCGGCCGAGGGCCTGCCCGAGCTCGACGCGCAGGTCGGTGCGGCGGTGGCCGCGCTCAAGGGGGATCCGTCGGTGTTGCGGACGGACGCCGAGGGCGATCCGGTGGAGCGGCTGCTGGAGCTGGTGGCCGAGGCGGAGTACGGCGTGGCGCTGGACCTGCACGACTTCGGGCAGGTCAGCGAGTCCCCGCTGAACGAGGTCTGGGAGGACTTCCTGGAGACCACCGCGGTGCCCGGCGGCGAGCGCTGCCCGTACTGCGCGGGACCGACGGCCACCGTGACCGGCCGGCACCCGGCCTACCCGGAACTGCGGCGCGAGGTGTGGGCCTGCCACCGCTGCGGGCCGGTGCTCGACCTGCCCGCCGGGGCTCCGGTCCGCGGAATCGGGCTGGACTGCCCGCCGCTCTGGCCGAGCCCGGGCACGGTGGAGGTCGAGGTGACGGTCACGGCGGCCGACGGGGCGGGGGAGGGGCTGCCGGCGGCGGTGCTGGTCCAGGTGGCCAAGGCGGCGGCGCACGGGCTGGTCGTACCGGAGCCGCAGCGGGTGCTGCTGGTGCCCGGGAGCCCGGTCCGGGTGCGGGCCGAGGTCGAGGTCGGGGAGCACGCCTTCGCGCACCACGAGCACGCCGTCCGGGCGATCGTGGTGGCGGGCGGGCAGGTGCACGGCGCCTCCCGGCCGGTGGCGGTGCGGCCGTCGTATTGACGGGATGTGGACGTCCGGCCCGGGAATCCTTCGGAACGCCTCCGGAACGCCTTCGGGGCGTCGCCGGAACGTCCCCGGGAATTCCTGGCGGCGCCGTTCAACTGACAGGAACTCACGGTTGCACGCACGGCCGCGGCCGGCGAAACCGGGGAAAGCTTGTGCACGCCCGGGCCGGTCGGATGTAGTGGTCGCGTTGCCGACGCAGGATCAAGGTGCCTGGAAAGGTGGAGAATTGAATCCTTTCGACGACCCGGAGGCCTCCTTCGTGGTGCTGGTCAACGACGAGGGGCAGCATTCGCTCTGGCCCGAATTCCTCGAAGCCCCCGCCGGTTGGCGGACCGCCCACCCGGCGGCGAGCCGGGCGGAATGCCTGGAATTCATCGAGCGGAATTGGACGGACCTGAGGCCGGCGAGCCTGACGGCCTGACCTCGACGGCCCGGCAGCACAAGAAAGCAGAAGGCAGAAAGCAGCAGGAGACGGAGGGGACATGGCTGCGGCGCCGCTGTCGTTCGGACAGGAGCGGTTCTGGTTCCTGAACCAGGTCGAGGGATTCTCGGCGGCCCACAACTCGGCGGAGGCCTTCCGGCTCTCGGGCCCGCTGGACGCCGGGGCGCTGGAGGCGGCACTGGGGGACGTGGCCGCGCGGCACGAGGTCCTGCGGACCGTGTTCCCGCTGGTCGACGGCGACCCGCAGCAGCGGGTGCTGCCCGTCGAGGAGGGCCGGCCGGGCCTGGTGGTGGCCGCGTCGACCGAGCAGCAGGTGCGCGCCGAGGTGGCCGAGGCCGCCGGGCGCGGCTTCGACCTGACGGTGGACCGCCCGCTGCGCGCCTGGCTGTTCGTGCTGGCACCGCAGGAGCACGTGCTGCTGCTGGTGTTCCACCACATCGTCTGGGACGCCTGGTCGGCCGGGCCGTTCTGGGGCGACCTCGCCCGGGCCTACCGGGTCCGGCTGGCGGGCTCCGCACCGGACTGGCCCGCGCTGCAGGTCCAGTACCGGGACTTCGCGGTGTGGCAGCGCACCGTCCTCGGGCACGAGGACGACCCGGAGAGCACGTTGGCCCGGCAGTTGGCCCACTGGCGTGGCGAACTCACGGGAATCCCGCGGGAGTTGGACCTGCCCGTGGACCGTCTGCGGCCCGCCGTCCCCAGCCGGGTGATCGGCACCGTTCCCTTCCGGATCGAGACCGAACTGCACGGACGCATCCAGGAGTTGGCCCGCGAGGGCCAGGCCACCGTGTTCATGGTGCTGCACGCCGCGATCGCCGCGCTGCTGACCCGGCTGGGCGCCGGCACGGACATCCCGGTGGGCACCCTGGTGGCCGACCGGGGCGACGAGGCGCTGGGCGAGCTGGTCGGCTTCTTCGTGAACACCCTGGTGCTGCGCGCCGACACCTCCGGCGACCCGGACTTCAGGACCCTGCTGGGCCGTGTCCGGGACACCGACCTCGCCGCCTTCGAGCAGAAGGACCTGCCCTTCGAGAAGCTGGTGCACGCGCTCAACCCGGAGCGGTCGGTCGACCGCAACCCGCTCCACCAGGTCTCGATCGCCTTCTACGACGGCGTGGAGAACGCGCTGGAGCTGACGGGCGTCCACGCCCGGCACGAGAGCATCGACACCGACAGCGGCACCCTGGACCTCGTCTTCGACCTCAACCAGACCAGGACCGCGGACGGCGGGCCGAGCGGCATCGACGGCGTACTCGCCTACGCGGTGGACCTGTTCGACCGGGACACCGCCGAGCACCTGGCCCGCGGCCTGCTGCGGCTGCTCGAAGCGGCGGCCGCGGACCCGGAGGCGCCGATCGGCCGGGCCGACCTCGACTTCCCGCTCGACCGCTACCGGGCCGTCCGGCAGGCGCGACCGGCCGGGCCCAAGGAGGGCGCGCCGCAGTCCGCCCAGGCCGCCCAACCCGCGCCGTCCGCCGGGGCCGCCCAACCCGAGCCGTCGCCCGACGCCGTGCAACCCGCCCAGCCCGAGCCGTCCCCGGCGGCGGACCGGGGCGCCCGCACCCCGCTGGAGGAGACCCTGTGCGGGCTCTTCGCCGAGGTGCTCCAGCGCACGCCGATCGCGGTCGACGACGACTTCTTCCTGCTCGGCGGGCACTCGCTGGCGGCGACCCGGCTGGTCAGCCGGATCCGCTCGGTGCTCGGGGCCAGGCTCGGCGTCCGCGAGTTCTTCGACGAGCCCACCGTCGCGGGCGTCGCCCGCCGGCTCGGCGACTCGGACCGCAAGGACCCGCTGCTGCCGATCTCCCGCCGGGCCGCCGCGCCGGGCGGCACCGGCCGGGGCGTCTAGCGGTGGCCCCCGACACCGGACTCAACGCGGACCTGCCGGCCTGGCGGCCCGGGGCGTCGACCGAACGGTGCCTGCACGAGGTCTTCGAGGAGCGTGCCGCCGCCGACCCGGCGGCCCTGGCGGTGGCCTGCGGTGAAGAACGGCTCAGCTACCGCGAGTTGGACGAACGGGCGGACGCGCTGGCCCGCCGCCTGCTGGCCGCGGGCGTACGGCGCGGGGAACTGGTCGGCGTCCACCTGGAGCGCGGTACGGAGATGGTGGTCGCCATCCTGGCCGCGCTCAAGGCCGGGGCGGGCTACCTGATGCTGGACCGGGACTTCCCGGTGGAGCGGCTGCGGGCCATGGCCGAGGACGCCGGCCCGGCCGTGCTGGTCGCCCGTACGGCGGCGGACGCGAACCGGCTCGGCACCACGGCGGGCTTCGTCCCCCTGGCCGATCCCGCTGCCGATCCCCGCACCGGTACCGGGCCGGCGCCACCCCGCGCCGCCGCCCGCGCCCGGCCGGGGGACACCGCCTGCGTGATCTTCACCTCCGGCTCCACCGGCCGCCCGAAGGTGGTCGCCGCCCCGCACCGGGCGATCGTCGGCACCGTGCTCGGGCAGCACTACACCCGCTTCGGCCCGCAGACCGTCTGGCTGCAGTGCGCGCCGGTCTCCTGGGACGCCTTCGCGCTGGAACTGTGGGGGCCGCTGCTCTCCGGCGGCGCCTGCGTCATCCACCCCGGGAGCCCGGACCCGCTCCGGATGGAACAACTCGTCGCCCGGCACGGCATCACCACGATGAACCTCCCGACCGTCCTGTTCCACGTGATCATGGACACCCGTCCGGAGGTCTTCGCCGGGCTGCGGGACCTGCTGGTCGGCGGCGAGGCGCTGTCGCCCGGGCACGCCGCCCGGGTGGTCCGGCGGTTCCCGCGGCTGCGCTTCGTCAACGGCTACGGGCCGGTGGAGTGCATGGTCTTCGTGACGACGCACCGGGTCGAGGCCGCCGACGCGGACCGCCCGTCGGTGCCGATCGGCCGCCGCCTGGCCGGCAAGCCCGTCCACGTCCTGGACGGGCGGCTGCGCCCGGTGCCCGACGGGGAGGTCGGCGAGCTCTACGCCTCGGGCGTCGGGCTGGCCCACGGTTACCTCGGCCGGTCCGGGCTGACCGCCGAACGCTTCGTCGCCGACCCCTTCGGGCCGCCGGGCGCCCGGATGTACCGCACCGGCGACCTGGTACGCCGGTACGGCGACGGGGCGTTGGAGTTCGTCGGCCGCGCGGAGGCACAGGTGAAGATCCGCGGCACCGGCGTCGACCCCGCCGAGGTCGAGGCGGTCCTGACGGCGCACCCCGACGTCACCGGGGCCGTCGTCCTGGTCGCCGGCGACCGGGCGGAGGACCGGTCCCTGGTCGCCTATCTGACGATCCGTCAGAGAGTCGGACAGCAAGCTCGACGGCAGGTCGCAGAGGCGTACGCCGACCTCGATCTGCGCGGCTATACGGCCGGGAAGCTCCCTGATTTCATGGTCCCGTCGCGGTTCGTGATCGTGGACTCGTTCCCCCGGACGCACAACGGAAAGCTCGATCGCACGGCCCTGGTCGGACTCGACGCAGGCACGCCGCTCGGAGGTGGGCACAATGCTGGTTCTGGGATTCAAAGAAGGCCATGACGGCTCGATAGCCGCGATCGACGACGGCCGGCTGCTGTTCTCCCTGGAGGCGGAGAAGGACTCGTTCCCGCGCTACGACCGGCTGACGGCCGAGGTGCTGCTGCTCGCCGCGGAACGGCTCGGCCGGATCCCCGACGCGGTGGCCGTCGGCGGCTGGGTGAAGGGCGCGCACTCCGTCGAACCGCCGTCCAGGACGGGGTACTTCGGCGTCGGCCCGGGCGCGGTGACGGACGAGGCGGGCAGGTTCTTCGGCAAGGACGTCCGGATCTTCTCGTCCACGCACGAACGCTCGCACATCATGACCGCGCTGGGCCTGTCCTCCTTCCGGCCCGGGCAGCCCTGCTACTGCCTGGTCTGGGAGGGGAACATCGGCTCCTTCTACCTGGTCGACGAGCACGGCACGGTGACCCACCTGCGCCACGTGCTGGCGGACCCGGGCAACAAGTACGCCTACCTGTTCGCCCTCGCCGACCCGCGCTTCCCCGCGAACAAGGGCCTGCTGCGCCTGCAGGACGCCGGCAAGCAGATGGCGCTGACCGGCTTCGCCCGGAAGGGCGGCGCCACGGCGGCCGAGCAGGAGCTGATCGACTTCCTGCTCGCCCAGGACCAGATCATCCTCAGCCTGGCCAAGGACCAGATGACCTGGACCCCGTTCCACGACATCGGCGTGGAGTCCCAGGAGTACAAGGACGTCGCGGCCCGGCTGTCGGACGCGATCTTCGAGCGCTTCCACGACTACGCCGCGAAGGAGCTCACCGCGGGCTACCCGCTGCTGATCTCCGGCGGCTGCGCGCTCAACTGCGAGTGGAACCGCCGCTGGCGCGAATGCGGGCTGTTCCCCGAGGTGTTCGTGCCGCCCTGTCCGAACGACAGCGGCTCGGCCCTGGGCACGGCCATCGACGCGCAACTGCACTACACCGGCTCGGCCGCGGTGGAGTGGGACGTCTACGCCGGCGACGCCTTCGTCGAGGACGCCTCCTTCGACCCGGCCCGGTACGACGTGCGGCCGCTGGACTTCGCCGAGGTGGCCCGGTTCATCGCCGACGGGAACGTGATCGCCTGGGCGCAGGGCCGCTGGGAGATGGGCCCGCGCGCGCTCGGCAACCGCTCCATCCTGGCCGCGCCGTTCAGCCGCGACACCACCACCCGGCTCAACAAGATCAAGCAGCGCGAGGGGTACCGGCCGATCGCCCCGATCTGCCTGGAGGAGGACGCCGAGCGCTGGTTCAGCGGCTCCGTCCCCGACCCGTGGATGCTCTACTTCAGCCAGGTGACCTCCGACGCGCTGCAGGCCGTCACCCACGTCGACGGCACCGCCCGGGCGCAGACGGTGACCCCGGAGCAGAACCCGGAGATCGCCGGGCTGCTGACGGCCTTCCGCGACCTGACCGGGTTCAGCGTGCTGTGCAACACCTCGCTCAACTTCTCCGGGCGCGGCTTCATCAACCGCACCACCGACCTGATCCGGTACGGCGAGGAGCACGGCCTGGACGGCTACGTCGTGGGCGACACCTTCGCGGTGCGCCGCGGGCCGAGGGCGTGAGGCGGACCGCCGTGCGCCGCAGCCCCGTGCGCCGGACCGCCCTGCCCTGCACCGCCGTGCCTCGCACCGCGCGCCGCGCCCTGATCCTCCACTCCACCCACGCCAACGGGAAGGCGGTTCGACCGTGAGTCCAGAATCCCGTCCAGTCGCCGGATTCCAGGCGGATCCGGAGTTCTTCCGCCTGGAGGAGCGCACCGAGTTCGACGCCGGGCTGGTCCTGGAGGTGCTGCAGGGCCGGCGGCTCGGCGTCATGTTCCGGGGGGTGATCCCGGCCGAGGCGCAGAAGGAGTCGGTCGCCCGGTTCTGGTCCAGCCCGGCGCGCCGGCACCGCGAGGGAGAGCCCTCGCACTACATCGGCTCGTACCACTGGAACAAGTCGACCGAGACCTACCTCGCCGAGACCGAGAAGATCACCGCGGACGTCCGCGAGGTGCTCGACGTGCCCGGCTCGCCCTGGCAGTCCTTCCGGGACGGGCTGGCCGATGAACTCGCCCGGCACGGCGCAGTGTTGAGGATCGCCGAACACGAGGGCGCCGAGGCCTGCCCGGCGCTGGTCCGGGCCTGGGACAAGGAGGGCAGCTTCGCCCTCGAACCGCACGAGGACGAGGCGCAGTGCGGTGACCCCCGGCAGGCCGGCTTCGAGATCCAGGGCGTGCGCGACCACGAGGTCTGCGCGGTCAACATGTGCGTGGAGCACGAGGAGGGGGGCCGGCTGGTGATCTGGAACATCCGCCCCGACGCGGAGAGCCGCCGGCGGCTGGGCATCGAGCACACCGGGTTCTCCTACCCGGCCGAGGCGCTGGCCGGCTTCGACGAACTGCGCATCGAGGTCGGCCGCGGGGACGTCTACGTCTTCAACGGCGCCTACGTGCACGCCGTGGACGCCAGCACCGGGAACCGGACCAACCTGTCCTTCCTGATGGGCTTCATCGACGACCGCACCGTGGTCTCATGGACGTGACCCCCGGCGGCGCCCGATGAGCGCCCTCCAGCTCTCCGCCCTCGCGTACGTGCACGGCGAGCGGCGCCCGATCGCCGAACTGGCCGACCGCCTCGCCCCCGAACTGCTGGCCCCCGATACCGGGTTGGCCTGGTACCGGGCGAGCGAGCGGGAGATCTGGCAGCTCGCCGCGGAGGCCGGTGCCCGGACCGTCGAGGCCGCCGTCGAACCACCCGACCTGCTGGTCTACGTGAGCGAGAACGACCACGGCAGCAGCGACTCGCTGACCCACCTGGTCCGCGCACTCGGCCTGCCCGCCACCCGGTACCTGCGGGTCTCCGGGCACGACTGCGGCAACCTCGGCCCGGCCCTGCACCTCGCCGGGCAGGCGCTCGCCTCGGGCGAGCACCGCCGGGTGCTGCTGCTGATGGCGGACCGGGTGCTGGACGGGGACCGCAGCCAGGCCGACACGCTCTCCGTGGTGAGCGACGGCGCCGTCGCCTGCCTGGTCACCGCGGGGGAGCCGGACGGCGGAACGCACGGCGGAACGGACGACGAACTGTCCTCGGACGGTGTGCGGTTCGCCGTGCACGGCGTCTCCACCGTCACCGACGCGGAGGCCGGGGCCGGGGCGGGCGTCGGCGACCGGATCCTGGCCACGGTCGCGCTGGCCGTGGCCGGCACCGCGGAGATCGCCCGGCAGTGCGGCCGCGCGGCCGAGGACTTCGACCACCTGCTCTTCCCCAACTACCGCACCGTCGCCCAGCAGTTCCTCTGCTCGGCGATGGGCGTGCCGGTCGAGCGCGTGCTGTTCGGCCCGATGGCCGAGTACGGGCACTGCTTCTCGGCGGACAGCCTGGTCTCGCTGGCGCACTGCGCCGAACGCGGGGGGATCCGGCCGGGCGAGCACGTGCTGGCCTTCGGCGACGGCCCCAACTCCTGGTCCTCGCTGGCCGTCGAGCGGATCGCCTGACCACCGGCCCCGCTCCGCCTCGGAACGAGCGCCGGAACGAATGGGCGCCGGAACGAACGAACCTCGGAACGAACGAACGTAGGGAACCAGGGAACCACCATGCCCATAGTCGTAACCGGCCCAGTGAACCGCGCGGTGCGCGAGCTCGTCGAGGACGGGACGGACCCGCGGGACCGCGCCGGCTTCGTCACCGACCCCCGGCGGGCCGTCGTCGTCGCCGACGACCGGCAGGCCCCGGCCGCCGGCTCCGGGCCGTCGGCGCAGGACCTGGTGACGGTACGGGCGTACGAGGCGGCGCCGGCCCCGTTCGCCTCGACCGGTGCCCCGTTCGCCTCCTCCGGCGCCCCGTTCGGGCCGACGGGCGCCGCGCTGCCGCTGGTCGAGGCCCTGGGCGCGCCGACCGGCGCGTTCCTGACCGCCCTGCGCCACGCCGAGCAGCACTGCCGCACCGGCGGGGAGGAGGTCGCGCTGGCGCAGGCCCCCGGCCGTGACGTCGTCCTGGTCGGCGCCGGGGTCGTCAACCTGCTGACCGCCTGGTACTTGGTCCGGGCCGGCCACCGGCTCCGGATCCTGGACGCGCGGCCCGACCCGAGGACGGCGCTGCCCTGGACGGCGTACGGCTGCAGCCGCGGCGGCGGCGGAGCCCGGATGTTCACCCTGACCGAGGCCGACGACTACCACGCCAGGACCGCCGCCGACCGGCCGTTCGTCAACGGGGTTTTCCGCCGCTCGCTCGGCGCCCGGGGCTGGAACGTGAAGGCGACCCCGTTCACCGCCGAGGAGGAGCGCTGGATCTCCCAATTCGAGGCCGTTCCAGGCTGGTTGGCCCAGATCTACAATGACGACATTCTCTCGTTCAACCGGGAGAGCCGCAAGCTGTGGCGCACGCTCCGCGAGGAGTGCCCGGGCCTCTTCGAGGACGTGGAGTACACGCCGGGAGTCCTGCGGCTCTACACGGACGGCGCGCAGCTGGAGCAGTCCGCGCAGCGCCACGCCGGCCTCGGCGCCCTGCGCGCGGTGCTCGACCCGAAGGAGCTCCGCCGGCGCCACCCCGGACTCGCCGGTGCGACCGGGGAGTTGGCGGGCGGCCTGGAGGTGCCCGGCTTCACGGTGGACGTGCACGCCTTCATGGCCCGGCTGGTCACCCGGCTGGAACAGGCCGGGGCGGTGTTCCGCTGGTCCACCCCGGTCGAGCGGCTGGAACGCGCCGCCGACGGACGGCTGCACGGCCTGCGCCTGCCCGGCGAGGTGGTCACGGCCGACAGCTACGTGTTCTCCCCGGGCGCCTACGGCCGGGACCTGCTGGCCGGCACCCGCTCGGCCGGCCGGATCCACGGCGTGCTCGGCGTCTGGATGGAACTGCCCAACCTGGCACCGGAGTTGCGCCACTCGCTGAAGATCGCCCGGCGCGGCCACCTGACCGAGGACGCCAACGTCACCCTGGGGACCGACGGCCGCGGCCGCCCGGTGCTGATCGTCGGCTCCGGCTACGGCTACACCGGCGCCGACCCCGCCGACATCGAGCCGGCCGCCCTGGAGCGGATGTTCGCCGCCGTCGAGGACACCTGCCGGCAGTTCTTCCCGGAGGCGTACGCCCGGGCCATCGCGGACGGTTCGCTGCGGCGCGGCCGCCGGCTCTGCGTGCGGCCCTGGACCTCCGCCAACCTCGGCGTCCTGGAGACGCTGCCGACCACCGCCGACGGGGTCGGTGTCATCACCGGTGGCCACAACACGGGCGGCTTCGCCCAGGCACCGAGCGTGGCACAGGCCGTCGTCGCCGCCCTGAAGGGACGGCCCCACCCGATGCACGAGCTGTACCACCCGCTGCGCCTGGAGCGGTTCCTGCACCCCGCCGGGGACGGCCACGCGTGGCCGCGCACCCCGGCCGCCTCCGGTGCTTCTGTCGGTTCCGCTGCTTCCGCCGCCCTCCCCGCCGGGCAGGTGCTGCGATGACCGTGGAACGCCGCAACGGCAACGAGTGGCACCTCACCCCGGAGGCCCCGGGCGCGCGCCTGCGGGTGGCCGTGCTCTGCTCGGACGACCCGCACCACCGCTACCTGGTCGCCCGGATCGCCCGCGACCTGGACCTGGTCGGCCTGGTCGTCGAGCCGGGCGCCGCGCAGCAGAGCCGGCTCTGGGCCCGGCGCGCCTGGACGGATGCCGTCGCCCGCGGCTACCAGGTCCGCCGCCAGCGCTACACCGGACGGTCCGCCTACCGGCGCCGCTACTTCGCCGCCCTGACCCGCGCGCTGACGCCCCCGCTGGCGCCCCCGGGAGAGGCGCCGGCGCAGGCCCCGGCGGCGCCGTCGCCGTCGCCGGAGCGGGTGCTGCGGGTCGACTGGATCAACTCGCCCGAGGCCGTGGCGTTCCTCGAAGACCTCCGCCCGGACGTCACCGTCGTCTGCGGGACGACCTACCTGAAGCGCCCGGTCATCGAGGCCGGCCACCTGATGATCAACATCCACGGCGGCTACCTGCCGCAGTACAAGGGCAACCACTGCGTGTTCTTCGCCTTCCTGCGCAAGGACTACCGGCGCATCGGCGCCAGCCTGCACCTGGTCACCTCCCGGCTGGACGGCGGCGAACTGGTCGAGGTGGTCCGGCCGGAGGTCCTTCCGCAGGACAACGACGAGCACCTGTACGACCGTTCGGTGCACCTCGCGATCGACCGGCTGGCGGAGATCCTCACCGTGTTCGAGGCCGGCGGCGGCGACACCGTGCTGCGCACCGTCGCCCAGGAGGACACCGGCGAGACCTTCCGGCACCGCAGCCGCAAGCCCCACCTGGACCTGTGGGCCTGGCTGCGGATCCGGCTCGGCCTGGAACGGGTGCCGCACATCCCGCGCCCGCAGCCGCCGATCGACTGCCTGGTCCCGCGTGAGGCCGTCGAACCGGTCGAATCATAAGAGCGCCGGAAAGACCGAGGGGCGATCCCGCAACGGGACCGCCCCTCGGTCGTGCCTGCGCCCGGTTCAGCCGAGGTAGTCCTCGGGCGTCGAGCCGCGGCGGACGGTGTCCAGGGTGAAGCAGTGCAGGCCGCCGCCGAACAGCCGGCGGTGCCGGTGGCGGACCGGGACGGCGGTGAAGCCGTGCCGCTCCAGGGTCCGCATCAGCTCCGGGCAGGCCTCGTTGACCAGGACCGTCTCCTGGTCCACGGACAGGACGTTGAGGTCGATGTACGGGCTGGTGAGCACCAGGTCGTCGTCATCGTAGGACGGGAAGGCGTTGATCTCCGGCTCCGGGGCGAAGATCATGTCCCACTTGCGCAGCGGCTCGGGCAGCATCTCGGCGACCCGCGGGGTGCGCACCAGCAGCAGGCCCGGCCGCAGGGCCAGCACCATGCTGTCGATGTGGTTGTCCGTGATCGACACGCGGTGGATCCGGAAGCGGCCCTCCAGGTGGCGTTCGAGCCAGTCGACGCCCAGCGCGTGGTTGGCCGTCGAGACGTTGATCATCAGGTCCCGGCCCAGGCGCAGACACTGCGCGCCGTCGATCATCATCTCGAAGCCGGTGTCGTACGGGGAGGACTCCGGCTCCTTGATGAACTCGGCCGGCCCGCCGGGCGAGCGCTCGGCGTACGAGGGGTCGAAGGAGGCGTCGGTCATGATCGGCCGGGGCATCACCGTCCAGCGGGCGCCCTGCTCGAAGTAGCCCTGGAAGACCTTCTTCAGCAGCTGCGTCTCGAAGTACCGGGACCGCACCTGCGGCGGGGTCTCGATGATCTCGTCGCCCAGGATCAGGGTGTTGTCCCGGATGTTCAGCGGCGGCAGCACGGCGGCCGGCCAGGCCAGCGTCTCCACACTGCTGACCTCGGCCAGCGGCATCGGCCGGTGCACCGTGACGGAAAGGGACTCCAGGGTCCGCGCGATGCCCTCGACGTCCTCGTTCAGTTCCTCGACGTACCGCTTCTTGATCGGCGACTGGGGGCCGGCCTCCGCGCTCTTCCCGGAGCCGCGCGGGGAGATCACCGGGTAGTACTGCCGGTCGTAGAAGGACTTCTGCTCGGAGAGCTGGTCGTAGAAGAACAGCTTGAAGGAGAGTTCGGTTTCGTGGGTCGTGTAGTTCTCGGCCGAGCCGACGATGACCTCCTGGAGCGGGGACCAACCGTCGTAGCTGTTCAGGCGCACGGGCCTGCCTCCTTCTTCGGTTCCTTCGGCGGTTCTTGGTTCGGTTCTGGTCAGGACGCGGGTGCGTGGGGTGCGGTGGGTGCCGTGGGTGCGGGGGCCGCAGCGGCGACCAGCCGGGTCAGGGTTCCCAGGGTGGGTGCGGCCAGGAAGGCCGGCACCGAGACGGCCACGCCGTACTCCGCCCGGACCCGCTGCAGCAGCCGCATGACCCGGGCGGAGTCGCCGCCGCTGGCGAAGAACTCGTCCGGCAGGGCCGCGGTGTCGCGGGCCAGCACCTCGCACCAGAGCTCGGCGACCCGGCGCTCCTGCTCGGTGCGCGGCGCGTCGCCCGGCTCCGCCGCCTCCGCCGCCCGCGGTGCGGGCAGTCGCGAACGGTCGAGCCGGCCGGTCGGGTCCAGCGGCAGCCGGGGCAGGACGACGATCCGCTGCGGCACCGCGTACTCGGGCAGCGCGGCGCGCAGGTGGCGCAGCAGCTCCTCGGGCGCGGCGCCCTGCGGGCCGGGCGAGGTGACGTACCCGGTCAGGCGGTGGCCGGGCGGGGCCTGCGGGTCGGCCAGGACGGCCGCGTGCCGGACGGTCGGGTGGGCGCGCAGCAGCACCTCCGCCTCGGCCGGCTCGGACCGGCGCCCGCCGGCGGTCCCGGCGGCGTCTTGAGCGACGTTCACGGTGACCAGCTCGGCCCCCGGGAAGTGGCCTGCCACATCGGGCAGTTCGCCGTCACCGGAGACGGCGACGGCCCGCAGGCCCGGTACGGGCGCGCCGGCGCCCAGCTGGACCAGGAACAGCCGCAGCAGGTCGGCCGTGCCGTGCAGGACCGTCGCCCGCTGCCGGGCGAGCTCGCCCAGCAGGGTGGCCGGCGGCGCCGCGTACGGGTTGAGGACGTGCAGGCTCGCGCCGGTGAGCAGGGCGGCGAACAGCTCGGGCACCGAGCCGTCCAGCGCGTGCCGGGCGACCAGCGGCACCCGGTCCTCGGCCGTCAGACCCAGCCGGCCGGCGAAGCCGAGCGCCTGCGCCAGCACCTCCCGGCTGCTCTCCGTGCCGCCGTCCGGCCGGACGCGGGCGGGTGCCCCGGCGGTGTCCTGCGCTGCGAAGGCCGGTCCCCGGAGGCCGCCCCCGAGGTCGCCCCCGGGACCGTCCCCGGCGATGGCGAGCACCGGCACCCCCTCGGCCGCGCGCTCGGCCGCCCGGGCGTGGGCGGCGTCGGTGAGGAGCAGCGTCGGTGCGGTGGCGGCGAGGACGGCGGGCTGCGCCTTGGGCTGCTGCGGGTCCAGCGGGACGTAGGCGGCGCCGGTCTTGAGCACCGCCAGCACGGCGGCGACCGCCGCGATGTCGTGGCCGCACCAGAGCGCGACCCGGTCGCCGGGGCCGGCCATGGGCCGGATCCGGGCCGCCAACTCGTCGGAAGCGGCGTCCAGTTCGCGGTAGGTCCACTGACCGGAAGGGCCGTGCACGGCGAGCCGGTCGCCGAAGCGGGCGGCGGTCGCGCGGAACCGCTGGACCGGGGTCTCGTCGGGGGCGGGCGGGGCGGCGTCGGTCGGTCGCCCGCCGGGGTGTGCGGTCTGCTTCCGCGTCATTGCTGTGCTCCTGTCGGGCGGATCAGGCAGGTCGGCCGGTGTCCGTGGCCCGGGCGGGCCGGGCCGCCGGCTCAGGCGGGCTCGGGCGGGCTCATCCTGGCTTCAGGCCGGGATGAACAGCTCGCCGAGCCGTTCGTTGACCTCCCAGGCGTCGTCCAGGTCGGCCGCCACCGTGCAGTAGGTCGCGCCGAGCCGTTCCGGGTTGTGGCCGCTCACGACGATCACGCCGGTCCGGGTGGCCGGGTCGTAGGCCAGCCCCGCGCCGGCGATGGCGTCGCGCATCGCCTCGAAGGACGGGGTGGCCCAGCCGCGCGGCCACACGTTGGTGAGCAGCACCCGGTCCTTGGTGTAGCCGGGGCCGACCACCACCTCGCCGAGGATCCGGTAGGCGTGCGTCGAGCTGGTGATCCGGCCGTTCCACTCGGTGAAGAGCACCTGTCGGTCGGGGGTGATGATCGCGTCGGCGCTCAGGTTGCCGCGGTAGCCCATGGCGTGCAGCGGCGCGCAGACCTTGCGGCCGCCGTCGATCAGCGCGGCCTGCAGGTCGGCGTCGAGCTCGGGCGGGGTCACCTCGGCCAGGTAGCGCGGGGCGTGCATGAGCTCGCCGAGGCCGCCGAAGACGACCTCCTCGTCCTCGATCCGGAACTCGGCGTAGTAGGCCCGACTGCCGCTGAAGTACTGTTCCACGACGAGCAGATGGGCCCCGTCGTCGGTCAGCCAGGCCCAGTGCTCCGCGAGGTACCGGCGCACCGCGGCCCGGTCGGTCAGGTGCACCGTCCGCCGGGCGCCGACCGGCCGCGTGCCGTCGACCGGGCTGAGCACCTCGTTGCCGCCGCCGCCCGCGCCGTACTCCAGCTTCACCATCACGCTGTGGCCCTGCTCGATCAGCCGGGTGACGGCCTCCTCGGCGGCCGGGAGGTCCGCGCAGACCGCGCCCGCGGGCAGCGGTGCGCCCGCGCCCGCCGCGGCGGCGCGGAAGACCGCCTTACTGGTGGCCACGGCGCCGCCGCCCTGGCCGAGGAACGCGTACCCGGGCAGCACGGTGCGGGCGTTCAGCCGGTCGGCCAGCACCGCCACCGAGGTGTGCGGCCACATCGGGAAGATCTCGTCCACCGGCCGTCCGTCGAGCGCGGCCAGCACCTCGTCGGCGAGCCGCGGATCGGTGAGCTGTTCGCCGGTGAGCATTCCGGCACTCGACGTGGATTCCTTCGGCGGAACGACGACGGTGAGCGTTTCCCGGTCGACTCCGGTGTGCTCGGTCACGTACCGGAGAAAGGCCTCCTCCGGGGCCTGCGGAAGGATCAGGACGTCGTGGTCGCGGGCGAACCAGACGAAATGGTCGACCCACCAGACGGCCCCGTCCGCATGCCTGCCGAGGTTTTCGTCCCAGTCGTTGCCGATGAGAACCCTTGCCATCTCAGCCCTCCCTGGAAAACATGGCGGTTGAGTGACCGTCAGCTCGATTCCCGCCCCGTCGGATGATGTCACAGACGGTCCGGCGTGCAAGCGGGTGCACATTTCCGCACCGGCCGTCCGGCGTGCAATTCCGCGCCGTTCCGTGTCGTTCCGCGCCGGGATTACGCCGCCGTTGGCCGGTGGGGCCCGGCAATTCACGAGGGGATTTCGTCACGATGCAGCTACGGGTCCAGGTGCGGGTGCACGACACCCTCGCGGCGGTGCCGGCGGCCGACTGGGCGGCGGTGGCCGCCGGTGCCGGGCTGTACGCCTCCCACCTGTGGCTGAGCCTGGTCGAGCAGGAGACCCCGGGGCGGTGCCGCTACCTGCTGGCCCACGACGACACCGGGCTCGCCGGCGCCCTGCCGGTCTACCTGACGGCCGACGAGCCCAACCGCTACTACCACCCGGGTGCCGTCTTCCGCGCCGCCGCCCCCGGCCCGGACGGCGGGTACTGCGTGGCCGGCGGCCGCAGCGGCTACCGCACCGAGGTGCTGCTCGCCGACCGGCTCACCGAGGCCGGGCGGCGCGCCACCGTCGCCGCCCTGCTCGACCGGCTGGCCGAACTCGCCGCGGCCGAGGGCCGCTCGCACGCCTACCTCCTCCACCTCACCGAGCGCGGCCTGCGCCAGGTCACCGGGTACGCCGGCGACCTCACCCCGGTCGTCGGCTACAGCGGCGACGCCTGGCTGCCCGCCCCCGGGCGCGACTTCGAGGACTACCTCGCCGCCCTCAGCCCCACCCGGCGCAAGACCACCCGCAAGGAACTGCGCCGCTACGCCGCCCACGGCCTGAGCACCGTCCGTGCCGACCCGGCCCGGGAACTCGACCTGATCGCGCGCTTCGCCCGGCTGGGCAACGAGAAGTACGGGGTCGAGGAGGACGAGGCCGAACTGCGCACCCGCTTCGAGCGCCAGTACGCGGCCCTCGGCGACCACGGCGTGCTGTTCGTCTGCCGGCGCGGGCCGGTACCGGTCGGGATGGCGCTCGCCTACCGCTGGGGCGACTGGCTTTACCTGCGCGCCTCCGGCTTCGACCACGACGCGGCCGCCGGCGCCTACCCGTACTTCAACGTGGTGATCTACGAGCCGCTGCGGTACTGCTACGAGAACGGCCTGCGCGGCCTCCACCTGGGCTCCGGCTCCCACGACGCCAAGGCCGCCCGCGGGGCCCGGATCGGCCCGCTCGGCTCGGTGGCACTGCCCGCGGCCGGCGCTCCCCGCACCGACCCGGCCGCGCCCACCGCGCGCCGGGGCGTACGGCGGTACTGGGAGCAGCAGTTCGCGACCGTGCCGCACCTGCTGGACCAGGACCTGTGGCGGCCGTGGCTCGGCCGCTGAGCACGAGCGAACCGAAGCCGGGCACGAGCGAACCGAAGCCGAGCACGAGCGAATCGAAGGGGACACGCATGGACGAACCCACCTGGGACGCCGATCAGGCCGCCCGGTACGACACCGAGCACGCCCGGATCGACACCCCGCTCACCGTCGCCTACCTCGCCGAACTGTCGGGCGGCGGCGACGTGCTGGAGTTCGGCGTCGGCACCGGCCGGCTGGCCGTCCCGCTCGCCGGGAAGGCCCGCAGCGTGCTCGGCGTGGACAACTCGGCCGAGATGCTGGCCGCGGCCCGCCACCGGCCACTGCCGGACAACCTGGCCCTCGCCCTGGGCGACGCGCAGACCTGGACCACCGAGCGCCGCTTCGACCTGGTGCTCTGCGTCTACAACCTGCTGCTGCACTTCACCACCCAGGACGCCCAGCTCGCCGTCGTCCGCAACGCCGCCGCCCACCTCGCGCCCGGCGGGCACCTGGTGGTGGAGAACCTGCACCCGCCGCTGCGGGCGATGGAGGAGGGCGAGCGGATCAGCACCCTGCGGCTGGCCGGCGCCGGCATGGCGATCAGCACCCAGCGCTTCGACTGGAAGTCGCTGCTGCTGGACCAGAGCGTGCTCTACGTCGACGAGGACGGGCACCGCGTCCGGCAGATCGCCCAGCGGATGCTGCTGCCCTCGGAACAGGACCTGATGGCCCGGCTGGCCGGGCTGCGCCTGGTCCGGCGGATCGCCAACTGGCGCGGCGGCCCCTGGCGCGCGGACTCCAGCGCCCCGGCGGCCAGCAACGTCATCTCCGTCTACCGGCGGGCCGAGTGACGGCGCGCCGAACGATCGCGGTTCCTGGCATGATCGCCTCGGTCCGGAGCCGTTCAACCGAGAACGCCTGACAGTTGAACGCGCGCCGTCAGGATCCCGCCCGGGGATCGCGGGCGACCGGCCCACGGGCGCAAGACCGGCCCCAGGCCTTGGACGATGGACAGATCACGCGCGTACCGCGGTTAATTGCCGTGCCGACGACCTGAGATGGAGGCGCATGTGTGGGGCAGGCTTCACCCGGCGAAGGGGCTGAGCGGTGCGTGACTTCTTCGACCGGCCACCCGGCACCCCCGACCTGCGCGGCCCGTGGCGCTACCTGCTGTGGATGGCCGTCCGCCATCGCGGGGTCCTGCTGCTCGACTGCCTCGCCAACATGGGGTGGGCGGCCGGGCTCGGACTCACCCCGGCCGTGATCGGCCAGGCCATCAACCAGGGCCTGGTCGCCAGGGACCAGACCGCACTGGTCGGTTGGGGCCTGGCCGTACTCGGGGCGGGCGTGCTCTCCGCGCTGTCCGCCATGTTCGTGGAGCGCCTGGAGACCCGGCTGCGGGTCGAACCCGGTTACGAGACCATGCAGTTCGTCACCCGCAAGGCCTGCGAGCTGGGCACCACCGTCGGCCGCAAGGTCTCGGCGGGGGACCTGGTCACCGTCGGCGTCTCCGACATCAGCCTGATCGGTCAGGCCCTGGAGGTCGGCGCCCGCGGCGTGGGCGGGGTGGTCGGATTCGTCGCCGTCGCCGTGTTCATGCTGGTCGCCTCCTGGCAGGTCGGCCTGCTCGTGCTGGTCGCGGTGCCGGTCATGCTGGTCGTCACCACCCGGCTCGCCCGGGTGCTGCGCAACCGGCAGGGCCAACTCCGCACCCACCAGCGCGAACTCGCCGACCAGGCCGTCGACATCGTGCGCGGACTGCGGGTGCTGCGCGGCATCGGCGGCGAGGAGCAGTTCGCCGCCCGCTACCGCGAGGGCTCCCAGCGCCTGCGCGCCACCGCGCTGCGGCAGGGCCGCGCCTCGGCGGTGCTCGGCGCCACCCGGACCTTCCTGCCCAGCCTGCTGCTCGCCGCAGTGGTGGCCCTGGCCGGCGAACTCGTCCTCGACGACCGGCTCAGCGCCGGACAGATGGTCGCCTTCTACGGGTACGCCACCTACCTGGTGATCCCCACCAACCAGATCACCTTCGCCGTCTCCAAGGCCATGCAGGGCCACGTCGCCGCCGAGAACGTCGTCCGGCTGCTCCGTACCGTCCCGGACCTCGCCCCCGGACCGGACACCGGCACCGTACCGGGCACCGGCGTCCTCGCCGACCCCGACTCCGGCCTGCGGGTGCCCGCCGAGGGCCTGACCGCCGTCGTCTGCTCGTCCGCCGACGCGGTCGCGCTGGCCGACCGCCTGGGCCGCCAGACCGACTCCGCGGCGACCTACGCCGACGTGCCGCTGACCGCGCTGCCGCTGGCCGGGGTCCGCGAACGGATCCTGGTCGCCACCGCCGAGGACCACCTGTTCGCCGGGCCGCTGCGCCGGGAGCTCGACCCGGCCGACCGGCTGCGGCCCGGCGACCCCGACGACGCGCTCTGGGCCGCCGTCGACGCCGCCGCCGCCCGGGACGTCGTGGAAGCCCTGCCGGACCGGCTCGACACCGAGATCGCCGCCGGCGGCCGGGAGTTCTCCGGCGGCCAGCAGCAGCGCCTGCGGCTGGCCCGCGCCCTGATGGCCGACCCGGAGGTGCTCGTCCTCATCGACCCGACCAGCGCCGTCGACGCACACACGGAGAACCGGATGGCCGAGGGCATCGCACGACTGCGCCGGGGGCGCGCCACCGTCGTGTTCACCACCAGCACCTTGCTGCTGCACCAGGCCGACCACGTCGCCCTGGTCCTGGACGGCGGCGTGACGGCCGAGGGCACCCACGAGGCGCTGATGGCCGACGACCGCTACCGCGAGCTGGTCGAGCGCTGGACGGCTGCCGCATGAGCGAGCTGCCCGTCGCTTCGAACCGTGAGCTCGCCGCCTACGCGCGGCGCGCCGTCCTCGCCCACCGCGGCGAGTTCGCCCTGGTCGTCGGCCTGCAGGCGCTCGCCGCCGTCGCCGGTCTGTTCGCCCCCTGGCTGCTCGGCACCCTGGTCTCCGACGTCACCCACGGCCACGACACCGTGCTGCGCCTGGTGCTGTCCATCCTCGGCTGCCTGGCCGCCCAGGCCGTGCTGGTCCGCCTCGCCGAGTACGCGGCGGCCAGGCTCGGCGAGAAGATCCTGGCCGACCTGCGCGAGGAGTTCGTCTCCGATCTGCTGGGGCTGCCGCCCGAGACGGTGGAGGACGCCGACGCCGGTGACCTGATCACCCGCACCACCCGGGACATCGACCAGCTCTCCAACGCCATCCGCGCCGCGATCCCGGCCACCATGACCTCGGTCGGCATCGTCTGCTTCACCCTCGGCGCCCTGGTCCTGATCAGCCCGCTCCTGCTGCTGCCCTGCCTGCTCTCGGTGCCGGTGCTCTACGGCGCCGCCCGCTGGTACCTGCGCCGGGCGCACCAGGGCTACCTGCGGCAGGCGGCCACCTACTCCCGGCTCACCGAGAGCCTGGCCGAGACCGTCGAGGGCGCCCGCACCGTCGAGGCGCTGCGGCTGACCGCCCGCCGGATGGACCTGGTCGACGAGTCCATCGCCACCTCCTACGCCGCCGAGCGCTACACCCTGCGGCTGCGCAACGTCTTCCTCCCGCTCTGCGACACCAGCTACGCCCTGCCGGTGGCCGCCATGCTGATCTTCGGCGGCACGCTCTACCTGCACGGCGTGGTCTCCCTCGCCGCGGTCACCGCCGGCACCCTGTACGCCTCGCAACTGCTCAACCCGCTCGACCAGTTGATGTTCTGGCTGGACTCGCTGCAGTCCGCGGGCGCATCGCTGGCACGGCTGCTGGGGATGGCGCGGTTCCGCGCACCGGCCCCGGCCGCCATCGGCGCGGGCAGTGCGGCGCAGCCCGCCGAGGCCAGTGGAACGACGGCCCGCGACATCGAGTTTCGCGACATCGAGTTTCGCGACATCGAGGTGCGCGACCTCCGCTACGCCTACCAGCCCGGCCAGGACGTCCTGCGCGGCATCGACCTGACCATCCGGCAGGGCGAGTGGCTGGCCGTGGTCGGGCCGTCCGGGGCCGGGAAGTCGACCCTGGCCAAGCTGCTGGCCGGCATCTACACCCCGGACAGCGGCGGCATCACCGTCGGCGGCCGCCAGGTGGCCGCCCTCGACCCCGCCGAGCGGCGCGGCACGGTGGCCCTGGTGACCCAGGAGCACCACATCTTCCGCGGCACCCTGCGCGACAACCTGACCATCGCCCGCCCGGGCGCCGACGACGAGGAGATCGCCGCCGCGCTGCGCGCCGTCGACGCCTGGGAGTGGGCCGAGGAACTCGGCGTGGACAGCGGGATCGGCCCCGGCGGACAGGCACTGGACCCGGCGAAGGTGCAGCAACTCGCCCTCGCCCGGCTGCTCCTGGCCGACCCGGACATCCTCATCCTGGACGAGGCGACCTCGCTCCTGAACCCGCAGGCCGCCCGGCACCTGGAACGCTCACTGGCGGCCGTGACCCGCGGCCGTACGGTGATCGCCGTCGTGCACCGGCTGCACACCGCGCAGGACGCCGACCGGATCGCGGTGCTCGACGACGGCCGCGTCACCGAATTCGGCACCCACGAGGAACTGCTCGCCAAGAACGGCTCCTACGCGGGCCTCTGGCACGCCTGGCAGGGATGACACGGACCGGCCGGCCTTTTCGCCAGCCGGAATTCCGTGGTCGTCCGGGAGGGGGGAAGGGGGTGATTTTCGAATTGAGCCAGCGGATACTGGAGGACGTCCGGGCGGCGTGGGGCGATGTCTTCGGCGCCGCCCCGGCCGATCCCGAACGGGATTTCTTCGACTGCGGCGGGAATTCCCTGCTGGCCATCCGGCTGCAGCAGGCCGTTCTCGTCCGGACCGGTGCGGCGCTCAGCATCGCGGAACTCCTGCGGCACCGGACGGTCGCCGCGCAGGCCGCGCACATCGCGGACGCCGCCACCGCCGGCCCGGGGCCGGATCCCGCCCCGGCGCCGAACACCGATCCGGGCCCGGATTCCGCGCCGCCCGTCGAACTCTGATCAGGTTGATCCGACCAAGGGGAACAGATGCCGAACGACGTCCTGCTGCCGCTCTCCTTCGCCCAGCAACGGCTGTGGTTCCTTGACCAGTTGGCCCCGGGCGGCACCGAGTACCTGATCCCCGTGGTGCTGCGGCTGACCGGGGAGCTGGACGTCCCGGCGCTGTCCGCGGCGGTGGCCGACCTGGTCGCCCGGCACGAGTCGCTGCGGACGGTCTTCGGCGAGCGGGGCGGCCGCCCGGGCCAGCGGGTGCTCGACCCGGGCCCGGAGGTGCTGCGGGTGGCCGCGGCACCGGCCGGCCCGGGGGAGGCCGCGGCCACGGCGACCGCCCCGATGGACCTGCAGCGCGGCCCGCTGTTCCGGGCCGTGCTGTACCCCCAGGGCCCGGCCGAGCACCTGCTGGCTCTGACGTTCCATCACATCGTCGCGGACGGCTGGTCGATCGGCATCGTGGTCGACGAACTGAGCGCGCTCTACGCGGCGCACCTCGAAGGCCGAAAGCCCGAGCTGCCGGAACCGCCCATCCAGTACCCGGACTTCGCGATCTGGCAGCAGGAGACCCTGGACGGGCCGGTGCTGGCGGAACAACTCGCCTACTGGACGGGGAAGCTGGCCGACCCGACCCCGTTGGAGCTGCCCGTCGACCGGCCCCGCCCCGCGGTCTGGTCGGCGCGCGGTGCCACGCTCTCCTTCCGGATCCCGGCCGACCTGGCCGAGCGGCTGAAGGAGGTGTTCCGCGCCCACCGGGTAACCCCGTTCATGGGCCTGCTGGCCGCCTTCCAGGTGCTGCTGGCCCGGTACAGCGGCCGGGACGACATCGCGGTGGGCACGCCCGTGGCCGGCCGCAACCGGGCCGAGACCGAGGGCCTGATCGGTTTCTTCGTCAACACCCTGGTGCTGCGCGCCGACCTCGCCGGCGACCCGTCCTTCGCCGACCTGCTGGCCCAGGTCCGGGAGACCGCGCTGGCCGCCTACGACCACCAGGACCTCCCGTTCGAGCGGCTGGTCGAGCACCTCGCCCCCGACCGCGACCTGTCCCGGACCCCGCTGTTCCAGACCATGTTCAACATGCAGGACCCGCAGGCCGCCGGCCACGCCTGGGCACTGCCCGGGATCGAGGTCACCGCCGAACCGCTGGACTGGGACGTCGCCAAGTTCGACCTCTCGCTGGAACTCGCCGAGACCGCCGCCGGGTTCAGCGGGACGCTGGAGTACGCCACCGACCTGTTCGACCGGAGCACCGCCGAACGGATCGCCGGCCACTACCTGACCCTGCTGGCCGGCGTGGCGGCCGACCCGGCCACCGCCGTCTCCCGGCTGCCGCTGCTCACCGAGGCCGAGGAACAGCGGCTGCTCACCGACGGGAGCGGTCGCGCGGCGCGCTTCCCGGCCACCCGGGTGCACGAGCTGGTGGCCCGCCAGGCCGCCGAGACCCCGCAGCGGACCGCCGTGGTCTGCGGCGAACGCGCGCTGACCTACCGGGAGCTGGACGAGCGGGCAGAGCGCCTGGCGCACCGGCTGCGGCGAGCCGGTGTCGGGCCGGAGACCCTGGTCGGCCTCTGCCTGGACCGCAGCCCCGACCTGGTGGTCGCCCTGCTGGGCGTCCTCAAGTCCGGCGGCGCCTACGTGCCGCTGGACCCGGCACACCCGCGCGAGCGGCTGGCTCTGCTGCTGGCCGACATCGCCGCCCCGGTGGTGGTCACCGAGCGGCACCTGGCCGAGCGGATCCCCGAGGCGCAGGGCCGTACGGTGCTCCTCCTGGAGGACGCCCTGAACGCGGACGCCGCGGACACCGAGGGCGCCCCGGACGCCGCGGACACCCCGGACGCCCCGGACGCCGCGGACACCCCGGTCCTCGCCCCGGCGCCCGGCGCCACCCCCGGCGACCTCGCCTACGTCGTCTACACCTCCGGCTCCACCGGCACCCCCAAGGGCGTCCAGACCCGGCACGACAACCTGGTCAACGGCCTGCTCGCGATGCAGGACGTCCTCCGGCTGGGCCCCGAGGACCGGCTGCTCGCCGTCGCCCCGTACACCTTCGACATGTCCAGCGTCGACCTGCTGCTGCCCCTGCTGCAGGGCGCCCAGGTCCACCTCGCCACCCGCGAGCAGACCACCGCGCCCGCCCGCCTCGCCGCCCTGCTCGCCGACTCCGGCATCACCGTCCTCCAGGCCACCCCGCCGCTGTGGCGCCTCGTCGTCGAGGAACTGCCCGACCTCTCCGACCGGCTGCACGTCCTGCTCGGCGGCGAGGCGCTCGACCCCCCGCTCGCGGCCGCCACCCGCCCCAAGGTCCGCCGGCTCACCCACCTGTACGGCCCGACCGAGACGACCATCTGGACGCTGGGCGCGGACGTCGGAGCGGACTGCGCGGCACAGCCCGCCATCCCGATCGGCCGGCCGATCGCCAACACCCGGGTGTACGTGCTCGACGCCGGCCTCGCCCCGGTGCCGGTCGGCGTGCCCGGCGAGCTCTACATCGCCGGCTCCGGGCTGGCCCGCGGCTTCCTCAACCGCCCCGCCCTGACCGCCGAACGCTTCCCCGCCTGCCCGTACGGGCCGCCCGGCGAGCGGATGTACCGCACCGGCGACCTGGTGCGGTGGCGCGCGGACGGGGACCTGGAGTTCCTCGGCCGCTCCGACAACCAGGTGAAGATCCGCGGCTTCCGGATCGAACCGGCCGAGGTCGAGGCCGCGCTGCGGGCCGGCGGGCTGGTCGGCGACGCGGTCGTGATCGCCCGGGAGGACGTGCCCGGCGACCGCCGCCTGGTGGCCTACGTGACCCCCGCCGCACCCGGCGCCGAGGTCGACCCGGCCGCGCTGCGCCGACGGGCCGGCGAGCGCCTGCCGGACTACATGCTTCCCTCGCACACGGTGGTGATCGACGCCGTCCCGCTGACCGCCAACGGCAAGGTGGACCGGCGGGCCCTGCCCGCCCCCGACGTCGCACGGCCGCGCACCGGCCAGGCGTACGTCGCCCCCGCCAACCCGGTGGAGCAGTCGATCGCCCGGGTCTGGGAGCAGGTCCTGGGCGTGGAACGGGTCGGCGCCGAGGACAACTTCTTCGAACTCGGCGGCCACTCCCTGCTGGCCACCCAGGCCGTCTCCCAGCTGCGCCAGGAGTTCGGCGACGGCCTCGGCGTGCAGAGCGTCTTCGCCGCCCCGACCGTGGCAGGCCTCGCGGAGATCGTCAGCGCGAGCGGCGAACCGGGCCCGGACGCCGAGCCGGTGCTCGGCATGCCGCCGATCCGGCGGGTGCTGCGCAACGGGCCGCTGCGCGCCTCCTTCGCGCAGGAACGGCTCTGGCTGCTGGACCAACTCGTCCCGGACAGCGCCGAGTACGTCATCCTGCGGGTGCTGCGTCTCACCGGCGACCTGGACCGGGACACGCTGGAACGGGCGCTGACCGAACTGGTCGCCCGGCACGAGGTGCTGCGCACCCGCTTCGAGGCCGAGGACGGCGTCCCGGTCCAGGTGATCGAGCCGCCCGCGCCGCTCGCCCTGCCGGTGACCGACCTCAGCGCGCTGCCCGCCGAACGGGCGGAGGCCGAGACCGCGGCCCTGGTGGCCGCCGAGACCGGCCGGCCCTTCGACCTCGGCGTGGCCCCGCTGCTGCGCGCCCGGCTGCTGCGCCTGCGCGCCGAGGAGCACGTGCTGGTCCTCGCGGTGCACCACATCGCCGCCGACGCCTGGGGCATGGGCGTGCTCAACCGCGAACTCGCCGCCCTCTACCGGGCGTTCCGCCACGGCCTGCCCTCCCCGCTGGAGCCGCTGCCGATCCAGTACGCCGACTTCGCGGTGCGCCAGCGGTACTGGCTGCGCGGCGAGATACTGGACGGCCAACTGGACTACTGGCGCGAGCGGTTGAGCGACCTCACCCCGCTGGAGCTGCCCACCGACCGGCCCCGCCCGGCGGTGCGCTCCGGCCGCGGCGCGGGCCACGAGTTCAGCCTGCCCGCGGAGTTGAGCGATGAGCTGCGCGCCCTCTCGCACCGCGAGGGCACCACGATGTTCATGACCCTGCTCGCCGCCTTCCAGACCCTGCTGGCCGGCTACAGCGGCCAGGAGGACATCGCCGTCGGCACCCCGATCGCCAACCGCAACCGGGCCGACACCGAGGGGATGGTCGGCTTCTTCGTCAACACCCTGGTGCTGCGCGCCGACCTGGCCGGCGACCCGTCCTTCACCGGGCTGCTGGCCCAGGTGCGGGAGAGCGCAATCGGCGCCTACGCGCACCAGGACCTGCCGTTCGAGCGCCTGGTGGAGGAGCTGCGCCCGGAGCGCGACCTCGCCCGCAATCCGTTGTTCCAGGTGCTGTTCATGTTCCAGAACGCCCCCCGGACTCCGCTCGTGCTCGACGGGCTCACCGTCACGCCGGGGTACTGGGAACAGAAGGTGGCCAAGTTCGACCTGACGCTCTCCGTCAACGACAGCGACGGGCAGCTGGACTGCCTGATCGAGTACAGCACCGACCTCTTCGACGCCGGCACCGTCGCACGGATGGCCGGCCACTTCGCGACCCTGCTGGCCGGGATCGCGGCCGCCCCGCAGAGCCGGCTCTCCGAGCTGCCCGTCCTGACCGGGCCCGAGCGGCGGCAGCTGCTGGAGGAGTGGACCGACACCGCCGCGCCCTACCCGCACGACCGGTGCGTGCACCAGCTCTTCGAGGAGCAGGCCGCCCGCACCCCGGAGGCCGTCGCGCTGATCGCGGGCACCGCCGAGGGGGCGACCGTCGAGGGTGCGGCCACCGAGCGGTCGGCCACCGAGCTGACCTACGGCGAGCTGAACCGCCGCGCCAACCGGCTCGCGCACCACCTGATCCGGTCCGGCGCCGGCCCGGAGACCCTGGTCGGCGTCTGCCTGGAGCGCGGCCCCGACCTCGCCGTCGCCCTGCTCGGCATCCTCAAGTCCGGTGCCGCCTACGTGCCGCTGGACCCGGTGCACCCGCGCGAGCGGCTGGCCGCCCTGCTCGCCGGCACCGGGGCCGCGCTGCTCGTCACCCGGCAGCCGCTCCTGGAACGGCTCGGCGTCGACACCGAGGGGGTCTGCACCGAGGCGGTCTGCGCCGATGTGATCTGCCTCGACCGGGACGCGGCCGCGATCGCCGCCCACCCGGACCAGGACCCCGCCCCGACGGCCGGGCCCGGCAACCTCGCCTACGTGGTCCACACCTCGGGCTCCACCGGCACCCCCAAGGGCGTCGCCGCCGAACACCGCGGCGTGAGCGCCTACCTTTCCTTCGTCACCTCCCGCTACGGCATCACCCCCGGCACCCGGGTGCTGCAGCTGGCGTCCATCGGCTTCGACGCGTCCGTACGGGACCTGCTCGGCCCGCTCAGCTGCGGCGCCACGGCCGTCCTCGCCCCGCTGGACGGCCCGTTCGACCCGGCCGCGATCGCCGAGTGCATCGAACGTCACCGGGTGGAGGTGCTGCTCAGCACCGTCCCGTCCCAGCTGCGGGAACTGCTCGCACTGCCCGGGGCGGAGCACGCCCTGGCCTCGCTGCGGCTGACGGTCGCCAGCGGCGAGAGCCTGCGGCTCGCCGGGCAGCACGGGCGCCGCACCCTGCCGGGCGCCCTGGTGAACCAGTACGGCCCCACCGAGTGCACCATGACCAGCACCTACTGGCCGGCCACCGAGGACTGGGCGGACCGCACCGAGGACCTCGTCGGCCGGCCGATCGCCAACAAGCGGGTCCACCTGCTGGACCGGCACCTGAACCCGGTGCCGGTCGGCGTGCCCGGCGAGGTCTACATCGCGGGCACCGGCCTGGCCCGCGGCTACCTGGGCCGGCCCGACCTGACGGCCGAACGGTTCCTCGCCTGCCCGTACGGGCCGCCCGGCGAGCGGATGTACCGCACCGGCGACCTGGCCCGGTGGCGGGCCGACGGGGACCTGGAGTTCCTCGGCCGCTCCGACGACCAGGTCAAGATCCGCGGTGTGCGGGTCGAACCTGGCGAGGCCGAGGCCGCGCTCCGCGCCGACCCCACGGTCGGCGACGTGGTGGTGCTGGCCCGCGAGGACGTGCCGGGGCAGCGGCGGCTGGTGGCCTACGTGACCCCCGCCGAGCCGGGCCGCCCGGTCGACCCGGCGGCGCTGCGCCACCGGGCCGGGGAGCGGCTGCCGGAGTACCTGGTGCCCGCGGTGGTGGCGATCGACGCGCTGCCGCTCACCGTCAACGGCAAGGTGGACCGGCAGGCGCTGCCGGCCCCCGACGGAACCCGGCCGGACACCGGCCGCGCGTACGTGGCGCCGGTCGGGCCCGTGCAGCAGACGCTGGCCCGGATCTGGGAGCAGATCCTGAATGTGGGACGGGTCGGCGCCGAGGACAACTTCTACGAACTCGGCGGCGACTCCGTCCTCAGCATCCGGGCCGTCCACCGGGCGGGCCGCCTGGGCATCCACCTGACGCCCCGGATGATGGTCCGCCACCAGACCATCGCCCGGATCGCCGCCCACCTCGGCCGGGACGGCCTCGACGGCGCCGCCGCGGCCACCGGGCACGCCACCCTCACCCCGCTGAACGACAGCGCCGCCGAGCAGGAGGTCTTCTGCTTCCCCGTGATCGCGGGCAACGTCACCGGCTACGTCCCGCTGGCCCGCGCCCTGAGCGCCGACGCCAGGCTCCTCGGGGTCGAACTGTCCTGGTGGGACCGGCCGGACGCGGCCCAGTGGTCCATCCCGACCATGGCCCGCAGCTGCCGCGACGCGATCCTCGCCGGCCGCCCGCACGGCCCGTACCTGCTGGTGGGCTGGTCCTTCGGCGGCGTCCTGGCGCTGGAGACCGCCCGGCTGCTCCGGGCGGAGGGGCACCCCGTCCGGGTCGTCGCCCTGGACGGCATCCTGCCCACCGAGGAGTACCGGGAGGGCGTGCACGGGAACATCGCGACGATCGACGCACTGCTGGCCCGGCTCGCCGAGGGGCACGCTCCGGACGCGCTGCCCGAGGACGTGGCGGCCGGCCTGGAACAGCTGAACATCCCGCCGGAGCTCCACGAGGTCGCCGGCGCCGACCTGGTGCGCCACCTGACCGTGATGCGGGGCATCGGCACCGCCGTCCTGGCCTACCGGCCCGCGCCGGTGGAGTTCCCCGTCACCCTGTACGAGGCCGCGCACCGCGCGCTGCCCGACTGGATCGGGAGCACCATCCGGGAGACCTGGCAGCCGTACGTGCCGGACCTGGAGGTGCGGGGCACGCCGGGCGACCACTACTCGTTCCTGCGCTACCCGATCGTGCGCTCGCTCGCGGACGGCCTCCGGGAGACCGTCCGCGAGCACGGCTGAGCACGCTGAGCACTGCTGAGCACGGCTGACGCGGGGGCCGGGGCGGCGCCGCCGCTCAGGCCGACCGTTCCGCCGCGAGGACGCCCCGCGGCGGAACGGCCAGTGCGCCCAGCCCCCGCTCGATGACGGCCAACTGCCCGGCCACGTGCGGCAGGGCGGCGGGATCGGCGCTCTCCAGCGCCTGCCACTGCTCCTCGGCGGTCTCGCCGTAGAGCTTGCTGGTGGCGATCCGCAGGCGCAGCGCGCCGGGGTCGTCACCCAGGTGGTGCCCGGCGAGGACGGCGATGCCGGCCCGCTCCAGCAGGTGGTGCTGCAGCCCGGCGGAGCCGTCCACGCCGTGCGCGGCCAGCGCCGCGCGCAGCGGTTCGTAGTCCGGGTAGAGGTAGAAGCCGGCCTGCGGGGCCCGGCAGCGGGCACCCGAGTCGAGCACGATCCGGTGCACCGCCCGGGCCACCGCGGCGTGCAGCCGGGTCGAGGCGGCGAGGTGGGCGCGCAGCTCGGGCGGCTCGGCGAAGGCGTAGGCCGCCACCTCCTGCATCGGCCCGGCCAGCGTCGACCACACCTCGCTCGCGTAGCCCGTCACCCGGTCGCGGACGGCCCGGCCCCAGGGGCCGGCCGGGAACCGGGCCGCCCCGATCCGCCAGCCGCCGAGGGCGAGGTTCTTGCTGAGCCCGGTGAGCACGATCGTCCGCTCCGGCAGGACCTGCGCCGGGCTGAGGAACGGCTGCGCGGGATCGTGCACGAGGTCGCGGTAGATCTCGTCGGAGACGACCGTCAGCTCCTCCTCGGCGGCCACCGCGCACAGTTCGGTGACGAGCCGGGGGCCGGCCAGCGTGCCGGTGGGGTTGTCGGGCAGGGTGAGGAGCAGGATGCCGGGCCGCCGCCCCGCCGCCCGCGCCGCCCGTACCGCCGCGCGCAACGCCGCCGGCTCGGGCACCCCGCCGCACTCCGCCGGGATCGGAACCCGTACCACGGCCTTGCCGGCGAGCTCGGCCTGCGGGGCGTAGGTGTTCCAGGCCGGTGCGGGCAGCACCAGGTCACCGGGCAGCACCTGCTGCAGCGCCATCAGCAGCGGCTTGCTGCCGGGGGCCACCACGACCTGCTCCGGGCCGGTGGCGGCGCCGCGCCGGGAGAAGTACCCGGCGACGGCTGCGCGCACGTCCGGGCTGCCCGCGACCGGCCCGTAGCCGTTGCGCCCGGCCCCGGCGGTCAGCCGCTCGACCAGCGGCGGGAAGACGGGCAGGCTCGACTCGCCGAAGCCCAGATGGACGATCCGCGCCCCCTCGGCCCGCCGCCGGGCCACCAGCTGGTCCAGCGCCATGTTCGGCGAGACGTGCCGGTCGCTGTGCTCGGTCATGCCAGGGCCTCCTCGGGGGACGGAACGTCGGTGGTCGGTTCGGTGGGAGCTGTCGGCGCTGCCGGTGTCGTGGGCGCGGGGGCGATCGCCGCCCGGATCGCCTCCGGCACCGGCTCGGCCGGCCGCAGCTCGTCCAGCCAGGCGGCGTCCGCCGACCAGTGGGCCCGGAACGGCCGGCCGACCAGCTCCGGATCGCGGGCCTGCAGCAGCCGCAGCTGGAAGTACCGCCCCTGCGCGTCCTCCTCGACCCCGTCGACCACCACCTTGCCGGGCGCGGCGGACATCACCGGCCCGCGGACCGTCCGCGCCAGCCCCGGCAGCCGCCGGTGCGCCTCGGCGAAGATCCGCACCGCCTCGGCCAGCGGCACCTTGAAGTACTCGTGCGGCCCGGTGTCCCGCTCCACGAACAGGTAGTACGGGACGGCGCCGAGCGCGAACTCGGTGCGCCACAGCTCGGTCCACACCTGCGGGTCGTCGTTGACCCGGGCGATCAGCGGCGCCTGGCAGTACACCACCGCGCCCGTCCCGCGGATCCGGGCGACGGCCCGCCGGGCGATCTCGGGGGCCAGCTCGCGCGGGTGGCTGTAGTGGCCCATCACGGCGAGGGTGCGCCCGCTCGCGACCACCTCCTCGAACAGCCGCAGCAGGTCGTCCGCGTCCCGGTCGGTGACGAAGCGCTGCGGCCAGTAGGCGACCGCCTTGGTGCCGATCCGGATGGTCCGCACGCTCTCCACGGCCAGCAGCGGTTCGAGGTGGCGCCGCAGCCGCTCGGTGGACATCACCAGCGGATCGCCGCCGGTGACCAGGACGTCGCTCACCCCGGGGTGCGCGCGCAGGTACTCGACCAGCTGCTCCGGGCCCTCGGCGGCGAACCGCAGGTCGGCGTCGCCGACGAACTGGGCCCAGCGGAAGCAGTACGTGCAGTAGCTGTGGCAGCTCTGCCCCTGCTGCGGGAAGTACAGCACCGTCTCCGCGTACTTGTGCTGCACCCCGGCCAACCGCTGCCCGTCGACGCTCGGGACGTTCAGCTCCAGCTGGCCGGAGGGGTGCGGATTGAGCCGGTACCGGATCTCCCGCACCGCCTCGCGCGCCTCCGCCGTCGAGTCGTCGGGCAGCGCGGCCAGCCGGCGCAGGTCCGCGGCGGGCAGCATGCCCTCCTGCGGGAAGAGCAGTTGGAACATCGGGTCCTCGGGGACGCGCTGCCAGTCGATCAGCTCCGACAGCACGTGGTCGTTGACCCGGAACGGCAGGACCCGCGAGACCAGTTCGACCGTCCGGCGGACCTCCGCGGACAGCCCGAACCGCCGCGCGACCTGCTCCAACTGCCGCGCCCCGTAGGCGCGGAACCGGGGTGGGATGGTGGGGCTCGTGGCCGCCAGGGGGGAGCGCAGTGCGTGCATCCTCCGATGGTGGTCCCGGAGCCCGGCACCGGTCCAGGCGCTCAGGACGGGCCGCTTGCACCCCCCGCTGCGCTCCGTCGTTCCTGAGCCGCACCCCCGCGCGGAGCCAATTCTCGGTGAAGCTACTTCTCGCTGAAGATGATCTCCTCGATCGGATGGGTCATCCGCACCGTGGAGCTGTTGGTCACCTCGACCACGTTTTGCAGGCCGGTGAGCGGCTTGGGGTGGTCGGGGAGGGTGAACTTGTCGGTGGCGCCGGCCAGGAAGGCGGGCAGGCAGCCCAGGCCCGGGCCGAACAGCCGGACGTAGTCGACCAGGCGGCGGAACAGCTTCGGCAGGATGACCAGGTCCTCGGTGATCGACTCGATGTTCTCGATCTTCGCGCCGGTGGTGGTCACGTCGTTGAGCCAGACACTGCCGGGGGCCTTGGCCGCCCGCGCCTGCTGCGCGGTGGCGGTCAGGTCCGCCCGCAGGTTGTCGGGCAGGTTCTGGTAGAAGGTCGGGTAGACCAGCCCGAGCGACAGCAGGTGGTGGTTGGCGGTCTCGTGCAGCATGTCGACGGTGACGTCCAGCCGGAAGCCGCTCTTCGCCGGCTTCGGGGGCGTGCCGACGCTCGGCGCGGTGCCTCGCCCGACCAGGGCGACGCAGCGCTGGAACACGTCGGCACCGCCGCTGAGGATGTAGCCGGGCACGGACGCCGGTGTGGAGGAGGTGACCTTCTCCGTGTCGTCCTGCACGACGTCGGTGAACCCCAGCCAGCGCAGCAGCTCGTCGCGGGCGGCGTGCGCGCCGAGCCCGAGCGGCTGGTGCGCGAAGTCCGGGCCGACGCCCTGGTAGTGGGTCTCCAGCGCGTCGATCGCGTCCAGCCGCAGCGAGGCGCCGCCGTTCTCGTCGCGCTTGACCCGGTTCCGGCCGGGAAGCTCGAACCAGAAGCCCGGGTCCTGCGGCAGGAAGTGGACGGTGTCCCCGTCGGGCCGGTCATGCAGGACCTGGTAGGAGCCGGTGATGAGCACCATGGACATGTCTGCCTCCCGGATCTGACAGTGCGCCACCGCCGCGGCTCCGGGCCGGCTGGCAATCCGTATGCGAAGCGTTCGGGCCCGGCCGGTCCTCGGGCGGCGGATCCGGTGGCGGTCGTCCGCAACGTCCTTGCTTCCACCATGCGCCCGTCCGGGGGTGCTGTCACCCGGGCGGCGGCGGCCGCCAGCGCCCGCGCGGGGGCGTTCCGGGGGTGCTTCGCCGGGCTCGGTCACCCGCGGTGAAGGTGGACGGTGACGGAGCGTGGAGCGGTCCCGATGGCGGGTTTCGGACAAGCCGGCCCTCGGGGTCGATTTCCGGGAATCTCCACCGAACTCTCACCCCGTCACCTCGTCGGGTGACTCTCGTTCCGACGCCCGACGCCCGACGCCCGACGCCCGCCCGCACCGGAGGCCTCCTCGTCCTCTCCCGTTGCGGGGACGGGCCGTTGACGGACGGGCCGCTCAAGGCAGGGCGTCGTAGGACCAGTTCGGGTCGCGGCCGGTGAGGGCCAGCAACTGCTCCTGGGCGTCGGCCCCCGGCGCGGTGCCGAGCGGCGGGTCGAACATCCCGGAACCGGCCAGGTGGCGGTAGCCCTGGAACTCGGCGAGCGCGTACTGGGCGGCGCCCGGCGGCATCCGGCCGCTCTCGCCCAGCGCCCGGGCGAGGTCCCAGCTGTGCACGACGGTCTCGGCGGTCAACTCGCGGGCGTACCCGCCCACATCGCGCACCCCGTACGGCAGGTGCACCTGGAGGTCCGGGGCGCCAGGCTGGTAGAGCGCGCGCACCGCGGTGTCGGCGGCCAGCACCCACACGCCGACCGGGTTGCGGCCCAGTACGTCACCGTCGAAACGGTGGCCGATCGTCTCCGGGGTGTAACCGGCCACCGCCTGGCAGACCCAGAGGTGCTGCGCGGCAAGGTGGTTCACCAGTGTGTGGATGTCCCAGCCCCGACAGGGCGTGGGGGTCGTCCAGCCGTCCTCGGGTACGGCCCGGACCAGCCGGGTCACCTCCGCTACGGCGGCCGTGTAGCGTTCACGGACCTCGACGTGGAACCCGGGTGGGTGCGGACACTCCATCGGAGGCCTCCCTCCTGCCCTGCTCACTCTCAGTAAAACGCCACGGGGAGTGGACCTGCCAGGGGTGCGGGCTTTTTCTCCCGTCTTCTTGCGGCTCCTGCTGCGCTGCGGGGCCGGACGGCGATCGGCCGGTCGCGGCAGGTGCCCGGCGGTCACCGTGGGTGGCTCGGCCGTCCACGCAGGGGAGCGGTCGTCAGTCCGGCTCGGCTCGGCACGGTTCGGCACGGTTCGGTTCGGCACGGCACGGCACGGCACGGCACGGTTCGATTCGGCTCGGCGAAGCATGGGGCGGCCAGGCTCAGCGGCGGGCCAGGTCCTCCAGGACGGCCTGCGCCGCGTTGTGCCCCGGGATGCCGCTGACACCCCCGCCGCGGACGGCCCCCGCACCGCACAGCAGCACGTTCGGATGGCCGGTCGCCACGCCCCAGCGGGCGGCGGCGCCAGCCACCTCCCCGTCGGCAAACGGGAAGGCGAGGTCGCGGTGGAAGATGTGGCCGCCCGGCAGCCCGATCTCCCGTTCCAGCTCCGGCGGCGTCCTCGCCTCGATGCAGGGCCGGCCCTCGGCGTCGGTGGCCAGACAGTCGGCGACCGGCTCCGCCAGGACCGCGTCCAGCTGCGCCAGGCTCGCCGCCAGCGCACGATCCTTGGCCCCGGGGTCCGCCGCCGGGTCGCCGAACAGCCGGGCGGGCATGTGCAGGCCGAACAGGGTCAGCGTCTGCAGCCCCTGCCGGACGGCCTCCGGGCCCAGGATCGACGGGTCCGTCAGCGAGTGGCAGTAGATCTCGGACGGCGGCGCCGAGGGCAGCCGGCCGGCCTGCGCCTCGGCGTACGCGGTCTCCAACTGCCGGTAGCCCTCGGCGATGTGGAAGGTCCCCGCAAAGGCCTCGCGCGGATCCGCGGAGGTGTCCCGCAGGCGCGGCAGGCGGCGCAGCACCATGTTGACCTTCAGCTGGGCGCCCTCCGATACGGGCCCGGGGGCCTCGCCGAGCAGCCGGGCCAGCGTCGCCGGTGCGGCGTTCACCAGCACCCGGCGGGCCGCCACCGTGGCCTCCTCGCCGTCCCGGTGCCGGTACACGACCTCGGCGTCACCGCGGCCGCCGCCGCCGGCGCCGGCGCGGTCCGCGGCGATCGCGGTGACCTCGCTGTCGGTCCGGATCCGCGCTCCGGCCGCCAGCGCCGCCTCGGCCAGCGCGTCCGTGACCGCGCCCATCCCGCCGACCGGGACGTCCCAGTCGCCGGTGCCGTTGCCGATCACGTGGTAGAGGAAGCAGCGGTTCTGCCGCAGCGCGGGGTCGTGGGCGTGGGTGAAGGTGCCGATCAGCGCGTCCGTGAGGACCACGCCGCGCACCAGGTCGTCCGCGAAGGTCCGCTCGATCGTCTCGCCGAGCGGCCGCTCGAACAGGGTCGTCCAGGCCTCGTCGTCCGCCACCCGTCGGCGCAGCTCGGCCCGCGAGGGCAGCGGCTCGGTGAGGGTCGGGAACACCCGCCGGGCGAGCTGCCCGGTCATCCCGTAGAAACGCTGCCAGGCCTGCCAGTCGCGGTCGGCGCCGGTCAGCGTCCGGAACGACTCCCGGGTGCGGCCCGGGTCGCCCGCATCCACCAGCAGACCGGTGGGCTTCCCGTCCCGCTCGGCCGGGGTGTACGAGGCGATCCGGCGCCGCCGCAGGTCCAGCCGCAGCCCGAGGTCCCGCACCACCTTCCGGGGCAGCAGGCTGACCAGGTAGGAGTAGCGCGACAGCCGGGCGTCCACCCCCGGGAAGGCCCGGGCGGAGACCGCGGCCCCGCCCACCCGGGGCAGCCGTTCCAGGACCAGCACCCGCTGCCCGGCCCGCGCCAGGTAGGCCGCCGCCACCAGCCCGTTGTGCCCGCCGCCGACGATCACGACGTCGTACCGCGAGGACGCGTTCGTGTTCATCCGGCCACGCTACGACAGGGCGCGGGCGCGCGGAACACCCGCGCAGGCCCGGATCGTCGGATCCTGCGCAGGGCGCCGTCCGCGCGCAGGTCGGCGCGCGCGGGGTAGCCGTCGACGGCCGTGATCGGCTCGGCCTCGGCCCCTCGACGGGTCGGAGCCTTTCGCGGGGCGCGCCGCGGACCCCACAATGGGGCGGTCGGATCACGGGGGGCGGGGGAACCGGGGTGCAGTGGCTGCTGGGGCTCGGCGGGGCCCTGTTGCTCGGAATGCTGACCAACCTGGTGTACGACTTCGCCAAGTACGGCGGCTCGCGCCTCGGTTCACGGGTGCCGGCGCCGCGCGTCCGGCGGGCGAGCCTGTCGGCGGCGGCCCGGGCGCACGACGTCCGGGCGGACGGCCTGGCCCCGCTGATCACCTGGTCGGCCGCCCGGCCGCTGACCCCGGGCACGCTGGTGACCTCGTACGACGGCCGGGTCGTCCGCCCGCACGTGCTGGACCGGGTCGGCTGGGACGCGGAGGTGGCGCGTCAACGCGAGGCCGGGGCGGCGGGCCGGACCGCGTACCTCACCCGGCTGACGGTCGACCACGGCGAGCACAGCGCCGCCCGGGTGTGCGAGGTGACCATCGCCGAGAGCGACTACGCGGAGTGCATGGCCACCACCCGGCTGGGCCGGGAGGACGCGGAGGCGGGCCGGCTGCTGCGCGAGGCACTGGACGAGGGCCTGACGGGCTTCGTCGCCACCGCGCCGCCCACGATGGTCAGCGCCTGCGTCGCGGTGCGGGACCGCGGCGGACGGTTGTTGCTGCTGCGCCGCTCACTGGCCGTCAGGACCTTCCCGGCGCAGTGGACGGTCGGGATCAACGAGACGATGAAGTACCGGGACGAGCCTGGCGCCGCCGAGGACTTCTACGCGCTGGTCCACCGGGCGCTGGAGGAGGAGCTGGGGCTGCTGCCGGCCGACGTCGGGCCGACGGTGATCACCTGGCTGGGCTGGAGCGAGCCGGCCTCCTGCTACACGCTGGTCGCCACCGTCCGGGCCCGGCTGGACGCGGCCGAGATCGACCGCCGCCGGGAGGCCTGCCACAGCACCTTCGAGCACGACCTGGCGGTCTGGGTGCCGTTCACCCGCCGCTCGGTGTCCGAGCTGGTCGAGGGTGGCGCCTGCCCGGACGGCTCGCGCCGCTGGTCGTACCTGGCTCCCCTGGTGGCCCGGGAGGCCTGGCGGGCGGCGCAGCAGGATCGGGCGTAGCGGCGGCCCATGAGGGTGCCTCATGGGGCGGGTCATGAGCTCCACTCATGAGCTGCGACATGAGCTCCCTTCATGGGCCGGGTCATGAGGTTCCCTCATGGGCCGTGACATGAGGTTCCCTCACGGGGCGACCTCATGAGACTTCCTCATGGGCCCACCCCATGAGCTCCGCTCATGACACCGCCGCTCGGGGCCGCCGTCAGCGGACGGCGGACTGCCAGTCCGTGGGCCCGCTCGCCGGGAGGTGGCCGGGCAGGCCGGGGGTCCAGCGCTTGCTGCCGTCCGGCAGGACTGCCAGGGCTTCGACGCCGGGCTGCCGGGCCGCCCAGGCGAGAGCGCGTTCGGGGCCCATGGCGAAGGCGGCGGTGGCCCAGGCGTCGGTACGGGCGATGCCGGTGCCGGGGGCGCCGACCAGGGTGAGGGAGGCCAGGCCGGTGGCCGGGCGGCCGGTGTGCGGGTCGATGACGTGCGTGCCGCGTTCGGCGGTGCCCGAGGTGGCCACGGCCAGGTCCTGGCCAGCCAGGACGGCGGTGAGCAGGCCCGGCCGCCCGGGGTCGGCGACCCCGATCCGCCACGGCCCGCCGCTGGTCTGCACGTCCCCGCCACCGCTGACGCAGTACTGCCGGGCACCGGTGGAGCGCAGCAGGGCGGCCGCCTCCTCGACGGCCCAGCCCTTGACCCAGCCACTGGGGTCGAGCCGGCCGCCGGGGCGGTCGGTGAACCAGCCGTCGGTCTGCGCGGCGACCTCCCGGCAGGCGGCCAGCACGGCGGGGACCTCCGGATCGCAGTCGTCCAGGGCCAGTTCCCCACGGTCGAGGCGGCTGATGTCGCTCTCCGGCCGGTAGGTGGAGAACACCGCGTCGATGCGGTGCAGCCGTTCGGCGATCCGGTCCAGCACGGCGGCGGTGTCCGGGCCGGGGTCGCGGACGACGATCGAGAAGACGGTGCCCATGACGGGTTCGGCGCGGCGGAGCACGGTGTCGCGGAGCTCGGTGTGGCGGAGCACGGGGTCCTCAGCCCTTGGCCCGGTCGAGGGCGCTCTGCAGCGAACGGACGTAGCCGTCGCTGGTGTACGTCGCGCCGCTGACCACGTCGATCTGCGCGTTCTGTGCGGAGATCGCCTCCTGGTTGAGCACCGGCAGGGCGGAACTGTTGATCTCGCGGTCCCGCCGTTCGGAATTGGGGTACTTGACCACGTCGACGGCGGTGATCCGGCTGCCGGCCAGGGTGACCTGGACCTGCACCGGCCCGTACCGGGTGTTGACGGTGTCGCCGCTGACCTTCCGGGTCGCACCGGCGGGGGCGGCGGAGGCGGACGGGGCGGCGGAGCCCGGGGCACCGGACGGCGCCGAGACATCGGACCCGGAGCCGGAGCCGGAGCCGGTCCCGGACCCGGACCCGGAGCCGGTCCCCGCCCCGGCCCCCGAGCCGATCACCGGAGGCGGCCCGGCCGCCTCGTGTGGTTTGAGGGAGAGCAGCAGTACCACCCCGGCGGCGGTGGCGGCGCTGGTGACGACGGCTCGGCGCAATGGAATCGATGCTCCTGCAGATCGGGAGCCCGGACGGGCTCGGAAGGCTCGGAGGCCCGCAAAACTCGGCGGCTCAGAGGGCTGGGAACGCTCAGCGGGCTCAGAAGGAGAAGTTCTCGTGGTGGATGCGTCCGGGCCGTACCCCCGCGGCCCGCAGCGCCCGGACGGCCTCCTCGGCCAGCGCCTCCGGCCCGCACAGGTAGACCTCGTGCCCGGCGAGGTCCGGGACGAGCCGGACGAGCTCGGCACCGAGGTCGCCGACCTGCTCGCGCGAACCGAGCAGCTCGTGCACGACCGCGCCGCGCCGCCGGGCGATGTCGGCGAGCTCCGCCCGGAACAGCACGTCCTCGGCCCGCCGGGCCCGCTGGACCAGCGTCAGCTCACCCGGCAGCGTCTCGAACAGCGCGCGCAGCGGGGTGATCCCGACGCCCGCCCCGAGCAGCAGCACCCGGCGCTGCCGCTGCCGCCGCCGGGTGAACGCGCCGTACGGGCCCTCGGCGCGCACCGGGGTGCCCGGGCGCAGGGTGGCGACCGCCGCGCTGTGCCCGCCGAGGTCCTTGACGGTGAAGCGGAGGAAGCGCAGGTGCGGCGGCGCGGACAGCGAGTACGGGTTGGCGGCCCAGCGCAGGCCGGGAGCCTGGAACTGGAGCCGGAAGAACTGGCCGGGCTCGGCGCGCAGTTCGTCCAGCCGCTGCCCGGTCAGGAACAGCGACACCACGCCGGGGCCCTCCGGCCGCACTTCGGCGACGCGCAGCCGGTGCCGTCGGTCGAGCAGCCACGGCCGGGCCAGCCGGTACCAGCCGAGCAGTGCCGCCGTCCCGAAGTAGAGCGCGTACCAGGCGGCCCGGCCGGGGCCGCCGCCGAGGTCGGCGCCGGTGGCCGCCTGGTGGGAGAAGGCGAGCGCGACCGCCAGGTACGTCACCAGGTGCAGGTAGTACCAGGCCTCGTACGGGAGCCGGCGGCGCGCCGCCCGGGCGGAGACCGCGCCGGTGCCGAGCAGTAGCAGGGTGCCCAGGGTGGCCTTGATCATCTCGGGGTAGTGGAAGACGATCTCCACGCCTTCGCCGAGCGGGCCGCGCCCGTCGGTCAGGGCGTAGCCCCAGACGATCGTCAGTACGTGCACGGAGACGGCGGCCACCAGCCAGCGCCCGCCGAAGGCGTGCCAGCGCGCCAGCCGGTCCGCGCCGACCCCGCGTTCCAGCGGCGGCAGCCGGGCCATCAGCAGGAGCAGCACGGGCGCGGCGTACCCGGCGAGTAGTCCGGTGATCCGGCCGGCGCCGGTCAGCCAGCCGGCCGCGCCGACGACCGCCGGGGTGCTCACCCACCACAGCGCGATCACCCCCAGCCCGCCCACGGCGATCAGCGCGAGCGCGACGGCAGGGTCCAGCGCGAACGGCGGGCGCGGCGCCGCCCGGTGCCCCCGGTCGGCGGGTGCCGGCCGGGAGCGTAGCCCGGGCCGCTGGGGGCCGGGCCGCCGCGGGGCCGGCCGCCTTGGGTCGGGGTGACGCGGACCGGGCCGCGACTCCGGTGCGGCGGCAGTGCTCATCGGGGAACCTCCTCAGGGCCCGGCGGCGGGTGCCGCCGAGGCGGACCACGATCGCACCGCAAGCT
Organism: Streptomyces sp. 1331.2; assembly: GCF_900199205.1. Classification (NCBI taxonomy): domain Bacteria; kingdom Bacillati; phylum Actinomycetota; class Actinomycetes; order Kitasatosporales; family Streptomycetaceae; genus Streptomyces; species Streptomyces sp. 1331.2. Next base: position 477,443 of record NZ_OBMJ01000001.1, on the reverse strand, counting down.
CTGAGCCGCCTCTGAACGAGTCCGCGTCCCGCACCCCCGCCACGAGGGTGAAATCGCTGGTCAGAGCCGCTGTGCAGGCCACGAACGGCCGCCCGGGGTCTCAGGGGTTTCTCATCGTGGCGGTCCAGGATGAGCGGTGCGCAGCACGAGCCGAAGGGAGCACCATGGACGAGAACGCAAACCGCCCCGGGTGGCGCGTCCTGGTCGTCGACGACGAGCCGGACCTGGTCGAGGTGGTCTGCGGCGCCGTCCGCTACGAGGGCTGGCAGGCGCGCGGCGCGACCACCGGCCTGGCCGCCGTCGAGGCCGCAGCGGCCTGGCGGCCGCACGCCGTGGTGCTCGACATGATGCTGCCGGACCTCGACGGCCTGGAGGTGCTGCGCCGCCTCCACGCCGAGCGTCCCGAGGTGAGGGTGCTCTTCCTGACCGCCCGGGACGCCGTCGAGGAGCGGATCGAGGGCATCGCGGCGGGCGGCGACGACTACGTGACCAAGCCGTTCAGCCTGGCCGAGGTGGTCGTCCGGCTGCGCGGCCTGCTGCGCCGGGCCACCCAGCCGGCCACCCCGTCGGCCACCCCGTCGGCCGGCTCACCGGTCGACGCGCGGCAGCCGCCCGCGCACGCGCTGGTGCTCGGCGATCTGGTGCTGGACGACCGGGCCCGCGAGGTGACCCGCGGCGGCGAGACCGTCGAGCTCAGCCCGACCGAGTACGCGCTGCTCGCCCACCTGATGCGCCACCCCCGCCAGGTGCTCAGCAAGGCGCAGATCCTGGACGCCGTCTGGTCGTACGACTTCGGCGGGCAGGCGCACATCGTCGAGCTGTACATCAGCTACCTGCGCAAGAAGCTGGACGCCGGGCGCAGTCCGATGATCCACACGGTGCGCGGCGCCGGGTACCTGATCAAGGCCGCGCAGTGACGCCCCGCCCCCGGAACCCGCTGGCCGTGAAACTGCGCGCCGTGACGCCCCGCACGCTGCGCGCCCGACTGATCGCCGGCCTGCTGGTGCTGCTCGTCGTCACCTGCGCCGCCGTCGGCTTCGCCACCACCGCCGCGCTGCGCCACTTCCTGGTCGACCGCCTCGACCAGCAGCTCGCCGAGTCCGGCGGCCGCTACGCCGCGAGCCTGGAGCACGCCGGCCAGGGCGTCGGCCCCGACACCCGGGCGCAGACCCCGGGAACCCTCGGCGTACGGCTGCTCGGCGGCCGGATCACCGCGGCGGGCGTGGTCGACGGCGACGCCGACGACATGGACGCCCCCGACGACGAGGACGACCGGGTCACCTTCACCCCCGCCCAGCAGCGGGTGCTGGCCGCCCTGCCGGTCGGCGGCACGGCCGGCACCCTCGACCTGGGCGACGCCCAGGGCCACTACCGGGTACGGGCGGTCGCGGGCCGGGACGGCGACGTGCTGGTCAGCGGACTGCCGCTGCGACCGGCGGAGGACACCGTCCGGCGGCTGGAGACCCTGGAGCTGACGGTCTTCGCGATCGCCGTCGCGGCGGCCGGCTCGGCCGGGGCGCTCTGGGTCCGCTGGTCGCTGCGCCCGCTGCGGCGGGTGGTGGGGATGGCCGAGCGGGTCAGCGCGATGCCGCTCGCCAGCGGTGAGGTCCTGCTGGCCGAGCGCGTCCCGGACGACGATCCGCGTACCGAGGTCGGCCGGGTCGGCGCGGCGCTCAACCGGATGCTCGGCCACGTCGGCGACGCCCTGGCCCGCCGCCACACGGTGGAGGAGCGGCTGCGCGCCTTCGCCGCCGACGCCAGCCACGAGCTGCGCACCCCGGTCGCGGCCGTGCGCGGCCACGCCGAGCTGGCGCTGCGCCACCCCGGGCCGGTGCCGGCGCCGGTGCGGCACTCGCTGGAGCGGATCGACGCCGAGGCGGTGCGGATGGGCGCGATCGTCGAGGACCTGCTGCTGCTCGCCCGGCTGGACGCGGGCCGCCCGCTGGCCGCGGAGGAGGTGGACCTGACCAGGATCGCCCTCGACGCCGTGGCCGACGCCCGGGCCGCCGGGCCGGAGCACCGCTGGCGCCTCGTACTCCCCGAGGACCCGGTGCTGGTGCGCGGGGACGGGCACCGGCTGAGCCAGGTGGTGGCCAACCTGCTGGCCAACGCCCGCACCCACACCCCGTCCGGCACCGGGGTCGAGCTGCGGCTCCGGCGCGAAGGGGACGGCGGTCAGGCCGAGTTGAGCGTGACGGACGACGGCCCGGGGATCGCGCCTGACCTGGTGGGCCGGGTCTTCGAGCGCTTCGTCCGGGGCGACCGGGCCCGCTCCCGGGCCACCGGCTCGACCGGGCTCGGGCTGGCGATCGTCCGGGCCGTGGTGCGGGCGCACGGCGGCACGGTGGAGGCGGCCAGCCGGCCCGGCCGTACGGTGTTCACCGTCCGCCTGCCGTGACCTCTCCTGCCGTGGCCTCTCCGGTCGTGACTTCCCCGGTCGTGACCCCGCCGTCCGTTGCGGCGGTGCCCGTCGAAACGCCGGCAGGCGCAGCGGTGGCCGTGCGGAAGCGCTGGCGGTAGTCGGTCGGCGTGGTGCCGAGCCGGCGGCGGAAGGCCCGGACGAGGGTGTCCGTGCTGCCGAACCCGCAGGCGGCGGCGATGCGTTCGAGCGTGGCGTCCCCCGACTCCAGCTGGTGGCGGGCGCGTTCGACCCGGGCCGACTCGACGTAGGCGTTCGGGGTGGTGCCCAGCTCGGTCTTGAAGATCCGGGTCAACTGCCGTTCGCTGACGTGGGCGTGGGCGGCTAGGTCGGGGACGGTGAGCCGGCCGGTGAGGTTGCGCAGGATGTGGTGGCGCAGCTCCTCGACCCGCCGGGTGGTCGAGACGGGTTCCAGCGGGACGCTGAACTGGCTCTGCCCGCTGGGGCGTTTGAGGTACATCACCAGCTGGCGGGCGACTCGCAGGGCCAGCTCCTCGCCGAAGTCCTCGGCGACCAGGGCGAGCGAGAGGTCCAGGCAGGCGCTGATCCCCGCGCCCGTCCACACCTCGCCCTGGCGGATGAAGATCGGGTCGGCGTCCACCTCGATCTGCGGGTGCTCGGCGGCGAGTTGGCCGGCCGTCGACCAGTGCGTGGTGGCGCGCTTGCCGTCCAGCAGTCCGGCCGCGGCGAGCAGGTGCGCGCCGACGCAGACGCTGGCCACCCGGCGCGAGCGGGCGGCCAGTGCGCGGACCCGCTCGACCACCGCCGGGTCGGTGAGCGCACGGACCCGGCGGAGGTCGTCCACCTCGACCGAGCCGGGCACCAGCAGGGTGTCGATCCCGCTCCCGGCGGCCTCGTCGAAGGTGAGGTCGGGCAGGATGCGCACGCCCGCCGCGGTGGTGACCGGCGCGGTGGTCTCGGCGGCGAGGACGACCCGGTAACCGGTCGCGTCCCCGGTCTCCCGCCGGACCAGCGAGAACACCTCGGGCGGCCCGGTCACGTCGAGCAGGTCGACGCCCTCGAACAGGACGATGACGATCAGCCGCCGGGCCGGTTCGGCTTCCATGAGTGCCCCCTCGATCTGCGGCACCGCTGTCGGACCGCTGTCGGACCCGACACCGGAGTCGATGTCGGAATCTGCATGTTAGATGGCATTGCGGACACGGGAGCACCGACCGTAGCGTTTTCGAAGGCCGCCGCACCAGGCGTGACCTGCAGAAACCCTCCTCCGGAACGCGAAAGGCGGCACCGCTGTGCCCACGACGACCCTGCGCACCCTCAACGGACTCGACGAGAAGCCCGCATCCCTCGCCGACTCGGCCCTGATCCTGATCGACTACCAGAACACCTACGTGCGCGGCGTGATGGAACTGGAGGGCTGGCAGGAGGCGCTGGACGCCGCCGCCGACCTGCTCGCCCGGGCCAGGGCGGCCGGCGCCACCGTCATCCACGTGATCAACGACGGCGGCGAGGGCACCCCGTACGACATCCGGGCCGAGATCGGGCAGATCCACCCGAGCGTGGCGCCCGCCGAGGGCGAGCGGGTGGTGGTCAAGACGGTCCCGGACGCCTTCGTCGGCACCGAGCTGGGCGAACTGCTGGAGGCGGCCGGCCACCAGGACGTCGTCATCGCCGGCTTCATGACCCACATGTGCGTCACCTTCACCACGGCCGGCGCCTTCCTGCGCGGCCACCGCCCGACCGTCGTCGCTGCCGCCTCCGGGACCCGGCCGCTGCCGTCGGCGGGCACCGAGCTGACCGCCGCCCAGGTGCACCGGAGCGCACTGGCGACGATCGGGGACCTCTACGGCGTCGTCGTGGAGTCGCCGGCCGACCTCGCCTGACGCCACCGGGTCGTCCCGGCCCATCCGCCGGACAGGCCCATGGGGCGTGTCCGACAACCCGACACCTCGTGGTGGCTCAGGGCGTGGCCGGGCGGGCCGGGCTCCGGCGGGGTTGCCGGGGGAGGGGGAGGGTCAGGGCCTCGGAGGAGGCGGGCGGGAGGGTGAGGGCGGAGGCGGTCTCGGCGGGCAGCGGGTGGAGGCCGAGGAGGGCGGTGGTGAGGCGGGTGGTGGCCCGGTGCCAGTCGGGGACGCGCTGCAGCATGGCGTGGCCGCTGCCGGTGACGGTGTAGCCGCAGACGCGGGCGCCGGCGGCGCGGCTGCGGGCGGCGAAGGCGCGGGTGTCGGCGGGCGGGGTGACGGTGTCGCGGTCGCCGTGCAGCATCAGCACGTCCCGGCCGGCCAGCTGTTCGCACGGGTCCTGGGCCGGGCACCAGGGGGCGAGGGCGATCAGGCCGGTGACGGACGGGTGCCCGCCGGCCTGCAGCGCGGCGCGTCCGCCCATCGAGTGGCCGATCAGGACGGTCGGCACCGGCCCCAGCTGCGCGGCCAGTTCGTCGAGCGCGGCGACCGCGTCCCGGGCGGCATCGGCGCGGGGGCCGTTCCAGCCGCGGTGGCGGTAGCGGACGGTGCCGACGGCCACCTCGGCGCCGACCGTCGCCCGGGTGAGCGCGCGCAGGAAGCCGTGCATCCGCAGCAGCGGGAGGTTGAGCAGGCCCGGCCGGTCGAGGTTGTGCTCCTCGCCGCCGTGCAGCACCAGGACGGCGGCCCGGGCCCGTTCCGGGCGGATCCGCCAGTGCAGCGCCCGGTGTCCCACCGCGCTGTCCGCCGCCGTACCGCTCACTGCCGCACCGTCCCGTCCGTCCCGCCGCATCGTCCGTAGTCCGTAGCCCGTAGCCCGTAGCCCGTAGCCCGGCCGTCCGCCGTCGCTCGTCCGCCGTCCGTCCTCCGGACCGCCACTGTAACGGGGCGGACGGACGGATCGTTCACCCGAGGGAACCATCCCGGACACCGGGCGCGGGCGGCAGGGTCGGCCGCCTGCTATCCACGAAGGGCGGGGGGCCTGCGGCGCCCGCTCGTGGCGCCGTGTCACCGAGTGGAGGACTCCGTGGCTCAGCAACTCGCACTCTCCGTCGACTTCGGGTCGGGCTTCACCCAGGCCTGGTCCAAGATTGCGAAGGTCATTCCGCAGTTCATCGCCTTCCTGGCGATCCTGGTCATCGGCTGGTTCGTGGCGAAGGCCATCGCCAGGCTGCTCGACCGGGTGCTGCGCCGGGTCGGTTCGGAACGGGTCGCCGCGCGGTCCGGGGTGGCCGCCCGCCTGGCCGGCTCGAAGTACGACATGACCGGCATCATCTGCAAGGTCGTCTACTACATCGTCCTGCTGATGGCGCTGCAGCTGGCGTTCGGCGTCTTCGGCCCGAACCCGATCAGCGTGATGATCCACAGCATCGTCGCCTGGCTGCCCCGGGCCATCGTCGCCGTCGTGATCATGGTGGTCGCGATGGCCATCGCCAACGGCGCGCGCGACATCGTCGGCAACTCGCTCTCCGGCGCCTCGTACGGCCGGACGGTCTCCACCCTGGTCTGGGCGTTCATCGTCGGCCTCGGGGCGATCGCCGCGCTGGGCCAGGCCGGGATCGCCACCGCGATCACCGGGCCGGTGCTGATCGCCGCGCTCGCCACGATCGCCGGGGTGCTGGTGGTCGGCGTCGGCGGCGGTCTGATCATGCCGATGCGCCAGCGCTGGGAGCGGTGGCTGGACAGCGCCGAGCAGGAGACCGCCCGGCTGCGCGGCAGCGCCTACCAGGCCGGCCGCACCGACGCCCTGGCCAACCAGCCGATCCGGCCGACCACCCAGACCGGCCCGGGCGCCCCGCCGGCCCCGGGCATCGACCCCGGCGAGAGCCGCTGACGGGGGTGCGGGGGCTTCAGACCTCCAGCAGGCCCTGCTCGCGCACCAGCCAGCAGATCGCGGTCAGCCGGAGCACGGCGTAGTCGTAGCCGACCGGCTCCCGCCAGCCGATCTCGGTGAGCGCGTCCAGGAAGCCGAGCGCGTAGTCCGCCAGTTCCTCACGGTCCAGGGGCCGGGGCGCCAGCTCCGGCCCCTGCGCGTACAGCAGCTCGCGCAGCATCGCCGCGTGCTGGTCGACCGCCGCGACGAAGCCGGGCTCGAAGGCGAACTCGGCCAGCCGGGGCGTGAACGCCGTCACGATGCCGGGCAGCGGGCAGCCGGCCGGCTCGCCGGGGGAGCGCCGGAAGGATTCGTCGGGGGTCGCGAACATCCGTCCACGGTAGGCGAGCCCGGCGGCGGGATCGCAGCGCCGTGACGCTTCCGTGCTGAGACCTTGGCCACCCGCGCCCGGTGGCCGGTACGTTCCGTGGTCCGGCCGGTTCCCTGCGTCCACGGACGGGTGGTCTGCACCAGAATGGCCCGCATGGATCTTCGCATCTTCACCGAACCCCAGCAGGGCGCGAGCTACGACACCCTCCTGAAGGTCGCCCGCACCGCCGAGGAACTCGGTGCCTTCAGCGCCTTCTTCCGCTCCGACCACTACCTGAAGATGGGCGACGTCGACGGCCTGCCCGGCCCCACCGACGCCTGGATCACCCTGGCCGGGCTCGCCCGCGACACCAGCACCATCCGCCTGGGCACCCTGATGACCGCCGCCACCTTCCGGCTGCCGGGCGTCACCGCGATCCAGGTCGCCCAGGTCGACGCGATGAGCGGCGGCCGGGTCGAGTTCGGCCTCGGCGCCGGCTGGTACGAGGCCGAGCACACCGCCTACGGCATCCCCTTCCCCAAAGAGAAGTTCGGGCGGCTGGAGGAGCAGCTGGCGATCATCACCGGCCTGTGGAACACCAAGCTCGGCGACACCTTCGACTTCGCCGGGCAGTACTACACGCTGACCGACTCGCCCGCGCTGCCCAAGCCCGCCCAGGACCGCATCCCGGTGCTGGTCGGCGGCCTCGGCCCCAAGCGCACCCCGGCCCTGGCCGCCCGCTTCGCCGACGAGTTCAACCTGCCGTTCGCCTCAGTGGACGACTCCGCCGCCCAGTTCGGCCGGGTCCGCGCCGCCGTCGAGCAGGCCGGGCGCCCGGCCGACGCCCTGGTCTACTCCAACGCCCTGGTCGCCTGCGTCGGCCGGGACGACGCCGAGGTGGCCCGCCGGGCCGCCGCCATCGGCCGGGACGTGGACGAGCTGAAGGCCAACGGCCTGGCCGGCACCCCGGACGAGGTGGCCGAGAAGATCGGCCGGTACGCGGCCGTCGGCAGCGAGCGGATCTACCTGCAGATCCTCGACCTGGCCGACCTCGACCACCTGGAGCTGATCGCCACCCGGATCGCCCCGCAGCTCGGCTGACGAACGGGAGCAGGCCGGCGCCCGACCGGCCGATTCCGTGCGGGCCGGGTCCCGACCGGCCCGTTGCGTGCAGGCCGGTTCCGTGACGGCCGGGTCCGGAAACGGGCCCGGTCCTGCAACAGGACCGGCCCGGCCGGGCCCGCCGTGACCTCCGCCCTTTACTCGCTCTTGGGAATGCGCCATGCTCCTGAGCAGGCGAACGGCGGGGGGAGAACCGGTGGGCGGGACGAGAACGGTGCGCGCGGCGGCGGTGCCACGGGTGCCGCCGCCGCGCCCCGCCGGGGACCGCGTCGTCCTGCCGCCCGCGCACGATGCGCCCGTCCTGCACGAGCTGCGCGGCCCCGGCCCGGCGGCCCTGCGCTACCCCGCCGGGGACCTGCTGGTCGTCACCGGCCTGCCCGGCAGCGGCAAGAGCACCCTGATGCGCCGCTGTGTGCGCGCCCCCATGATCGACTCCCAGCTGGTGCGCGAGGAGTACGCGGCCCGGCTGCCCGGCCGCCTCCCGTACGCGCTCTACCGCCCGCTCGCCCGGCTCGCGCACTACCGGCGGCTGCGCCGCGCCGTGCTGGCCGGCGGCCCGTTGGTGGTGCACGACTGCGGCACGCTGCCCTGGGTGCGGGCCTGGCTCGCCCGGGCCGCCGCCGGGCAGGGCCGCCGGGTGCACCTGCTGCTGCTCGACGCCGACCCGGCCGAGGCGCTGGACGGGCAGCGGCGGCGCGGGCGCACCGTCTCCCGCTACGCCTTCGCCCGGCACCGGGCCGTGGCGGCCCGGCTGCGCGAGCGGATCCTCGGGGCCGGGCGGCTGCCGGCCGACTGTGCGTCCGCCGTGGTACTCGACCGGGCCGCCGCGCGCGCCCTGCGGGAGATCGACTTCACGGCGTCGTAGTCTCGGCGAGTCCGCGCCGGGCACCGCGCCGGCGGGAATCGTCGGACCCGCCCTGGCCCGCCGGGCGTGGTCGAGACTCCGTCAACTCCCCTGTCAGGAGCGCTGATGCGTCGTTCCGTCCGGGTGCGCTCGCGTGCCCCCCGCCTGTTCCCCTGTGCCGCGGCGCTGGTCGCTGTCGCCGGCCTGAGCCAGTTCGTGGCACCGGCGACGGCCCCGCAGCGTGCCGCCGTCGCCGTGGCCCCGACGACCGGGTGCGAGGCCGACGTAGCCTCCGAGGGCAGCACGGTTGTCGGGGCCGCCGCCCGCAGGTCGGCCGGGAGCCAGGCCGGGAAGGACCCGAACGCCGTCACCGCCGCCACGGCCCGGGCGATGCAGGCCGACCTCGACGAGCGCCTTGCCCGGCTCCGCGCCGCCCGTACGGAGATCGGCGCCGCGACCACCGTCCCGGTCTACCTGCACGTGATCCACGCCGGGGACTCCGGGAAGCTGGACGCGGGCGCCGTCGCCGCCCAGATCGACCACCTCAACGCCACCTACGGCGGCCAGGGTGAGGGCAACACCCCGACCCCGTTCCACTTCGAGCTGGCCGGCACCGACTGGACCGACAACGCCGCCTGGTACACCGGCATGACCCCCGGCTCGGCGGCCGAGCAGGCGATGAAGACCAGCCTGCGCAAGGGCGGCCGGGGCACCCTCAACCTCTACACCGCCCGGCTCGGCCAGGGCCTGCTCGGCTGGTCGACCTTCCCGAACGCGTACCAGGCCAACCCGACCGACGACGGCGTGGTCGTGCTCGACGCCTCCCTGCCCGGCGGCTCCGCCACCCACTACGACCAGGGCAACACCGCCACCCACGAGATCGGCCACTGGCTCGGCCTCTTCCACACCTTCCAGGGCGGCTGCCTGGCCCCGGGCGACTACGTCGACGACACCCCGTCCGAGCGCAGCGCCGCCTTCGGCTGCCCCGAGGGCCGCGACACCTGCCCCACCCCCGGGCTCGACCCGATCCACAACTTCATGGACTACAGCTACGACTCCTGCATGAGCCGGTTCACCCCCGGACAGGTCCAGCGGATGGCCAACTCATGGGCCGCATACCGCAGTTGAGTCGGTAGTAGCTGACCTCCCCGAGCCGGGTCCGGAGGGGGTCGACCGGGCGCCCCGACCGGCGCACCGTCCGGCACCAATCAGCGCCGTGCAGCACCAACCAGCACCAACCAGCACCAACCAGCAGCAGGAGCAACCGAAGGAGCAGGGCATGAGTGCCATTCCCCGGATCGTCGTCGGCGTCGACGGCTCGCCCGCCTCGGAGCAGGCGCTGCGCTGGGCCGTCGACTACGCGAAGGCCGTCGGCGGGACGATCAGCGCGATCGCCGCCTGGGAGTACCCCGCCTTCTACGGCTGGGCCGGGCAGGGCGTGCCGACCGTCGAGACCTTCAACCCCGAGGAGCTTGCCGGCAAGACCCTCTCCGGGAGCGTCGCCAAGGTGGTCGGGGACGACCCCGGCGTGCGGATCAGCGAGACCGTGATGCCGGGCAGCGCGGCCACCGTCCTGCTGGAGGCGGCCAAGGGTGCGGCGCTGCTGGTGGTCGGCAGCCGCGGCCTCGGCGGGTTCTCCGGCGTGCTGCTCGGCTCGGTCAGCCGCCACCTCACCGAGCACGCACCGTGCCCGGTCGTCGTCGTCCGGGAGGGGCAGGCCGCTCACTAGCAGACCCGGGCCGGTCGTCGCCGGGCCGCCGTGCGGGAGAGGATGGAGACATGCCAGAAGGTGACTCCGTCTACCGCGTGGCGGCCCGGCTGCACGAGGCCCTTGCCGGGCAGCTGCTGACCAGCGCCGACCTGCGGGTGCCCGCGCACGCGACCGCCGAACTCGCCGGCCGCCGGGTGCTGGAGGTCGCCCCGCGCGGCAAGCACCTGCTCACCCGCCTCGAAGGCGGCCTCACCCTGCACACCCACCTGCGGATGGACGGCCGCTGGGAGGTCTACGGCCCCGGCGAGCGCTGGACCGGCGGCCCCGCCTGGCAGATCCGCGCCGTCCTCGCCACCGACCGGGGCACCGCCGTCGGCTACCGGCTCCCGGTCGTCGAGCTGCTGCGCACCACCGACGAACAGCGCGCCGTCGGCCACCTCGGGCCCGACCTGCTCGGCCCCGACTGGGATCCGGTCGAGGCCGTCCGCCGCCTCCTCGCCCACCCGGGCCGCCCGGTCATCGAAGCCCTCCTCGACCAGCGCAACCTGGCCGGGATCGGCAACGTCTACGCCAACGAGCTGTGCTTCGTGGCCGGTGTGACGCCGTGGACCGAGGTCGGCCAACTCCCGCACCCCGACCGGCTGGTGGAGCGCGCCCGGCAGATGCTGGAGGCCAACAAGCTGCGCCCGGGCCACATCACCACCGGCGACACCAGGCCCGGCTACCAGCACTGGGTCTACGGCCGGGCGGGCCGGCCCTGCCCGCGCTGCGTCACCCCCGTGGTGACCGGGCGTCAGGGCGCGCCCCCGCAGGACCGCTCGGTGTTCTGGTGCCCGTACTGCCAGCGCGGCCCCGCCCCGGAGGCGGCCCGCCGGAGCAGGGGGCGTTCGCGGGGGCGGTGATGCGGGCAGTGCGTCGGCCGGTCAGGCCTGTTCGACCAGGGCGGGGTGGCGGGGGTCGTCCATCCGGATGGTGAGGTCGGCGAGTTCGGCCGGGACGGTCTCGGCCTCGTAGCGGGCGAAGGCCGGGAGGGTCCACTGCTGGTCGGCGGGGGTGCGGCGGGCCAGGGCGGCCGGGGTGACGGCGAGGTGGACGCTCAGGTCCAGCGGCAGCCAGCGGCCCAGCAGCAGCGGGCCGTCCAGCAACAGCACGCCGTTCGGCGGTAGTTCGACGTACGGGGCGCGGGTGGCGCGGTCGGTGACCGGGTCGCGCAGGGAGGGCAGCACGCGGCCGCTGCCGCCCGGCTCCAGCGGGTCGAGGACTTCGCGCAGCAGGGCGCCGTCGTCCAGCCAGAGGTCGTGGAAGGCGTCCGCGTCGTGGTGGCCGTACTCCAGCCGGATCGAGGCCGGGCGCAGGAAGTCCGCCGCCGAGACCCGCAGCGTCGGCCGGCCGCGCAGCCGCAGCGGTTCCACCAGGGCGTCGGCGAGGTCCCCGGGCCGGGCGGCCCCGGCGCCGTCCACGGCCACCCGCAGCCGGCGCCCGGCGGCGTCGGGCAGCGCGGTGATGCGGTCGGCGAGCAGTTCGGCCAGGTTGTCGGGGGAGATCGGGCGGATCCGCATCGGGTCGTCCTGCCGTTTCGTGGAGTCGTTCGGCTCGGCTTGTTTCAGGCTCAGCTCGCGGAGCTCAGCTCGGCTCAGTTCAGTTCAGTTCAGTTCAGCTCGGCTCGGCTCGGCTCGGCTCGGCTCGGCTCGGCTCGGCTCGGCTCAGCCGAGCGGGAGGGCGTGCAGGACGTCGTCGTGGCCCGCGTAGAGGTGGACCGCGTCGGAGGCGAGGGTCCAGACGTCCCGGCCCGGGCCGGAGTCGCGGAAGGTCCAGACCGGCTCGCCGGTGGAGGTGTGGATCGCGGTGACCCCGCCGGCCGCCGTGCCCGGGACGAACAGCGTCCTGCCGGCGACCACCGGATGGCTGCGGCGGTCCAGCAGGAACGGCAGCCGGCAGGACCACAGCACCGCACCGGTGCTCGCGTCGTGGCAGGTGACGATGCCCTGGTCGCGGGCGACGTACACGCGGGGGCCGTCGGGGACGGGCGGCAGCGCCCGCCAGGACTCGCCCCGGGCGGGGGAGTAGGTCCAGCCCGGCTCCCCGGTGGGGCGGAGCATGCGCACCCCGCCGTTTCCGTCGGGCACGTAGACCTCCTGCGGGCCGGTGGCGCACCAGCGCAGGTCCTCGTCGCCGCCGGCGGTCCACAGCTGGCGGCCGGTGGCGGCGTCCCGGGCCACCAGCTCGGCCCGGTTGCCGAGGAAGCGGACGCAGGCCAGGAGGTTGGCGCCGGTCGTGGCGGGGGTGATCGGCTGCTCCTCGGTGTCGGTGGGGACGTTCCACAGGAAGCTGCGGTCGGCGACCCTGAGCGCGAACAGGCGGCTCTGCGGCCGGCTGTCGACCTCGTGGGGGTAGCTCCAGGAGTGGCCGTAGAGGACGCCGCGGTCGTAGCCGCTGAGCCGGGTCTGGTGGCCCTGCAGCTCTTCGGGCAGCGGCAGGCTCCAGTCGGCGGCGGGGTCGGTGAAGTGGCGGGCTTCGAGGTGGCCCTCGTAGGTGGTGGTGAAGAGGCGGTCGGGCCCGATCACGACCTTGCCGAGCATGTCGAGGTCGCTCGGCCAGTCCCGGGTGGCCGGCGGGTCGAAGACCAGCAGCCGGGCGGCGGTGCCCTGGGCCGGGTCGAGGACCTGCAGGCCGGTCTTGGACAGGTAGACCGGGCGGCCCGGCGGGTCGGTGAGCCGTTCCGGGGTCATCGCCTCGGGCCCGCGGTAGGTCCAGACCGGAGTCGGCCCGGAGAGCGCGGTGGGCTCGGGCCTGGACGGCTTCGGCGCGGGCAGCGCATCGCCCGCACCCGAACGGCCGAACGCCCACACGGCCGCGCCCGCCGCGAGCACCCCGGCCCCGATCAGCACCCGGCGCCGGTCCAGCCACGGCCCGTCCCCGCCGCCCCCGATGACGTCGCCGGGCGCCTCGCCCCCGTCGCCGGCCTCCCCGTCCCACTCCCACGAAGCCCCGCGCACAGCCCCCTCGGACGACGGCGACTCCATACCGCTCCCACTTCCCCACCGGCGGCGGCCTCGCCCCACCACTCGCCCGGAGGATATCGAACAGCCCCCGAACCGTCCGGAACCCGCACAGCGCCGGTACTAGGCTGTGCCACACAGTCGGCGCCCGGCGCCCGGCACGCAGCACCCAGCACGCAGGCCCGCCCAGCAGCCCAGGGGAGGTACGCCGTGACGGCCGAGACGATCGCACCCGAGTGGATGCATCGGCAGATCACCAGTGAGCGGTACGACTCCTGGACCGACGAGCAGTGCGCGGGCATCGAGATCGTCGACGGGATGGTGGTCGTGTCCCCGAGCGCTTCCAAGCGGCACGACCGGCTCGCCCGGTTCCTGGCGAACGCCCTGGACGAGGCGGGCGGCGCGGAGTGGAACGCCGACACCGACTTCGACGTCCGGCTGCAGGACGTGCCGCTGAACAACCGTCGCCCGGACGTGGTCGTCTACCGGGCGGACACGATCGACGAGTCGCCGACCAGGCCCGACCACGTGCTGCTGCTGGTCGAGGTCGTCTCTCCCGGCTCGGAGACCACCGACCGCGTGGTCAAGCTGGACCAGTACGCCAGGGCGGGCATCCCGTTCTACTGGCGGGTGGAGCAGGCCGCCGGCCGGGTGCCGATCGTCCACACCTACGTGCTGGACGCGGCCGAGGGCTCCTACCGGGCGGGGGAGCTGTTCACCGGGCTGGTCAAGGCCGTGGCGCCGTACCCGGTGGAGGCGGACCTCTCCGGGCTCTGAGGGCTCGGAGGGTCTGAGGGCTCTGAGGACACGGCCCTGTCCGGCGGCCGTCAGGGCTGCTTCGGGGGGTGGTCGGCGAGGTCGGCGAGGACGTCGGCGTGACAGGGAAGCGGGGCGCACCAGCAGCCGAGGCGGTGGCCGCGCAGGGGTGGGACGAGGGCGAGCAGGTCGGGGCGGGCGAGGAGGTAGGCGCGGTACTCGGCGACCATCTGCTCGCGGGTGAGGTCGGGGCCCGGGCGGTAGGGGGAGTGCAGGGGGGATTCTGCGAGGTGCCAGCCTCCGCGGTACACGGCCCGGCCGACGTAGACGACGTCCTGGTAGTCGGGGTCGTCGCGGTGGCCCTTGAGGTTGACCACCGTGGTGCGGCCATGTGCGCTCTGCCTGGCATCGTGCATGGCGTCCATGCTGGTGCAAGCGGGGCGGCCCGGCAGCCGGAGCGGGGCGGGCTCGCCTTGACACGGTTCCGGGCCCGGCGTAGCAAAAGAGCATGCGCCATCCGCATGCGACCGGTGGGGCCCCTGGGGCGCGGTCCGGGCCGGACCGGCCGTGGGAGCCCGGCTCCGGCGTGCAGGCACGCGGGGCGGTGCCCCGCTCCGTCCCGGAGACGGCCGGGCAGGCGGAGCACCGGCGGGACGAACTGCTCGCGCAGGCCGTGCGCCGGGTGCTCGGGTCCACCGGGGCGTACGGCGCGATGGTGCACCTGCGCTCGCGGGACCGCCGCTCGCTGGTGCTGCGCACGATCGCGGGGGTGCCGCTGTCGGTGATGAGCCCGTTCCAGCGGATCGCGGCGGCGGGGCCGCTGCCGATCGCGGTCTGCTTCCGGACCGGGCACCGGATCCTGCTGTCCGACAGCGAGGACGTCATGCGCCGCTTCCCGCAGCTCGCGGTCGGCCTGCCGTACGACTTCGCCTCCGCCTGCGTGGCGGTCTCGTACGGGCGCGAGCGGTTCGGGGTGCTGAGCGTGCTGTGGCCCGCCTCGGACGAGGGGGTGCCGGAGCCGGCGGTCCCGCTGCTGGATGCCGTCGCGGACGAACTGGGCGGCGGGCTGGCGGAGTTGGAGCCGGCCGGGCAGTCGGTGGAGCCCGGTGGCGAGGCGGCCGTGGTCGAGCTGCCGCCGCCGTCGGTGCCCACCACCCGGGTCGGGCTGTTCGACTGGAACGTGGCCACCGGGGCGCTCTCCGCCGACGCGCAGTTCCGGGAGATCTT
Organism: Streptomyces sp. 1331.2; assembly: GCF_900199205.1. Classification (NCBI taxonomy): domain Bacteria; kingdom Bacillati; phylum Actinomycetota; class Actinomycetes; order Kitasatosporales; family Streptomycetaceae; genus Streptomyces; species Streptomyces sp. 1331.2. The sequence goes on along the minus strand of NZ_OBMJ01000001.1, from coordinate 462,260 downwards.
CGGCTTCGGGCCGGGGGAGTTCGACGGCACGGTGGCCGCCCTGAACCACCGGGTCGCCCCCGGGGACCTGCCGGAGTTCCGGGCCGCCGCCCGGACCGCCCTGGAGCAGGGCGAGGTGCTGGCGGCGCGGGTGCGGGTGCTCGGGCCGGACCGCGTGCCGTACCCGGTGGAGCTGTGGGCGCGGGTGCCCGCGGCGATCTCCGACGGCCGGGACCACCTGGTCGGCGCCGTCCTGGACCTACGGAGCCTGACCGCCGCCGCGGCCGCCGCCGAGCGGCTGCGCGAGGGCGTGTTCACGCTCGACCTCGACGCCCGGATCACCTACGCCAACCGCGCCACCGAGCCGCTGCTCGGGGCCCGCCGCGAGGACCTGGTCGGCCGCCACCCCTGGGAGGTGCTGCCCTGGCTCGCCGACCCCTTCTACGAGCACCGCTACCGCGCTGCCCTGGTCTCCCAGCGGCCCACCGTCTTCCTGGCCGCCCGCCCGCCGGGCGGCTGGCTCGCCTTCTCGCTGTACCCGGATTCGCACGGCGTCACCGGCCGGGTGGTCTCCGCCGAGTCCGGGGCGGAGGCGGAGTTCGGGGCGGAGCCCGGAACCGAGGCCGTGTCCGGGCCCGGTGGCGCCGAGGCACCGGCCGTCCCGCAGGCCGACCCGGCGGAGGTCACCCGCGCCGGCCTCGGCGGCACCCACCACCTGCTCCAGCTCGCCAGCGCGCTCACCGAGGCCGTGACCGTGCGCGACGTCTGCCGGGCGGTGTCCGACGAGATCCTGCCGGCCTTCGGCGGCCAGGAGCTCGCCATCTACGCGGTGCGCGACCAGCGCCTGAACCTGGTCTCGCAGGCCGGCTACCCGGACGGCTTCCTGGACAGCTTCGAGGGCACCCCGATCGACGCCAGGGTCCCCGGGGCGGAGACGCTCAGCACCGGCACCCCGATCTTCTTCGAGTCGGTGCGCGACCTCGCCGCCGCCTACCCCGGCCTGGCCCTGGACGAGATGGGCGCCTGGGCCTTCCTGCCGCTGATCGCCTCCGGCCGCCCGGTCGGCAGCTGCATCCTCGGCTTCGACCGGCCGCGCCCGTTCAGCGCCGAGGAGCGCGGACTGCTGACCGCCCTGGGCGGCTTCATCGCCCAGGCCCTGGAGCGCGCCCGGCTGTACGACGCCGAGTTCGCGCTCGCCCGCGGCCTGCAGCAGGCGCTGCTGCCGCACCGGCTGCCCGAGGTGCCCGGGATCCGGACCGCCGCCCGCTATCTGCCCGGCACCCAGGGCATGGAGATCGGCGGCGACTGGTACGACGTGATCGTCACCGGCGGGGACGTCACCCTGGTGATCGGCGACGTCGAGGGCCACAGTGTCGGCGCCGCCGCCACCATGGGCCAGCTGCGCAGCGCCGTCCGCGCCTTCGCGACCGGCGGCGAGCCGCCCGACCGGGTCCTCGCCCGCACCAACCGGCTGCTGCTCGACCTCGACCCCGGACTGCTCGCCAGCTGCTGCCTGGTCCGGCTCACCCCCGCCGACGGCACCGCCCGGATCGCCCGGGCCGGGCACATGCCACCGGTGCTGCGCCACCCGGGCGGGCGGGCCGAGGCACTGTACGTGGCGGGCGGTCCGCTGCTCGGGGTGGACGAGCGGGCCGCCTACCCGGTCAGCGAGCTGCGGCTGCGGCCGGGCGCGCTGCTCGCCCTCTACACGGACGGGCTGGTGGAGGACCCGGCGGTGGCGATCGACCAGGGGGTGGAGCGGCTGCGGGCCGCGCTGGCCCGGGGCGCGGCGGGGGAGGGACCGGAGGAGGCGGCCGACCGGCTGCTGCGGGAGGTCGGCTCGACCGGCCGGGTGGACGACGTGGCGCTGCTGCTGACGGCCTTCGGCTGAGCGGGCGGCGGTGCGGGGCCGGTGTGCGCGGCGGATGCGACGACCGCCGAGGGGCGGTGCGACCGGGCGACTTTCGTCGGCGCGGGCGGCGACGAAGGTGGACGGCGTCCGCGCGGACCGGCCCGTTAGCCTCGACGGGTGGATGCGATCGCACGGGCCTGGAAGAAGGCGGTACGGACGGCACTGCCCGGGCCCTGGCGGCCCCGGCGGGTGGTGGGTGAGGCCGCGCTCGCCCTGCTGATGGGCGGTTTCGCCGCCCTGCTGGAGCTCGCCGGCTCCACCGGCCTGGCCGTGCCCTTCGGCATCGGCGTCGCACTGCTGTGGGTGCTGCGGCGCGGCCTGCCGGCCACCGTGCTGCTGGCCGCCGCGGCCGCCACCGGCTGGTCAGGCGGGCCGGTGCTGCTGCTGATCTGCGCGGGCTGGACGGCCGGGGCGCGGATCCGCCGGGTCTGGACGCTGGTCGGCACCTTCGTCCTCGGCTGGCTGCTGTTCACCGTGACGGGCGTGCTGAAGGACGCCACCACCACCTCGCCGAAGCTGGTCCTCGGGCTGTCGCTCGGCGGCTTCCTGGTGCTCGCCGTGCTGCCCGCGCTCTACGGCCGCTACCGCGCGCAGCGGCGCGCCCTGCTGGACGCGCTGCGCGAGCGCAACGACCAGCTGCTGCGCGAGCGGGCCATGGTGGTGCACCAGGCGCGGCTGCGCGAGCGGCACCGGATCGCCCAGGACATGCACGACAGCCTGGGCCACCAGCTGGCGCTGATCTCGGTGCACTCCGGCGCGCTGGAGGTGGACCGCACGCTCACCGACCGCCAGCGGGAGGCGGTCGGCGTCCTGCGGCAGGCGGCGGTCGCGGCGATGCGCGAGCTGCGCGAGGTGGTCGGGGTGCTGCACGACGAGTCGACGGCGCTGCCGCCGACGCCGGGGGCGGTGGCCGGGGGGCCCGCCCGGGGCGGGGCGGACGGGATCGAGGGGCTGGTGGAGTCCTCGCGGGCGGCCGGGGCCGAGGTCGTGCTCTCCCGGGAGGGTGAGCGGCGCCCGCTGCCGGCGGCCGTCGACCACGCGGCGTACCGGATCGTGCAGGAGGCGCTCACCAACGCGCACAAGCACGCCCCCGGCGCGCCGATCGGCGTCGCGCTCCGGTACGAGCCGGACGCGCTGGTGGTGGAGGTGACCAACGCGCGCACGCCGGAGCTGGTGGGCGTGCGCGCCGGTGCGGGCCCGGCAGTCAGCGGCGGTCAGGGGCTGACCGGGCTGCGGGAGCGCGCCCGGCTGGTCGGCGGCATGGTGCACGCCGGGCCGACCCCCGACCAGGGGTTCCGGCTGGCCGCCGTGCTGCCGTACGAGGCGGCGGAGGGTGCCGGGGAGGGCGCCGCGGCCGCCGCCGGCGCGGACGACTGGGCGTTCGAGGGCCTGTCGCCGTCCGGCGAGGGGGAGGGCGGGCGGCGCAGCCCGGCGCTGGGCTGCGCACTCGGTGTGGTGGGCGTCGGGCTGACCGTGCTGGCGCTGTGTGTCTGGGGCGTGGTGGCCTTCGTCGGCGGCTCCCGGGACGCGACGGTGGGCAGGCCGGCGTACGAGCGGATCCAGGTCGGTGCGCCGGAGGCCGAGGCGGTGCGCGAGCTGCCGCCCGGCAACGACTTCTTCGTCGACCAGTACAAGGGGACCGGGCCGACCCCGCCGGAGGGCTCGCGCTGCCGCTGGTACCTCCTCGGCGACCAGTCGGACACCGGCTGGGACGACGACCACGTGGCGCGGTTCTGCTTCAAGGACGGGGTGCTGGTGGACAAGCAGGAGTACGTCACCAAGAACTGACGCCCGTCGGACCGGTGGTCGGGGCGGGTCGGTGGAGATGTGAGGATGGTGATGTAGTCGCATCACCGTTCGAGGGGAATGGCCAGCGGAATGACCAGCGTGATCCGAGTCCTCGTCGCCGACGACGAGCCGCTGATCCGGGCCGGGATCAGGATGATCCTGGGCTCCGCCGACGACATCGAGGTGGTCGCGGAGGCCGCCGACGGTCGGGAGGCGCTGGAGCTGGCGCGGTCGCACCGGGTGGACGTGGTGCTGCTGGACATCCAGATGCCGGTGATGGACGGGCTCACGGCGCTCGGGGAGTTGGCCAGGGTTGCGCCCGGGGCGCGGGCGCTGATCCTCACCACCTTCGGGGAGCGCGAGAACGTCCTGCGCGCCGTGACCGAGGGCGGAGCCGGCTTCCTGCTCAAGGACACCGCGCCGAACGAGCTGATCCAGGCCGTCCGGGCAGCGGCGGGCGGCAACGCCTTCCTCTCCCCGGCCGCCACCCGGCACATCGTCGACTCGCTGGCGGACGGGCGCAGCGGCTCGCTGGCCGCCCGCAGTGCCGCGGCCCGGCGCCGGCTGGAGGTGCTGACCGGGCGTGAGCTGGAGGTGTTGGCGCTGCTCGGCGAGGGTCTGTCCAATGCCGACGCGGGGGCCCGGATCCACATGAGCGAGGCGACGGTGAAGACGTACGTGAGCCGGATCCTGGCCAAGCTGGGCTGCGAGAACCGGGTCCAGGCGGCGTTGCTGGCGCGGGATGCGGAGCTCGACGGCCGGAGCTGAGCGTATCCGTACGATCGCGGACGGTGTCGGGTGTGGCGGATGCCACTCGACGGCTGCGTGGAACCGGGAACTCCGGCTCTGGCGGTGACGGTGCGTCAGCAAACGATCGCTCTGGGTGGATGGTGTGCCGGGCTTCGCGATTGGACAGGTGTGAGCGCAAGCACGGAGATCGATCATCTGATCTTGAAAATGCGGTCAAACCCGGTCAAGTCGGGCAAGGGCTCTTGATCGATACCGCCGGTAACAGTCAACTGACCTGCGATGTCCAAGAATTGCTTGCCGCGCTCCGGGGATGCCCCCTAGCTTCGTTGGCGGCGCAACGAGCGCCACCCGGGTTCACCCCGATGCACCGCCCGCCGACTGACCCACGGCGCAAGGGCGGTGACCGCCGATCAGGCCGGCTCCAACGGGCCGTCGGCGAGCGGAGGTGACCGGGGCGGCACGGCACGTCCGACACGTGCGCGGCCGCCCGTCGAGTGAGGTGAGCGTAACGACCGGCCCATGTCCCGGGCCTGGTTCCGTCTGCCCGCCCGGGACTTGTCGAGAGGACTTGTATGAATCCCCGTCACGAGACCGCCGCTGCCACCGACACCACCGCCACCAAGCGCCACCGCGTGCGGATGGCGGTCATCGCGGGAGCCGCCGTCGCGGCCCTGCCGGTGGCCGGCCTCGTCACGGCCACCTCGGCCTCCGCCGCTACCACGTCGACCTGGGACTCCGTCGCCCAGTGCGAGAGCGGTGGGAACTGGAGCATCAGCACCGGCAACGGCTTCCACGGCGGACTGCAGTTCACCCCCAGCACCTGGAAGGCGTACGGCGGCACCGCGTACGCCCCCCAGGCCAACCAGGCGACCAAGGCGCAGCAGATCACGGTCGCCGAGAAGGTGCTCGCCGCACAGGGTCCGGGCGCCTGGCCCGTCTGCTCGCAGAAGGCGGGTCTGAGCAAGGGCGGCGCCCCGGCCGCCGTCGACACCTCGGCGGGCTCCGACGCCCCGGCGGCCAAGCCGGCCGCCAAGCCCGCCAAGGCGGCCAAGCCGGCCACGAAGGCGGCCAAGCCCGCCGCCGCGCCGCAGCAGGCGCCCCGGGCCGCGGAGGCGGCGCAGGGCCGGCCGTCGGCCAAGCCGGTGCAGTCCGCGCCGGTCGCGCCGACGAACACCGCCGGCGGCAACTACACCGTCAAGAGCGGTGACACGCTCAGCGAGATCGCGGCCAAGTTCGGCACCGACACCGACAGCCTGTACGGCAGGAACGTCGGCGTCATCGGTGGTGACCCGGACCTGATCTTCCCGGGCCAGACCCTCACGGTCTGACGGCCCGACGGGCCCGACCGCCTGACGGGCCCGACCTGACGGGCCCGACCGCCTCGCGGATCCCCTGAGCGAGCCTGCGGCGGAGCGCAAGACCCGGCCTCCGCCCCGCAGCCCCGCACCCCGGTCGAGCGGCTGCCCCCTGCACGGGGGCAGCCGCTCGGCTCGTTCGGTCAGACAGGCCATGGGCGGCGTGCGCGCCGGGGCGCGGGGTGTTTCGGGGGATGGTTGAACGTTGAACGCGACGTCCGAATGCCGCCGGAGGTTTGAAGTGCTCCGGGTCAGGATCGAGTCATGTCCGAGATCGGAACGAGGAGTTCTGGAGATATGACGATGAACGGCGTGAACGGCGTGAACGGCGCGGCGGTGCTGGACGGCAAGGTGGCCCTGGTGACCGGCGGCAGCCGGGGGATCGGGGCGGCGATCGCGCTGCGGCTGGCCGAGGACGGGGCCGAGGTGGCCCTGACGTACCACGGCGAGGCGCAGCGGGCCGAGGAGGTCGTCGCGAAGATCACCGCGATGGGGCGACAGGGGTGGGCCGTCCGTGCGGACAGCGCCGATCCGCAGGCGGTGCTCGGCGTGGTGGCGGCGGTGGCGGAGCGGTTCGGGCGGCTGGACGTCCTGGTGAACAACGCGGGCGTCGGCGTCCTCGGCCCGATCGGCGAGCTGGCGGCGGCCGACGTCGACCGGGTGCTGGAGGTGAACGTCCGGGCGCCGTTCCTGTTCGCCCAGGCGGCCTCCGCGCACCTGGCCGACGGCGGACGGATCGTCACCATCGGCAGCTGCATCGCCAAGCGCGTCGCCTTCCCCGGCGCCACGCTGTACGCGACCAGCAAGGCCGCGCTGATCGGCCTGACCAAGGCGCTGGCCCGGGAGCTCGGCCCGCGCGGGATCACCGCCAACGTGGTCCACCCGGGCCCGATCGACACCGACATGAACCCGGCCGAGGGGCCGGCCGCGGAGTTCCAGAGCGGGCTCACCGCGCTCGGCCGCTTCGGCACCGGCGCGGAGGTCGCGGCGGCCGTCGCCTACCTGGCGGGCGAGGACGGCCGGTACGTGACGGGCACGGAGCTGGCGGTGGACGGCGGCTTCGCGGCCTGACGGCCCGACGGCCGGTAGGGAGGGGGCGCGGTGTCGTGTCGGGCGGGTGTCGGTGGCCGCGCTTACGATCACCCGGCACGACCCCGTACCCCGACCGTGCTCCCGACCGAGAGGTGTGTGCCATGACCGCAGCGGAAGACCCGATCGGCCTGCTCGCCCGGGCCCTGGCGCAGACCGCCGGGCTGATCGACGGCACCGGCGTCGAACTGGCAGGCCACCCGACCCCCTGCCGCTCCTGGGACGTCGGCGACCTGGTCAGCCATCTGCTCTACGACCTGCGGCAGTTCACCGTCCGGGCGCGGGGCGGCCGGCCGGACTGGTCGCAGCCCCTCGAGCGGGTGGAGGAGGACTGGCTGCACGCCTTCGAGGCCGGAGCCGAGGAACTGGTCGATGCCTGGCGGGCGGCCGGGGATCTCGACGGGACGGTTGAGGTGCCCGGTGTCGGCACCCTGCCGGCCCGCTTCCCGGTGGACCAGCAGATCGCCGAAATCGCCGTCCACGGGTGGGACTTGGCGCGCGCCACCGGTCAGTCCACCGACGGGCTGGACCACGAGGTGGCGCTCACCGCGCTCGCCTGGGCGCGCGGCGCGCTCAAGCCCGAGTACCGGGGCACCGAGGAGGAGCACCAGGCCTTCGGCCCCGCCGTCGCCGTCCCCGAGGACGCCCCGCCGTACGACCGGCTCGCCGCCTTCTTCGGCCGCGACCCGGCGGCACCGGTCGTCGGGTAGTCCCGGGTCAGCGTTACGGCGTCGGAGCCTGCCCGGCGGCGGCCGCCTGCTTGATCGCCGCGCGGATGCGCGGGTAGGTGCCGCAGCGGCAGACGTTCTGGATCTGGTCGATGTCGGCGTCCGTCGGGTTCGGGGTCCGGCGCAGCAGGGCGACCGCCGCCATGATCTGGCCGGGCTGGCAGAAGCCGCACTGGGCGACGTCGCAGCTGAGCCAGGCCTCCTGGACGGGGTGCAGGGTGTCACCGTCGGCCAGGCCCTCGATGGTGGTGACGGTGTGTCCGGCGCAGTCCTTGACGGAGCGGGTGCAGGGCTGGAACTCCTGGCCGTCGAGGTGGCTGGTGCAGGCGCGGCAGACGCCCACCCCGCAGCCGTACTTGGGGCCGGTGACGCCGAGCTTGTCGCGCAGCACCCAGAGCAGGGGCATGTCGTCCGGGGCCTCGACGGTGACGGGCTGCCCGTTGAGGACGAAGGTGTGGGTGGGCATGGGGAGTCGGGATCCTCGGGGGCCGGACGCCGGTAGGGCGTCAGAAGTTGACGGGGAAGGAGCGCGGGCTGGTGCCGGTCGCGCGGGCGTAGGCGTTGGCGACCGCGGCGGAGGCGGCCGGGACGCCCAGCTCGCCGGCGCCGCCGGGCGGGCCGCTCGGCGGCATCAGGTGGATCTCCACCACCGGCGGGGTGTGCCGCTGCCGCGCGTAGTGGAAGTCACCGTAACTGCCTTCCCGGAAGGCGCCGTTGTCGAGGTGATTGCCGGCCTGCAGGATCACCGAGAGGCCGTCGACCAGCGCGCCGGTCAACTGGGCCTCCAGGCCGGTGGGGTTGATGACCCGGCCGACGTCGGCCGCGACGACCGCCTTGGTGACCCGGGGGTTGGCCCGGTCGGAGGCGTCCAGTTCGACCAGGTAGGCGGCGATGCCGCCGTTCTCGTCGTGGTAGCCGATCCCCTGCGCCTGGCCGGGGGGCATCGGGCGCCCCCAGTTCCCCTTGTCGGCGACGGTGTCCAGCACGGCCCGGCCGGCGGCGCTGCGCAGCCGGGCGCGGCGGAAGGCGACCTCGTCCTGGCCCATCCGGCGGGCGAGCTCGTCCATCATGATCTCGTCGGCGACCCGGACGGTGCCGGAGTAGACCGAGCGCCAGCTGCCGGTGTGCAGGTCCAGGGGCAGTTCGGCGAGCAGCTGGGTGGGGATGCCGACGTTGTACGGGTTCTTCTCGGTGAGGAGGAAGAACGCCTGGGCGAGGCTGAGCCCGGCCAGGGAGAGGTCGAACCCGGCGGCGGTGAGCGTCTCGCCGAGGCCGTGGCCGAGGTCGGTCTTGACGGTGGCGGCGCGGTGTTCCCAGGTGAGGACCTGGCCGAGGCCGTAGGTGGCGCGGATCCGGTGGTGGCTGGCCGGGCGCATCCGGCCGTGGCGCATGTCGTCGTTGCGCGTCCACATGAGCTTGACCGGGCGGCCGGCGGCCTTGGAGATCCGCGCGGCCTCGAGCGCGGCGTCGAAGAACAGCCGCCGGCCGAAGGAGCCGCCGCCGCGCACCACGTGGACGGTGACGGCGTTCTGCGGCAAGCCGAGTTCGGCGGCTATGGTCTGCTGGGCGAGGATCGGGCTCTGTGCGGCGAACCACAGCTCGGCCCGGTTCGGCCGGACGTCGGCGACGGCGGTGAGCACCTCCATCGGGGCGTGGTTGACGAAGGCGAAGTCGAACTCCCCGTCCAGGTGCTGGGTCAGCAACGGCGGGATGAGGAACGGCAGATGGGCGGCGCGCAGCCGGGCGCGGACGTCCTCGGTGGAGAGGTCCGCGGCCGGGCCCGGGTTCCAGGTGGTGCGCAGTGCGTCGCGCGCCTTGAGTGCCTGGTCGAAGGTCTCGGCGAGGACGGCGACGCCGCTGGGGATCTGCACCACGCCGAGCACGCCGGGCATGGCGCGGGCGGCGGAGGCGTCCAGGGACCTGAGGGTGCCGTTGACGGTGGTGGGGCGGGCGACCACGGTGGGCACGGCGCCCGGGATCTGCAGGTCCCCGGCGTACCGGGTGCGGCCGGTGACGATGTCGCGGGCGTCGATCCGGCCGGTCGGCCGGCCCACCAGGCGCAGCTGGTCGGCGGGCTTGGGCGTGACCGGGACGGCCGGCAGGATCACGGCGGCGGCCTCGGCGGCGAGTTCGCCGTAGCCGGCCCGGCGGCCGTCGGGCGCGAGCACGGCGGAGCCGGCGGTGCGCAGGGAGCTTGCCGGAACGTTCCAGCGCCTGGCCGCGGCGGTCACCAGCCGGGCGCGGGCGGCGGCGGCCGCGCTGCGCACCGGGTCGTACAGCGAGCGCACCGAGTTGGAGCCGCCGGTCAGCTGGTTGAACAGCAGCTCGGGGCGCCCGTCGGACAACGGGACGTCCACGTCGGTGAGTTCGGCGTCCAGCTCCTCGGCGACCAGCATGGCGATCGCGGTGGTGAGGCCCTGGCCGACCTCCAGCCGGGGCAGGTACAGCCGGGCCCGCCCGACGGGGGTGACCTCCAGCACCAGCAGGTGGGAGGTCGGCAGGCCGGCGAGGATCATCGCGTCGCCGAGGTCGAGGACGTCGGGAATGCCGGGCAGGCCGAGCAGTTGCGGGGGCGCGTCGGCGGCCCGGGCCTCCGCCACGCGCTCGGCGGCCCGCGCGGCCGCGGGGGCGGCGGCGTCGAGGCCGAGGCGGGCGGCGACGGTGAGGGTGGGGGCGGCCAGCAGATAGGTGAGGAAGCGCCGCCGGCCGGTGGGCTCCGCCGAGGACGCCTCGCCGGTACGGCCGGTGGGGTCCGAGGGGGCGATGGAGGTACTGATGGGAGGCATCCTTCGAGCCGGAGCGGCGCCGGGATCGGAAGGGCAGGACGGCCCTGACTCCGCTGCCGGATCGCGAACGCCGTTGAGCATAAGAGGGCACTACTGACGGGTCAACACGGTCAAAGTTGGCCCCTGAATTGGGTGGTCGGGCTTTTGCAGCGCTCGGCGGGGCCCGATTCGGAGCGGGTACGGACGGCACTTCGGCAGTCCGGGCGAGGCTGCGGTGGGACGCTCCCAACGGTCCGGAGAGCCCAACGAGCCGCTGTCGTACGAGGGTTCAGTGCTCGGTCGGTGTTGCGGTGACGGCCGGAAGTGGCCCAGGAAATTCCTTGATCACTGGACCTGTCGGTTGGGCCAGTTTCTGCCTAGGGTGGTGGCGAACCGTTGCCGACGGTTGTGAACTCCCGGCTCGCACGCCGCCCGTCCGTGCGTTGCTGCTGTCGTCCGTCCGTGGGTGGCCGGTCGGGGGTTCTCGGGGGATCGGTGACGGTCCGTTACCGCGAAGGAGAGACGTGCCGACCGACAGAGCCGCCCGGTGGGGCGCCCTCCCACCCGCAGGGCCCCAGCGGACCCTGGCCGCAGCCCAGTTGGCGAGCGCCGTGGGCGACGGCGCGTACTACACCTGCTCCGCGCTCTACTTCACCCGCGTCGTCGGCATGTCACCGACCGCCCTCGGAGCCGGCCTCGCCGTCGCCTGGGCGCTCGGCTCCGTCGCCGGCGTCCCGCTCGGCCACCTCGCCGACCGCCGCGGCCCGCGCCGCACGGCGGTGGCGCTCGGGCTCGCCGCGGCGGCCGTGGTCGCCGCCTTCCTGGTCATCCGCTCCTACCCGCTGTTCCTGCTCGCGGTCTGCCTCTACGCCACCGCGCAGTCCGGGCTCACCGCCGCCCGGCAGGCGCTGGTCGCCGGCCTGGTGCCGCCCGGCGAGCGCACCGGTCTGCTCGCCCACCTCCAGTCGACCCTCAACGGGGGCCTGGCCGTCGGCGCCGCCGTCGGCGGCATCGCGCTCAGCGTCGGCACCCGGGACGCGTACCTGGGCGCCTTCGTGGTCACCACGATCGGCCTGCTGATCGGCGCCCTGGTCCTCCGGCGTCTGCCCGAAGTCCCGCCCGCGGCACCGGAGTCGGGCACCGGACCGCGCCTGGCCGTGCTGCGCGACCGGCGCTACGCCGCCGTCACCCTGGTCAACGCCGTCCTGCTGCTGCGGATGCCGCTGCTCAGCCTGATCATCCCGCTGTGGATCGCCCAGCGCGCCCCCGGGATCGGCTGGCTCGGATCGGCGCTGTTCGTGCTCAACACCCTGGCGGTGCTGGCCTTCCAGGTCCGGGCGGCACGTGACGTCACCGGGGTGGACTCGGCCGTGCGGGCCGTCCGCTCGGCCGGGGTGCTGCTGCTCGGCTGCTGCGCCGTCTTCGGCCTGTCCGCGCTGGACGTGCCGGTGTGGGCGGTCGGCGCCCTGCTGGTCGCCGCGTCCGTCCTGCTGGTGGTCGGCGAGATGCGGCAGTCGGCCGGCTCCTGGCAGATCGGCTTCGACCTCGCACCGGCGGAGCGGATCGGCCAGTACCAGGGCTTCTTCGGCACCGGCGTCGCCGTCGCCCGCACTCTCGGGCCGCTGCTGCTGACCACCCTGCTGCTGGACGGCGGCCTCGCCGGCTGGCTCGTGCTGGGCGCGGTCTTCCTCGCGGCCGGCTACGCCATGGGGCCGGTCGCCCGCTGGGCGGAGCGCGACCGCGACCGGCACGCGGCACCGCCCGCGCCGGTCGCGGCATCGTCGGGGGCGTGACGGACAGGCCCTGACGGTCGGGGTCCGGCAGTCTCCGGACCAGCACGGCAGGCGGGGCCCGGAAACCGGTGGCCCCCGCCCAGCACCCGCTGGCATGCTGGCCGCGTGGACCGACCCCAGATCTGGCTCGACTTCGCCCCCGAGCTGCACCTCTTCGTCTCCGCGCCCCGGCGGGCCGGCCGCACCTCGCTGCGCACCGACGGCACCTCCACACTCGGCCACGTCGTCGAGTCCCTGGGCGTCCCGCTCACCGAGGTCGGCACCCTGCTGGTGGACGGACAGGCCGTGCCCGAGGCACACGTCCCGGCCGACGGCGAGCACGTCGCCGTCCACGCCGTGACCAGGCCGCAGCCCTCGCCCGCCCCGCCGCGCTTCCTGCTGGACGTCCACCTCGGCACCCTCGCCCGGCGACTGCGCCTGCTCGGCGTGGACGCCGCGTACGAGAACCCCGACATCGGCGATGCCGCGCTGGCCGCCCGCTCCGCCGCCGAACAACGCGTCCTGCTCTCCCGCGACCGCGGCCTGCTGCGCCGCCGCGAGATCTGGGCCGGCGCCTACGTCTACAGCCACCGCCCCGCCGAGCAACTGCGCGACGTGCTCTCCCGCTTCGCGCCGCCGCTCGTCCCCTGGAGCCGCTGCACCACCTGCAACGGCACCCTGCGCACGGTCACCAAGACCTCGGTGCGTGAGCAGCTGCGGGACGGCACCGAACGCTCCTACGACGCCTTCGCCCAGTGCACCGACTGCGGCCAGGCCTACTGGCGCGGCGCCCACCACGCCCGCCTGGAGGCGATCGTCACCGAGGCGGTCCGCGACTTCGGGCCGGCGGCGCCGGCGGCCTCGCGGTAGGACGCGCTGACGCCAGGGCGCTCTGGCGAGCGGGCCCGTGCCCGTGATCCCCTCGATGGTGGGGCCGAGACCACGCTACTCGGTCGGAGGAGAGAGGCCGGGTCGTCGGATGAGCAATCGGTCGGGGCAGCAGCCCTTCGGGACCGCGGAGGAGGGCGGGGCACCCGTGGTGACCGCCCCCGACGGGGCCGAGGTCCGCCCGCTGCTGGTGCTGGACGAGCAGGGGAGCCTCGCGGTGTTCGTGCTCGCCCCCGGGCAGGTCACCCACGCCGTCTCGCACGCCACCGTGCAGGAGCTGTGGTACGTCACCGCGGGCAGCGGCGAGCTCTGGCGCCGCCAGGGCGCCCGGGAGGAGACCGTACGGCTCGTCCCCGGCACCGCCGCCTCGGTCCCGCTCGGCACCGCCTTCCAGTTCCGGGCGGACGAGGACTCCGACGGGCCGCTGCGCATCACCGCCGTCACCATGCCGCCCTGGCCCGGAACGGACGGCGAAGCCCGCCCCGAGGACGGCCCCTGGCAGCCGACCCGCCGCTAGGGCCTGTCCGGACAGAACACCTAGGCCCCGACGTCCCCGGTGTCCGCCGAACGGCGGAGGCGGTTTCGGTGGGTGCCCGAACGGCCGACAATCGTTCCGGGACGCCGGGGCGCGGGGCGGCGCTCCCCAGGAGCCGAGGAGGAGGCCGCGGTGGAGTTCGAGGTGATGATCGAGATCCCGCAGGGGTCGCGCAACAAGTACGTGATGGACTTCGCGGCGGGCCGGATCCGCCTCGACCGCACCCTGTTCACCGCCACCCGCTACCCCACCGACTACGGCTACGTCGAGGGCACCCTCGGCGGCGACGGCGAGCCGCTGGACGCCCTGGTGCTCGGCGGCGAGCCGGCGGTCCCCGGGTGCGTGCTCACCTGCCGGGCGGTGGGCGTGTGGGTGATGCGCGACGAGCGCGGGCCGGACCAGAAGGTGCTCTGCGTCCCGGCCCGCGACCCGCGGTACGCGGCGCTGCGGGACATCGGCGACCTGCCGGAGTTCGATCTGCTGGAGATCACCCACTTCTTCCGGGTGTACAAGGACCTGGAGCGCGGCAAGTCCGTCGAGGGCTCCCACTGGGCCGGGCGGGAGGCCGCCTACGCCGAGATCGCCGCCTCGCGGGCCCGGGCGGTGGGCACCCGCTTCGCCGACCCGGCGTAGCGCCTCCTGGCCGTCCCGCCCGCGGCGGTGCTCAGAGCCGGGCGCTGCTCAGGACGGCGCGGACCTGGTCGGCGATGGCGGCCTGGTTCTGCTCGAACTCCGGTGCGGTGAGCTGCCCTTGGTCCGCGGGCAGGCCGGTGAGCACCGGGGTGTGGAGGTGCCCGCCGGGCAGGTCGGGGGCGAGGGTGAGGCGCAGGAGGTTGGAGCGGTAGGCGACCTCGTTGGAGAGGTAGCCGCCGCCTCCGCCGGCGACCGATCGGGAGCCGGGGGTGGGTCCGTCGGGGCGGTCCACGGGGTCGGTGGCGCCCGCCGGGATCTCGGTGACGGGGGTGTTGAGCAGTACCGGGTAGGGCTGCTGGACGGCCGTCATGGCGTCGGTGGGCAGGGTGGTGCGGATGAACTGCGGCCCGGGGGCCAGGTCGGGGGCGTCGACCGGCTGCCGGCTCGTCCCGCCGGAGAGCGCGCGGACGTTGTCGGGGTACGGGTCGGCGGAGCGGGCGCGGCCGGCCCAGGCCTCCAGGGTGAAGAGGCCGGGGTAGCCCTGGCTGATGCTGGTGATCAGGTCGGCGGACTGCGGTCCGGGGCGCAGGTGCGGGCCGAAGGCACGCTCCACGACCCCCCGGTCGAAGTCGCCGTAGCGGACCGGCAGGACGACGGCCCGCACCTCGGCGGTGCTGCCGTCGGCGAGGGTGATCCGCTGCCCGGTCAGCTGCAGGACGGCGGCGCCGGAGGGGTTGGCGCGGCGCGGCTCGGCGTCCAGGCCGAACGGGTCGAAGCCGCTGACGAAGATCCGGCGGACGCCGGGCGCGGCGCCGAAGCCGCCGTCCAGACCGCGTGAGGCGTCCTCGAAGCGGTCCCGCAGGGCGGTTCGGTCGACCGCGAACGCGGGCTGCCAGTCGGCCAGTTGGACGGTCATGGCGAGCCTGGTCCAGTACAGCGGGCGGTCGTCGCGGGCGGGCAGTTCGCCGCTGGGCCGCCGGCCCTGGGCGCGGTCCACGCCGGCCTGCCACAGGGCCCGGCCCCAGGCGTCCACGATCCGCTCGGCGCGGCGGGCGGTGCGGGCGGTGCAGAGGGCGGCCGGGAAGCCGTGGAGGAGGTCGCTCAGGCCGGAGCGCTCGGTGAAGGCGGCGGTGCGGGTGTCCTGGAGGCGGGCCTGTTCGGCATCCGTCGGGGCGGCGGCGTTGGTGCGGCAGCCGACCGGGTCGGCCTGGGCGGCGGCCGGGGCCAACAGCGCGGCCAGGGTTCCGGCGAGGGCGGCGGCCAGCGCGGCGGTCCGACGAACGGGCCGACGAACGGTCCCACGGGTGAGTGTCATGTCACCTGACAATAAGTCCGGTTCTGACGCCCCGCCAGAGTGCCGCCGCCACCCCCGTAGGCTGGGCCGGTGACAGCGCCCGACCTCACCCTGACGTCCCTGATCGCCGACCCGTACGGCGGCTACACCCGACTGCGCGCCGACGCGCCCGCCCACCGCGTCGTCGGCCCGGACGGCCTGCCCTTCTGGCTGGTGACCCGCTACCCCGACGTACGCCAGGCCCTCGCCGACCCGCGGCTCGCCCTCGACCGGACGCACGCCGCGCCCGGCAACTACCGCGGCTTCGCGCTGCCGCCCGCGCTGGACGCCAACCTGCTCAACATGGACCCGCCCGACCACACCCGGATCCGCCGCCTGGTCGTGCGCGCCTTCACCCCGCGCCGGATCGCCGCCCTGCGCGCCCCGATCGAGAAGGTCGCCGGACAGCTGCTCGACGCCATCGCCCCGGCGGGCCGCGCCGACCTGCTCGCCGCGTACGCCGCCCCGCTGCCGATCACCGTCATCTGCGACCTGCTCGGCGTCCCCGAGGACGACCGGCACGACTTCCGCGGCTGGACGGACACCCTCATCACGCCGGACCCCGAGCACCCCGAGACGGCCCGCGCCGCCGTCAAGGCGATGCTCGGGTTCTTCACCGGCCTCGTCGAGCGCAAGCGCACCGAGCCCGGCGACGACCTGCTCTCCGACCTGATCGCCGTCCGCGACGACCAGGACGGCGGGGGCGGGCTCAGCGAGGACGAGCTGACCTCGCTCGCCTTCCTGATCCTCTTCGCCGGCTACGAGAACACCGTCCACCTCATCGCCAACGCCGTCCTGGCCCTGCTCACCCACCCCGAGCAGCTCGCCGCCCTGCGCGCCGAACCGGAGCTGATCGACGGCGCCGTCGAGGAGTTCGCCCGCTTCGACGGCCCCGCCCCGCTCGCCATCCGCCGCTTCCCGCGCGAGGACGTCACCATCGGCGGCGTCACCGTCCCGGCGGGGGAGACCGTGCTGCTCGCCCTCGGCTCCGCCAACCGCGACCCCGAGCAGTTCACCGACCCCGACCGGCTCGACCTGCGCCGCCGCGAGAACGGCCACCTCGCCCTCGGCCACGGCATCCACTACTGCCTCGGCGCACCGCTGGCGAGGATGGAGACCGCGATCGCGCTGACCGCCCTGCTGCGCCGCTTCCCCGACCTCGCCCTCGACGTCCCGGTCGAGCGGCTGCGCCACCGCCCCACCCTGCGGGCCCGCGGACTGCTGGAACTGCCCGTCCGGTACTGACCCGGGCCCGTCCGGTCCTGACGCGATCTTGATCCCGGGGGCGGGAACCGGCGCGACTTCTACAGCGTTGTCGTGGTCGGACAGTGGTTACAGCGGGTACAGCGGTACCCGTCAGTCGCACGGTGGTGGAGGAAGTCCCATGAGTGTGGCCCTGACGAAGGGCGGCAACGTCTCCCTGGGCAAGCAGGCCCCCGGTCTCCGGGTGGTCCGGGTCGGCCTCGGCTGGACGGCCGGAGCCGGGTACGACCTGGACGCCAGCGCGCTGCTGTGCGGGGCGGACGGCAAGGTCGGCTCGGACCAGAACTTCGTCTTCTTCAACAACCTGCGGAGCCCGGACGGCTCGGTCCGCCACCAGGGCGGCTCCGGCGGCGGTGCGGACCGCGAGCAGATCGAGGTCCGGCTCGCGGAGGTCTCCGCCGACGTGGAGAAGATCGTCTTCGCGGTGGCGATCTACGACGCGGCGCAGCGGCGTCAGAGCTTCGGACAGGTCCGCGGCGCGTACGTCCGGATCATTGACCCGGACGGCGGCGCCGAGGTGGCGCGCTACGACGTGGCGCCGGAGGCCGGCAGCGAGACCGCAATGGTCTTCGGCGAGTTGTACCGGCATGGCGCGGACTGGAAGTTCCGGGCGGTCGGGCAGGGGTACGCGGCGGGGCTCGCGGGCATCGCCGCGGACTTCGGCGTGGACGTCCTGCAGCCCGCGGCAGCCGCGGCGTCCTCCGCCCCTGCGTCCGCGCCGGCTCCGGTTCCGGTGAAGCCCGCCGTGCCGCCCGCGCCGGTGGCTCCCGCCGCCGCGCCCGTCCCCGTACCCGCCCTTCCGCAGCCGCAGACCCAGCCAGGAGCAGGGAGTTCCCCCGTGACGTGCTTCTTCGACCCCTCGCACGGCGCCGGCACGACGGTGGTGCTGTGGTCGCCGCAGTGGGGCGTGCCGCGCCAGATCGAGACCTGCGCCGCCTGCGCCCAGCGGGTGCAGACCACCGTCCCGCCGTTCTACACCCCGCAGCAGGGCTACCCGCAGCCGGTGCCCCAGCAGGGCTACCCCCAGCAGGGCTACCCGCAGGAGCCCGGCCAGCAGGCCCAGGGCGGCGGCCGCCGCTTCGGCGCCGGCGCCCTGATCGGGGCCGGCGCGGCCGGTCTGGTCGGCGGGGCGCTGCTCAACGAGGCCTTCGACGACGACGGCCCCGAGGTCGTCGTCAACAACTACTACGAGGACGACGGCTTCTTCTAAACCGTTCGGCCGTCAGGCCGCAGCCGCGCGAGGGCCGCCGGGGTCACCCCCGGCGGCCCTCGGCGTTCTTGCCTCGACGCGGCGAGCGCCCGCACCGCGCCGTACCCGTGCGTCCGGTACCGGCGCCAGGACGCCTTCCCCGGCTCAACCCGCCGCTCGCGGGCTGAGCCCGGCTGAGACAGGGCGGACGGGCCGAGCCGGGACGCGGGCACCGCCCCGGGTCCGGCTAGCGGCGGTGCCAGGCGGCGAGGAGTTCGGCCTCCCGGTCGGGCGTCAGGGTGTCCGGCAGCGGCTCGAACGCGGGGATGTCGCGGGCGGTCTCGGCCACCGGGCGCAGGGTGAGCCCGGTGGCGAGGGCGGCGGCCGGGTCGGCGGTGCTGGTGGCCAGGACCATCGGGTGGGCGGGCCAGAGCGGGAGGGCGCGCTCAGGGACGTCGGCGGCACGCAGGAAGTCCTCGGCGACCCAGGTGATCGCGGTGCCGTCCGGGGCGACCGCCGAGGCGACGGCGGCCAGCAGGTCGCCCATGGTGTGCGGCGGGGGAGTCGCGGCGTGGTACGCGCCGGAGGCCTTGCGTTCCAGCAGGGCGAGCATCCAGGCGGCGAGGTCGCGGGCGTCGACGACCTGGATCGGCGCGTCCGGGCGGCCCGGGGCCAGCACCTCGCCGCCCCGGGCGAGTCGCTGAACCCAGTAGTCGAAGCGGCGGGTGTAGTCCTGGGGCCCGATCACGTACGTCGGGCGGACCAGCAGGGTGTCGGGGCCGAAGGCCTGCCGGGCCGCGCGCTCGCACTGGACCTTGAGGATGCCGTAGGTGTCCGCCTTGACGGCCTCGGGCTCCGGGCCGTCGGCGGGGCGCAGCGGGGAGTCCTCCGTGTAGCCGGGGGTGGCCGGGGTGTCGTAGACCGACAGGGAGGAGACCAGCAGGTACCGTCCGGCGGCGCCGGGGCCGAGTGCGGCGGCCAGGTCCCGGATCTGGCGCGGGTAGTAGGCGCTGACGTCCACGGTGGCGTCCCACTCCCGGCCGTTCAGCACGGACAGGTCCGCGTCGCGGTCGGCGATCAGGTGGGTGGCCTCGGGGAGCAGGTGGGCGCCGGACCTGCCGCGGTGCAGCAGCGTCACGTCGTGGCCGGCGGCGATGGCCGCGCCGGCGAGGTGGAAGCCGACGAACCTGGTGCCGCCCATGATCAGTATGCGCATCCGGCCATCGTGCCAGAGCCGGCTCCGGCCGAACCGGGGCGGCCGAACCGGGACGGGCCGGCCGTGGAGACGGGCAGACGGTGGCGGCCGGGCCGTGGCGGGAGTTGCGGGTGGGGTGGGTGAGCCGGGGTCGTGATGTGTGCACATGTGGCAGGAACTGTGTTCGACCGTCGGCGGGTTCATGCGGTATCCGGGAGTCCGGTCAGGGTCGGGGTGGCACGCCTGTGCAGGTCAACGGCTCGACGCCGGGCGGGGGCGCAAAGGTGCGACGGCCGTCGAAACGTCTGATGCGCCGTCAAAGTTCCTTGTTTTCCTGCGAACTTGTCCGAACCCGCTTTAAGCTCCCGTTAACAATGGCGGCTTTCCGCCACTCACGGGCTCCCTCGCGAGATCGGTCGGCAGGCCCCACCGGACAGTGCCTCAACGTGACGATGAGAGCAGGGATGACGACGACAAGTGAACGAACAGCCGGCGCCGCACGCGGCCCGGCTCGGTGGCGGCCGGGGGACCTCGGCGGCCGCACGCTCGGCGGCGCGGTGGCCCTGGCCGTCGGGATCGGCGCCTGCTCGCTGGCGGCGGCCCCGTCGGCCTTCCCGCAGACCGGCGACGGGACGGTGACGGTCCGGGTGATCCGGGCCGTGGACACCACCGGGGTGTGGACGCCCGCGCTGGAACCGGGCATGGCGGGCGTGAGGGTGACGCTCACCGACGACGCGGGCGTCGGGATCGAGGGCACCACGAAGGCGGACGGCACCGTGACCCTGTCGCCGGCCGCCGGCAAGGTCACCGGCGGCAAGTACCGTGTCCAGGTGGTGAATCCGAAGCCGGGCGGGCTGTTCCCGGCCTTCGCCTCCCGCCAGGGGCTGGCCGGCGCGCCCGACCAGCTCAGCAGCAACGAGGAGTTCGTCGACCTCTCCGGCGGCAAGAAGGTGGAGTTCACCACCGGGCTGTGGAGCCCGGGTGACTACTGCCAGAAGAACGCGCCGCTGGTGACGGGCTGTCAACCGGCGCCCAGGGAAGGCGGATCGGCGCACACGCTGGTCTCCTTCCCGTACGGCGCCCGGGGCGTGGCCGGCACCGACGCGACCGTGACCGACCTGGCCACGGCCGAGCAGACCGGCAACCTCTACGGCCTCGCCTGGAACAGGACCGACAAGCGGCTCTTCTCCGCGGCCTCGGCCAAGCGCACCACCGCGTACGGCCCCGGCGGCCCCGGCGCGATCTACGTGACCGACCTCGCGCAGAAGAAGACCACCCTGTTCGCCACCGTCCCGGACGCCGGCACCACGCCGCACGGCCCGGGCAACGACGACGCCTTCCTGCCCGCGGTGGGCAAGGAGAGCCTCGGCGGCATCAAGATCAGCGACGACGGCAAGGACCTCCTCGTCGTCAACCTCCACGACCGCAAGCTCTACCGCTACGACGCCACCAAGCCCACGGCCGCCGAGCCCGAGGCCGCCTACCCGATCCCCGACCCGGGCTGCCCGGCCCCCGGGGACTGGCGACCGTACGGCCTCGGCCTGCAGGACGGCACCGGCTACCTCGGCGGGGTCTGCTCCGGCGAGTCGACCGGCAAGACCTCGGACCTGCGGGCCGTGGTGCTGCCCTTCGACCCGGCCACCGGCGTGTTCAAGAGCGCCGTGCTGGACCAGCCGCTCGACTACCCGCGCGGCGCCACGGTCGGCGGTCCCTGCCCCGGCGCCGGCTGGTTCCCGTGGCAGGACACCTTCCCGGCCACGCAGAACGGCCAGGCCTGCACCGGGTACATGGCCAACCCCGAGCCGGCGGTGGCGGAGATCGCCTTCGAGACCGACGGCACGATGCTGCTCGCCTTCCGGGACCGCTTCGGCGACCAGTCGGCGGCCGGACCGACGGCCGGCACGATGGCCACCGTCCTGCCCGGCGGTGACCTCGACAAGGCCTGCCCGGTGAACGGCACCTACGTGCTGGACACCAACAAGGGCTGCGGGGCCACCACCCGGGGCACCCGGTTCTTCGACACCAACCGGATCGGCCACAACAACGCCCTGAACGCCGGAATGGCGTTCTCCAAGGTCGAGAACTCCATCGCGACCTCGGGCTACGACACCAACGGCATGGCCTTCGGCTACGGCGCGGGCTTCGAGAAGCGCGACGGCAAGGCCGACGGAGGCCTGCGCCTCAATCCGGTCGGACCGCTCCCGCCGTTCGGCAAGGGCGCCGCGATGGGCGACCTCGAAGTGCTCTGCGACCAGGCACCGCTGCAGATCGGCAACCGGGTCTGGTACGACCCGGAGCGCAGCGGCCTCCAACTGCCGGGCCAGCGCCCGGTTCCGGGCGCCACCGTCCACCTGTACGACGAGTCGGGGAAGCTGGTCGGCACGGCGAAGACCACGGCGCGCGGCGAGTACTACTTCGACGACAGCAACGTCGAGGGCGGCCTCAAGCCGAAGACCAAGTACACGATCCGGCTGGACAACCCGGCCGACTACGCCAAGGGCGGGCCGCTGTTCCAGTGGGTCGCCACCGAACACGACGTCGGCGACAACCACTTCGTCGACTCGAAGGGCATCGTCCCGACCGGCGGGAAGTACCCGGAACGGGCGCTGACCACCGGCGGGCCCGGCGAGAACGACCACACCTACGACTTCGGCTTCCGTCAACAGGAGGGCGCGCTGCGCCTGGTCAAGCACGACCAGGACGGCAAACCGCTGGCGGGCGCCAAGTTCCAGCTGTGGCACGAGACCAACGGCACCGACGGGCTGCAGCCGACCGGCGACAAGCCCGACAGCAAGGTCGGCGAACCGTGCACGACCGGCGCCGACGGGCTCTGCGGTGGCACCGGGGTGCCGGGGACGTACTACTGGCAGGAGGTGAGCCCGCCCGCGGGCTACTCGGCGCCTGACGTCACGGTGTTCGGGCCGCTGGTCCTCACCTCCGAGAACCTCGATGCCGGTGTCGAGGTGACGGCCGTGAACCGGCTGATCCCGACCCCGACGCCCACCCCGACCCCGACGCCCACCCCGACCCCGACGCCCACCCCGACCCCGACCGAGACGCCGGCACCGACGCCGACGTCGACCCCGGTGCCGGCACCTCCGGCACCTCCGGTCCCGCCGGGCCCCGGGCCCGGGCACCTGCCCAACACCGGTGCGGGCCAGTCGATCCCGTTCGCCGTGACGGGCGCAGCGGCGCTGCTCACCCTCGGTACGGCGCTGGTGCTGCTGGCCCGTAGGCGCAGGGCCGTCCGGCAGGGTTAGCACGACCGCCCGAGCCGGGCCGGGCGGGCCCGGGGACCGAACGTCCCCGAGCCCGCCCGACTGCTGTGACCCCACGACCGACCGATCGACGAGAGAAGGCACCCGCATGGCCCGCACGCCGAAGACCGACAGCCCCAGGCCGCACCGGCGCCGCTGGCTCCGGGCCCTGGTCGCGCTCGCGGTGTGCGGCACCGCGGCGGGCGGCCTGGTCGCCTACCGGACGGTTTCCGACGAGCCCGCGGAACGGCCGGTGACCACCGACGAGGCCTCCCGGCTGGCCCTGTCCCGGCTGAACCTCTACCAGGCCGGCCCGGTGGGGGTGAGGCTCACGGCCGCCGAGGGCGGGAGCGTCACCATCCGGGTCGAGGGCGTCGTGGACTACCGCAGCCACCGGGGCGTGGGCCGCTACCGGACCACCGGGGCGAGCGGGCCGCTGGACCACGGGCTGATCGTCTGGGACACCGGCGGCCTCGGCCTGGCCCCCGAGCCGGCCGGCGTGGACGGCCCGGCGTGGCAGCAGGCCGAGCACGTGCCGCGGGCCGGCTGGTCGCCGCGCTCGTACACCGCGGACCCGCTGGACGCCGGGCTCAGCCTGCTGGTCCAGCTCGGCGCCGACCGCCCCGACAACCCGCTGCTGCTCGCCCAGTCCGGCGCCCGTTGGCTGGGCCACGACCGGATCGACGGCCGCAGCTACGACCGGTTCGCCGGCCCGCGCGCCCAGGGCGCCGCGCCCGACGGCGGCCGGTCACCGCTGACCTACTGGGTCGACGGCGACGGCGGGCTGCGCCGGGTGACGATGCGGATGGCGGGCCTGGGCACGCCGACCACCGTGGAGTTCTCCGGTCACGACGGCAGCGCCAGGCTCCCGGAAGCACCCTGGACGGCCGGCTGACCGCGGCTGACCGGCTGACAATCCGAGCACGCACGGAACGGTACGTCCGTCCGTCTCCCGGCGCCCTTCGACCTCGAACTCGACACCGGCCGCCTGTAGGGCGGGGGCGGCCATCCGCCCGGTGGAAGCGCGAGCGGAGGCAGGCGTAGCGTCGACAGTGGTCGCGGGCGGGTCCTTCCCCGATGCCGGAGCGCCGTCATGCCAGGTACCGCGACCCCACCTCCCGGCCCGCCGTCGGGTCCCCCGTCAGGCCCCCCGCCGGGACCTCCGCCTCCGCCACCACCCCCGGGCCCCCACCGGGCCCCCCACCGGGCCCGCCGCCCCGGGAGACCGTCCTCACCGGCCACACTGCCCCCGTGACCTGCGTCGCCGTCTCCGCCGACGGCCGCCGGATCCTGTCCGGCAGCGCGGACCGCACCCTCCGGCTCTGGGACCTCGCCACCGGGGCGGAGCTCCGCCGCTGGGTCGCGCACGACGACGGGGTACAGTGCGCCGCTCTCTCCCCGGACGGCCGGTCCGCGGTGTCCGGCGGCGTCTGGGGGGCCGCGCGCCTGTGGGACACCGCCACCGGCACCGAACTGCGCCGCTTCCCCGGGCAGGAGCAGGGCTGTCTCTCCGCGGCCTTCTCCCCGGAGGGCCGGCTGGTGGCGACCGGCTGCGGGGACCACACCGTCCGCTGCTGGGATCCGGCGACCGGTCAGGAGCTGCGCCGCTTCCCCGGGCACACCGCGGACGTCGCCGCCGTCGCGTTCTCCCCGGACCGCCGGCTGCTGCTCTCCGGCGCCGCCCAGACCGAGTTCGGCGCCGACCAGGTACGGCTGTGGGAGCTGGAGAGCGGGAAGGAGCTGCGCCGCTTCGGCGAGGGGCTGTTCGTGGTCACCGCCGTCGGCTTCGCCGCCCGCGGCGCCCTCGCCGTCGCCACCACCATGGACAACCGGCTGCACGTGTGGGACGTGGCCACCGGCGCCGAGACCGGCCGCTTCGAGGTCGGCTCCGGCAACCTGCTCTGCCTCGCGGTCGCGCCCGACGGCCGGTGGCTGCTGATCGGAAGCGGCACGGACTACTACGACGCGGAACTCCTCGCCGACCTCGGCATCGACAACCGCGCCCGGCTGGTCGACCCGGCGGACGGCCGTGAGGCGGCCCGCTTCGAGGGCCACACCGGGAACGTGAACGCCGTCGCCTTCACCCCGGACGGCCGCCGCGCCGTCTCGGCGAGCGCCGACGGCACGATCCGGCTGTGGGACCTCGAAGCGTAGTCACCCGAACCGGTTGCCCCCGGTGACCTGCCGGTGGAATCGTGGCAGGTGAAGGTCGGATCGGATCCCCGAAATGGCGGAGCGGGCACGAGGAGAGCAACGCACCTCGACCGTGGTCGGCCCAGTGGTCCGGGCCCGTCTCGGACCCGGTGGGAGAGGTGCCGCGATCCTGTGCGCGCTGCTCGGACTCCTCCCCGTCACCCCCGTCCTGGCCTGGTCGTACGGCCTGGCGCCGTTCGCCGTCTGGTTCTGGTCGGCCACCGTGCCGAGCCTCGCGCTGCTCGCCGCCCTCGGCGTGGCCACCGCCCGCCGCCCGCACCGACGTCGACTGCACCGCGCTCTCGTGGTCGGCGCCGTCGGCGGCCTGCTCGGCACCCTCGGTTACGACCTGTTCCGGGTGCCGTTCGCCCTGGCCGGGGTCCGGCTCTTCGCGCCGATCGACACCTACGGCGTCCTCGCCCTGGGCGCGGACTCCTCCGACCCGCGCACCGGGCTGCTCGGCTGGGCCTTCCACTTCTCCAACGGCATCGGCTTCGGGATCAGCTACGCCGTCCTCGCCTCCGGCCGGCGCTGGCAGTGGGCCCTGGCCTGGGGCCTGATGATCGAAACCCTCGTCGTGGCCTCGCCCGTCGCGGGCGTCTACGCCCTGCGCGGCCCGGGACTGATCGCCATCGCCTACGCCGGGCACCTCGCCTACGGCACCCCGCTGGGCCTGCTGGCCGCCGACCCCGAACGCACCGTCGGCCGACTGCGCGAGGTCGGCCCGCACACCACCGCGTACGCGCTGCTGGCCGTCCTGCTGGTGCTGGTGGTCTGGCAGCGGCCGTTCGGCACGCCGGCCACCGTCCGGGCCGGCCAGCGGGTGGCGCCCGGCCCCAGCGCCCTGGTGCTGGACGGCCGCTTCCACCCGCAGTACCTGCGGATCCCCGCGCACGGCTGCGTGGACCTGCACAACGGGGACCCGGTGCCGTACACCCTGCCGGCCGCCGTCGGATCGCCGCGGCTGGAGCCCGGGCGCACGACCACGGCCTGCTTCGCCGCCGCGGGCAACGCCGTGCTGCGGGTGCGCACCTCCGACCGGCCGTACGCGGGCGGGTTCGTCATCGTGGACCGGACCGCCGTCGCCGACCGGCAAGCCGACGCGAACCGGACCGCCGCCGTTGACCGGGCCGCCCTCGCGGATCGGACGGTGAGCCGTAGCGGACCGGAGGGAGCGCCGAGATGACCACCGCCACGGCTCCGCGGACCGTCCCCACCCTCGCCGAGGTCGCCCGGCAGCTGCCCGGCTGGCTGCGCGAGCACGCCGTGTCCGCCGTGACCGGCGCCGTGGTCGGCGGCCTGA
Organism: Streptomyces sp. 1331.2; assembly: GCF_900199205.1. NCBI lineage: Bacteria > Bacillati > Actinomycetota > Actinomycetes > Kitasatosporales > Streptomycetaceae > Streptomyces > Streptomyces sp. 1331.2. The sequence goes on along the minus strand of NZ_OBMJ01000001.1, from coordinate 436,333 downwards.
TCGGCTACGCGACGAACGTCTGGCTGATCGCCGTCCGCTACGGCGGCTGGCGCAAGGTCCCGCACGGGGCGCCGGCCACCAGCCACAACAACTTCCTCCAGGGCGCGCTGTTCTGGGGCCTGCTCACCACCGTGCTGTTCGGCGTGGTCGGCTACTGGCACGCCGTCGGCACCACCCGCTTCCTCGCCGACCTGCGCGCCCTGCCGCGGACGCTCGGCGCGCTGGTCCGTGGCGACCGCGCAGCCTCCGTCCACCTGCTGTGGGGCGCGGCGGCGGCGCTGCTCGCCGCCCAGGTGGTGCCGGCCGCGGCCGGGGCGGTGCTCGCCGTCGGGCTGCTCGCGGGCGCGCCGACCGTGCTCGGGAGCATCGTGTCGACGTCCCTGCGCCGGATCTGGTCGGCGGTGGTCAAGCAGGTCGCGCCGACCCGCCACCACCGGATCACCGGGATCACCGGGATGACGGTGGGCATGCTCGGCTCCGCCGTCTCGCTGATCGTCGCCTCCTTCGTCACCGACAGCGCGGTCAAGTGGGGCCTGGCCGGGGCCCTCGCGCTGGCCGCCGTCCTGATCGGCGTCACCGGCGCGCGCCCGCCCGCCACCGCCTGCCTCGCGCTGATCGTCGGCGCGGTGCTGCTCCTGCACGGACTCACCGACGCCCTCCCGGCCCACGCCGACGACGGCGGCTCGCTGGAGTGCTCCGGGCAGGCCTGGCTGAGCTGCGGCGGCAGCACCACCGTGCTGCGGTACTCGGCGGCCGGGGCGAGTGCGGCCGCGCTCGGCGGGGTCCTGGGCTCCTTCCTCGGCAACCTGGCCGGCTCCCTGGCGAGCGAGCCGGGCACCGGCGGGGACACCGGCGGCCCGGACGACAGCGGCCCGGACGCGGGCGGCGGCGCGCCCTGGCAGCCGCAGCCCGGCATGCCGCCCGGCGACCGCAAGGCGGTCAACAACTGGATCCAGGGCCTGCTGGACGACCCGGCCTTCCAGCGCTGGCGCGCCACCCACCCAGGCTTCACCGACCCGCCCACCGACGCCGAGTTCAACCAGTACCTCAACTGGCGTCACGCCCAGGGGCTGGCGGACCCGGCACTGACCCTGCCCAGCACGCAGGCGCCGTTCCCGGTCGACGCCGGAGTGCTCCCGCCGCTCCCGGCGGACGAACCAGAAGCGCTGTCGCTGCCCGACCTGCCTCCCGGGCCCGAGCTCCACGAACCCTTCGACGTCCCGCCCGGCGGGGACGGCGGGGACGGCGGGGACGGCCGGCCGCTGGCCGGCATCCCCGGCCTGCCCGGCCTGCCACCCGGCCCGGGCGACAGCGCGACCGCACCGGCCGGCGCCGCGCCCGCCGAGGACGAGCCCGAGCCCGCCCCGGACGCGCCCCCCACCTCCGACCCGGCCCAGGACATCCGGCACCGGCTGAGCGCGCTCGACGGCGCCAACATGTACGACCCGTCGTACTGGCAGCAGCTGCGGGCGCTCCACGAGAGCGTCGACCCCACCCAGGGCCTGACCCCCGACCAGTTGCAGGCCATCGAAACCCTGGAGGCGAAGATCCCCGCCGCCGACATCACCGGAAGGGGGCAGCGGGAGACGATCCGGGACGAGGGCAGGGTCAAGCTCGCCGCCGCCAGCAGCCAGGCCGACCGGGACTACACCGACTACCTCCACCGGCTGGACGGGATCGAGGCGCAGGAGAACCACCTGAGCAACCTCATCGACCACCTGCCGCCCGGACAGTTCGAGCCGGCGAACCGGGTGCTGCAGCGGATCGAGAGCGGAGCCCCGGGCACCGACACCGAGGGCTCGCTGCGGCAGCTGACCACCGCCGTGTTCAACCAGGCGCAGGGCCAGTCCGAGCGGGAGGCGGCCGCGGCCGAGCTGCAGGCGGTCGAGGCCCAGGAGCACGAGGCCGGCGCCACCCGGGTCCAGCACGTCGCCATCGCCACCGAAATGCTGCTGGCCCCGTTCGCGGTGCCGCTGACCGCCGCCGGGGCCGCCCAGCTCGGGGCGTTCATGGTCGGCCGCAACGCCGTCCAGGGCCTGGCCGTCGGCTACGAGGAGGGCGGGATCGGCAAGGCCCTGCTCGGCGCGGCCGACGCGGTGCTGCCGATCAACACCCTCCAGGCCGCCTACCAGGCCACCATCGGCCAGGTCGTCGACCCCAACAGCCCGGCCCCGCCGGCAGGCCGGGCCGCGATCGCGCTGGCCTTCGTCCAGGACCTCGGCAACGCCGTGGGGCTGCACGGGCTCGGCCTGGGCGCCGTCGCTCCGGCAGCGGCCGAGGCGGCCACCGAGACCTCCGCGCTGAACAAGCTGGCCAACGCGCACGGCGGCCAGCCGCCGCCCGGCCCGGTCCCGACGGTCAACGCCGCCACCGACGCCGCCTTCGCCGCCGAGCAGGCCGCCGGGCGCAAGGCGGCCGACGAGTTCCAGCAGATGGCGACCGACCTGCGCGCTCTGCGGGCACAGGGGGCGAGCGCGGAGGAGATCGCCGCGGCCCAGCAGGCGCTGAAGCAGAAGGCGATCGAGATCAACTCGAACTTCCAGGCCAAGGCCACCCTGAAGACCGCGCGCACGGAGATCCAGGGCGAGTACGCCGGGGTCCTCGAACCGGTGCTGACCAAGGCGCAGCAGGACCAGGTCGCCGAGCTCAACGCGCAGGGCTGGCGGCGGGGCGGACGGGAACTGACCGTCGACGACCTGACCGACCTGCGCAACGCCAAGAGCAAGGGCACCGTCGGGATGGACCGCGACCTGGCCCTCAACCAGAAGGCCTACCGCGAGACGCTCGCCCAGCTGGAGCAGGCCCCACCCACCTCGCAGAAGGCCGAGGACCTGTACAGGAAGCTCCAGGAGCTCAGGACCGCCGACCAACTGACGCTCAAGGGCCAACCGGTGAGCCCGTCCAACGCCAACAAGGCGTTCCAGAAGGCGTACGACAAGGCGTACGCCGCGGCCACCGACGGACAGGAGGCCGGAAAGGCGCTGCAGTCGGTGACCCAGAGCAAGCACCCGGAGGCCTACCAGGACCTGCCGGTGCTCAAGAACGACGCCCTCGCCTACCCGCCCGACCCCAAGTGGGCCGCCCAGACCGGCTCGGTGACCACCTACAAGACGTACATGAACCCGATCGAGCTGAGCCCCGGCAGCGCGCTGCAGGAGACCGCCCGGGGCGTGGCCAAGGACATCTCCACCAAGCTCGAACCGATGATGTACTACTACAAAGGCGCGGACCCCGCCGTCTACCAGCGGGTCCTGGACATGAAGAGGTTCCTGACCGACTGCGGCAAGGGCATGTACACCCCGTCGCAGATGGAGCTGTTGTCCAAGCAGCAGTTCGGCACCTCGGTCAACGGCCTGGCCCAGCAGGTCGATTCGAACCTGTCGGCCTTCGTCCAGAGCCACGGCGCCGCGTTCCCCGCGTTCCGCGCCCTGCCCGGGCCCGGCCTGAGCGAGGCCGGCGGTGTCGCCGCGCAGGCGGTCGCCGGGCAGGGCGGGCAGGTGGCCAAGGGCATCTCCTCGGGCCCGGCGACCGGGAACGAACCGCAGGACGGAAAAGGGAAGTGAGCCATGGACAGCGAACCGGTCCTCACCGGGGCTCCAGACCTCTCCTCGCCGGGCGGCCTGGCCCGCACCATTCGCCTGCGCCGCCACGAGTTCGGACCGCTGGCACGCCACGTGGACCTGCCCGAGCCGGGCCCGCTGTCGCCGCTGCCCGACCTGGCCGCCGCCGGTGCCGACGAGGCGGATCCCGCCCGCGAACCCGCGGAACTGCTCCGGGAGTTCACCGGCCTGTCCACCGCCGTCGTCGGGACGGTGCTGCGCCCGCTCGCCGCCCCTGACCGGGTGGTGGACGCCCGCAGCGCCCTGTTCGACAGCGCGCCGACCCCGTGCCGGCTCTACGCCTCCCGCCGGGCCGAGGACACCTTCGTCGGCCTGCGGCCCGGGCCGTCCGGCGACTACGAGCTGATGGCCCCGTTCGCGCCCCAGGACCTCGCCTGGTGGGTGCAGCTCCAGGTGCAGTTCTCCAACGGGCAGCCGATCCCGCTGCCGAAGGCGATGGAGGAGCTGACGGCCGAGCAACTGGCCTTCCTGCTGGTGCTGGTGGACGCCTACAAGACCGCCTTCTTCCGTTCCTTCGCCGGCCGGCGGCCCGAGCCCGCGCCCGTCACCGTCTCCCTGGCGGACGTCCTGGAGGCCCAACAGGACGCGCTCCGGGTGGCCGACCGGCGCTGGATCAGCCACTGCGTCGCGGAGCTGTTCGCCGCCCAGCTGCACCCCGGCGGGCGGACCGGCGCGGCCCTGCCGGAGGTCACCGCCGACGTCGCCGAACGGGAGCTGCGCCGCTACGCGGACGCCGGGGACCTCGAACCGGCCGGGACCGGTGACCCGGAGGCCTACGAACTCGGGCTCACCCTGGCGACCTTCGCCGGCACCCTGTTCACCTGGATCAGCCTGCTCTCCCTGCACGACATCCAGGTGGTCGGCCACGAAGCGGGCCGGCCCGTCGCGCAGGAGGACGTGGTGCTGTTCGTCGTGACCGAGCCGACCGTCTGGGCGCTGGCCAGCCAGGGCCTCACCCACGCGGGCCGGGACTGGTCGGCCGTCCGGTTCGGGCTCCGGGCGCTCGGCGTCGTGGAGGCGTGCAACCTGGCCGCCGAGTTCCTGAGGCCGATCCCCGACCTCTCACTGCCCGAGGAGGTCTACCGCCCGAAGCCGGCCGCGGCGGACGTCACCGAGCAGCTCAGCCGGCCCCCGCACCGCCGCCCGGGCCGCCCCCACCAACGTCGGGCCCGTCTTCCGCCCCACGCACCGCGTCCCGTCCGGCGGCATGTCCGCCTGGGCCGCGCCGGACCCGTCCCTCGCAGCCCTGACCAGGATCGACGGGAGGGTCGAACTGCAGGTGCTCGAACGGGCCGGGGACTGGGCGCACATCCTCTGCTCCAACGGCTGGTCGGCCTGGGTGGACGGCCGGCGGATCGAGCGGATCGGGCCCTGACACGCGGTTCACGGGATCGTGAAGGTGTTCAGCGCGGTGGCGAGGACGGGCTGGTAGGCGGCCCAGTCGGACTCCGGGGTGGAGAGGTAGACGGTGTACTCGGTGCCGTTCGGGGCGAGGAAGGACTGCGCGCCCAGGTGGGCCGAGCCGAAGGTGAACTCCCAGGAGGCGCCCGGGTTGCCCTGGTAGGTGTTGGTGCGCAGGTCGATCCGGGAGTAACCGCCCTGCTGGGTCAGTGACCGCTCGATCTGGAGGAAACCGTCGAGGGGGGCCTGTCCGGCCGGGTTGGGGACGACGGTGAATCGCAGGATGTGGCCACGGTTGTCCGGCGAGTAGTCGCCGGCGCCCATGCCGTTGTCGGTCCTGGTCCAGCCGATGGGCGCCGCGAAGCTGAAACCCGCCGGGTCGGTGGTCCGGACGTAGCCGGGCGGCACCTCGGCCCCGGGGGTCTGCGCCGGGGTGCTGGGGGCCGGGGTGCTGGGCGCCGCGGGCGACGGCGACTCGGTGGCCGGCGGGGGAGTGGTCGGCGACGGGGTGGTGGGCGTCGTCGTGGGCGTCGCGGGTGTGGTCTGCGGAGCCGACGGTTCGGTGCTCGGCGGCTGGACGCCCGACGGCGGCCCGGTCGCCGACGGAGGCACCGACGGGCTCGCCGTGCCCGCCTGGTGGTGCGTCCCCCCGCGGCCGACCAGCAGGAACACCACCCCGCCGAGCACCGCCAGCGCGAGGACCAGGGCCGCCACCCACACCCCGGGCCGCCGCCGCGCCCCCGCCGCCCGGGGAGCCGGTGGTCCGGTCGGCGGCCCGGCCGGTGCCGCAACCGCGACCGTCTCCCGGGCCGGCAGCGCCTCGGCCGTCGCCGGGCCGACGGTCAGGCCCGCCGCCACCCGGTCGAGCATGTGCCCGGTCCACTCCGCCCCCGGCCGCTGCCCCGGGTCCGGGCGCAGCAGCGACGCGATGACCGGCGCGAGCGTCCCGGCTCGCCGGGGCTCCGGCGGCCGCTCCGCCGGGCCCGGCCGTCTGCCGGGGAACGGCGGCCGGCCCTCGACGGCCGTGAACAGCGTGGCACCGAGTGACCACAGATCCGTCTCCGGGCCTGGCGCCCGCCCGGCGGTCCGCTCCGGGGCCAGGTACTCGGGATCCCCGTCGTACGGGCCGTCCGCGAACTCGGCGAGTACGGCCCGCCCGCCCTCCAGCTGCACCCGGGCCGGCTCGACAGCCCCGTGCACCAGCCCCTCCCGGTGCCCCCGGACGAGCGCGGCCAGAACCTGCGCGCCGACCCGGGCCGCGTCCCGGGGCGCCAACGGCCCGTCGGCGGCGATCACCTCGGCGAGGCTCCGCCCAGTGCTCATCGTCCCGCTCCCACCGTGCCTGGACCCCCACGGCCAGTCTTCCGCCCGATCCCCCCACCGGCCATCGGGCGCCGGGAGCGGACCCTTTCGGGACGGGGGCGATGGTCGGACCTCGGCACCACACCTTCGCGCCGTTCTGCGAAGGGTCGTGGGCCGGGAGGTCGTAGGCCAGGTCCTCGGTGAGCAGGCGCCAGGCGATGGCGTCGGCGGCGGTGCGCAGTCGTGGGCTGCGGGGGCGGCCGGCGTCGGCGTCGAGGCGGGCGTTGAGCCAGTCGGACCAGGCGCGGGCGGGGGGTACGGCCCGGGTGGCGGGGCCCGGTGGGCCGGGTGACGATGAGGCTCCCATGACCGTCCAGCCTCCGCGCGGCACCGCGCACTCGGACCCGCCCGGCGCCTCCGCCGCCGGAGGGCGGGCCGACGCACGGCGCTGGCGGGCGCTCGCGGTCTGCCTGGTCGCCGGGTTCATGACCCTGCTGGACGTCAGCATCGTCAACGTCGCCCTGCCGACCGTACGGGCCGGGCTGCACATGTCGGAGAGCGGACTGCAGTGGGTGCTCAGCGGCTACGCGCTGGCCTTCGGCCTGGTGCTCGTCCCGGCCGGGCGGCTGGGCGACGCGCGCAGCCGGCGGGCCGTCTTCCTCACCGGGCTCGCCCTGTTCACGGCGGCCAGTGCGCTGGCCGGCGCGGCACAGGACCAGGAGTGGCTGGTGCTGGCCCGGCTGTTCCAGGGCGCGGCGGGCGGCGTGCTCGTCCCGCAGGTCTCCGGCTTCATCCAGACCCTCTTCCAGGGCCCCGAACGGGGCCGGGCCTTCGGCGCGCTCGGCGCGACCATCGGGCTGTCCACCGCCGTCGGCCCGCTGCTCGGCGGCCTGCTGATCCACCTGTTCGGCCCGCAGGACGGCTGGCGCTGGGTGTTCCTGGTCAACCTGCCGATCGGCGTCGCCGCCCTGCCGATCGCCCACCGGCTGCTCCCGCCGCCCCCGCCCGCCGCCGAGCGGGCCGGGCACCGCGACTTCGACCCGGTCGGCGTGCTGCTGCTCGGCGCCGGGACGGTGGCGCTGCTGCTGCCGTTCGTCCAGGAGAAGCAGTGGCACAGCCCGGCCCGCTGGCTGCTGCTGCCGGTGGCGGTGCTGCTGCTGGCGGCCTTCGTCGGCTGGGAGACGCACTACGCGCGGCGGCGGGAGCCGCTGGTGAACATGGCGCTGTTCCGGGTGCGCCCGTACGCGGCGGGGGTGTTGCTGTCGCTGGTGTACTTCGCCGGGTTCACCGCGATCTTCTTCATCTTCACGCTGTACCTGCAGGCGGGCCTGCACTACTCGGCGCTGGCGGCGGGCGTGGCGATCACCCCGTTCGCGGTCGGCTCGGGCGTGGCCGCGGCGGTGGGCGGGCGGCTGGTGAGCCGGCTCGGTCGGCGGCTGGTGGTGGCCGGGCTGCTGCTGGTGCTGGCCGGCCTGCTGGCCTCGGCGCTCGCGGTGCAGTGGTGGTCGGGACCGTGGGTGGGCTGGACGACGGCGCTGCCGCTGCTGGTCGCCGGGGCGGGCAGCGGGCTGGTGATCTCCCCGAACCAGACGCTGACCCTGCAGTACGTGCCGGTCGCCCGGGCGGGCAGCGCGGGCGGCGTGCTGCAGACCGCACAGCGGGTCGGTTCGGCGGTGGGCATCGCGGTGGTCGGCTCGGTGTTCTTCGCCCACGCCGGCGGCCGAAACCCGGACTGGGCGCTCGCCTTCCAACTGGGCGTCACGGTCGCGGCGGGCCTGGTGCTGGTGGCGCTCCTGGTGGCGGTCGCGGACACGGTGGCGGGGCGGCCTCCGCAGCGGCGGGACGCGGCAGGGGGCGGGTCATGACCGACGGGACTGCGGCGGCCGGGATCGGGGCGGACGGGACTGCGGCGGCCGGGATCGGGGCGGACAGGACTGCGGCGGCCGGGGCCCCGCCGGTCCGGCCGGCCGCCCGCCGGCACGGGGGGCGTGCCGCGGGCGCTCAGCCGGGCCGAGCGGGCTCCGGGGAGCATCGCGGCCTTCCGAGCCGCGCGGGAGGTCGGGCTCAGTGGTCCCGGCGGCGGATGACGACGGCCGCGACCGCCAGCGAGACGAGCGGCCACACCAGGTAGGTGATCCACGCGCCCGCGACCGTGGCCGGGTAGTCCGTCGGACGCCGGTGCGCCAGGGAGATCAGCGCCAGCCGGTTCCAGGCGGCGAGCGGCATGGCGTGCAGCAGGTCGGCGCTCCAGCGGTAGGTCTCGGTGAAGAACGACGGGAGGACGAAGAGCACCAGCACCACACCCACCACGGCGGCGGCGGTGTGCCGGACCACCACGCCCAGGCCGAGCCCGACCAGCGCGCAGACCGGGCCGAACAGCGCGGCGGCGGCCACGTACCGCAGGGCGAGCGGTTCGGTGATGGACTGCCCGATGCCGAGCCCGGACAGGATCGCCTGGCCGGCGCCGAAGGAGACGCCCGCGGTGAGCACGCCGAACCCGAGCATGACCGAGGCCAGCACGCACGCCTTGGCGAGCAGCACCGCGCGGCGGTCCGGGACGGCCGCCAGGGTCGTGCGGATCAGCCCGGTCGCGTACTCGCCGGCGATGACGATCACGCCGACGGCGCCCGCGACGAGCATCAGGATGGTGGCGGAGGCGCTGATGTAGGAGTCGTTCAGCGCCACTTGGGCCATGGCCGCCGGATCGCCGTCGCCCGGTACGTAGTGGTCGCGGGTGTACAGCGCGGACTTGAGGTTGGCGGCGACGATGACCAGGGCGCTCAGTCCGAGCACCCAGGGGATCGAGCGAAGCGACCAGAACTTGATCCATTCGGCGGCGAGCAGGTCGGAGAAGCGGGCGCGCGGCTCGGGGCGGGCAGTAGGGGCGGTGGGGACGGTCCGGTCGAGGGTCGTGCTGCTCATCGGGGCTCTCCGGCGGGGTATTCGACGCTGTCGGCGGTCAGTTCCATGAACGCCTCCTCCAGGGAGGCGCCGCGGGTGGTCAGGGTGTGCAGCAACAGGCGGTGTTCCAGGGCGAGTTCGCCGATCCGGGTGGCGTCCGGGCCGGTGACCTCCAGGTCGCCGGCCGGGCCGGGCCGTACGGTGGCGCCCGCGGCCGTCAGTACGGCGACCAGCCGGTCGGGTTCGGCGGCCCGGACGGTGACGGTGGCCCGGCCGGCGCGGGCGGCGAACTCGGCCAGGCTCTCGTCGGCGATCAGCCGGCCGCGGCCGATCACCACCAGGCGGTCGGCGGTGTGTTCCATCTCGGCCATCATGTGGCTGGAGACGAACACCGTCCGTCCCTCGGCGGCGAGGCGCCGGAACAGCCCGCGCACCCAGAGCACGCCCTCCGGGTCCAGCCCGTTCAGCGGCTCGTCGAAGAGCAGCACGGGCGGATCGCCCAGCAGCGCACCCGCGATGCCCAGGCGCTGCTTCATGCCGAGCGAGTAGCCGCCGATCCGCCGTCCGGCCGCCCCGGCCAGCCCGACCTCCTCCAGCACCGCCTCGACCCGCGCGGCCGGGACCGCGTTGCCGCGGGCCAGCGCCCGCAGGTGGGCCCGGCCGGTGCGCCCGCCGTGCACGTCGCCCGCGTCCAGCAGGGCGCCGACGTGGCGCAGCCCGCGCGGCCGGCTGCGGAAGGGCACCCCGTCCACGGTGACGCTGCCCGCGGTGGGGGAGTTGAGGCCCAGGACCATCCGCAGGGTGGTGGACTTGCCGGCGCCGTTGGGGCCGAGGAAGCCGGTGACATGGCCGGGGCGGACGGTGAAGGTGAGGCGGTCGACGGCGGTGGTGCGGCCGTACTGCTTGGTCAGCCGGGTGACTTCGATCATGGGTCCAACGGTGCCGGGACGGGCTGCACCACCGCATCGGACCGGCGCTGACACCGGCTCACCCCGGCTGTCACCCCCGGATGTACAACCACGGTCCGATGACGCAGCCGTCGCCCCTCGTTACGATCTTGAACCATGCCTTCGACCACCTCCCCGCCGCTGTTCCGGCGCGTCCCGCCCGAGGTCTGGGTCGGACTCGCGTGGTGCGCGGCCGCCGCCTACCCCGCCGTCCTGCTCGGCAGCACGGCCCGGCAGTACGGCGGCGCCGCCGCACACGGCGGCCTGGCGTTCACGCTGGCCGACACGGCGGTGGCCTTCACCGGCGCCGCCCTGGTGCGCCGGCTGCCGGTGCTCTCGGTCGCGCTGTTGCTGATCGCCACCTGGACGGAGACCGACGGCTGGGCCGGGGGCACCCAGGTGCCGCCCGCCGCGCTGCTCGCCGTGGACGCCGCGCTCTGCCTGATCACCGCCACCCAGCCGCGGCGCACGTCGCGGGCCGCGTTCACCCTGGTCATGGTCTTCCTGGTGCTGCACATCGGCCTGGTGCGCGGCAACACCGTCGGGATCTTCACCGGCACCCACATCGGCTCCGCCGACGGCGCGGCGCTGCTCGCGCTGGTCGCCTGGTTGGTCGGGCGTTCGGTGCGGCAGAACCGGGAGCACGCCGAGGCGTTGAGCACCCGGGCGGCCGCCGAGGCGGTCACCGCCGAACGGCTGCGGATCGCCCGCGAGATGCACGACACCGTCGCGCACAGCCTGGGCATCGTCGCCCTGCAGGCGGGTGCCGCCCGCCGGGTCATCGACAGTCGGCCCGAGCGGGCCAAGGCGTCGCTGGGCGAGATCGAGGCCGCCGGGCGGGACACCCTGGCGGCGCTGCGCCGGATGCTGGTCGCTCTGCGCCGCGCCGACGGCGAGGCCTCGGCGACCGCCCCGCAGGGCCTGGCCGACCTCGACCGGCTGGCGGAGGCCACCACCGCGGCGGGAGTGCGGGTGGAGGTCCGGCGGTTCGGCGACCAGGAGCCGCTGCCGCCGGAGGTGGACCTCGCGGCCTTCCGGATCGTCCAGGAGTCGGTCACCAACGTGGTCCGGCACGCGGACGTCCGCGCGTGCGTCGTCTCCGTCGACCGCCGCACGGCGGGGGAGCTGTCCGTCGAGGTGACCGACCGGGGCCGGGGCCACGGCACCGCCCCGGGCAGCGGCGTCGGGCTGGCCGGGCTGCGCGAGCGGGTCGCCCTGCTGCACGGCGGGTTCGAGGCCGGGCCGCGTCCCGGCGGCGGGTTCCGGGTCGCGGCCACGCTGCCGGTCCCGGCCGCCGTTCCCGCAGCCGGGGCGGAGGCACGGGCATGATCCGGGTCATCCTGGCCGACGACCAGCCGCTGGTGCGGGCGGCGCTGGAGATGGTGATCGCGGAGACGGCCGACGTCGAGGTGGTCGGTGAGGCGGGCACCGGGGCCGAGGCCGTCCGGCTGGCCGCCGAACTGCGCCCGGACGTCGTGGTGATGGACATCCGGATGCCCGGCATGGACGGCATCGAGGCCACCCGGCTGGTGACCGCCGCCGACGGCCCGACCAGGGTGGTGGTGCTCACCACCTTCGACGAGGACGAGCACGTCTACGCGGCGCTGAGCGCGGGGGCGTCCGGGTTCCTGGTCAAGGACATGGCGCTGGACGACATCCTGGGCGCCGTGCGGGTGGTCGCCGCCGGGGACGCCCTGATCGCCCCGAGCGTGACCCGGCGGCTGATCGGCGCCTTCGTCGGCGGCCGACCGCCGCAGCCGGGGACCGCCGCGGTGACGCCCGCCCTCCGGCGGCTGGAGGCGATCACCGGGCGCGAGCGGGAGATCCTCACCCTGGTCGGCCGCGGCCTCTCCAACCCCGAGATCGCCGCCGAACTGGTGCTCAGCATCGCCACCGTCAAGACCTACATGACCCGGCTGCTGGCCAAGCTCGACGCCCGCGACCGGGTGCACCTGGTCATCCTCGCCTACGAGGCGGGCCTGGTGACCGTCCCCGGCTGACCAGGCCTGCGTCCTGACGACTCACCGCTTGATCGCCACGCCCGCGTACATCGCGATGTCCCGGTCGCGGACGGGTGCGGCGTCGGCGTCCGGGCGCCAGTGGTGGACCAGGGTGACGCCCGGGTCGAGCAGGTCGTAGCCGGTGAAGAAGGCCTCGGTCTCGGCCTTGTCGCGGATCTGCAGCGGGATGCCGCGCGCGTTGTACTCCCGGCCGACACCGCCCACGCCCACCGGGTCGGTGTCGCCGGTGAAGACCGTCAGGGCGAGGAAGCTACCGGGCGCCAGGGCGTCCATGAAGCGGCGCACGATGCCCTGCGGGTCGTCCGAATCCAGCACGAAGTGGACGATCGCGATCAGCGACAGCGCCACCGGCTGCGAGAGGTCCAGCACCTCGCGCAGCCGGGGGTCGTCGATGATCGACTCCGGGTCGCGGAAGTCGGCGTCCACGTAACAGGTGCGTCCCTCGGGCGTGCTGGACATCAGCGCCCGCGCGTGGGTCAGCACGATCGGGTCGTTGTCCACGTACGCCACCCGCGCCCCGGGGGCGATCGCCTGGGCGATCTCGTGCACGTTCGGCGAGGTGGGGATGCCGGTGCCGATGTCCAGGAACTGCCGCACGCCGTACTGCTCGGTGAGGTGGCGCACCGACCGCTGCATGAAGTCGCGGGTGGTGCGCATCGAGATCGGCAGCGAGGGCCAGGCCCGCACCGAGGCGTGCGCCGCGGTCCGGTCCGCCTCGAAGTTGGTCTTGCCGCCGATCAGGTAGTCGTAGACGCGGGCGGAGTGCGGGACGTCCATCCGCAGGTCCACCGGGGAGTGCTCCTCCTGCGGACCGCGCTCCGCCCGGACCTCGTTCGCCATGCTCGCCCTCCCGTGGGGAATCCCGTCACCGGCCGCCCGGGGCGGCGGTCCTTGGAGCGCATGGTAACGGCCATCGGTACGACGAGATGATGAACCCTCAGTCTGAGCCTTCAGCCTGAGCCCTCGGTTTGAGTCCTCGGTCTGAGTCCTCGGTCTGAGCTCTCAGGCTTGGGCCTCCGGCTGGCTCGCCTCCACCGCCCGAGCGCCCGGCTGCCGGGGGACGGCGGCCGGGTCGGACTCGCGCCGGCCGTGCCGCGCGAGTTCGAGCGCGGCGCCGAGCCAGGCCACACCGAACGCCCAGGTCGCCAGCCACTCGCACAGGTACAGCGGCCGGATCTCCCAGCCCTTGCCGATGCCCGTCGCCCCGGCCACGACGGAGAGCAGCAGCGCGACCAGGATCACCACCCCGGCCGTCAGGTAGGCGGCACCGACCGCGGCCGGCTGGGTCGATCGTGGGTTGCGGAAGGAGTAGAGGCAGAACATCGCCAGCATGACGAACAGCAGGCTCGCGAAGACGAGATGGAACACCCCGACGGTGCGCTCGATGTCCGAGGCGTCCGACGGGGAGGTCGGGCACAGCGCGACCCCGACCGCGAAGAACCCGGCCGCCGTGCTCCAGCGGTCGTCCCGGCGGTCGAAGCGGTAGCAGATCAGGAACACCCCGAGGGCGCACAGGGCGCCGACGAAGACGTTCCGGGTGTCGGTGTAGTACGAGGCGCTCATCGAGCCCGGCCAGTAGCCGTCGGTGCTGCGCCCCGTCACCAGGGCGGCCAGCCAGTTGCCGAACGGCAGGGCGACCGGCAGCAGGATGCCGATCAGTCCGACGCCGAGGCGCAGGAATGTGACGGTCCGTTCGTCCTGGACGCCCCGCCGGGCGTCCGCTGGGTTCTGCGTGCGTGAGTCGTGCGTCACGGACGCCTCCTTGCCTGGGTGCGGGCGCTTGAGCCCGCGCACTTCTCGGGCCGCGGGGGACAGGACGGGGGGCGGTGTCGACGGCACCGCCGGACCTGAGCGGCCGTCAACTGGTGTACCCGCATCGACGTTCGAAGCACCACCGAATGGAGTGGTTTAGGACGTATCCGGTGACCCCGGGCCCGTGACCGGTGGTCCGGCTCAGCCCGTCGGCTGCCCGCTGCGCGCGATCAGCGCGTTGAGCAGGGCAGCGCCGCGCTCGGCGTCGTCCACGCTGACGGCGAACTCGGCGCCCTGGCGGGTGCGCACCACCAGGCAGGCGCCGCGGCGCAGCATCACCGTGGTGCCGCGGCTGTTGATCCGGTAGCCCCAGCCGCCCGCCTGGGCGGCGGTGCGCTCCTCGGCGCGCGCCGAGACGAGGTCTTCGGGAGCCCAGTGCCGGGCGGGCCGGCCGAACGGGCCGAAGCCGACGGTCAGGCCCCGGGAGGTCACCCTGGCCTGCACCGAGGAGCAGGTGAGGACGGCGAGGGCGGGGAGCCCGAACGACAGCGCGATCGACCAGTCCGGCCCGGCCAGTCCGCTCGCGGCCGTCAGCGCGCCCGCCACCGCGGCCAGCCCGAGCACGGCGGCGAGCAGCTGCAGCCAGGGGTTGGCGGCCCGCGACAGCCAGACGAACCGCTCGCCCGCCGGCACCTGCAGCACCGGCGACCCGGCCGCCGGACGCTGCTCGGCCGGGCCCGCGTTCCGCCGGCCCGCCAGCCAGGCCAGCGTCGTGGCCCCGGCAGTGGCCAGCATGATCAGGACCACCTCGATGCCCATCGGCGCGGCGTCCTGCCAGCGGACGCGGTCCAGGTTGGCGTGCACGATGGAGGTCTGGGCCCCCGTCAGCAGCACTCCACCGCCTGCCAGCACCGCCGCCGCCGCGCCGGGCGTCCGCAGGTCCCAGTAACGCCGGGCGAGCGCCGAGAGCGCCACCAGCACCAGCCACAGACCCGCCGGGAACAGCACCGCCGCCGTCAGCGACATCGAACCGTCCGGATCCCGCCCTCCCCAGTGCGTGGCCAGCGGGTCCGGCAGCCGGTGACGCGCCGCCAGCGGCAGCGCGACCAGCAGCGCCAGCACGCCGACCGACCAGACCGCCGCACCCCAGAGCGCCCCCCGGCGTGCACCCCGACGCGCCGGCTTCCCGGCCCCGGGCTGCACCGTTCCTGCTCCCTCGTCCGTCACACCTTCGTCCGTCACGCCTTCGTCCGTCGCGCCTTCGTCCGTCACGACATCCCCCTGATCATCTCCACGAGATCGTTCCTGCTGTAGCCGGACCTGGCCGCGTCGGCGACCAACTGCCGCACCCGCTCGACCAGTTCGGAGCGGGTGTCGGCGCCGGCCGCGATCGTGATGCCCCGGCCCCGGCGGAACTCCAGCAGCCCCTCGTCGCGCAGTGCGCGCAGCCCCCGCAGGACGGTGTTGCTGTTCACGCCCAGGGCCCGGGAGAGCTCCCGGGCCGGGGGCAGCTTGTCCCCCGGGGCGCACTCACCCTCGGCGACGGCCCGTCTGATCGCACCTGCGACCTGTTCGTGCAGCGGTCGGGTGTCCCCGACGTCCAGCTTCAGCAGCATGATGCTAGTGACGATAGCACCATTCATGTCATCTACCGCGCTGCCCCCGCGCTCCCGCCACGCCCGTATGGAGAGCGTTCGAAACGCCGTACCGGACGTCAGAAAGGCGTCAAGGAGTGTCGGTGCGCGGCCCGGGCACGGGTTGGCTGGAGGGGCACCGGCAACCACGAGACGAGGACGGACCATGCACGGCAGCGGGCGACACGAGGGCAGCACGGCACCCAGGGTGGTGGTCGGGGTCAGCGGCTCACTGGGCAGCCTGGCGGCGCTGCACCGGGCCGCGGCCGAAGCCCGGGAGCGCGGCGCGGAACTGCTGCCGGTCCTCGCCTGGGAACCGCCGGGCGGTGAGCTCGGCTACCGGCGCTCGCCCTGCCCGCCGCTGCTCGCCGCCGTCCGGGAAGCCGCCGAACAGCGCCTGCACGACACCCTCGACGAGGCCTTCGGCGGCGCCGACCCCGGCCTGCCGCTGCGCCCCGTGGTCATCCGGGGCGAGACCGGCCCGGCCCTGGTCCAGGTCGCCGACCGACCCGGCGACCTGCTGGTCCTCGGGCGCAGCGGCGGCCTGCTGCGCCGCCGGCTGCGGCGCTCGGTGTCCGGCTACTGCGCGCGCCGGGCCGGCTGCCCGGTGCTGACCGTGCCGGTGCCGGAACTGCTCGACCAGCTGCACGAACTGGAGGCACTGCACCGCCGCGCCCGCTGGCACCTGCCGGCCGGCCCGGCGACCGGACTCCTCGCGGCGAGGCGGTAGCCGGCGGTGAGGAAGCACTCGGCCCACCCCGGCGGCACCCGGTACCGGCCCGGGCAGCAGCGGCTGCCGGTCGCCACCTCGGACCCGGCCGCCCTGCCCACCGCACTGCCACGCGGCACCGTACGCGCCGCACCGCTGCGCCTGGACCGCCCGCTCTGAGGGCGCCCCGAACGGCCCGCCGCCGACCGCGAACGCCCGGCGGCGGACCACACCGAACACCCGGGACTCCGGCCGGTACTCCGGAGCCCCGGCGAACCGGTGGAGAACAGGGGGCGGGGCGCGCGGGCGGTCACAGGTTCGGACACCGGGGCCGCCCGTACGGACGGCCCCACGGGACCACCCCGCGCGCCCCGCCGAGACACGGGCTCCCGCCGAGACACGGGCCAGGGCCGCCCGGAGAACGCGTAGCGCCCGGGCCTGAATGGCGGCTAGTCGTCCGAGGGCAACTCCGCCGGGACGGCGATGACGTCGACCAGGGCCTCGCCGCGCAGCACCGTGAGCGCCAGTGGACGGTTGATCGCGTCGGCCAGCATCAGGCGCTGCAGGGACTGCGCGCTGCTCATCGGCTCCCCGGAGGCGGTGAGCAGCAGGTCGCCCTCGTGCAGGCCGGCGCGGTCGGCGGGGGCGCCGTGGACCACCTCGACGATCCGCAGGCCGGCGCGCTGCCCGGTGCGGTGGCGCAGGGCGGGCGGCAGGGGTGCGGGCACCCCGGCCAGGCCCAGGTAGGCGCGGCGGATCCGGCCCTCGGTGAGCAGGGCGGCGATGATCTGCCGGCTGGTGGCGTCGATCGGTACGGCCAGGCCGAGCCCGTTCCCGGCCACCGCCGTGGTGATCCCGACGACCTCGCCGTTCGCGGTGGTCAGCGCGCCGCCGGAGTTGCCGGGGTTGAGGGCGGCGTCGGTCTGGATGACGTTGTCGATGATGCGCACGGTGCTGCCGGAGCGGGCGGGCAGCGAGCGGCCGAGCGCGCTGACCACGCCGGCGGTGACCGTTCCGGCCAGCCCGAGCGGGTTGCCGACGGCGACGACCAGCTGTCCGACCCGCAGCGCGGTCGCCTCGCCGAGGCTGACCGGGGTGGGGGTCGCGCCGTCGGCGCGCAGGACGGCGAGGTCGGAGAGCGGGTCGGCGCCGATGGTGTGGAACGGGGAGGTGGTGCCGTCGGCGAAGGCCAGCGTCCCGGCGTCGGCGTGGCCGACGACGTGGGCATTGGTGAGCAGGAAGCCGTCCTCGGTGAAGACCACCGCCGAGCCGAGCGCGGTGCTGAACCAGCCGCCACGGCCGCGCCGCGGGACCTGGAGTGCGGCCACCCGGGGCGTCACGGCGGCGGCCACGGTGGTGACGATCCCCGAGTAGGCGTCCAGCGCCTCCGCCGCGCTGTGGCCGTGGCCGTCAGGGGCGTGTCCGTCCGGGACCTGTTCGTCCGGGGCGTGTTCCGGCCCCGGGAGTGTGTCGGCCACGGTGCTCACCCCTTTCGCCGGCGCGAGTTCTCCCGGTGCCAACAACGGCGTGCCGTCGAAGCTTCCGCCGCCGTTCCTGACGCGGACTTGACGCGCGGCCGACTACAAAAGAAAGGCAAAGCGTGCGTAAGGTATGCGCAAAGTCATCTCTGTGGGGAGGGCCTGATGGACACCGTGCCGGAGCCGGGCGAGGAGCCGACCGCGCTGGACCCGCTGCTGGTTCCCACCCGGGACGCACTGCTCGGCGGCCGCCCGCACCGACCGCCCCGCTGGAAGCGGCTGTGGAAAGCGGGCGCGGCCGCCCCGGCGCCGTCGTCGGAGTGGATCCGGCGGGAGGCCGACGGGCAGGCCCAACGCCTCGGCCGCCGGACGCCCGGCACCGAGCACGTCCTGCTCGCCGTCCTGGCCGTCCACGAAGTCCTGGGCCACCAGCCCCGGTCGCAGCCGCAACCGCTGCCGGACGTGGACGACAGCGGCGGCGAACTGCTCGCCCGGCTCGGCCTCGACTACGCCCGGGCCCACGCGGCCCTCACCGCCGGGACGGTCGTGCTGCCCGCCGACCCCCGCTCCGTCGAGGCCTACCTGGACGGCGCGGCCCCCGGTCCGCTGGTGCGGCTGCTGCTGGACGAGGACACCCGGGCCCGCCGCCTGGCCGAGTCCCTGGTCGGAGCCCTGGACGGACCCCCGGACGGGGCCCCGAACGGAACCCCGCTCGCCGACCGGAGCCGGTAGCGCGGCGGGACCGGTAGTGCGGTGGAACCGCCGTCGGCACTCTTGACGCTCTGAAATGGTCCAGTCCACTCTGGCTGACGGCATGTTCCTGCCACTTCCGACCGTCGCAAGGAGCACCGTCCGTGAAGCCGCAGTCCCCGCCGGTCCTCGGCGCCGCCCTCACCGCCCTCGGGGCCCTCCTCCTCGGCGCGGGCGCCGTCGCGGTCGCCGCCCCGTCCGCGGCTCGGGCCCCGGCGTCGGCCGTGGTCAAGGTGAGCACCGCCAAGCAGCTCCAGGCCGCGCTCGCCGCCGCCGCGCCCGGCCAGACCATCCAGCTCGCCGACGGCACCTACTCCGGCGCCTTCCGGGCCACCGTGCCCGGCACCGCCGCCGCCCGGATCACCCTCACCGGCTCCGCCAAGGCCGTCCTCACCACCCCCACCGGCGGCGGCTACGGCCTCCATCTCGACGGCGCGAGCTACTGGACCGTCCAGGGGCTGACCGTCACCGGCGCCCAGAAGGGCATCATGGCGGACGCCGCGGACTACGTGGTGCTGGACGGCGTGACGGTCCACCACACCACCATGGAGGGGGTGCACTTCCGCAACTCCAGCGCCCACGGCACGCTGCGCGGCTCGCGCATCCACGACACCGGCCTGAACCGGGACGGCCTGGGCGAGGGCGTCTACGTCGGCACCGCCAACACCCTCACCGACCACAGCGACTACGTGCAGATCACCGGCAACACCTTCGGGCCCGGCATCGGCGCCGAGAACGTCGACCTCAAGGAGGGCACCACCGGCGGCCTCGTCTCCGGCAACACCTTCGACGGCGACGGACTCACCGGCCGCAACTACGACGACTCGTGGGTCGACGTGAAGGGCAACGGCTACGTCATCGAGAACAACACCGGCAGGCGCACCACGAACGACGGCTACCAGACCCACAGCGTCCAGCCGGGCTGGGGCTGCGGCACCGTCTTCCGCGGCAACCGCTCCGACCTCACCGGCGCCTCCGGGGCCGACCGCTACGCGATCGACGTCACGAACTACGACGCCGCCACGTGCAGGGTGACGATCGGCGCGGACAACACCGTCACCGGGGGCCGGGGCCTGGTGAACCCCGGGATCCCCGTCGGTTGATCGGTACGGCCCGCGCTACAGCTCCCCGAGCGGTACGTCCGGGTCGGCCAGCGCCTTGGTGTCCACCACCCGCCCCGAGCGCACCAGTTCGCGGATCGGGTCGGTGACGTCCCAGACGTTGACGTTCATCCCCGCGCGCACCCGGCCGCCGGAGAGCCAGAACGCGATGAACTCGCGGGCGGCCGGGTCGCCGCGGAACACCACCCGGTCGTAGCCGTCCGGCTCGACGTAGCCGACGTACTCCGCACCCAGGTCGTACTGGTCCGTGAAGAAGTAGGGGACACGGTCGTAGACGGCGTCCGGCTGCCCGAGCATCGCCCGGGCCGCGGTGCGCGGCTGGTTGACGGCGTTGGCCCAGTGCTCGACCCGGATGTGCCGGTCGAACAGCGGGTGGTAGGCGTTGGCGGCGTCGCCGGCCGCGAAGACGTCCGGGTCCGAGGTGCGCAGCTGCCGATCGGTCTTGATGCCGTTGTCGACCTCCAGTCCGGCGGCCTCCGCGAGCCCGGTGGCGGGGGAGATGCCGATGCCGACCACCACCGCGTCGGCCGCCACCGTCGTCCCGTCGCCGAGCCGCACGCCGGTCACCGTGCCGCGGTCGCCGGTCAGTTCGGCCACCTTCACCCCGAAGCGCAGGTCCACGCCGTGCGCCCGGTGCAGGTCGGCGAAGACCTGGGCGACCTCCCAGCCGAGCACCCGCAGCAGCGGCAGTTCGAGCGCCTCCAGCACCGTCACCTCGGCGCCCGCCTCGCGGGCCGCGGCCGCCACCTCCAGGCCGATCCAGCCCGCGCCGACCACCGCGATCCGGGCGCCGGGGCGCAGCGCCGCCCTGATCCGGTCGCTGTCCTCGACCCGGCGCAGGTAGAGCACGCCGTCCTGGTCGGCGCCGGGCACCGGCAGGCGGCGCGGCACCGAGCCGGTGGTCAGCAGCAGCTTGTCGTACTCGATGCGGCCGTCGTCGGCGAGCGTCACGGTGTGCCCGGCCGGGTCGATCGAGGTCACCGCCGTGCCCAGGCGCAGCGTGACGTCCTGCTCCCCGTACCACTGCGGCGGGTGGACGTAGATCTTCTCCCGGGACGTCTTGCCCTGCAGGTAGCCCTTGGACAGCGGCGGACGCTCGTACGGGCGTTCGTGCTCCTCGCCGATCAGGACGATGCCGCCCCGGTACCCGGCCTCCCGCAGCGCCTCGGCCGCCTTCGCGCCGCCCAGGGACGCGCCGACGATGACGATCGGGCGGCCCTGCCCGCGGTTCGTCCCGGTGGTGCCGTTGTCCGTGCCCGCCATGCTCGACTCCTCGTTCTCCGGTCGTTCTCCGGCCGTGGATCCGGGGCCAGCCTGCCGCCGTCCGGGTGGTGTGTCGAGACGGCGGCGGGCGCGCCGCGCCCCGCTCGCCCGTACGGGTGAACGGGGCGCCGTGGGGCGGCCTCGGGCGGATCCCGGGCGAGGCCTCCGGCGGGCCTCGGGAAGGGCCTCAGGCGGTCATCGCCGCCCTGACCAGCGCGGTGTCGGTGAACTGCTCGAAGCGGACGATCCGGCCGCCGCGCACGGTGAAGTGGTGGGCGACCCTGACCGCGAGCGGCTTCCCGGTGGCCTTGTGGACGGCCGTGTAGCGGGCCAGCACCACGACGTCCTCGCCGTCCACCACGTAGGTGTCGTCGTGCGCCGTCCAGTCGTCCCACTCGGCGGCCAGCCGCTCCATCACGTTCGTGGTGACGCCCTTCGGGGTGCGGTAGGTGCCGGCCAGCGGGAAGCCGGCCATCTCGGTCCACTCGACGTCCTCGGCGAGCGTGGCGCGCAGCGCGGCGAGGTCGCCCCGGGCGGAGGCCAGGTACTGGCGGCGCACCACGTCGGCGGGGGCGGCGGACTCGGCGAAGGCGGAGACGTCCCTGGGGATCTCGATCATCGTCCGCTCACCCCCACGCCATCTCGCCCATGACGACTTTGGTGCCGATGTCCACCGCGATCCGCAGCCCCAGCTCCGGGAAGCGCCGCTCCAGCGCCTCCTTCGCCGCGGCCGCGTCGGCGGCCCGGCCGATCTCGGTCTCGAAGGCGCGCAGGTAGGCACGGGTGTGGTCGACGGCGTTCAGGTCGGTGGGCGCGCCCGCGGTCCGGTGGCCGGCCGCCACCCAGGTCGGGTGCAGCGCCTCGATGCCGTCCAACAGGTCGATCCAGGCGGCCCGTTGGGAGGCGGTCGGGGTGTCGGCCGTCCACACGTGCAGGCCCTCGAAGAGCAGCACCCCGCCGAGCACGGCGCGGTGGTGGTGCTGCCAGAGGTAGTGCCGGTCGGGCAGGTGGAAGTCGGCGCCGCGCACCTCGAAGCGGTGGCCCTCGAAGACGATCTCGTCGCTCGGCAGCACCTCGGGCCGCACCAGCCGGGTGGGCAGCTCGGGGCCCAGGTGGGCCCAGGCGCGCAGCTTGGCCTCGTACGTCTCCTGGATGTGCTCGACGGTCGAGGCGGTGGCCAGGAACCGGGCCTGCGGGAAGGCGTCCTGGATCTCCTGGGCGCCGAAGTAGAAGTCCGGGTCGCCGTGGCTGATGAACACGGTGGTCAGCCGCTTGCCGGAGGCCTCGACCCGCTCGACCAGGCGGCGGCCGTCGGAGCGGGTGAACCCGGCGTCCACCAGCAGGGCGTCCCGCGGGCCGGTGACCAGGACGGAGGTCTTGTTGAGCGAGCTGTCGGGGCTGTCGACGATGTCGAAGTCGAGTGCACTCACGTTGACCAGTCCTTCCTCTGACGCACGCCTCGCCGCCAGCATCGGCGTTGGGCGCGGCGCCCGCATCCGGAGGAGGCGGACCGCGCCTCGGGCGGGTGCGGAGCCGGAGCCACGGCCGGGGCTACCGCGCCGGGCCCAGCCGCAGCACCGCCAGCGCCCCCAGCGCGGTGGCGGCCGCGAGCGGCACCCACAGCGCGGCCGGGCCGGCGGCCGGCAGCGCGGTCAGCACGGCCGGAGCGGCCGCCCGGCCCACGCCCATCGACAGCTCCCAGCGCGCCAGTGCCCGCCCGATCAGGTGCGGCGGGGCGACCGCCGCCACCAGCGCCGTACCCGAGCCGGTGTAGAGGATCTCACCCAGCGTGTACAGCACCGAGACCACCGCGACCCCCGCCGCCCCCGACGTGCCGCCGAGCGCCCCGGCCGCCCAGAAGCCCAGGTACGAGACCGCCAGCAGCGCCCCCGAGGCAGCCAGGACGGCCCGCCGCGAACGGTCCGCCAGCCGCAGCACCAGCGCCAGCTGCAGGGCGATCACCAGCACCGTGTTGCCCACGAACAGGCCCGAGGACCAGGCCGGGGAGGCGTGCAGCTGCAGCACCAGCAGCGCCGGCAGCGCCACCTCCAGCACGTCGAAGCAGAACGCGTACGGCAGGTTGGCCAGGCTCAGCAGGGTGATCCGGCGCAGCGGCTCGCGCCGCTCCTGCGACGTGCCGGGCTGCGCCGTCTGCGCAGCCCTTACCCGCAGCGAGCCGACCAGGCAGGCCGCGCTCAGGCAGGCCGCGCCGGTCACCCCGGCCAGCAGCCGGATCGCGCCCGCCCCACCGGACACCGCCACGGTGGCCAGCAGTGCGCCCGCGCCCAGCCCCGCATTGCGCACCGCCCGACCGGCGGCCAGCGCCGCGTCCCGGTGCCGCCCCTCGGTCAGCGTGCTCACCACCGCCGCGTGCGTGGTCGGCCAGGACTGGCTGCCCACCCCGAACAGCACCGCGGCCGCCGTGAACCCCGCCAGGCCGTCCGCGAGCAGCAGCGCCAGCGCACCGGCCGCC
The DNA here is from genome assembly GCF_900199205.1 of Streptomyces sp. 1331.2. Taxonomy (NCBI): domain Bacteria; kingdom Bacillati; phylum Actinomycetota; class Actinomycetes; order Kitasatosporales; family Streptomycetaceae; genus Streptomyces; species Streptomyces sp. 1331.2. The sequence continues at coordinate 412,961 of NZ_OBMJ01000001.1, read as the reverse complement.
CGCAGCAGCAGCGTGACGGCGGCGGGCAGGGTGCGGGCACCGCGGTCGATCCAACGGCCGGTCAGCGGCACCACCAGCAGACCCGCGACCATCCCCGCCGACAGCGCCAGACCGACCGCACCCGCTCCCAGATGCAGCATCCCGACCCCGTACAGCAGCAGGAACGGCCGCAGCATCCCGCCGCCCACCGCGTCCACCGCCAGCGCGACGGCGTACCGGGGCCCGCCGGCAGCGGTCAGCAGGCGCAGCGACTGCCCGGCCGAGCCGAGCAGTCCGAGCAGCGCGGCCGGGCCCCGGCGGCCGGCGCCGATCGGCGGGGCGGGCGACAGGCCGTCGCGGACGGCGGCGTGGTCATGGACGGACTTCTCCTGGATCAGGCTCATGGCCGCTACCGTCCGCCCCGGCACGGCCGCCCGGCACGCCGATTGACGGTTCCCGTCAATCGGCGGGAGGCCGCCTCGGGCGGGGTGACAGGATCCCGTGCGTGAGTGTGACCATCGACATCACCGGCCTGCCCGACGAGCGCCTGCTCTTCACGCCGTCCCCGCTCGCCGAGCTGAACGCCATGCTGCACGTGCTCGCCGAGCCCGCGCACCACCCCGCGCTGCACGGCTGGGCGAGCAGCACCACCGCCACGATCCCGCCGGAGCTGTCCGAGCGGCTGCTGGAGGCCGACTTCCTCTGGCGCTCCTCGCGCGCCGACTTCCTCGTCCCCGGTCTGCCCGGCGCCACCCTCGCCGACGAACTCGACGCCGTCGACCGGATCGACGACGAGCTGTACGTCACCGGAGCCCTCATCACCACCTGCGGCTCCTCCCGGCTCGCCCGCGCAGCCTCCCCGCTCACCGACCCCGCCGCCAACGAGCGCGCCCGCGAACTCGCCCTCGCCCGCGGCCCCCGGCAGGCCGCCTTCGCCGACCGGCTGCTCGCCGACCCGCCCGCCGTCCGGGCCCTGGTGCGGCGGATGCTGGAGGACTGCGAGTCCGCGTTCTTCGCCGACGCCTGGCGGCGCGTCCTGCCCGCCCTCGCCGCCGACGCCCGGCACAAGGCCGACCTGCTCGCCCACCGCGGCGCCGCCGAGGCCGTCGCCGCCCTGTCGCCGGCCGTCGGCCTCGAACAGGGCGAGGACGGGCGGCGCCGGATCGTCATCGACAAGCTGCAGGACAACGCCACCAGCGCGGTCGACAACGGCGGCGTCACCTTCATCCCCACCGTCTTCGGCCGCCCCCACCTGCTCGTCGTCCACGCCGCCGGCTGGCGGCCCGTCCTCCAGTACCCGGCCGCCGAGGCCGACCTGCCCGAGCCGGTCTCGCTGGCCCTCGTCCAGCAGCGTCTGGAGGCACTCGCCCACCCCGTCCGGCTGCGCCTCGTCCGCACCATGGCCCGCGGCCCGCACACCACCGGCGAACTGGCCGCCGCCTGGCAGCTCAGCGCGCCCGAGGTCTCCCGCCACCTGGCGGTGCTGCGCAAGGCCGGGCTGCTCACCACGGAGCGGCGCGGGCGGTACATGCTCTACCAGCTCGACCTGGCGGGCAGTGCCCGGCTCGGGTCGGACTTCCTGGAGGCGGTGCTGCGGTGACCGATCGGGGGACCGGGAACACCGGCCGTGCGGAACGCGTTCGTCCGGGCATGACTGACGACGCCTCCACTAACGCCGCTGCCGCCGCCGAGCCCGCGATCCTCCGCTACGCCGCCTTCGCCGCCCGCCCCGAGGGCGGGAACCCGGCGGGCGTCGTCCTCGACGCCACCGGGCTGACCGAGCAGCGGATGCTCGCCGTCGCCGCCGAGGTGGGCTACTCCGAGACCGCCTTCCTGACCGCGGGGGCGACGGAAGGGGCGTACCGGGTACGGTACTTCAGCCCGCTCGCCGAGGTGCCGTTCTGCGGGCACGCGACGGTCGCCTCTGCCGTCGCCCTGGCCGAGCGCACCGGCCCCGGGCGGTACGTCTTCACGACGGCGGCCGGGGACGTCCCGGTCGAGGTCGAGCGCGGCGCGGACGGGCTGCTGCGGGCCACCCTCACCAGCGTAGAGCCGAAGGTCGAGGACGTCCCGGCGGCCGACGTCGAGCAGGCGCTCGCCCTGCTCGGCTGGTCCGCCGCCGACCTGGACCCGGCCCTGCCGCCGCGGATCGCCTACGCGGGCGCCCGGCACCTCGTCCTCGCCGCCGGCACCCGCAGCCGACTGGCCCGGCTCGACTACGACTTCGACGGCCTGGCGGACTTCATGCGGGCCCGCGACCTGGTCACCCTCCAACTCGTCTGGCGCGAGGCCGCCGAGGTCTTCCACGTCCGCGACCCGTTCCCGGTCGGCGGCGTGGTCGAGGACCCGGCCACCGGCGCGGCCGCGGCCGCCTTCGGCGCCTACCTGCGCGAGCTGGGCGCGGTGGCGGCTCCGGTGGTGCTGACGCTGCACCAGGGCGAGGACCTGGGCCGGCCCGGCGTGCTGAGCGTCGAACTCCGGGCGGAGGACGCCCGGGTACGGGTCTCCGGCACGGCGGTCGCGATCGGGTGAGGTAGGGCGCCGGCAGGGCGAGGGCTGCGGCAGGACCTGCGGAGGGCCTGTCCTAAATCGTTCGACTGCGCCCGCCCCGATGGGTGAGGCTGCTCCGATGCAGAGCACGAGCAGCCGGACCGTGACGGTCGATCTCACCCATGGCGACGAGTACTTCGGGCAGCTGGGGCCCTTCGGGGTGGACAGCCCCTGGTGGTCCTCCGTGGCGGAGGTGGTGGCGCGGGCGACGGAGGAGTCCGGTGTGCCGGTGCTCGTGGCGCGGCTGGTCGAGGGGCACGGTGGAACCCCGGGCAGCGGTGGGCGGGTGCGCTACCACGCCGAGGCGCTGGAGCGGCCCGGGGGCCTCGACCCCCGTGTGCCGGACGGCGACACGGCCGCCCGGCTGGGCCCGGCCGAACGGCGTGCCGCCTGGGCCACGCCCGGCGGCCTGCGCGAGGCGCTGGCCTGGGCGGAGTCGGCACTCGCCCGGGCGGGGCGCCCGCAGGCCGGGCCGGCCCGGCAGATCCGGACCTGGAACCTGTCCGGCCTCTTCCGCCTCCCGGTGGCCGGGGGCGCCGACGCCTGGCTGAAGACCACCACACCGGCCTTCAACGCCGCCGAGGGTGCGGTCATCCGGCTGTTCGCCGACGCCGATCCGACGCTCGTCCCGACCGTCCTCGCCGCCGACCCGGCGGCCGGCCGGCTGCTGCTCGACCACGTGCCCGGCGAGGACGGCTGGGGCCCGTCCGCCGAGACCGTCGCCGAGGTGGTGCCCCGGCTGGTGGCCGCCCAGGCGGCGCTCGCCGACGGCCCGGCCGCTGCCGCCGGACTGCGCGACCGCACGCCCGGTGCGCTGCTCGCCGGGCTGGCGGCGCTCGCGGACCGGCTCCCCGAGGAGACCGACCTGAGCGCCGGGGAACGGGCCGCCGTCCGCGCTCTCATCGCCGAACTTCCCGTTCAGATAGCGGAGTTGGTGGCCTGCGGCCTGCCCGAGACGGCGCTGCACGGCGACTTCCACCCCGGCAACTGGCGCTCCGACGGCAGCCGCCCGGCCACCGTGATCGACTTCGCCGACGCCTGCCTCGGCCATCCCGCGCTGGACGGGCTGCGCCCGCGCGCCTACCTCTCGCCGGAGGCCTGGCAGCACCACACCGAAGTGTGGGCGCAGGCCTGGCGCCGGCACGCCCCCGGCTCGGACCCGCTGCGCGCCCTGGAGCTGGCCGAGCCGCTGTACCACCTGTCGTACGCGCTGCGGTACCAGGAGTTCCTGGATCACATCGAGCCGAGCGAACGCCCGTACCACGCCGGCGATCCGGCCGCCGAGCTGCGCGCCGCCCTGGCCTGCGCCGGGGCGCGGGGCCGCGCATAGACTGCCGAGGTGGAACGACCGACGCCAGGCGAGGCGGGCCCCGGGCCCCACGGGCTTCCGGTGCTTCCCGAGTTGCCGTTGCAGGAGCTGGAGTGCTTCGCCGTCCTCGTCGAGCAGTTGCACTTCGGGCGGACGGCGCAGCGCCTGGGCCTGTCCCAGAGCCGGGTCTCGCAGCTGGTCAAGCGTCTGGAGAACCGGGTCGGTGCCCCGCTGTTCCGGCGGACCAGCCGGCGGGTCGAGTCGACCGAGCTGGGGCGGGCGCTGGCCGAGCAGGTGGTGCCCGCCTTCGCCCGGCTCCGGGAGGGCTTCGCCGAGGCCCGGGCCCGGGCGGCGACCGCCCGGCCGCTGCGGCTGGGCTTCCAGTGCGCGGTGTACGAGCCGGTGGCCCGGGCGATCGCGCGCCTGCCGGAGGGTGCCGCCCGGCTGGTCGAACTGCCCTGGTCGGACCCGTTCTCCCAGCTCGCCCGGGGCGAGGTCGACCTGGCCATCGTGCTCGCCCCCTGCCGGGAGCCGGGCTTGGAGGTGCTGCTGGAGTTCTCCCGGCAGCCGGTGTACCTGGCGGTCTCGGCCGCGCAGGTGCCGGTCGGGGCGGGCGGCGTGAGCGGCGAGGAGCTGGCCGCGCTGCCGCTGATCGAGCCGCGCGGCCCGGCGCCCGAGTACTGGCGGGAGGCGAACGCGCCCCGGCGGACGCCCGGCGGGCGGGAGTTGGCGTACGCGGCGGGTGCCGTCACCCTCCAGGAGGGCCTGTCGATGGTGGCCGGCACCCGCCGGGGGCTGCTGCTGTGCGAGCGCAGCACGACGTACCTCCAGCGGCCGGACGTCCGCTTCCTGCCGGTGCCGGAACTGGGGCCGACCAGCCTGGAGGTGGTGCAGCACCAGCGGCGGCCGCACCCGTTGGCGGAGGCCTTCGTCGAGTTGCTGGTCAAGCACGTCGACTGAGCCGCCCGATGCCGATCGCCGTCACCCCCGCCGACCGGCGCCCGGCCGGGAGCGGGCGGCGAGCAGCAGCCCGGCGGCGGTCAGGGCCGCCGCAGTGCCCAGGACGGCGTGGGTCCCGGCGTGGTCGACGACCAGCCCGCCGGCCAGCGAGCCGACGGCGATGCTCGCGTTGAAGACGCCTGCCCAGACCGCCGCCGAGGCCTCGATCCTGGCCGGGTCGGCGGTGCGCACCCAGGTCTGGGTGGAGACCGACACCCCGCCGTACGAGGCGCCCCAGACCACCAGGACGAGCAGCACGGTGGCGAGGCCGCCGGTGGCGTACGGGAGCAGGGCGGCGGCGAGGGTGACGCCGGCGAGGGCGAGGAGGACGGCCGTCCTGGGGCGGCGTCCGGACAGCGGGCCGAGGGTGAAGTTCCCGGCGACGCCCGCCAGTCCGTACACCAGCAGACAGGCGGCGATGACGCCGTTGCCCAGGCCCGCGTCGGTTTCGAGGACGGGACGGACATAGGTGTAGCCGACGAAGTGGCCGAGCACGACGAACGCGGTGATCGCGAGCCCGACGGCGACGCCGCGGTGGCGCAGGGCACCGGCGAGGCTGCCCGGCCGTCCGCGGCCGTGGACCGGCAGGGCGGGCAGGGTGGCGGCGAGGACGGCGGCGGAGGCGACGGCGAGCAGGGCGAGGGCCCAGAACGCGGCGCGCCAGTCGAGCAGGGCGGCGAGGTAGGTGCCCAGCGGGACGCCGAGGACGGAGGCGACGGAGACGCCGGAGAAGATCAGCGTCATGGCCAGGGGGAGGCGCGAACGGTCGGCGAGGCGCGGGCCGAGGCCGGCGGCGAGGCCCCAGACGATGCCCATCGCTGCGCCGAGCAGGACGCGTCCGAGGGCGAGGACGGCGAAGTCCGGGGCGAGGGCGGTCAGGGCGTTGGCGAGGCCGAGCAGCAGCATGAAGGCGACCAGGACGGTCCTGCGGTCGCGCAGCCCGACGAGCATGGGGGCGAAGGGGGAGAGGACGGCCGCGATCAGGCCGGTGATGGTGAGGGAGAGGCCGGTGACGCCGTCGGAGACGCCGAGGCTGTGGGACATCGGGGTGAGCAGGCCGACCGGCATCATCTCGGCGGAGACCACGGTGAAGGTGGCGAGGGCCATGGCCAGGACCGGCGACCAGCGGTGGGCGGCCGGCGGGGCGGAGGTGTCGGTGGGAGCAAGGGCTTCGGCGTCTGTCATGGGGTCAGCCCACCAGCCGGGGAGAGCGCCGAACAAGATCGATGAGCTCATCGATCCATGAGCCAGGCTCATCGATCCCGGCGTGCCGCAAGCCCGGCGTGCCCGCAGACCGCGACAGGTGCCCGCAGACTGCGGTGGGTGCCCGCGGGTTCCGGTGGTGCCCGCCCGCTGTCGGCGAGCGCAGGCACCACCGGAACGGGGATCAGTCCGCCGGGTCGATCCGGTAGCCCCCGCGGGCCGCGTGCAGGGTGAGCGCCTCGACCGGGCAGAAGTCCACCGCCTCGGTCAGTTCCTCCGTCAACTCCGCACCGCCGTCGGCGTACGCGGCCAGCGGGGCGGCCAGTCCGTCGGCGCCGAGGGCCAGCGAGCCGGGCGCGCTGCGCGCGCACATCCCGGAGCCGATGCAGCGGTCCCGGTCGACCCGGACCACCACCGGCTCGGTGTCGGCCCGGCCGGTCACCAGGCCACCTGGAGGGTGTTCGGGCTGCGGGTGAGCAGGCCGCGCCGCCAGTCGATCCGCTCGACCGGCTCGGTCGTCCGCAGGGCGGGCAGCCGGCGGGCCAGCCGGTGCAGGGCGAGCTCCAGTTCCATCCGGGCCAGCCAGGCGCCCAGGCAGTGGTGCGGCCCGGCCCCGAAGGTCAGCATCGGCGCGGCCAGCGGGGAGAACAGCTCGGTGCTCAGGTCCCCGGTGTAGACCGACGGGTCCTGGTTGGCGGAGCTGGCGTCGGCCGCCACCACGCTGCCGGCCGGGATCACCACCCCGCCGATCTCCACGTCCTCCACGGTGCGGCGCAGCAGTCCGGGCATGTGCTCGTGGGCGTCGCCGAGCGGGACGGCGCGCAGCAGCTGCTCGGTCGCGGCGGCGGCGCTGGACTCGTCGGAGGCGAGCTGCTGCCAGGCCTCGCGGCCGTCGTGGAGCAGGTAGACCAGGGCGTTGCCGAGGCTGGTCATGGTGGTCTCGTGGCCGGCCACGACCAGGCCGATGACCAGCGCGACCAGCTGCGCCTCGGTGATCGAGCCGTCCTCGGCGGCGGCCGCGAGCAGGCTGCTGACCAGGTCGTCGCCGGGCTCGGCGCGGCGCTGGGCGATCACCTCGGCGCCGAAGGCGGCGAACTCGTCCATCGCGGCGCCGATCGCCTCGGCGCTGTAGGCGGTGGTGGAGAGCGCGTGGTCGCTCCAGTGCGCGAGCCGCTTGGTGTCCAGGTTGTCCAGGCCCATCAGCCGGCTGATCACCGCGACCGGCAGCGGGCGGGTGTAGCCGCCGACGATGTCGGCGGGGGAGCCGTGGTCGATCAGCTCGTCGATCAGGGACTCGACGACCGACGCCACCCACGGCTTCCAACGGGCGATCGCCCGCGGGGTGAAGGCCCGCTGCACGGTGCGGCGCAGCCGCTGGTGCTCGGTGCCGTCGATGTTCAGCATGCTCTGCGGGTCGTCCAGGATGTTGGGCGTGACCGTGATCGGCGGCGCGTCCGGCGCGTAGAGCGGAGCACGGCCCAGGCGCGGATCCGTCAGCACCTGCCGCACGTCGGCGTGCCGGCTGACCAGCCAGACCGGCGTGCCGGTGGGCAGCGCGGCGAGCCGGGGCGGCCCGGGCTCCAGGCGGCGCAGGCAGTGCAGCGGGGGGAGCGGGGCGGTGCCGGTTCCGGCGCCGGTCGCACTGTTCTCGATGGACATCCGTACTCCAGACTCCAGGGCGGGGGCCGCGGGGGCGGCCCGACGGGGGGTGGATCCGGGATTGGTGCGGGGACGGGTGGGTGCGGCCGGCCGGCGGCTCGACACGGCCGGGGCGGGGTCGGGCGTCTGCTGCGGAGTGGCGCGAAATGTGCGCGGGCGTACGGTCGGTGCGCGCCGGGCACGGGCGCCGCGCGGTGGCGCGTCACCGGGTGGGGCAGGAGTGCTGAGCGTGGTCGCGTGAACCGCTTCTGCTACGACCGTACGTGGGCCGCGGGGCGCCCGTCTGCGGCAGTTCCAGCCAACACCGGTGCTTTCCGGGCACTTCGAGGCGTGCCGACGAGCGCTCGGCGCCGCCCGTGCGCCCCCGGTTCCAGGGCCGCGCCGGGACCGCTCGGGCGTCGCTGCGAGGACCGCACCGCGGCTGCCGGGTGAGTGTCCGTGAGGTGGGCGCTACGCTTCGTGGGCAGTGCTTCTGCAGTCGTTTTGTCGCAGGTCACGCCGGTGCACAGGCGCACCGGCCGACGGAGGTGGAATCGGATGCCCCAGCAGGTCAAGGCAGTCATCGCGCGCGCCAAGGGCGCGCCCGTGGAGGTGACCACGATCGTGGTGCCGGACCCGGGCCCGGGCGAGGCGGTGGTCAGGATCCAGGCTTGCGGCGTCTGCCACACCGACCTGCACTACCGCGAGGGCGGCATCAACGACGAGTTCCCGTTCCTGCTCGGCCACGAGGCCGCGGGCATCGTGGAGACGGTCGGCGAGGGCGTCACCGAGGTCGCGCCCGGCGACTTCGTGGTCCTCAACTGGCGTGCGGTGTGCGGCCAGTGCCGGTCCTGTCGGCGCGGGCGCCCGCAGTACTGCTTCGACACCCACAACGCCAAGCAGAAGATGACGCTGCTCGACGGCACCGAACTGTCCCCGGCCCTGGGCATCGGCGCCTTCGCCGAGAAGACCCTGGTCGCGGCCGGCCAGTGCACCAAGGTCGACCCGGCCGCCGAGCCGGCCGTCGCCGGGCTGCTGGGCTGCGGCGTGATGGCGGGCATCGGCGCCGCGATCAACACCGGCAACGTCGGCCGCGGCGACTCGGTCGCGGTCATCGGCTGCGGCGGCGTCGGCGGCGCAGCCGTGCTGGGCTCCCGGCTGGCGGGCGCGGCGAAGATCATCGCCGTGGACATCGACGACCGCAAGCTGGAGACCGCCCGCACGCTCGGCGCCACCCACACCGTCAACTCCCGCACCACCGACCCGGTCGAGGCGATCCGCGAGCTGACCGGCGGCAACGGCGCGGACGTGGTCGTCGAGGCGGTCGGCCGGCCCGAGACCTACAAGCAGGCCTTCTACGCCCGCGACCTGGCCGGCACCGTCGTCCTGGTCGGCGTGCCCACCCCGGAGATGACGCTGGAGCTCCCGCTGCTCGACGTCTTCGGCCGCGGCGGCGCCCTCAAGTCCTCCTGGTACGGCGACTGCCTGCCCTCGCGGGACTTCCCGATGCTGATCGACCTCTACCTCCAGGGCCGCGTGGACCTGCGCGCCTTCGTCAGCGAGACCATCGAACTCGACGCGGTGGAGCAGGCCTTCGAGCGGATGCACCAGGGCGACGTCCTGCGTTCGGTGGTGATCCTGTGAGCGGGCACGGCACGAACGCCCGGGTCGACCGGCTGGTGACCGCCGGGACCTTCGAACTCGACGGCGGCAGCTGGGAGGTGGAGAACAACGTCTGGATCGTCGGCGACGACGAGGAGGCGGTGGTGATCGACGCCGCGCACGACGCCGAGGCCATCGAGGCCGCGCTCGGCGGCCGGCGGCTGTGGGCGATCGTCTCCACCCACGCGCACAACGACCACATCGACGCGGCCCCGGCCCTCGCCGCCCGGACCGGTGCGCCGATCCTGCTGCACCCGGACGACCTGCCGCTGTGGAAGCTCACCCACCCCGAGCGCCTTCCGGACGGCGAACTGGCCGACGGGCAGCGGATCGAGGTGGCCGGCATCGAGCTGACCGTCCTGCACACCCCGGGCCACGCGCCGGGCGCGGTCTGCCTGTACGCGCCCGCGCTGGGCACCGTCTTCACCGGGGACACCCTGTTCCACGGCGGCCCGGGCGCGACCGGCCGGTCCTTCTCGCACTTCCCGACCATCATCGACTCGATCCGCGAGCGCCTGCTGACGCTCCCGGCCGAGACGGTGGTGCGCACCGGCCACGGCGACCCGACCACCATCGGCGCCGAGGCCCCCGCCCTGCCGGAGTGGATCGCGCGCGGGCACTGACCGTCCGCACGCCCTACGGCCCCCGGGGACCGACCGTTTCCCGGGGGCCGTACGATCGCGATCATGGCCCATGACCCGCGCGACCTCGACGACGCCATGCTCGCCTTCTGGCGCGAGCGGCACATCTCCACGCTGACCACCAGCCGTCCGGACGGCACCCCGCACGTGGTGCCGGTCGGTGTGACCTTCGAGCCGGAGACGGGAACCGCCCGGGTCATCACCAGCCGCACCAGCCGCAAGGCGCGCAACGTCGCCGCGGCCGGGCCGGAGGGCATGCGGGTCGCGGTCTGCCAGGTCGACCGGGCGCGCTGGGCGACCCTGGAGGGCGTCGCGGTCGTCCGCGACGAGCCCGAGCAGGTCGCCGAGGCGGAGCGCCGCTACGCCGAGCGCTACCGCCCGCCGCGGGTCAACCCGGACCGGGTGGTCATCGAGATCGCCGTCGACCGCGTCCTGGGCCGCGGCTGACCCTGATGACGAAAGCCTTACGGGAGGGGGCCGGCCCTGGCCATCACCCGGGTCGACCTGCTCGAATCGTCGGGTGGACAGAACACCTCAGGGCGACGGCGCAGCGGACGAGAGCCGGGGCACCCCGGTCGGGCGGCGGGTGGTGCTCGGCCTGCTCGGCCTCGGGGCGATCGGGGTGGCGGCCGGACCGTACCTGCAGCGGGCGGAGTCGGCCCTGGCGGAGCGCGATCCGAGCGGCCTGAGCGGGCTGCTGCCCGGGAACAACGGCTTCCGGTACTACTCGGTGGTGACCTCCGTCCCCGAACGGGACGCGGGGACCTACACGCTGACCGTCGACGGCCTGGTCCGGCGCCCCGCGACGCACCGGCTGGCCGACCTCCAGGCGATGCCGCAGCGGCGGCTGGTCAAGGACGTCCAGTGCGTCACCGGGTGGCGGGTGCCGCACACGCCCTTCGAGGGGGTGCCGCTGGCGCACCTGCTGGACGCCGCCGGGGTGGCGCCGGAGGCGAAGGCCGTGCGCTTCAGCTGCTTCGACGGCGCGTACACCGAGAGCCTCACCCTGGAGCAGGCCCGGCGGGACGACGTGCTGGTCGCGTTGCGCATGCAGGACGCCCCGATCACGCACGACCACGGCGGGCCGGTGCGGCTGTACGTCGCGCCGATGTACTTCTACAAGTCCGCGAAGTGGCTCTCGGGCATCACGGTGACCGGCTCGGTCGAGCCGGGCTACTGGGAACGGAACGGTTATGACGTCGACGCCTGGGTCGGCCGGTCGAACGGGCGAAGTGATGAACCGACGAACTGAGCTGGTCCCGCGCTTCACCCGCGCCGAGCGGTGGGTCCACCGGGTGACGGCCGCGCTGATGGGCGTCTGCCTGGCCACGGCCGGCTGCCTCTACCTCGCCCCGCTCGCCGAACTGGTCGGCAACCGGCCGCTGGTGGTGACCGTGCACGTGTGGTGCGGCCTGGCCCTGCCCGTACCGCTGCTGCTCGGCCTCGCCTTCCGTGCCCTGCGGGCCGACCTCGCCCGGCTCAGCCGCTTCACCCCGACCGACTGGCAATGGCTGCGGGCCGTCCGGACCAGGGCGGCGCACCGGCCCGCCGGGAAGTTCAACGCGGGCCAGAAGCTGTACGCGCAGTGGACCCTCGGGTCGATGCTGGTGATCGTCGGCAGCGGGCTGCTGATGTGGCTCACCCACCTCGCCCCGGCGTCCTGGCGGACCGGCGCGACCTTCGTGCACGACTGGCTGGCCGCCGCCATCGCCGTCGTGGTCGCCGGGCACGTCCGGATGGCTTGGCTGGACCCGGAGTCGCGGCTGGGCATGCGGACCGGGCTGGTGGAACGCCGCTGGGCCGAGCGCGAGCACCCGCACTGGCGGCCGGCCGACCCGGAGTAGGTCCCCCGGCCCTGCCTCGGTGCGGTGCCGTCACCCGAGCCGGTCGACGGGCAGGGTGAGTTCGGCGGTGTGCAGCCTTCCGGCGGTCTGGAACTGCAGGAGGACCCGCCAGTTGCCCGGCTCCGGGAGGAGGGCCTGGAAGGTCAGGGTGGGGCCGCCGTGGTCGCCGTGGACGGCGTCCGCCGGGTGGAGGTGGGCGAGCGCCTGGTCGCCCTCGTGGAAGGCGCTGAGGTGGGCGTAGCTGTCCAGGTACGGCTGGAGGTCGGTGACCGGTCGGCCGTCCCGGCTGATGGTCGCGACCAACTGGTGTGCCCCGGCCATCGGTTGGGCGTGCAGGGCGACGGTGTAGCCGTCGACGGTGGTGGTGTCGGCCGGGGCGGGCAGCGGCACCGGGGTGGAGTCGCCGGGCACGGTGACGGTGCGGCTGAGGACGAGTTCGGCGGCGTGCGGGCCGGTGGCGGGGACGAAGTCGGCGTACAGCCGCCAGCTGCCGGGGGTGAGGGCGGCGAGGTCCGCGGTCCAGCTGCCGTCCTCGGCCGGGTCCGGGTGGAGGTGCTGGAAGCCGGTGAGATCGGTGCGGATCGCGTAGAAGTGCAGCTTCTTGGTCTGGTGGACGGCGAAGTCGGTGACGGGTGCGCCGTCCGGGCCGGCGACGGTGAACCTGAAGGCCGACGGACGCCCGGCGGGCAGCTCGGTGGTGGCGGTGTCCAGGCGGTAGCCGTCCTGCTCGGCGGCGAGGCCGCGCCCGGGGCTCTGCAGGGCGCCCGCCGTGCCGGGCGCCATCCCGGGCATCCCCGCCATCCCCGCCGTCCCTGCTGCCCCCGCTGCCCCTGCTGTCCCCGGCGTTCCGCCGCTCGCCGGAGCGGGGGAGACGGACGGAACGGAGGCCGCCATCCCGAGGACGAGCAGCACCGGCAGGCAGGACGCGAGCAGCCAGCCCCGGCGGAACGGACGGGCGGGGGAAGCGGTCATGGGCAGGTCCTTCCGTCGCGGGCGCGCCCCGAGGCGGCGCCGGCCGGGCCGAGGGATTCGGCTCACTACAACGGGAGACCGTCGGCGGGCGGCTCGATAACCGAAATGTCGGAGGCGGTGCGGGGAGCACGCGGCACCCGCCCGAGGGCCAGGCCCGCCGCTCGGCCCGAGAAGATGCAGCCGCCGAGGAAGGTGCCCTCCAGGGCGTTGTAGCCGTGGACCCCGCCGCCGCCGAAGCCCGCCACCTCGCCGGCCGCGTAGAGCCCGGGGACCGGGGTGCCGTCGGCGCCGAGGACCCGGGAGTCCAGGTCGGTCTGCAGGCCGCCGAGGGTCTTGCGGGACAGGATGTTGAGGCGGACGCCGATGAGCGGGCCGTGCGCCGGGTCCAGGATCCGGTGGGGTTTGGCGACCCGGGCGATCCGGTCGGTCAGCGACCTGCGGGCGTTGTGGATCGCCATCACCTGCACGTCCTTGGTGAACCCGTTCGCCAGTTCGCGGTCGCGGGCGAGGATCTGGCGCTCGATGTCGGCGGCGTCGAGCTTCGGGCCGCGGGCGATCGTGTTCATGGCCGCGACCAGCTCCGGGAGGGTCCGGGCGACGACGAAGTCCTCGCCGTACTGCTTGAACCGCTCCACCGGGGCGGGGGCGCCCTTGGCGAGCCGGCTCTTCAGCGCGAAGCGGAGGTCACGGCCGGTCAGGTCGGGGTTCTGCTCGGAGCCGGAGAGGGCGAACTCCTTCTCGATGATCGACTGGGTCAGGATGAACCACGAGTAGTCGTGACCGGTGGCCAGGATCTGCTTCATCGCGCCGATCGAGTCCGCGCCCGGCACGCCGGAGGCGCCGGTCAGCCGGCGCCCGTCGGCGTCGAACCAGAGCGAGGACGGCCCCGGCAGGATCCGGATCGCGTGGTCCGGCCAGACCGGATCCCAGTTGTGGACTCCCTCGGTGTAGGCCCACATCCGGTCGCGGTTGACGACGCGTCCGCCGGCCTCCTCGGTGATGGCGAGCATCCGGCCGTCGACGTGCGCCGGGACACCCGAGATCAGGTGCCGCGGGGCCGGGCCGATCCGCTCGGTCGGCCAGTTGGCGCGCATCAGCGCGTGGTTGTGCCCGATGCCCCCGGAGGTCACCACCACCGCTGCCGCCCGCTCCTCGAACAGCCCGACCTCCTCGCGTGAGGACGGCCGCCCGCGCTCGGAGTCGTCCGGCACCAGCACCGCGCCCCGGATGCCGACCACGGCGCCCCGCTCGGTCAGCAGCCCGTCCACCCGGTGCCGGAAGGCGAACCGCACCAGCCCGCTCCGCTCCGCCCGCAGCACCGGGCGGGCGAAGGCCTCCACCACCCCGGGCCCGGTGCCCCAGGTGATGTGGAAGCGCGGCACCGAGTTGCCGTGGCCGGTGGCCGAGCCGCCACCACGCTCGGCCCACCCCACCAGCGGCACCACCCGGTGGCCGAGCTCGCGCAGGTACCGGCGCTTGCCGCCGGCCGCCCACGCCACGTACGCCTCGGCCCAGCGACGGCCCCAGAGGTCCTCGTCGTGCGGCCGGTCGAAGGCCGCCGAACCGAACCAGTCCTGCCGGGCCAGCTCCAGCGAGTCCCGGATCCCGGCCCGGCGCTGCTCGGGGCTGTCGACGAAGAAGAGGCCGCCGAGGGACCAGAACGCCTGCCCGCCCAGGTTCCGCCGGTTCTCCTGTTCGACGACCAGCACCCGCTTGCCGGCCTTCGCCAGCTCGTGGGTCGCCACCAGGCCGGCGAGACCGGCCCCGACCACGATGACATCGGGCTGGAACGTCATTCGGCTCTCCCGCAGGGCCACCGCCGTCGCGCGGTCGCGACGGCTCCGCCGCCCCATGGTGGCGCGCCGGGCGGGCGGGGCGGGACTAGCCTTGTCAGGTGGTGACAAAGAAGACTGTCCCGGACGCACAGGGCGCACGGTCGACCGCGTCGGGCCCCGCTGCACAGGGTCCTGCTGCACAGGGTTCCGCTGCACAGGGCTCTGCCGCACAGGGCTCTGCCGCACAGGGCTCCGCCGCACAGGGCTCCGCGGGCGACCGGCGGAGCGTCGTGACGCGGATCCTCAAGGACGAGACGGCCGTGGTCGACTCGTTCATGGCCGCCATCGCCCGGGAGATTCCGGCCTACGCCAACCTTGACGCCCGCCAGCTGGCGGAGGTCCGCTCGATCATCGTCTGGACGCTCCGCCGGGTACTCGAACTGTGGTCCGTGGACGGCGAGTTGGATCCCAGTGACCTGCGGATGTTCCGCGGCGTCGGCGCGGTCCGGGCCCGCGACGCCCGGCCGCTCGCGGCGGTCCTGCGCGCCTACCGGGTCGCCGCGCTCGCGTTCTTCGAACGGATCGGCGACGGCTTCGCCGACGGCCTCTCCGCCGCCGACACCGCCGCGCTCGCCCGGGTGTGGCTGACGGTCCTCGACCAGTCCTCCGAGGCGATCTTCGACGGCTACGAGTCGACCGGGCGCAGCCTCAGCGAGGACCGTGAGCGCTCGTTGCGCGGGCTCCTCACCGACCTGCTGCTCGGCCGGCAGAGCCACACCGGCACCCTCCGTGCCCGCCTGCGCGAGCTCGACGCCCAACTGCCGCCGTCCTTCGACCTGGTGGTGGCCGACCCGGCCGGTTCGGCAGCCGGGCCCTCGGGGACGGCCGCGCCGACCGGGGCCGCCGAGGACGCGGAGCGGGCGGCGTCGGTCGTGGCCGCGGCCCTGGATGCGCGGGCCGCCGGGGAGGCCGCGGACCGCGAACTCGCCGCGATCCACACCACGATGGACGGCGTCGGGGTCGCCCTGGTCAAGGCGGTCGACCCGCAGGAGCTGGACCGCCTGATGACCGGGCACGGGCTCACCGGCGCCCTGCTCACCGGCGCCACCGCCGCCACCGCGCCGCGCGACTACCGCCTCGCCGCGCACGGCGTGCGGCACGCCTCCGCCCTCGTGCGCGCCGAGCGCCGGGTGCTCGACCGCGGCGACCTGGAGGTGGTGGCCCTGGTCACCGGACACCCGGACGCCGATCCCGCGCGGGTGGCCGGCACGGTGCTGGGCCACCTCACCCAGGAGCCCGAGACCCTGCGCACCCTCGACGCCGTCCTGTACTCCGACGGCGCCGCCGCGGCCGCGGCCCGCCTCCACGTCCACCCGCAGACCGTCCGCTACCGGCTGCGGCGTCTGGCGGCGACGACCGGCCGCGACCCGCGGACGCCGTGGAACGGGTTCGTCTTCCGTACCGCGCTCCTCGCCGCCCAGCCATAGCCGCTCGCGGTCGGTCGGTTCAGATTCGGCCCAGCACCAGCCACTGGGCGGGCAGGTCGATCCGTCGGCCGTCCGGGGTGGTCTCCGTGGTGGACAGCGGCAGGTCGCCGGTGGCGAGGACGGTGAGCCCGGCGGCGCGGAAGAGGGCGGGGAAGGCCGCGTCGGCGACCTCGGCGGGGGCGAGGCCGTGGGCGAAGACCGGGACCAGCTTCGGGGGCGGGCCGGCCGGGCTCCGGGCGAGGTCCGTCAGGACGGTCTTGGCGGACTCGGAGAGTTCGACGACGAAGGCCCGGCCGCGGTCGCCGAGCAGGGAGGCGACGGCCTCGGCGACCGGGCCGCGGTCGGCCGGCTCGCACTGGTGGATGAGGCCGCGCACGTACACGTTGGCGTCGCCGAGGCGGTCGTGCAGCGCCCGGACGGCTTCGGCGTCGGTGGCGTCCAGCTGCGCGAACTCGACCCGCCGGTGCGGATCCCGGCGCCGGGCGAGGTCGAGGGCCGCGGCGGACAGGTCGACGCCGACGGTGCGGGTGAACCGTTCGGCGAGGAAGCCGGTCTGGGTGCCGTTGCCGCAGCCCAGATCCACGAGGGGCAGCTCCGGGTCGGTGAGGTGGCGGTCGAACAGGTCGAGGTGGCGGGCGGCGGTGAGGGAGGGTTCGGCGTCCCAGATCACCGAGCCCGGCTCCTCGGGTGCGCCGCGCCAGAAGCCCTCCCAGGCCTCCCGGTACCGATTCGTCACGCTCATGGGGAGTCCTCCCGTTGTCACGCACAGTGTCGGGATCGTGTCTATCGGTCCCGAGTCCGGGAGGCAAACCGGGCATAGGGGGCAAACCGGGCGGGTCAGGCCGGGGTGCCCGCCTGGCGCAGCAGGTACGCGCCGGAGGCGGCGGCCAGCAGGGCCATGCAGGCGGCGAAGACCAGGCCGGCGTGGGCCAGGCCGACCGGCCCGGTGAGCAGGCCCACCCCGATGACCGGGATCGAGATGCCGAAGTAGGCGACCACGAACAGCGCCGAGAGGGCGCCACCGCGGTGTTCGGCGGGGCTGGCGGCGGCGATCTCGCCCACCGCGCCGCGCAGGCCCATGCCCTGGCCAGCGCCGCCCACCAGGGCGCTGAGCACCAGCGGGGCGAGGACGGTCCAGGCGAGCGAGGCGGACAGCAGGGCCAGCCCGGCGATGAGCACCAGGCAGCCCAGCGGGATCGCCCGGGCGGTGCCGAGCCGGGGCACCAGGAGCTGGCCGAGGGTGGAGGCGAAGAACGCGGTGAAGACGACGAGGCCGATGGCGGCGAGGTTGTGCACGCCCAGCGCGCCGGTGAGGAAGGCGGGGCTGACGGAGGTGAACAGGCCGAGGAGGGAGAACCCCGCGAAGGCGGCGATCGCGGCCGGGACGAACACCCGGCGGACCTCCGGCGGCAGGCTCGGCCGGTGGGGCCGGGCGGTGCGCAGCGGGCGGGCCCCGGCGACGGTCTCCGGCAGCAGCAGGAGGAGCGCGAAGGAGGCCGCGACCAGGGCGAGGTGCACGACGAAGGGCAGGACGAGCGGGGCGGGGGCGTACTCGGCGAGCAGGCCCGAGAGCAGTGGCCCGCAGCCGAGGCCGCCCATGTTGGCGGCGGTCGCGACGAAGCCCGCGCGGGCACGCTGCTCGGGCGGGGCGAGTTCCAGCACGTACGCGGTGCCGGTGCCGGTGAACAGCCCGGCCGAGAAGCCGGACAGCAGCCGGCCGGCGAGCAGCAGCGGCACGTCGTCGGCGGCCAGGAAGACGACGGCGCTACAGGCCGCGAAGCCCAGGCCGCAGAGCAGGACGGGGCGGCGGCCGACGGTGTCGGAGACGTTGCCGGCGAGCAGTAGGACGCCGATGACGCCGAAGGCGTAGACGGCGAAGACGACGGTGACCGTCAGCTCGGAGAAGCCGATCTTCTCCTGGTACAGGCCGTAGAGCGGGGTGGGCAGGGTGGTGCCGGCCATGCAGACGGCGAAGGCGACGGCGGCAAGGAGGTAGCCCGTGCGGGCCACGGACGGCCGAGCGGTGGCCGGCCGGGCGGTCCGATGATCGGTCATCCGCCCACGATAGGTCACCGGGCGTTCCCGGGCCGCGACGAGGACCGTCGGCCCCGGGCGGGTGGGCCCGGGGCCGGGATCCGTTTTCGGTCAGCCGTCAGTAGGTGATCAGGCCGGGGTCGGAGAGGCCGGGGGTGCCGGTCTCGACGTGGCCGGCCAGGCGGCGGACGAAGTCGACGGTCGCGTTGGAGGTGACGGTCACGTCGTACCAGTTGCGGCTGGAGCTCAGGTCGACGGTGTACGCGACCGTCGCGCCCTTGCGGACGGTGACGGTCCGCGGGGTGCCGGCGTAGGCGTTGGTGACGGTCAGGACGACGTCCGCGCTGCCCGCGTTGGTGAGGGTCAGGTCGAGGTTGCCGGTGGCCGCGTTGTGGCGTGCGGTGACCTCGGGCCCGGCGGTCTTGCCGGGGTTGCGGAAGCGGCGCAGGAAGCTGTTGGGGCCGTGGACGGTCAGGTCGGTGACGCCCTTGGAGTAGGTGGTGTTCCAGGCGTCCGCGATCGACTTCCCGGCCTCCGCCGTGTACGTCCACGGGCCGTCGGTGCGGTTCGCCGAGGTCACCAGGAACTGGGCGCCGGCCGCCGCGCCGCCGCTGAAGGTGAGGCGGTACTTGCCCGTGCCGGTGTCGGCGGCGCCGTCCACGAACGGGGCGTACTTCAGCGGGCGGGTGGGCTTGCTGCCCGCCTCCTGCTTGGGCATGGTGCCGGTGGCGGGCGGGGTGGGCACGTAGTCGGGGTGGCGGTTGTGGTCCGGCGGGAGGTAGCCGGCGGTGGAGGGCAGCGCGGCCGGGGTCGCGTTGGCGGCGGTGAAGTCGAAGGCGGAGGTCAGGTCGCCGCAGATGGCGCGCCGCCAGGGCGAGATGTCGGGCTCCAGCACGCCGAAGCGGCGCTCCATGAAGCGGATGATCGAGGTGTGGTCGAAGGTCTCGGAGCAGGTGTAGCCGCCGGTGCTCCAGGGCGAGACCACCAGCATCGGCACGCGCTGGCCGAGGCCGTACGGTCCGGCGGAGTAACTGGCGTTCCCGGGGAAGTAGTCGGCCGTGGTGGAGACCGTCGACAGGCCCTGGGAGGCGGAGGAGGGCGGGAACGGCGGTACGACGTGGTCGAAGAAGCCGTCGTTCTCGTCGTAGGTGATGAACAGTGCCGTGCGGGCCCAGACGTCCGGGTTGGAGGTCAGCGCGTCCAGGACCTGGGAGACGTACCAGGCGCCGTAGTTGGCGGGCCAGTTGGGGTGCTCGGTGAAGGCCTCGGGGGCGGCGATCCAGGAGATCTGCGGCAGGGTGCCGGCCTGCACGTCGCGGCGCAGCACGTCGAACAGGCCGTCGCCGGCCTTGGCGTTGGTGCCGGTGCGGGCCTTGTCGTAGAGCGGGTCGCCGGGCTTGGCGTTGCGGTAGTTGTTGAAGTAGAGCAGCGAGTTGTCGCCGTAGTTGCCGCGGTAGGCGTCGCCGATCCAGCCCCAGGAGCCGGCCGCGTCGAGGCCGTCGCCGATGTCCTGGTAGATCTTCCAGGATATTCCGGCCTTCTCCAGCCGCTCGGGGTAGGTCGTCCAGCCGTACCCGGCCTCCTGGTTGCCGAGGACGGGGCCGCCGCCGGTGCCGTCGTTGCCCGTGAAGCCGGTCCACATGTAGTAGCGGTTCGGGTCGGTGGAGCCGATGAACGAGCAGTGGTAGGCGTCGCAGATGGTGAAGGCGTCCGCGAGCGCGTAGTGGAACGGGATGTCCTGGCGGGTGAGGTACGCCATGGTGGTGGCGGTCTTGGCGGGCACCCACTGGTCGTACTTGCCGTTGTTGAAGGCCTTGTGGCCGCCGGCCCAGTCGTGGTTGAGGTCCTGGACGAACTGCATCCCCAGGTCGTTGACCTGGGGGCGGAACGGCAGCACCTCCTTCTTGCTGCTGTCCGTCTGGTGCCACACCGACTGGCCGCTGGGCAGGGTCACCGGGCGGGGGTCGCCGAAGCCCCGGACGCCCTTCATGGCCCCGAAGTAGTGGTCGAAGGAACGGTTCTCCTGCATCAGGACGACGATGTGCTCGACGTCCTGGAGGGTACCGGTGGTGCCCTGCGGGGCGATCGCGGCGGCCCGCGCGATGCTCTGTGAGAGCGAGGTGAACGCGGCGGTGGTGCCCGCGAGTTGGAGGAAACGACGACGGTTCAGCTCTGCCATGGGTGGATGACCTCTGGTGTCGCGAGGGTGGTGGACGGCACCCCAAGGACAGCGGCTGCGGGGTACCGCCCGGCGGACCACTCATGACTGCCCGCTGTACGTCCGGCGAACGCCTCAAGTTGTCTGAACACGTTCTGTGGGTCCTGCCGGTCGGCCGGCGAGTCGGCCCGCCGGGGTGCGCCCAGGGCTCCGAGCGCGGAGCTGTCGAGCGGGCCGGCGGCCAGGCGCACGCCCGGGCCGGACGAGCCGGGTCGCGGTACCCCCGTCGCCGCGTCCCGGCCCGTCCGGGTCCGTCGGTGGCTCATCCTCGCCGTGGTGCGGGCGGGCGGACCACGACGTTGACCTGACGTTGACCTGACACTTGGGGCCCGTGAGGGCTACGCTCGTCCGCGGTCCGCGCCGGACGGTCGGGGCGGCGGCACGGTTCGCCGGGATCCGGGGGGATGTGTGGGAGCTGTCGTCTTCGCCGCGCTGCTGCGTGAGCGACGCCTGTCGGCGGGGTGGAGCCAGGACGAACTCGCCGAGCGCTCGGGGGTGTCGGCCCGCTCGATCAGCGCCCTGGAGGCGGGTGGGCGCCGGCCGCGGCCGTCCTCGGTGGTCCGGCTCGCCGAGGCCCTGGGCGTCGACCAGGACACCCGCGCCCGGTGGCTGAAGGCCGCCCGGGACGTGGGCTCGCAGCAGCCGGCCGGAGCCGACGGGCAGGCCGACCCGGACGCCCCGGAGGCCGTACGGCCGGGCGGCGACAGTGGTGGGGTGCGCCCGGGGCCTGCCCGAGCCCTTCCCGGCCCGCCCGGGCCGCCGGTGCCGCAGCAGTTACCCATGGCGATCCGGCACTTCACCGGCCGCAGCCGGGAGCTCCGGGCGCTCGACGAGCTCCTGCCGGACCGCGCCCCCGGCTGCGGTGCGGTCGTGATCTCGGCGATCGCCGGCACCGCCGGGGTGGGCAAGACCACCCTCGCCGTGCACTTCGCCCACCGGGTGGCCGAGCACTTCCCCGACGGGCAGCTCTTCGCCAACCTGCGCGGCTTCGACCCGGCCAGGGCGCCGGTCGACGCCGCCGACGTGGCACGCGGCTTCCTGGACGCGCTCGGTGTGCCGGCCGCCCGCATCCCCGCCGACCAGGACGGGCAACTGGCGCTGCTGCGCAGCCGACTGGCCGGCACCCGGACGCTGATCGTCCTCGACAACGTCCGCGAGGCGGAGCAGGTCCGCCCGCTGCTGCCCGGCTCGGACACCTGCCTGGTGGTGGTCACCAGCCGGAACCGGCTCTCCGGCCTGGTCGCCCTGGACGGCGCGGTGCCGCTCCCGCTCGACGTGCTCTCCCCGGCGGAGGCGCGCGAACTGCTCGCCCGCCGCCTGGGGCCCGCGGCCGTCGCGGAGCAGCCGGCGGAGGTCGGCGAACTGGTGGAGCTGTGCGCCCGGCTGCCGCTGGCCCTGAACATCGCCGCCGCCCGGGCCGCCGACCACCCCGGCACCCCGCTCGGCGTCTGGGCGCGCGAACTGCGCGACTCCCGCGCCCGCCTTGACCTGCTGTCGGCCGGGGACGGCCACGCGGACGTCCGGGTGGTGCTCTCCTGGTCCTACCGCGCCCTCGCCCCGCAGGCTGCCCGGCTGTTCCGGCTGCTCGGCCTGCATCCGGGCCCGCACATCGGCGTGGCCGCGGCGGCGAGCCTCGCGGGCCTGTCGCAGTCCGAAGCCCGCCGGCTGCTGGACGACCTGCACCGCGCTCATCTGATCGCCGCGCAGGGCCGGGACCAGTACACCCTGCACGACCTGCTGCGCGCCTACGCCGCCGAGCGGGCGGACGCCGACGAGCCCCCGCAGGAGCGGGCCGAGGCAACCCACCGGATGCTCGACCACTACCTCCACACCGCCCACCGGGCGGGCTGCCTCGCCTACGCCGACGACGCCTCCTGGCAGCCGCTCGACCTCGCGGAGCCGGCCGCCGGGGTGGCGCCCGAGGAGCTCGCCGACCGCGGACAGGCGCTCGCCTGGTACCGGGGCGAGCAACCGGTGCTGGAACGGACCGTCGACCTGGCTCACCGGGCCGGGCTCGACGTGCACGCCTGGCAGCTCGTCGGCGCGCAGGTCTCCTACCTGCTCAAGTCGGGGCTGTGGCAGCAGTGGCAGCGGGCCAGCGAGACCGCGCTGGCCGCCGCCGAGCGCGCCGTCGACCTCGCCGGGCAGGCCCGGGCGCACCGCTGGCTCGGCCAGGTGCACCGCTCCCTCGGCCACCAGCCCCGGGCCCGGCGTCACCTGCAGCTCGCCCTCGACCTGTTCGACGCGCTCGGTGACCGGCCGCGCCAGGGCCGGACCCGGCTCGACCTCGCCCTCGCGTACGGGGAGGAGCAGGCCAACGCCGAGGCGGTGGACGAGTCCCGCGGGGCCCTGGAGCTGTTCCGGGCGATCGACGACCCCGGCGGGCAGGCCCTCGCGCTCAACAGCATCGGCTGGTACCTGACGCAGCAGGGCGAGTCGCGGGCCGGACTCGACCACTGCCGGCGCGCGCTGGACCTCGCCCGCGAGGCCGGCAGCCTCTCCGCCCAGTCGTCCATCCTGGACAGCATCGGTTACATCCACCACCAACTCGGCGAGTACCGCGAGGCCCTGCCCGCCTACCACGAGTCGCTGCGGCTGCGTCAGGCGGTCGGCGACTACTTCCTCCAGGCGGACATCCACACCCACATCGGCGACACCCACCTCGCGCTCGGCGAGACCGCGGCCGCCCGGGCCGCCTGGACCAGCAGCCTCGCCATCCTCGAACACCTGCAGCACCGCGACGCCGACGGGGTCCGCGCGCGGCTGGAGACCCATCCGTCCGACGACGGCAGTGCTGACGGCCTCGGCGTCGACTGACCCCCTGCATGCGCGAACCACGACTGCGCCGCCGGTACCCGTTCAACTGAACCGGTCCCGACCGGAAGACCGTTGAGCGGGGCAGGGTGCACCGCGCGCCCCGCAGAGTGCCGGGAGTCCGTGCCGCACGGCCGCCCGGCCGGACGTGCGCACGAATTCCCCCGCTCGGTCGGCTCCCGCTCGGTACCGTCGTCCGGTGGCACCCGGCGCCCGCCGGGTGCCACCGAACGAGAACGAGCACGAGTCCCGTGAACGGGACGGGGGAGGGGCACGGGATGGATGCGGACGAGCCGGAGGTGCGGGAGCTCGTTGCGGCCCTGGCACGGGCGGAGGCACCGGAGCTCGCGGGGCCGCCCGGGCTGGAGGTGCCGGAGGCTGCGGCGGAGGAGGTGATCGAGGTCGCCCGGCGGCTGGCGCTGCGGGCGGTGCCGGACGGGCGGTGGCGGCCGGGTTCGGCGCCGGGGCTGCTGGAGCTGGCGGCGGCGCTCGTGGTGGACGAGCACCCGTCGGCGCCCGGGTGGTCGGCGGCCGAGCGGGAGCGGCTGGCGACCTGGGTCGCGGCGCTGATCGAGCACCGGGGGGAGGACGGGGTGCAGGACCTGCTCCGGGCGCTCAACGGGGGCTGAGCGGGGTGCGGGCGGGCGGCTGAGCGGGGTGCGGGGCGGGCGGCTGGGTGGCGGCTGAGCGGGCAGTGGTGCGGGCCGCTGAGCGGGCGCCGGCGCTCGCGCTCACGGGAAAGTTCGTGCCCGATTCCATGCAACCGTTCGGGCGTTGGCGGATCGTTGGTGAGGACTTGGCGGGGTCCGGCAGTGTGCTGCCGTAGCCACCGCCGGGGAGATCCGGCGGTGCCCAACGGTGCCCTTCCCGTGCCGTGCCCCTGCCCGATCTGAGAGGTAGCGCGTGTCGAAGCCGTCCGTCGCCCAGCCCACGTCCGTCGCCCAGCCCTCCGGGGGCCCGTCGACCGCGGCCGGGGGTGCTGCCACCGCCCCGGCCCGCCCGACCCTCGACCCCGAGACGCTTGCCGAGATCCACCGGCTGCACGGCGGCTACCTGCTGCGCGCGCTGCTGCGGGCCACCGGCGGGGACCGCGGCAAGGCCGAGGACATCCTGCAGGAGACCCTGCTGCGCGCCTGGCAGCACCCCGAGGCGCTGAGCGCCGGGCCCGAGGCGAGCCGGCCCTGGCTGTTCACCGTCGCCCGCCGGATCGCGATCGACCACTACCGTATGGCCGCCGCCCGCGCCAAGGAGGTGATCGGCGAGCCGATGGAGGACCGGCCGCTCGCCGAGGACCCGTACGAGCAGGTCGTGGTGGCCCGGGACATCGCGCTGGCGCTGCGGCGGGTGCAGAAGCACCACCGCGAGGTGCTGGTCGAACTCCACCTGAAGGACCGGTCGGTGCTGGAGGCCTCGGCCCGGCTGGGGGTGCCGCCGGGGACGGTCAAGTCCCGCAACTTCTACGCGATCCGGGCGCTGCGCCCGGTCCTGGCGGCGGAGCACGGCTACGCCCCGCCGGAGCGCGGCTGCGCGGGCGCGGAGCAGGGCGCCGCGAAGAGCGCTGCGAAGGGCGCCGCCTCAGCCGCCCGGTGAGCGGTCGGCCGGTGAGCGGTCGCCCGGTGAGCGGTCGGCCGCGCGCAGGTCGAGGGACTCCTCCAGGCCGGCGGTGAACTCGCTCGGGCAGCCCGCCCGCCGGTCGTGCGCGCGGAAGCGGTCGAGCGCGATGCGCAGCCGTTCCCGCACCTCCGGCTCCCGGCCGCGGGACAACAGGTGGGCGGCGTAGGACTGTTCGGCGAGCGCGTGCAGATAGAGCAGGCCCGCCTCCTCGCAGGCGGCGAGCAGCCGGTGCCAGACCAGGTCGGCGGCGTCGTCCCGGACGGTCGGCAGGAGGCCCTGCGCCTCGGTCAGCATCGACCACAGGTGGACCTGGGTGACCGGGGTGGGCGGCAGCAGCTCGCGGGCCTCCCGGGACTGTCGCTGGGCGCCCTCCCGGTCGCCCGTCGCCAGACTGACCCAGCCCTGGTGGACCTTGGCGTCGACCAGCCGGCGGCGGTTGCCCGACTCCAGGGCCAGGGCGGTGGCGGCGGCCGCCAGCCGCCGGGCCTCGGCGGAGCCGCCGAGCATCGCGGTCACCAGGGCCAGGGTGGCCAGCGCCCGGATGCGCGCGGAGACGGCCGCGGGCCCGTCCGCCGACTCGGCGGCCGCCACCGCCCTTCGCGCCGCCTCCGCCGACTCGTGCCGGCGTTCGAGTGCGACCAGGGCCTGCGCCCGGCAGTTGAGCAGCAGCGCCACCGCGACCGGGTCGCCGCAGCGCTCGGCCGCCTGCTGGCCCGCCCGGGCGCGGGCCAGCCAGTCGGTGAAGCGGCTGGCCCCGTAGTAGAGCGAGCCGGTGGTCAGGGCGAGCCGCCAGGCGCGCCGGGGGTCGGTGGTCGCGGCGGCGTCCGTCAGCGCGCGGATCGTCGGCTCCTCGGCCTGGAACCAGTCGAGCGCGGTGCGGATGTCGACGGCGGTCGGGACGGCCTGCGGCGGGTGGGCCGGTGCCTCGGTGTCCTCCTGGCCGGGATCGAGGAAGAAGCCGCAGCGCTGCAGCGCCGCGAGGTAGTAGTCCGCCAGCCGCTCCCGCAGCAGGCGCCGGTACGGCGCGGGCTTCGCGGCGAGCAGGCCGGCGCCGTACAGCCGGACCAGCTCGGTGCGGCGGTAGCGGCCGGGGGCTGCGCCGGTGACCAGGTGGTGGGCGGCGAGCTCGCCGAGCGCGCGGTGGGCGGTGGCGGAGTCGGTGCCCAGTAGGGCGGCGCTCGCCAGGGTGTCCACCTCGTTGCCGGGGTGGGCGGCCAGGGCGGTCAGCAGCTCGGCTGCCAGGTCGGAGAGTCGACGGCGTGTCAGATCCAGCTGTGCGCCGACGGCGAGGGCACCGCCGGCGTCCAGGACGGCCAACCGGGTCTGCTCGTCGGCGAGTTCGTCGGCCAGCTCGGCGATCGTCCACTCGGGCTGGGCAGCCAGCCGGGCAGCGGCGATCCGCAGGGCGAGCGGCAGGTGGTCGCAGAACCGGGCGAGCCGGGCGGCGGCGTCGGGCTCGGCGCGCACCCGCTCGGGCGTCAGGGCGCGTTCCAGCAGTAGCAGCGCCTCCTCGGCGGGCAGGGGGGCCAGCCGCAGCAGGGTGGCGCCGTCGAGGGCGACCAGGTCCTCCAGCGAGCCCCGGCCGGTGACCACGGCGGCGCAGCCGGGGCCGTCGGGCAGCAGGTCGGCGACCTGGTCGGCGTCGGCGGCGTCGTCCAGCACCACCAACAGCCTGCGGCCGTACGTCCGTTCGCGGAAGAGGGCGGCGCGTGCGGTGCGGTCGGCGGGCAGCTCGTCGGCCGGGACGCCGAGGGCGCGCAGGAACTCGGCGAGGACGGCCTCGGGCTGTGCGGGGGCGGTCGGGGTGACGGGGGCGGCCGGGTCGGTCGGCTGGGTCGAGCCGGTCGGGGCGGCCGGGGCCAAGCCGTGCAGGTCGGCGAAGAGCACGCCGTCCGGGAAGCGGGCGGCGGCCCGGTGCGCCCAGGCGGTGACCAGCGCGGTCTTGCCGACTCCGGCCGGGCCGACCACCAGCACCGGGCCGTCCCCGCCGCGGTCGGGGCCGCAGTCGTGGTCCAGCCGGTGGAGTTCGCTCGCCCGGCCGACGAAGTCGACCGGACGGCGGGGGAGTCGGCGCGAGGCCGGGGAGGCGTGCGAGGCGCGGGGAGCGGGGGGAAGGGGACTCGGCGCGGGGGTCGGGGGTGCGGCGGGCGGCTGCTCCGGGTGGTCGTCGGCCAGCACCTCGGCGAGCGCGGCCTGCAGGACCGGGCCGGGCCGGATCCCCAGCTCGCGGTCCAGCCGCTGCCGGGCCCGGTGGTAGGCGGCCAGTGCGTCCGCGGGCCGTCCGGCCTGGTGCAGACAGCGCACCAGCAGGGCCACCAGCTCCTCGCGCAGCCCGTCCGCCCGCACGTTCTGCTCCAGCCCTGCCACTGCGGCCGCACCGGTGCCCTGCCGTAGCCGCAGCCCGGCCCAGCAGAGCAGGGCGGCGGTGCGGGCCTGCCCCAGCTGGTCCACCGCCGCGGCGCGCGACGGGGTGTCGGGCAGATCGGCCAGGGCCTCGCCGCGCCACAGCCGCAGGGCCTCCTCCAGCAAGGCGACGGCCACGGTGTCGTCACCGCGGTCGGCGTGCTCGGCGGCCCGCGCGGCCAGCGCCTCGAAGCGCAACGCGTCCACCTCCTCGGCCGGCCCGGCCAGCAGGTAGCCCGACGCCCGGGTGTGCAGCTCGAACGGGGTGCCGGCGAGCAGCTTGCGCAGCGCGGCGACATGCCCCTGCACGGCCGCCCGCGCACTGGCCGGCGGCCACTCGCCCCACAGCGCCTCGCAGAACTGGTCCACGGTGACCACGCGCCCGAGCCGCAGCGCCAACAGCGCCAGGATCGCCCGCCGTTGCGCCCCGGCCAGGGTGGCGAAGCCGCGCTCCTCGACCCGCAGCTCCACCGGGCCGAGCAGCCGAATCCGCACCACAACCCCCACCACGCCACACGACCGGACCCGAGGGTCTGCCCTCGGGGTGGAGCAGTGTAGTGCGCGAAGCTGTCCGGCTCGCGACCTGCCGCCGCTCCTGTTGTCGGGTGGACGCGGGCGGGGCCGGTGTCGGTTGCGGCTCGGACCCGCTGCCTCCGCTGGGCGCGGGGCTGGTGGGTGAACGGTGCTTCGTGCCACACCCGTCGAATGGGTAGCGGCCCCGGTGGGGCGCCGGGCCGGGAGTCCCGGCGGCCCGTCCGGTGCCGCGGCCGTTCGGCGTGGGAGGCCTCGCCGACGCGGTGTGAAAGGCGCAGGTGGGGCCTATCCTCGAACGGATCGGGGAGGCCGCGGGTGGGGGAGGAGAGGGGCGCGTGCACATCGATCTGCTCGGCCCGGTGCTCGTGCGGCGCGAGCACGGGGCGGCGGCGACGCCCTCGGGCCCGAAGCGCCGGGCGTTGCTGAGTGCGCTCGCGGTGCGGATGAACCAGACGGTGGCCACCGAGGAGCTGATCGAGCTGGTCTGGGACGGGGCGGCCCCGCCCACCGCCCGGTCCGCGCTGCAGGGGCACGTCGCGGCCCTGCGCCAACTGCTGGACGGGACGGGCCTGGTCCTGGACACCCGGGCGTCCGGGTACCTGCTGGCCGGCAGTCCCGACCGGGTGGACGTGCTGCGCTTCCTCCGGCTCTGCGAGCAGGCGGGCGTGCTGCTGCCCGAGCCCACCGGCCGCGTGCACCCGGCGGGCGGGGCGCCGGAGGACCCGGCGGTGCCGCTGCTGCGCGCCGGGCTGGACCTGTGGCGTGGCCCGGCCCTCGTCGACTGCGGCTCCGCCCTGCTGCGCGAGCGGGTCGTCCCGCCCCTGGCCGACCTGCGGCTGCGTGCTCTGGACCGGCTGGCCGAGGCGCTGCTCCGGGCGGGCCGGGGCGGCGAGTTGGCCGCCGAACTGGCCGAGGCGGCCGATGCCCACCCGTCCCGGCAGGCCCTGGCCGCCCGGCTGGTGCACTGCCTGGAGCAGGGCGGCCGGTACCAGGAGGCGCGGGAGCGGTACGAACGGGCGACGGCCCTGCTCTCCGGCCCACCCGGACCTGAACTGCGCATCGTCGGCGAACGGTTGAGGGCACAGCCCGCCTCCTCCGCTGCCCCGACCACGATCGCGGCGGTCGGGGCCGCCACCGCCTTCGCGGCCGTCGTACCCGACCGCAGGTTCGTCGGCCGAGCGGCCGAACTCGCCGCACTGGACGCGGCCTTGCCGGCAGCCAGGTCCGGCCGTCCGGTGCTGGTCACCGGTCCGGTGGGGGCCGGGAAGACCGCCCTGGTCCGGCACTGGGCGGCCCTGCGGGGCGCCGAGCGGTTCCCGGACGGCGTCCTCCACGCCGACCTGCGCGGCTTCGACCCGGCAGGGCCGCGCCAACCGGCCGACGTCCTGGGCGAGTTCCTCACCGCCCTCGGCGACGCCCCGGACACCCTGCCCGCCGCCACGGCCGAGCGCTCCCGGCGGTACCGCGACCTCGTCTCCGGCCGCCGGATGCTGATCGTGCTGGACGACGCCGCCTCCTACGAACAGCTCCTCCCGCTGCTGCCCGACCCGCCGGCCACGCACCCCCGACCCGACGACCCCCGACCCGACGACCCCGGGCCGGACGACCCCGGGCCGGACGACCCCGGGCACGAGGAGGCCGGGCACGAGGAGGCCGGCACGCCCGTCACCGTCGTCACCAGCTGCGGCCGGCTGCGCCACCTGCTGGTCCGCGAGGGCGGCGTCCCGCTCCCGCTCGGCGTCCTCACCGGTGAGGACGCCGCCGCGCTGCTCGCCCGCGCCCTCGGCCCGGACCGTACGGGCACGGGCCCGGAGGCCGTCGCCGAGCTCGCCGAACTCGCCGAGCGGTGCGACCGGTTGCCGCTCGCGCTGCGCCTGGCCGCCGCCCGGCTGGTCGCCCGACCCGACTGGACCCCCGGCGACCTCGCCCGCGAACTCGCCGACGAACAGACCGGGTTGGCCGCCCTCTCCGGGCCCGGCAGCGGTACCGCCCGCGGCCCGATCGGCCTCATCAGCGCCCTGGACCGGACGTACCGGACCCTGACGCCCGACGCCGCCCGGCTGTTCACCCTGCTCGGCCTGCACCCCGGCGGGGTGATCGACACCGCGACCGCGGCCGCCCTCGCCGACCTCCCGCCCGCCACCACCCGCACCCTGCTCACCGCGCTGGACGCCGTCCACCTGCTGGAGGAGGCCACCCCGGGCCGCTACGCCCGGCGAGAGCTGGTGCGCCGCTACGCCGCCCGCAAGGCCGCCGAACTCACCTGCGACGAACGGTTCGTCGCCCTCGACCGGCTGATCGCCCACTACCTGGAGGTGACCGCCGGCTGGACGGCCGAGAGCGCGGCGGCCGGCGGCAGCGACCGCGCGGCGGCCTGGTTCCGTCGGGAGGAGAGCGCGCTGCGGGCCGTCGTGCTCTGCGCCGAGCAGTACGGCCGGACCGCCCACGCCTGGCAACTCGCCCACCGGATCGGCCTGTTGTACGAGACCACCGGCCACGACCGGACGCACTGGCGGGCCGTCGTCGAGGCCGGGCTGCGGGCCGCGCACGCGGACGGGGACGACGCGGCCGCCGCCCGGCTCGGCACCGACCTCGCCGTCCTGCACATCGCCCGCGCCGCCCACCGGACCGCCTCCGAGCACCTGGACCGCGCCGTCGGGGCGGCCGACCGGGCCGGCGACCCGGCGCTGCGCCACCACTGCCGCAGCCGGGTGGGCGCCGCACTGCTGCGGGCCGGGCGGTACGAACGGGCGCTGCCGCTGCTCACCGACCTGGTGGCGGCCGCCCGCACCCCGGCCGCCGACCACCTGCTGGTCCGCTCGCTCACCGACCTCGCCGACGCCCTGGTCCTCTCCGGCCACCCCGGGCCGGCCCTCGACCACGCCGACGAGGCCGTCCGCACCGCCACCGCCCGCGCCGGATCCGCCGAGGCCGTCCTCGCCGTCCACAGCCGGGCCCGCGCCCTGCACGCCCTCGGCCGCCGCGACGCCGCCCTCTCCTCGGCGCGACTCGCCGTCGCCCTGGGCCGCACCGTCGGCGACCCGGCGCTGGAGGCGCGCTCGCACGGCCTGCTCGCCGACCTGCTGGAGGAGCTGGGCCGCGGGGTGGAGGGGGCGGAGGCGCGGCAGCGGGCGCAAGCGCTGGTGGCGGGCAGCCGCTGACGGGCCTTCCGGGACGCACGGATCGACCTGCCGCCGCGGCTGGGAAACCGCTGATCGCAGGCGGAACCACAGGCGGAACCATCGGCAGTTCTGCCCTGCACAACCACCCTCGCCCGCCCGCGCATCCCTCACTGACTGAACGGCTGAGCAGGGCGGATGCGTTCACCGGGGGCCGGGTACGGGGAAATCCCGCGGCCGGGCATACTTCTGCCTGTCACGGCCCGCCGGGTGCGGGCCCAGGCAGAAGTGCGGAACAGGCAGGACCGACGGAGTGGGGCGGGGCATGGCGGCTGGGGGCGGCACCGGGGCGGGCGCGGACACGGAGGCGGGCCCGGAAGCGGGTACGGAGGCAAGCGCGGGTACGGGCGAGTTCAGCCGCCTGCTGGCCGGGCACCGGGTGGCGGCGGGCCTGACGCAGGAGGAGCTTGCGGCGGCCGCCGGGGTGAGTCTGCGCGCCCTCGGGGACATGGAGCGCGGCCGTACCCGCGGGCCGCAGCGGCGCACCGTACGGGCCCTGGCCCGCGCGCTGGGCCTGGACGAGGCGCGGGCGCAGGCGCTGGACCGGGCCGCGCAGAGCGGGCGCCCGCGCGGCCTCCGGCCGGGCCCGGCCCGGGTGCCGGCCCAGGCCGCACCCCGGGATCCGCTGCCGCAGACGCCGGCCGGGAGCGGGCCGGCCGGGACCGGAGAGGCCGTAGCCGGGCAGGTCGTGCCCGGGCAGGCAGGGCTGGCAGGCGAGCGCGGCCAGAGTGCCCTCGCCCTGCCGCGGGACATCGCCGACTTCACCGCCCGCGAGGACGCCCTGGCCGCGCTCGCCGGCCTCGCCGCGGGCGAGCGGCCCGCCCACCCCCGGGTGGTGCTGATCAGCGGTCAGCCCGGACTCGGAAAGACGGCCTTCGCCCTGCACGCCGCCCACACCCTGGCCCCGCGCTTCCCCGACGGCCAGCTCTCCGTCGACCTCGCCGGGATGTCCGCCCAGCCGCTGACCGCGCGCGACGCGCTCGGCCAGGTGCTGCGCGCCCTGGGCGTCGAGGACGCCGCGGTGCCCGCCGGGACGGAGGAGCGGGCCGGCCTCTACCGGGCCCTGGTGCGCGACCGCCGGCTCGTCCTGGTGCTGGACAATGCCGCGGACGAGGGCCAGGTGCGCCCGCTGCTCCCGGGCTCCGGGCCGGCCGTGACCATCGTGACCAGCCGCAACGTGCTGCCCGGCCTGGAATCGGTGCACCGGCTGAGCCTGGACGTGCTCGCCCCGGCGGAGGCCGCCGCACTGCTGGCCCGGATCGCCGGCCGGGAGCGGATCGAGGCCGCACCCGATGCCACCGCCGAACTGGCCCGGCTCTGCGGATACCTGCCGCTGGCGCTGCGGATCGCCGGGCAGCGGCTGGTCGCCCGGCCGCAGCAGCCGGTCGCCCAGCTGGTGCGCCAGCTCGCCGCCGAGGAGAACCGCCTGGATCTGCTGGAGACCGGCGACCTGGCGGTCCGACCGGCCTTCGAGCTGTCCTACCGGCGGCTGCCGGTAGAGGCCCGACTGGTGCTGCGGCGCTGTGCGTTGACCGCCGGGGCGGACTTCACGGCGGCCGTCGCCGCGGCCTACACGGGCCGCTCGGAGGCCCGGACCGAGCTGCTGCTGGAACAGCTGGTCGACGCCGGTCTGCTGCAGCCCGCCACACCGGACCGCTACCGCCTGCACGACCTGGTGCGGCTCTACGCGGCCGAGCGGCTGGCCGCCGAGGAGCCGGCCGAGGAGCTGGCCGAGGTCCGCAGCCGGGCCGGCCGCCGGATCCTCGACCGGGCGACGGCCTACGGGCTGCGCTTCGACCCGGAGCACGAGAAGGACGACGCCGCGGTCACCGGCCGGGCCCCGGCGCACCTCACCGAGGCGGCGCACTGGCTGGAGTACGAGCACCCGGAGTGGCTGGCCGCCCTGCACCAGGCCCAGCAGTCCGGCCGCTACCGGGAGGTGGTCGACACCGCCGAGGCCATGCACTGGTTCTCCGACCGGCTGCTGAGCTGGGGCATCTGGGCGGAGGTGTTCCAGCTCTCGGTGGACGCCGCCCGCGCGCTCGGCGACCGGCGGGCCGAGGCGGTGCACGTCAACTACCTGGCCTGGACGTACGTCACCTGCCTGCACCGCTACCAGCGCGGCATCGAACTGGCCGGTGAGGGGCTGGAGCTGGCGAAGGAGGTCGGCGACCGGGAGCAGCAGGGCTGGGCGCTCACCTACCTCGCCTCCGGCCTGCGCTACCTGCGCCGCCACCGCGAGGCGACCGAGGCCTTCCACCGCGCGGCGGACGCCTTCGCCGACGTGGACAGCCGCTCGGCCAGGATCGGCCGGCTGGTCACCCTGCGCGGCGCCGCCAACTGCCTGCGGGAGTCCGGCCGGGCCGAGGAGGCGGTGGACTCCCGGCGGCGGGCGCTGGCCGGCGCCCTGGAGCTGGTGGAGCGCTGGTCCTCCCCGCTGATGCACCTGCTGGCGGCCATGACCGCGCACGAACTCGGCCTGGACCGCGCGGCGTTGCGGCGCTGGCCGGCCGCCGAGAAGGCCTACCGGCAGGCCCTGGTGCACTACGAGGCGGTCGGCCGTCCGGACAGCATGACCAAGACCCTGACCGAGCTCGGCACCGCGCTGATCGAGCAGGGCCGGGCCGAGGAGGCCCGTGAACTGCTCACCGAGGCGCTGACCGACCTGAGCGCGGACGGCCCCCGGCCGGGGCCGCCGAGGCACTGACACCGGCGCCCGCCCCCGGTCGGACCAGGGGCGGGCGTACGTGCGCGGCTGCGGGAGCCGTCGGGCGGCGGCTCAGATCCGGGTGTCCTCCACCACGGGCAGCTCGTACGCGGAGCCCGTGCCGCGCAGGTCGGAGCGCGGGGCGAGGTTCGTCCGCGGGGCGGCCGTGGGCTTCTTGCCGCAGAAGGCCGGCTCCAGCGCGTTCATCAGACCCTGCGTCACCGAGCCGTTGTTGGAGGCATTGGCGAACACCACCACGCTGCGGTGCCCGTCCGGGGCCACGAAGGACTGGGTCTGGAAGCCCTGCACGATGCCGCCGTGGCCGTACACGTCCCCGCAGGAGAGCGAGATGCGGCGCAGCCCCAGGCCGTAGGAGATCTTCGCGGTGGGCGTGGGCAGGGCGGCGGTCATCTGGTCCCGGGAGGCGTCCGTGACCAGCCCGCCGCTGCTGCCGGCCAGCAGGGCGGTCAGGAAGTGGTCGAGGTCCTCGGCGGAGGAGATGACGGCCCCGGCGCTCCACACCCAGGAGCCGTTCTGCTCGGTGGAGTCCAGCAGCGGCTTGCTGCGGTCGTCGTTGGTGAGGTAGCCGGTGACGTGGTCGCCACTGATCTGCCGGTCGGGCACCACGAAGGAGGTCCTGCGCAGGCCGAGCGGCTGGATGATCCGCTCGTTCAGCACCTCCGGGTACGGCTGTCCGGTGAGGTGCTCGACCGCGAGGCCCAGCAGTACGAAGTCGGTGTTGGAGTAGGAGTAGCGGCTGCCGGGGGTGTACTGGATGCCGTGCTTGACCGACATCGCCACCAGGTCGCGCGGGTCGTACACCGTGCTGCGGATGCGCGCCTCGAACGCGCTGGTGGTCTCCTCGCCGGCCTGCTCCAGCAGGTCGTTGGTGTGGTCGTAGACGCCGGCCCGGTGCTCCATCACCTGGCGGCCCGTCATGGTCCAGCCGGCCGGGAGGGTGCCCTCGGGGAGGTAGTCGCGCAGGGGCTTGTCGAGGTCGATCCGGCCCTCCTCCGCCAGCTGCATCACGAGAACGGCGGTGAACATCTTGCTGTTGCTGCCGACCCGGAACCTCCACGAGGAGTTCATCGGGGTCCCGTCGAGGTCGGCCTTGCCGACGGCCAGCGAGCGGGTGGACTCCTGGTCGCCGTGGTCGCGGATCACCGCGAAGGCGCCCGGGGCGCCGGCACCCGTGGTGGCCTGCAGGGCAGCGAGCACACCGGCGGTGTCGGGACGGGTGCGGCGGCGCCGCCCGGTTCGGCGGCCACGGCGTGGGCGGCACCGGTCGCCACCAGGACGACACCCGCGGCGGCCACCGCGAAGGGACGCAGAAGGCTGATCTTCGCCATGTTCCTCGGTTCTCTCGTCGGCTGACACGGCGTCGGGCCGCGTCGATGGATGATCACTATCACCGCTGTCCGCGGTCGATGGCAATGTGAACCGTTTGGCCCGCATCGTCCGTTATGGGCGTGGCTCGGACGGCGCACCGTTCGTTTCCCGCTCCGGGGCCAAGGTTTTACCTGCTGTCGTCTACCCGCGTTGATGCTTGGCCCCCATGCTGTTCGGGCGCTCCTCGCGCGCACCTTCCCCGCGCGCACCTTCCTCGCGACACCCGCACCGCCTGCCCGCCTCCCCTCGCCGACCACGGAGCCTCCCCATGCCCCTGGCCACCCTGGCGCGCCGCGCCGGCGCCCTGCTGCTCGCCACCGCCGGTCTGATACCGCTGTCCGGAAACGCCACGGCCGCGCCGGCCACCACGACGGCCGCCGGTACGTACACCGCGATCGTCTTCCCCGACCAGGACCACACCGTCGTCTACAACCTCATCAACGCGGCGACCCGGTCCGTCGACGTCACCCTGTACGAGCTGCGCGACACGACCGCCGTCAACGCCCTGATCGCCCGTCAGCGGGCCGGTGTCACCGTCCGGGTGATCCTGGACGGAGCCCACACCTCGGTCAACGGCGCGGCCTACTCGGCGCTCAAGGCCGCCGGGGTCGGCGTCACCTACTCCTCCACGGCGTTCGTCTACACCCACCAGAAGACCGTCACCGTGGACGGCGTCACGTCGCTGATCATGACCGGCAACCTGGACTCCTCCTACTACGCGAACGACCGCGACTACGGCGTCATCGACACCGACGCCAACGACGTCGCCGCGATCGAGCGGGTCTTCGCCGCCGACTACGCCAAGACCGCCGTCACGCCCACCGACGGCGACAACCTGGTCTGGTCGCCCACCGACTCGCAGTCCCGGCTGCTGGCCCTGATCAACGGCGCCCGGACCAGTCTCGACCTGGAGCAGCTGGAGTTCGGCGACACGGCGCTGGTGGACGCCGTCGCCGCGGCGGCCGCCCGGGGCGTCACGGTGCGCGTGGTCGGCATGAACCCGGGCTCGTACGCCGACTCCTTCGACCAGGTCACGGCGGAGGGCGGCAGTGTCGTCACCTACTCCTCGACCACCGGCCTGTACGTCCACGCCAAGGTGATCGTCGCGGACTACGGCACGGCCTCGGCCAAGGTCTTCGCCGGCTCGGAGAACTTCTCCGACAACTCGCTGAACCACAACCGCGAGCTGGGCCTGATCACCACCGACTCCGGGGTGCTGAACACGATCGAGTCCACCGTCGCCCGCGACTTCGCCAACGGCACGCCGTACTAGGGCCTGTCCTGGCAGTACCGGCCGCACCGATCGCCCCGGTCACACCCGGTCGCCCCGGTCACTCCCGAAGCACGTCCCTCCCGCGATGCCGAGCGGCCCGTCCGGCCGCTCCCTACCCGAGGATTTGTCATGACTTCGTCCACGAAGCCCCTGAACGCCCGCTCCCGCCGCACCGCGACCGCGATCGGCTCCGCCGTCGCGCTGGTCGCCGCCTCCGCCGGCCTCTGGGCGGCGACCGCCTCCACCGCCCAGGCCGCCGCGCTGCCCACCCCCGACCACATCATCGTCGTGGTGATGGAGAACCACGCCTACACCCAGGTCATCGGCAGCAGCAGCGCCCCGTACATCAACAACACCCTGAAGGCGGGCGGCGCCAACCTCACCCAGTCCTACGGCATCACCCACCCGAGCGAGCCGAACTACTACGCGCTGTTCTCCGGCTCCACTCAGGGCACCGTCGACGACAGCTGTGTGACGGTCGGCGGGTTCCAGGCCGCCAACCTGGCCTCCGAGGTCATCGCCGCCGGCAAGACCTGGGCCAGCTACAACGAGTCCCTGCCCAGCCAGGGCAGCACCGTGTGCAGCAGCGGCAACTACGCGCAGAAGCACAACCCGTGGTTCGGCTTCGGCAACGTCCCGCTCAGCTCGGCCAAGACCTTCGCGCAGTTCCCGACCGACTACACCACCCTGCCGAACGTCTCCTTCGTCGTGCCGAACCTCTGCAGCGACATGCACGACTGCTCGGTCAGCACCGGCGACACCTGGATCAAGAACAACCTGGGCGCGTACGCCACCTGGGCGCAGAGCCACAACAGCCTGCTGGTCGTCACCTTCGACGAGGACAACAAGCTCTCCGGAAACCGGATCCCGACCGTGGTCTACGGCGCCCACGTGACCCCGGGCAGCAGCTCCGCCTCCACCTACAACCACTACAACGTGCTGCGCACCCTGGAGGACCTGGCCGGGGCCGCCGGCCACGCGGGCAACGCGGCCTCCGCGAGCGACATCACCGGCATCTGGAACTGACCTGCGGTGATCAGGAGTTGAGCTGAGCCGGCGGCCGCTGCGGCTCCGCACCCGCCTCTGCCTCCGCACCCGTCGCCGCCTCCGTACCCGGGCCGGGGGCCGGTGCGGGGGTGGCGGCGGCCGCCGGCGCTGCGGCCTGCTGCGGCGCCGGACCCGCCGGCCGAGCGCCGTGCCGGCGGACTCCGGGCACCGCGGCCGTGCCCGCACAGACCAGGGTCACCAGGACGGCGGCCGCCAGCAGCGGCACCCGGCTGCCCCAGGCATCGGCGGCCAGCGGCGCCAGGACGTACCCGAGCGGGGCGAAGGCCAGCGAGAGCAGCCAGTCGTAGGAGGTGACCCGGGCCAGCGACCCGGCCGGGAAGTCCTGCTGGACCACCGTCTCCCAGACCGGGTTCAGGAACCCCAGCCCGGCCAGCGCCACCGCCTGTGCGGCCACCGCGAGCGGTGCCGGAGCCGCGACGGCGAGCGCGAGCAGCGGCAGGCCGTACAGCGCCAGGGCGAGGTTGCCGGCCAGGACCGGGCGGCGAGGCCGGAGCCGCCCGGCGAGCAGCGAGCCGACCAGCAGGCCGACCGCTCCCGCCTGGGTCAGCGCCACCCAGGCGCCGTCGCCGCCCAGCCGGGTGGCGGCGATCAGCGGGCCGAGGGTGAGCAGCACGGCGTTGGCGCCGTTCCACACCCCGTGGGCGATCAGGCTGGTCCAGTACCAGTCCCGGGAGCGCACCTCGCTCCAGCCGTCGGCGAGGTCCCGGCGCAGCGAGCGCGGTTCGCCGGGGGTACGGCCGTCGGGGGCGCGGCCGGTGGTGAGCCGGGTCAGCCGGGCGAGTCGGGCGAGCAGCGCGGCGCTCAGCACGAAGGACGCGCCGTCCAGGACGAACGCCCAGCCCGGGCCGGCGGTGTACACCAGCAGTCCGGCGAGGGCCGGGCCGCCGAGGCGGGCGGCGCCGGTGGCGGTGGCGAGCAGGGCGTTGGCCCGCAGCCGCAGCTCGCCCTGGACGGTGGCCGCGACCAGCGGCGAGGCGGTGGGCATGGCGAAGGCGGAGGCGCTGCCGCCGACGGCGGAGGCGATCGCCAGGTGTGCCAGGCGGGGGTGCCCGCCGAGCAGTTCCACGCCGACGAGCAGCTGGGCGACGGCCCGGACGAGGTCGGTGGCGAGCGCGACCAGGCGCGGGTCGAAGCGGTCCCCGACCACCCCGCCGAAGGGCAGCAGGAGCAGCCGGGGCACCATCGCGCACCCCAGCACCAGGGCGAGCGCGGCAGAGGAGCCGGTGGCCCGGGTGATGGCGATCGCGAGGGCGGCGGGGACGACGGCGTCGCCCAGGGTGGAGATCGTGCGGCCGAGGAAGAGCAGGCGGAAGGCCGGCAGGCGCAGAGGGTGTCGGATCACGCGCCGCACTGTATTTCGGTGCCGAAATTTTGGCAACGAATATTTTGCTGGCGATGTTTCAAGGTTTGTAGACTCCTCCCATGGCCGAGCACCCCCAGCAGCACGACGCGCCGCCCCGCGACTGGACGGACGGCCACCTCGACCGCTGGCTACCGGTGCTGCCCGAGCTCGACCCGGACATCGAGGGGGCCGTCACCCGCATGCAGCGGCTCACCCGCCACCTCGGCCGGGTCCGCGAACAGGGCGTCAGCGACTACGGCCTGCACAAGCACGAGTTCGACACCCTGCACGTGCTCGCCGGCCGCGGCGGCCACGCCGCCCCCTCCGACCTGCGCGCCGACCTCAACCTCGCCCCGGCCTCGATCACCGGCCGGCTGGAGACCCTGGAACACCGGGGCTTCATCCTGCGCACGCCGTCCACGACGGACCGCCGCAAGGTCGACATCGTGCTCACGGACGCCGGACGCGCCGCCTGGCAGGAAGCCCTCGACGTGGTCGGCCGGGAGGAACACCGGCTGCTCGGGGTGCTCACGGCCG
The DNA here is from genome assembly GCF_900199205.1 of Streptomyces sp. 1331.2. Classification (NCBI taxonomy): domain Bacteria; kingdom Bacillati; phylum Actinomycetota; class Actinomycetes; order Kitasatosporales; family Streptomycetaceae; genus Streptomyces; species Streptomyces sp. 1331.2. The sequence goes on along the minus strand of NZ_OBMJ01000001.1, from coordinate 373,790 downwards.
ACGAGCGGCACACGCTGGCGGAGCTGCTGCGGAAGGTGATGCTGGTCCAGGAGGCGCCGGGGCAGGCGTAGGGCTGGTCAGGCCCTGGGCCGCCGCCGGGGCCGCAGCCGCCGCGGCTCGACCGGTCGCCGCCGTCCCTGGTATCGATAGGGGCGTGCGATTCGAACTTGTGCCGATGCCGGACGGTGTGGGGGCGCGGCCCCGGGACGGGCGGGGGTACCCGGTGCCGGCGATCACGCCGTGGCACGGGGGCGAGCCGCAGTTCGCACTGACGGACCACGGCCGCAGCGCCGACTGCGCGCTCGGGCGCCTCTGTTCGGTGTGCGGCGGGTTCATGGCGCGCGGGCCGGTCTGGCGGGTCGTCGGCCCCGCCGAGAGCGCGGCGATCGCGGAGGCGCTGGCCGCCGGGCGGCCGTACCGGAACCTCGTGCCGACCATGGAGGGCCCCGGTCACCGCGCGTGCATGCTCTACGCGTCGATGGTCTGCCCGTACCTGGCGCGCCCGAACGCCCGGCGGCGGGCGAGCGCCGAGGACCCGGCCGACGAGCTGACCGCGGCCGCCGTCCGCGGGGCGGCGCGCGGCGGCCTGGGCGCGGTGGTCGGGTTCGACGACTACGAGTACGCCGTCACCGAGACCCGGGTGCTGTTCCGCTTCCTCGACCTGGTCGAGTTCCTGCCGCACGAGTCGGCCGACGAGCACCTGGCCGAGCTGCGCGCCGAGTTGGCGAAGCCCGGCCAGGGCCGGTAGGCGGGACCGGCGCGGCGCCGGCCCCACGGCTTGTGGCCTGGCGGCCTGGCGGTGTTACGGACGGTAGGCGGGCAGGCCCTTGACGGTGGAGACCTGGGTCGGCGCGGCGGAGCCGTCGGCGGGCAGGGTGCTGACGCCGTCCGGGGTGCGGGCCGCGACGGTCTTGCCGTCGGGGGACCAGGCGGGCTCGGTGTAGTCGGTGGTGGCCGAGGGGGTCAGGTCCTTCTCCGCCTTCTGGTCGGACGCCGTGGAGCGGGTGAACAGGTGGTCATGGCCGTTCACCGAGCGGACGAAGACCAGGTGTTCCCCGTCGGGGGAGAGGGCCGGCTGGGAGCCCTTGCCCATGTCCCGGGTCGAGGGCCGGATGTAGTCGTCGTAGATGTACACCTCGTCGGCCGGGGTGTTGGCGTAGGCGATGCCGCCGCGGTGGCCGCCCGCGTTGGCCCAGGTGTTGCCGGTCTGCGGGGGCTGCGGCAGGTTCTCGTTGCCGCCTTCGGAGCTGTGCGGGGTGAGCACCTCGGGCGTGGCGCCGGAAGTCTTGGCAGGGACCTTCTCCAGCTTCGACACACCGCCCTTGCTGCTCGCGAAGACGATGGTGTCGAAGCGGTCGAGGGCGCCGGGGACGTCCGTGACGCCGGGGTCCGCGGTGGCGTGCTGCCAGGTCGGGTGGGACCAGGTCTCCCCGCCGGGGTTCTTGGCGAGGGTGACCTTGCCGGTGCCGTCCGGGTTGGCCGTCACCAGGTCTCCGTTGCCGTTGACGAACGCGGCCCGCTTGCCGTCGGGGGACCAGGCGAGGTCGCGCACGACGGTACCGAAGTCGACGGTGGTGCCGTTCAGCGCGACGGTCTGGGTGCCGGTGCTGATGGTGAGGTGGTTGGCGGCGGAGGTGCCGTTGACCTCCTTGCCGGCCGGCGCGGGGCTGCCGGGCTTGGACGGGGCGCCGGGCGCGGCCGTCCCCGGCGCCGCGGAACCGGGTGCGGCGCCGGTCGAGCCGGTGGTGGGACCGGAGCCGGTGGTGTCCGGGCCGCAGGCCGAGAGCAGGACCGCGCCGACGGTGGTCATCAGGGCGATCGCGGCGGCGGTGCCGAATCTGTTGCGCACGGACATTCCAGGTCCCCCTCGGGTGCTGTTCGCTTTCGACAGGTAAGCGTGCCAGCGCGAGGTCAGTGACCGGTTCGCGGCGTGTCACAGCCGTGGAACAGAGCCCGCCCGGGGCGCGTCCGGTCGCACCAGGGTTGCGCCCGGGGCGAGCGATGCGGCGTCAGGCCGCTGCTCCGGACACCTCAGAGGCCGAGTTCGGTCAGGCCCGGGTGGTCGTCGGGCCGGCGGCCGAGCGGCCAGTGGAACAGCCGCTCCCCGGCGGTGATCGGAACGTCGTTGATGGAGGCGTGCCGCCGGGCCATCAGGCCGTCCGGGGCGAACTCCCAGTTCTCGTTGCCGTAGGACCGGAACCACCGGCCGGCGTCGTCGTGCCACTCGTAGGCGAAGCGGACCGCGATCCGGTCGCCGTCGTACGCCCAGAGCTCCTTGATGAGCCGGTAGTCGAGTTCGCGCTGCCACTTGCGGGTGAGGAAGGCGGCGATCGCTTCGCGCCCGGTGAGGAATTCGGCACGGTTGCGCCAGCGGCTGTCGGGTGTGTAGGCGAGGGCGACGCGCCGCGGGTCGCGGGTGTTCCAGGCGTCCTCGGCGGCCCGGGCCTTCTGTCGGGCGGTCTCCTCGGTGAACGGGGGCAGGGGTGGGCGCTCTCCTTCGCGGTGGTCTTCGCGGTGGTCTTCGCGCTGTTCGGCCATGCGTGGGCTCCTCGGGGAACGGGCATTCCGCCGGTGAGAACGATCGTTCTCGCGGTGCTGGCTACGATAGGAGAATCATCGTTCTCGCGCAAAGGGCACGGCAGATGGAGCACGAAGACCCGCGGACCCGCATCCTCGACGCGGCCGAGGAGCTGTTCTACGGTCAGGGCATCCAGGCGGTCGGCATGGACGCCGTCCGGTCCGCCTCCGGCGTGACGATGCGCCGCCTGTACCAGCACTTCCCGTCCAAGGGCGACCTGGTCGAGGCCTACCTGCGGCGCCGCGACGGCCGCTGGCGGGCGAACCTCGCGGTGTACGTCTCGCGCAGCGGCGGTTCCCCCCGGGACCAGCTGCTCGCGGTCTACGACTGGCTCGGCCGTTGGTTCGCCGAGCCCGGCTTCCGCGGCTGCGCGTTCGTCAACTCCCTGGGCGAACTGGGCGCCACCACCCCGGCCGTAGCGGCCGCCGCCCGGCACCACAAGGAGGAGTTCGGCGGCTACCTCGCCGGCCTGGCCGAGGCGGCCGGCGCACCGCCCGCCACCGCCGTCCACCTCACCCTGCTCGCCGAGGGCGCCATCACCTCGGCCGCCGTCCACGGCGACCCGACGGCCGCCGCCGACGCCAAGGAGGCCGCCCGGCTGCTCCTCGACGCCGCTCTGGCGGGGGTCTGAAGACGGACCCGGGGGCCGTGGAGGCGGCAGCCGGCCGGCCGACGTCCGGCCGCCCGTCGGTGGCGGCGGCCGGATCGGGGCCCGGTCCCCCATCCCGGGCCCCGGAGCCCGGGTGTCAGCCGATCGTGTAGCCGGTGCCGAAGGCCGTGATCGTGAACGGGCCGTCGAGCTCGTAGTTGCCGGTGGCGGCGATCCGGCGCAGGCACTCGACGCGGTCCACCGACTTGCGCCACTCGTCCGCGGTGGAGGAGTCGGCCGGGTTGGTCAGGTCGTCGATCCGGACGTCGAAGAAGGCGTTCAGCCAGGCGCGCTCCCCGACGGCGGACGGCGGGCCGACCTTGTCGTCGGTCCGGCCGATCAGCGCGGGCAGGGAGTCGTACGCGCCGTCGTTGCCGTGCTGGATGGAGGCGTCGTAGAGCTCGGCGCGGGCCAGGGCGGTGGTGAGGCCGAGCCGGTCGGCCTGGTCCATCGCGGGGGTGAAGTACCGCTGGTCGACCTGGTCGTCCTGGACCTGCCGGAAGGCGGGGTCCCCGAGCCGCGTTCTTCAGGGCGCGCGTTTATCGGCCATTGATCGTCACCGCCTAGCGTCGGGCGCATGGACGAGAGAGCGGCCGAGCGGCCGGGGGCGGTGCCCGAGGGGTGGATGACGGAGCAGGACGCCGAGCGGTTCCGGCAGTTGCTGGCGGGGTTGGAGCAGTCGCTGGCGGCGGACCGGGAGGCGGCACGGCGTGATGCCTGAGGTCGCCGGGTGGCGCCCGGTGGCGGTGCTGCCGCTCTGGCGGCGCGGCGAGCACGAGGAGCGGGAGAACGCGGACCGACCCGGGGTGCTGCGGGGGCACTCCGGGCCGGCGGTGGTCGATCAGTGGCAGGAGGTCGCGGGACCGGCGCTGCCGCCGGAGCTGCCGATGGCCTGATGCCTGGTCAGCTGCAATCGCACCCGCAGTCACAGCAATCGCAGCCGTCACAGCAGTCACAGCAGTCGCCGCAGCCGTCGCAACCGCTGCAGCAGTCACAGTCGCAGCAGTCGTGCCGGTCGCAGAAGCCCTTGCGGCGCTCGCGGCTGAACGGGTCGTTGTGCTCGCAGCAGAGCAGCTGGCAGGTGCAGGCCATCAGCGCCCACACCGCGCACCCGGCGAGCAGGTTGCGGGGGTGCGGCGGCTTCGAGCCTGGCGGGGTGAAGCCGGGCCCCTGTGGCACCCACGGCGGGGCGGGCGCGCCCGGGTCCTCACCGGGCGGCGCCTGGTGCGGCGGTGCCTGGTGCGGGTGCTCGGCCGAGACGCCCGCGGTCGCGCCGTGCCCCGCACCGCCCTTGGTGCGGCAGGCCGCCGCGTGCCGGGCCCCGAAGACCCGCTCGACGGCGCGCTCGGTCTCGTGCGCGAGCAGCACGCGGACGAGCGCGCGGTCGGTCAGCTCCACCTCGCGCAGCGCGAGCCGGATGCCGTGGACGGCGTCGCGGCAGAGCCGTTCGGCCTCGGCGCGGTCGGTGCCGGTGGCGGTCAGCGGGTTCCAGGCGCCCGAGGCGGCGTCGGCGGCCTGGTCCTCGGCGGCGTCGAGGAGGTGGGCGAGCCGGCCGAACAGCCGGCCGGCCTCGGCGAGCGGGGCGGCGTTGCCCGGGCGGCCGGCGATCACGGCGGTGTGCGCGAAGGCGGCCGAGGTGGCGGTCTCGGTGGGCTCGGTGACCAGCAGGACGGATCCGCCGGGCCGCAGCGAGCGCTCCAACTCGCCCTGCCGGGACGCTGCTTCGAGCAGCACGCCGGTGTCGAAGCCGACCGTCGAGGCGCTGCCGGCGCTCTGCCGGTCCCAGCGCCGGGTGACCGCCCGGGCCCCGACCGCGACCGGGCGGCGGGCGAAGACGCCGTCGCGGTCCTCGACGTGGTCGCGGATCTTCACCGAGGCGAGCGCGAGCGAGACGGCGGCGGCGAGCCGGGCGCCCTCACCCCTGGCGACGGACGCGGTGCGCATGCCGCGCAGCGGGCAGGGCCCGGCGGTGCGCCGCCAGGAGGAGTCCTCCCGGGCGGCCTGGGCCTCGACCAGGACGGAGATGATCAGACCGTCGTAGTTGGTGGCGGTCCGGGCGAGTTGCCCGTGGTCGTCGCGCAGCGCGAGGCAGAGCCCGCACAGGTGCGCCATCCACGAGCTCTGGAGCCGCTCCGACAGCCGGTGCCTGCACGGTCTGATGATGCCGAACACGATCGTCCCCCCTCGCCGTTCGGGCCGCTGACCGGCCACGATTCGCCGCACATCATATGAGCGGCGGCGCCCTGGGCCGAGTCCGTGACGGGCAGTGAAGCCACGCTCCCACCGCCCGGAGCGGTCCGGACCGGTGCCCGCGGAAACCCGGTGAGTGGATCTCATATCCGGGATAGCATCGCGAATATGGGAACCGAAGCGGCCGCCGACGAGCGGCTGGCACAGCGACTCGCCGAGCTGAGACTCGAACGCGGGTGGACCTTGGAGGAGTTGGCCCGGCTGGCGGACGTCAGCCGCTCGACGCTGTCGCGGGTGGAGCGGGCGGAGGTCAGCCCGACGGCCGCGCTGCTCGGGCGGCTGTGCGCCGTGTACGGGCGCACGATGTCGCGGCTGCTCGCCGAGGTGGAGGCGGGCCCGGCACGGCTGGTGCGGGCCGCGGAGCAGCAGGTGTGGCGGGACGGAACGACGGGCTTCGTGCGCCGGTCCGTCTCGCCACCGCACGGCTCGCTGCGGGCGGAGATCATCGAGGGCCGGCTGCCGGCCGGCGCCGACATCGACTATGACCGCGCCTGCCTGCCCGGCCGGGAGCACCACCTCTGGCTGTTCGAGGGCCGGTTGGAGCTGACCGTGGACGGCGAGGCGCAGCTGCTCGCCCCCGGCGACTGTCTGCGCTACGTCTCCGGGAGCACCCGCTTCCGCAGCCTCGGCCCGGGCGAGGCCCGCTACGCGCTGGTGGTGGTCGACCAATGAGCGCCACCACCGGCCCGATAGCGAAGGAACGCTTCGACGCCGCCGGGCGCCGCGTCCTGCTGGTCTGCGTCGCGGGCGGGTTCACCACCCTGCTCGACCAGTCCGTGCTCAACACCTCCATCCCGGCCCTGCGCGAGACCCTGCACGCCGCCCCCGCCGACCTCCAGTGGATCGTGGCCGGCTACTCGCTCGCCTTCGGCCTCGCCCTGATCCCCGGCGGCCGGCTCGGCGACGTCAAGGGTCGCAAGTGGTTCTTCGTCGCCGGGCTCGCCCTGTTCACCCTGGTCAGCCTGGTCTCCGCGACCGCCACCGAGCCCTGGGTGCTGATCGCCGCCCGGCTGGTCCAGGGAGCGGGCGCGGGCCTGGTCAACTCCCAGATGATCGGCACCCTCCAGGACGTCTTCGACGGCCAACTCCGGGCCCGCGCCCTGGGGATGTACGCCGTCACCGGCGGCCTCGCCTTCGCTCTCGGCCCGCCCGTCGGCGGCGCGGTGCTCGCGGCGGCCGGCCCCGAGCACGGCTGGCGGATCACCTTCCTGCTCAACGTCCCCTTCGGCCTGGCCACCGTCGTCCTGGCCGCCCGCCACCTGCCCAGGCCCCGCCCCAGCGCCCGGCAGACCAACCTCGACCTGGTCGGCCTGCTGCTGGTCGGCGCGCTCACCCTCGTGCTGATGCTGCCCTTCGTCCGGCCGCCCGGCTGGACCGGCTGGCTCGCCTTCGCGGCCGCTGCCCTCCTGCTGCTCGGCGCACTCGCCTGGTGGCAGCGCCGCTACGCCCGCAGCGGCGGCCGGCCGCTGATCCACCCCGCACTCACCCGCTCCGCCCCGTACGCGCTCGGCACGGCGACGGCGATGGCCCAGTTCGGCTCCTCGCTCGCCGCCTCGCTGGTCCTGACCATGTTCCTCCAGGACGGCCTCGGGCTCTCCCCGATGGGCGCCGCGCTCGTCTCCCTGCCCTCGGCCGTCGCCATGGGCGTCGCCTCCGCACTGGCCTGGCGGGTGGTGCAGCGCTTCGGCCGGCGCACCGTCACCGTCGGCATGGTGGGTTCCGCCCTGACCATCCTCACCGGCGGACTCCTCGCGCACGGCACGCCCGCCGCCGTGCTGCCCTGGCTGCTGGCGCTGCTCCAACTCCTCGGCGGCGCCTCGATCGGCCTGATGGGCTCCACCAACCAGGCCTACGTGCTGCGCCACGCGCCCGCCGAGGCGGCCGGGGTGAGCGGGGCGATCCTGCAGATGGCCCAGCGGATCGCGGCCGCCGTCGCGATCTCGGCACTGTCCGGCGTCTACCTGCGGGAGACCGCCGCGGGCGGCGGCCACCGCTCCGCCTTCCTCGCCGCGAGCGTGGTCTGCGCGGCGGTGGCCGGGCTCGCCGTGCTGGCCTCGGTGTTGGCCGGCCGCGCCGCGGCCCGGGAGCAGCACGAGGCCGACCCGGTCGCGCTGAGCCGAGGGCGAACGCCCGTCCGATGACAGCGCCCGAGGCCGTACGGTGATCGCCATGATCACCGTACGAACCGTGGACCTGCCCGAGGTGACGCTCGCCTACCGCGAGAGCGGCCGCGCCGACGGCCCGCCACTGGTGCTGCTGCACGCGCTCGGCGAGCGCGCCTCCGACTGGGACGTCGTGCTGCCCGACCTCGCCCCCGGCCACCACGTGTACGCCCTCGACCTGCGCGGCCACGGGGACAGCGGCCGAGCCGGGACCTACAGCCTGGAGGCGATGCGGGACGACGTGTTGGCCTTCCTGGACGCGCTCGGGCTGGACCGCGTCGACCTGGTCGGCCACTCGATGGGCGGCGCCGTCGCCCAGCTCCTCGCCCAGGCCGCGCCGCAGCGGATCGGCCGGCTGGTCCTGGAGGAGATCCCGGCGCTGTACCCGCGCCCCGCCGGCGCGGTGCCGGAGGACCCGGACCAGGACGTCCACTTCGACTGGGCGATGGTCCGAGCCGTCAAGGCCCAGCTGGACAGCCCCGACCCGGCCTGGCGGGAGGGGCTGGCGCGGATCACCGCCCCGACCCTGGCGGTCGCCGGTGGAGCGGCCAGTACCGTCCCCCAGGAGCGGATCGCCGAGCTCACCCGGCGGATCCCGGACTGCCGCCTGGTCACCGTCGAGGCCGGGCACCTGGTGCACAGTGCCCGGCCCGCGGAATTCGTCGCCGTGGTGGCGCCGTTCCTGGCCCTCCGTTCCTGGCCCGATCCTGGCCCTCTGATCCTGTCCCGCTGAGGATCAGACGCCCTGCTCGGCGGGCAGCCGCCCGCTGCGCACGGCCGCCAGCAGATCGGCGTGGTCGGCCTCGGTGCGGTCCGCGTAGGAGACGGCGAAGGCCGCCACCGCCTCGTCCAGCGCCTCGCTCTTGCCGCAGTACCCGGCCAGCAGGCCCGGGTCGGCGGTGTGCGCGTGCGCCCGGGCCAGCAGCGCGCCGGTGATCCGGGCGTAGTCGTCCAACTGCGCCGGCAGCAGCGCCGCCGGGTCCACGCTGCCCTTGCGGTTGCGGAACTGCCGTACCTGGTAGGGGAGTCCGTCGACCGTCGTCCAGCCGAGCAGGGTGTCGCTGACCACCTGCATGTGCTTCTGGCCGAGGACCACCCGGCGGCCCTCGTGCCCGTCCTGCCCGCCCCGCGGGAGGTGGGGCAGCAGCGCGGACGGACGGGCCTCCTTCACCTGCAGCACCAGCGGCTGGTCCCGGTGGTCGGTGAGCAGCACCACGTACGAGCGGGTGCCCACACTGCCGGTGCCCACCACCCGGAACGCCACGTCCTGCACCCGGTACCGGGACAGCAGCGTGCGCACCTCGGCGGGCACCGTCTCCACGTACGGGCCCAGCGCGTGGGCGACGGCCCGGGCGGTCGCGTCGGTCACCTCGGTCAGCACCGGGGGAGCCGCGGTGAAACGCCAACCGCCGTCCGCCGTACGGGTGGTGCTGCGGGCGGCGAACTTCGCGCTGGTGTTGCCGAGCGCCTTGGCGCCGACCTTGCGCAACACGTCCGCGAGGTCGTGCGCGTCGGCGAAGGAGACCAACTGCTCGTCCGCGACGGCGTTCCAGGCGTCCAGCGCGGGCAGCTTGGCCAGCGTGCGCAGGGTCCGGCGGTAGGCGGCCGACACGTGCGCGGCGGCCTCCCGCGCGGTGCTCTCACTCGCCCCGGTCTCCCGGCCGGCCAGCACCAGGCTGGCGGCGAGCCGCTTGAGGTCCCACTCCCAGGGGCCCGGCACGGTCTCGTCGAAGTCGTTGATGTCCATGACCAGTTGGCCGCGCGCATCGCCGTACAGGCCGAAGTTGGCCGCGTGCGCGTCGCCGCACAGCTGCGCCTCGACCCCGGTCACGGGGGTGGACGCCAGGTCGGCGGCCATCAGCCCGGCCGAACCGCGCAGGAACGCGAACGGGCTCGCGGCCATCCGGCCCACCCGGATCGGCACCAGCTCGGCGATCCGGCCTGCGTTCGACGCCTCGATCGCCTCCACGGCCGTCGGCCGCCCGGCGGCCGGGGCGAACTCCGCGTGCCGCTCCCGGGGCACCCGCGCCCGCAGCTCCTTCCCCCGCTCCCGGGCCCGCCCGTCCTGCGCGGAGGCGAACCCGGCCACCGCGAACCCGCGCCGCGCCTGCGTGGGCGCGCCCTCCGCGCCGCGCTGCGCCACGACCGCCGTCCCGCCCCGGCCCTCCGCCGCTCTCGGCTCCGCCCCGTCCACTGCCTCGGTTCTCCGCGCCACCGCGCCCCGCCCGTCCCTTCCGGTCCTCACCCGCCCGCGACCTGCGCGGATGGTTCATCGGGGGGAGTGACGTACGGGGCCGCGCGGTGGTTCCTGAGCGGCGTGGGGTGCGTGGGAGGCGGAGAGCGGCGCGAGCCGGGGTCGCGTGAGCGTAGTAACTGACGAACCGTCAGAGCGGCAGCAGCTCCGGCCGCTTGGGCTCGACGTGGTCGCCCGAGGACTCGCCGCGCAGCCGCCGTCCGACCCAGGGCAGCAGGTGCTCGCGGGCCCACTGGATGTTCTCGCGCCGCTGGTCGGCGGGGTGAGCACGCGGGCGTCCGGCCAGGGGGCCTCCGGGTCCTGCTCGGTGGCCAGGCCCAACGAGCGGGCGGCCAGCAGGGCGACCCGCTGATGGCCCTCGGGGGAGAGGTGCAGCCGGTCCTCGCTCCACGCGCGGCGGTCCTGCACCGAGCGCAGCGACCACAGGTCGGCGACCTTGCAGCCGTTGCGGTCGGCGACGGCCCGCATGTGGCCGTTGTACGTGGCGATCTTGCCGCGCAGGTGCTTGAGCAGCGGCACGTCGCGGGTGTCGAAGCCGGTGCAGATCAGCACCGTCCCGGCGGATTCGGCGAGTCGGGCGACGGCCGCCTCGAAGCGCTCGGCCACCTCGTCCGGGTCGGCGCCCGGCCGCAGGATGTCGTTGCCGCCGGCGCAGAAGGTGACCAGGTCGGGCTGGAGCCGGCGGACCTCCGGCACCTGCTCGGCCGCGATCTGGTCGAGCAGACGGCCGCGCACCGCCAGGTTGGCGTAGCGGAAGGCGCCCGGCGGTCGGCCGTCGGCGAGCATCCCGGCGAGGCGGTCGGCCCACCCGGCGTACCTGCCGCCGACCCCGGGGTCGTTCAGGCCTTCGGTGAAGCTGTCCCCGAGGGCGACGTACGAACTGAGGTCAAGGGTCTCCTGGAGGTTCGGCATGAAAGAGATAGTTCACCCCATCAAGTGACCTACGCCACCGTAGGTGACCGTGGCGGCACGTGAGATGGACCACGTACCCTCTTGGACCCCGCTTGGACCCCTCCTCGATCCGTCGTCGGCCCGCCGCGCAGCCCAGAGCGCCCTGCGCCGGAAACCACAAGATCCGTCCCCCCTTCCGCTTTCGGGCCCGCCCGGCCGATGCTCGAAGGGAGCGGCCGCCCCGGCCGCAGTCCTCCCGGGGGAAGGCATCCATGGCCACGACCACGCGTTCCGACGGACCCGAGACCTGGTCCATCGACGACCGCTGCACCAACTGTGACGTCGCCCGGCAGCTCGCGCCGGGCCTGATCCGCGAGCAGGACGGCCGCTCCGCGCTGATCCGCCAGCCGCGCGACGAGGCCGAGCGCCGGCAGCTGCGGGCCGCCGCCCACGCCTGCCCGACCCGCTCCATCCGCCCCGGCACCGGGCTGCTCGACCCGGCCACCGACCCGTTCCCGCTCGCCCTCACCGAGGAGGTGCTGCTGCTCGGGCACAACTCCCGGATGACCGCGGGCGCCAACTCCTACCTCTGCCGCCGACCCACCGGCTGGGTGATGATCGACACGCCCCGCTACAGCACGGCCCTCGCCGACCGCTACGCGGCGCTCGGCCCGGTCACCGACGTCCTGCTGACGCACCGTGACCACGCCCGGCACGGCCGGGAGTACGCCGACCGGCTGGGTGCCCGGCTCTGGATCCACGAGGGCGACCTGGACGCCGCCCCCGACGCCGACCGGGTGCTGCGCGGCACCGAGCCCGTGGAGATCGCCCCCGGTCTGGTCGCCCACCCCTTCCCCGGCCACACCCTCGGCAGCGTGCTCTACGTCGCCGAGGAGCGGTACTGCTTCAGCGGCGACAGCCTTTACTGGTCCCGCACCACCGGGGACGTCGAGGTGCAGGAGGCCGTCACCTGGTACTCGATCGAGGAGCAGGCCGCCTCGCTGGCGCGCAGCCTGGGCGTGCTCCGCTTCGAATGGCTGCTGCCGGGCCACGGGGAGCGGCACCGGATGCCCGCCGAGGAGGCGGACCGCCGGCTGCGTGCCCTCGCCGCCCGCTGCGCCCAACTGCGGCCCGGGCCGGTGGACTTCGGCGCGGTCCGTTGGTAGCGGGCCCGTCCTCGGGTGCCGGCCCCGGGTAGGGAGGCAGCCGCCGAACGCATGTGCGCCGGGGCTCGCGCCGGGTGCGCGGGGGCGTGCGCCCAGCGGGGGCGCCCGCGCGGGTGTGCGAACGGTCGAGCCGGGGCAGCCGCCTGGGGGACGGAGCGGGGGCCGCAGCGACGGCACCCCGTAAGACCCGTAAGCCCCGTAGGACCGTAAGCCCCGTACGACCGTAAGCCCCGTACGACCGGAAGACCGGGACGACGACCCGGACGACCCCGAACTCCCCGCGATCCAAGGACGGACGAGCCATGCCCCCGCAGACCCCGGAGCGCACCGCCACGCCGCGGCGCTACCTGATGTGCCGGCCGACGCACTTCACGGTGGACTACGCGATCAACCCGTGGATGGACCCGGCCCAGCCCACCGACACCGCCCTGGCCCTGCGCCAGTGGGAGCGGCTCCACCGCACCTACCGCCGTCTCGGCCACACCGTCGAGCTGATCGACCCGGTGCCCGGCCTGCCCGACATGGTCTACGCCGCCAACGGCGCGACCGTGCTGGACGGCCGGGCCCTGGTGGCGACCTTCCGCTATCCGGAGCGGGCGGCCGAGTCGGATGCCTACCAGGCCTGGTTCCGCGAGCGCGGCTACCGGGAGGTGCGCCGTGCGGGCCACGTGAACGAGGGCGAGGGCGACCACCTGGTGGTGGGTCGCCGGGTGCTCGCCGGGACGGGCTTCCGCACCTCCCGCGCCGCGCACGCCGAGGCGGGCGAGCTGTTCGGTGTTCCGGTGGTCAGCCTGACCCTGGTCGACCCGCGCTTCTACCACCTGGACACTGCGCTGGCCGTCCTCGCCGACGACCACGTCATGTACTACCCGGAGGCCTTCGACGCCGACAGCCGGGCCCTGCTGCGGCGGCTCTACCCCGACGCGATCCTCGCCGACCGCGCCGACGCCGAGGTGTTCGGGCTCAACGCGGTCTCGGACGGCCGGCGGGTGCTGCTCCCGGAGACGGCCAAGAACCTGGCGGGCCGGCTGGTCGAGCACGGCTACCAGCCGATCCCGGTGGACGTCTCCGAGCTGCTGAAGGGCGGCGGCGGGGCCAAGTGCTGCACCCTGGAGCTCAGGCCTTCCTGAAGTCCACTGTCACCGGCGGAAGTTCCACGGCGCGCGGGAGCCGGGCCGGGGCTGAGCTACTGGCGGATCTGCCGGGCGGCGCCGTCGGGCAGTTCGGTGCGAACGGAGACGTACTGGCCGGCCCGGCCCGGCCCGGCCCGGCTCGATGCGAGGGGAAGGCCGTCACGGCGAATCGGTCGAATCTGAACAGTTGGCGACATTAACGGTCAGCTCCTGACGGCTGGTCAGGCAGGCTTCTACGCTTCCCCCGGCTCTGAGCCCGTACGGCCGACCCCCGACGTACCGACGTCCCCGCTGGAGAGATCCGTGAGAACACGCCGAGCACCCCGTCGCACCGTGACGGCCGTGACCGCGATAACCGCGGCCACGGCCGCACTGCTGTCCCAGCCGGCCACCGCCGCGGCCGCCGCGCCGCCGCCGACCGTCACGGCCCAGGTGCCGGTGGCGCCCTACCCGGCGGGCGTGGCCCTGGCGCCGGACGGCGGCCGCGCCTACGTGACCAGCCAGAGCAGCGGCACCGTCAGCGTCGTGGACACCGCGAGCAACACCGTCACCGGCAGCTTCACCGCCGGCACCGGCTCGTACGCGGTCGCCCTCTCGCCCGACGGGCACCGCGCCTACCTGACGCACCACCTGGACAACACGGTCAGCGTCGTGGACACCGCGACCGACACCGTCACCGCGACCGTCCCGGTCGGCTCCCAGCCCTGGGGCCTCGTCCTCTCGCCGGACGGCTCGCGCGCCTACGTGAGCAACGCCGCCGCCAACACCGTGAGCGTGCTGGACACCTCGTCCAACGCGGTGACCGCGACCGTCCCGGTCGGCGCCGAGCCGCACGGCCTGGCCGTCTCGCCGGACGGCAGGCGGCTGTACGTGGCGGCCTCCGGCGACAAGGCGGTGAACGTGATCGACACCGTGGGCGGCGCGGTGGCCGCCACGGTTCCCGTCGGCCACAGCGCCTTCGGCCTCGCGCTCAGCCCGGACGGCGGCAGTCTCTGGGCGGCCGACGCCGACGACAGCACCGCCGCCGTGATCGACACCGCCGCGAACGCGGTCCTCGGCACCGTCCCGGTCGGCTCCGGTCCGTACGCCGTCACGGTGGCCCCGGACGGCACCGCCGCGTACGTGTCCAACTACGCCGACAACACGCTGAGCGTCGTGGACACCGCGAGTCGGACCGTCACCGCCACCGTCCCGGTGGGCGCGAGCCCGTACACCCTGGCGCTGACCGCCGACGGGCGGCACGGCTACCTCGCGGACTTCACCGGCGGCGCCGTCCAGGTACTGAACTTCCCGCTGCCGGTGCCGGCCGTGACCGCGGTCAGCCCGAACGGCGGCTCCGGGGCGGGCGGCACCACGGTGACGGTCACCGGGACCGACCTCAACGGCGCCACCGCCGTGACCTTCGGCGCGGCCGGCCCCGCCACCGCGTTCAGCTGCACCAGGACCAGCTGCACCGCCACCGCGCCCGCCACCACCGTGACCGGAGCGGTGGACGTCCGGGTCACCACGCCGGGCGGTACCAGCGCGGCCGTCGCCGCAGACCGCTTCACCTACACGGCGCCGAGCGCCCACCTGGCCGTCGCGCTCACCGCGACCCCGGTCACCCAGCTGCTCGCGAGCCGCGTCGACTACACGGTCACCCTCACCAACCAGGGCCCTGACCAACTGACCTCGGCCACCGTCGCCGCGGCCCTGCCCAGCGGGCTGACCGCCACCTCCACCGACTGCTCGATCGCCGCCGGCAAGCTCACCTGCACGCTGGCCGCACCGCTCGCCAAGGGTGCGAGCACCACCCGGCACTTCTCGATCAACGTCGGCCTGCTCTCCCTGGTCCGCAGCTGGGACGTCACCGTGGCCCGCACCGCCGGGGTGCCCGCCGACCCCTCGCCGGCCACCAGCAAGGACACCCGCAGCTGCTCCTCCGTCCTGGGGCTGATCATCACCTGCACGTAGCCGCCCGACCGTCCCGAGGACGAGCGCGCCGAGGACGAGCGCGCCGAACATGAGCACACCGAGGACGGGCGGCGCGCCGAGGCCCCGCCGGAACCCGAGACGTTCCGGCGGGGCCTCTCCCGTCGGCGGTGCTGGACGAAACGTCCGAGCCGGACGTACAGTCCAGGCATGCCTCCGGACACCCCCGCCCCGCCTTCGGACGCCCCCGACCCACGGGTGCGGACCTTCTCCCCGGTCTGCCGCGCGGTGGCCCTGCTGCTCGGCCCCTACGCCGAGGTGGTGCTGCACGACCCCACCACCGACCGGGTGCTGGCCATCTGGAACCCGATGACCCCCCGGGCCCCCGGCGACCCGTCGCTGCTCGGCGAACTGGACGAGATCGACCCCTCCGCCCCCGACGTCTACGGCCCGTACGAGAAGCTGCTGCCCCACGGGCGCCGGCTCTCCTCGGTCAGCGCCGTGCTGCGCGACGACGCCGACCGGCCCGCGGCGGTGCTCTGCGTCAACCTCGACCGCGGGCCGTTGGAACAGGCCGCCGCCCTGCTGGCCGGCTTCGCCGCCCCCACCGCTCCGCGCCCCGAACCGCTCTTCGAACGCGACTGGACGGAGCGGATGAACGACGTCATCGGCGGCCACGTCCGCGCGCAGGGCCGCCCGCTGGAGCGCTTCACCCGCGAGGACCGGCTCGCCGTGCTGCGCGAACTGGACGAGGCCGGGGTGTTCGCCGTCCGCCGCGCCGTGCCCGCCGTCGCCACCGCACTGCGGATCTCCCGCTCCACCGCCTACAGCCTGCTCGCCGAGGTCAAGCACCCCGCCGGCCCCGCGCTCGCCGCGGGCCCCGCAAGCCCCGCAAGCCCCGCAGGCTCCGCACGTCCGGCAGGCTCCGCAGGTCCGGCAGGCTCCGCAGGTCCCAGGAAGGACAGGAAGGAATAGCCCCCATGCCCCAGCTCCCCGACTTCCGGCTCGAAACCCACTTCTCGCGCTGGGAGTTCACCGCCCGCCACCACCTCACCGCCTCCGACGCGCAGACCATGACCATGGCCGAACTGCTCGCCCTGGCCGGCCCCGAGGACCGCGAGGCCTGGGACACCCTCGCCCTCGGCTACACCGAGACCTTCGGCGACCCCGGGCTGCGCCGGGCGATCGCCGGGATGTACGAGCGGATCGACGCGGACGACGTGATCTGCTTCGGCGGCGCCCAGGAGGGGATCGACCTCGCCATGCGGGTGCTGCTCGAACCGGGCGACCACGCGGTCGTGCTGACCCCGAACTACCAGTCCGCCGAGACCATCCCGCTCTCCCTGTGCGAGGTCACCGGCGTCGCCCTCGACGAGCGGCGGGACTGGGCGCTCGACCTCGACGCGGTCGAGGCGGCGCTGCGCCCGAACACCAAGGTGCTGTCGGTCAACTTCCCCAACAACCCGACCGGCGCGGTGATCGACGCCGCCGACTTCGTCCGGCTCGCCGAACTCTGCGACGAGCGCGGCATCCGGCTGTTCTCGGACGAGGTCTACCGCGGCCTGGAACGCGACCCGGCCCGCACCCTGCCGCAGGCGGCCGACCTCTCCGAACGCGCCCTCTCGCTCAACGTCACCTCCAAGTCGCTCGGCCTTCCCGGCCTGCGGATCGGCTGGATCGCTTGCCGAGACCGGGAGTTGCGCTCCCGGCTGGAGCGGGCCAAGCACTACGCCACGATCTGCAACTCGGCGCCGAGCGAGGTGCTGGCCCGGATCGCGATCACCGCCCGGGAGCGGATCCTGGAGCGCAACCGCGGCATCATCGCGGAGAACCTGCCGCAGTTCGACGCCTTCTTCGCCGAGTTCGCCGACCTCTTCGAGTGGCGCGCCCCGGAGGGCGGCTGCGTCGCCTACCCGCGCTACCTCGGGGCGGACGGCGTGGAGGAGTTCTGCACGGCGCTGATCGAACAGGCGGGGGTCCTCCTGCTGCCCGCGAGCATCTTCCGGTCCGAGCTGACCCCCACCCCGACCGACCGCTTCCGGATCGGCGTCGGCCGCCGCGACCCGGCCCCGGCCCTGGACGCGCTCGCCGACTGGCTCCGCAAGCGCTGACCCGCCGGACCGCCGGCTGGTGGACGCAGCCGACCGTGGTGCCCGAACACCGGGGCGCCGGCCCACCGACCTCCTCGGTGGACCGGCGCCCCGGTCGTCACGGCTGCCGTGGCAGCTCGTGGGCGCTCAGAGCTTCTGCCAGGTCGGCTTGGCCGCGTAGGTGTCGCGGAAGTAGTCGGCGAGCTTGAGGCGGGAGGCGGCGGCCTCGTCGACCACCACGGTGGCGTGCGGGTGGAGCTGGAGGGCCGAGGCGGGGACGGCGGCGGACAGCGGGCCCTCGACGGAGAGGGCGACGGCCTCGGCCTTGGCCTCGCCGGTGGCCAGCAGGACCAGGTGGCGGGCCTCCAGGATGGTGCCGATGCCCTGGGTGATGACGTGGTGCGGGACCTCGTCGATGCTGTCGAAGAAGCGGGCGTTGTCCTCGCGGGTCTGCCGGGTCAGGGTCTTGATCCGGGTCCGGGAGGCGAGCGAGGAGCAGGGCTCGTTGAAGCCGATGTGGCCGTCCGTGCCGATGCCGAGCAGCTGGAGGTCGACGCCGCCGGCCTCGGCCAGTGCGCGGTCGTAGGCGGTGGCCGCGGCGGCGATGTCGGTCGCGTTGCCGTCCGGGCCCAGGAAGGAGTCCCCGGTCAGGCCGAGCGGTTCCACGACCTCGCGCAGCACCACCGAGCGGTAGGACTCCGGGTGGCCGGCGGGCAGGCCGACGTACTCGTCCAGCTGGCAGATCCGGGCCCGGGAGGCGTCCAGCCGGCCGTCGCGGACCCGCGCGGCGAGGGCCTGGTAGATCGGCAGCGGGGTCGAGCCGGTCGCCACGCCGAGCAGGGCGTCCGGCTTGTCGGTCAGCAGATCGGTGATCGCCGCGGCGATGAGTTCGCCGGCCGCAGGGGCGTCAGGGACGATCACGATTTCCATACTGGGTCCACCGTTCTGAGGCGAGGCTGAGGTCTAGACCTCCGAGGTCTAGACCAGTTTGCCGCGAACAGGTGCCCCAGGTCCACCCGGGCCAGGTCAACGGCGCTCCGAGGGGCTGGGGAGCGGTCGGGTCGGCCGCCGGGAACGGGGGTCCCGGCGGCCGACCCTGGGGGAGGCGCCACTGTTCGGTCGTTCAGCGCGCGGCTCGTCCGTTCAGTGCGCGGCTCAGTTGATCAGCGCCCGGTGGTGCGGGTTCAGAAGGGGCCGGTACACGTGGTGACCTGCTTGGCCGTGTCCAGAGCCGGGCCGGCGGTGGCGCAGATCATCCGCAGGTCGGTGGTGGTGACGCGCGGGGTGACGGCCTTGGCCGAGCCGAGCCGTACGGTGACGGCCGAGGCGGCGGTCTCCCACGGGCTGCCCCAGGCGGCCTGGGTGCGGACCTCGACCCGCACGATCGTCAACTGGGCCGGGTCGGCGGCGACCTGGGCGACGCCGACGATGCCCTCGCCGTCGACCTGCGGCGAGACGCAGGGGCGGTTGAGGACCGTGGTGCAGGCCGTGGTGCCGGGCTCGGATGTGGCCGTGGCGGCCATGGCCGGGGCGGCCGTCAGGCCGGTGATCCCTGCCACCGTCATCATCACAGCTGCGATCCGAGTGCGCATGATTTGAACCTCCTTGGAAATTAAGGTGATCTCACTCCTTGAGATGAGTCTTGCACACAATGTGAACATCCGATGGTGTGCGTTACGTCACACTGATGGTGACCGTTCAACTACATACTGCAACATTCGCCGACTGTTCGACATCCGGCCAACTCGCTGCCTGACGGATGATCAGTTCGGGCGGCAGCACCATCCGCGACGGCAACTCAGGTGCGGCCCGGCCGGGTTGGCGGTGCCCCGTCACTCGTCCGGGTGGCGGTGTGCCACCCGGACGAATCGGGCGGATACCATCGACCCGATCCCACGGAGGTGGCTGCGTGGACACGGTCATCGTGCAACTCCCCGGTCCGGGGCCCGAGATGGCGCCCGGCGGGGCACCCGGCCTGCTGCGGATGGGCCCCGGCGAGGCCGCGCCGTTCGGGCGCGGCGAGCCCGGCCGGCCGCTCCCCATCCCGCTGCCCGACCAGGGCGTCTCCCGCCGTGCGGGCGAGGTCGTCGCGGCCGAGGACTACTGGCGGCTGTCCAACTTCAGCGCCTCCGCCACCTACGTCGTGGAGAACCTGGAAGGCGCCGGGGAGCACATCAAGGTGGCGCCCGGCCGGCTGGGCGCGCCGGTGCCGTTCGAACTCTCCCGGGTGCTGCTGCCCGCCCTCGGCGAACCCGCCTCCTTCAAGGTCTTCGCCCCCCAGCACGCCTACCTGGACGGCCGGCCGGGCGGGGCCGACGGCGAACACACCGTCAGCCCCTTCGCCCTCGACCCGACCGCCAAGTACTTCCTGGTGCTGCTGGCGCTCTGCGAACCCCGGCTGCGGTCCCCCTCCGCCGCCGCCGTCCCCGGCGCGACCGAGGTGCTGGCCCGGCTGCGCGCCCTGCCCTCCTGCCGCGGGCTGACCCGCTCGGCGGTGAACTACCACATCGACTACCTGGTGGAGACGAAGCTGCGGCTGCGCGAGCCGTACGAGGAGGGGCCGGGCGGCGGCAAGCGCGAGGAACTCGTCTCCCTGGCACTGCGGTTCGACCTCGTCCGGGAGGAGCACCTGCCGCTGCTCCCGCCCCGGCGCCCGGTCGCCCGGCCGTGACGCCCGCCCGGCCCGACCCGCCGCACCCCGGCAAGCAGCCCCCGGACCGGCGCCCGGATCCCACGAACGACCCCGCCGGCCCGGAGCCCCCCGAAGGCCTCGACCTCCCCGCCGACTACCCGATCGCCGGCTACCGCACCGGCGCCTTCCTCGGCGCGGGCGCCTGGGGCAGCGTCCACGCCGCCGAGGGCCCGGACGGCACCCCGGCCGCCGTCAAGATCCTCGGCGCCGCCCGGTTCAGCCCCGGCCAGCGCCGGACCGTGGTCCGGATGGCCCGCAGCGAGCAGCGCTTCAGCCGCCTCGCCGACCACCCCCACCTGATCCGCACCCTCGCCGTGGTCACCGTCGAGGACCCGGACCACCCCGATCTGGACGGCGCCGTCGCCCTGGTGATGGAGCGCGCCGCCCGCAGCCTGCAGGACGTCCTGGCCGAAGCCCGCCCCGGTACGGCGGTGCCCGGCGCCGAGCGGATCCTCGCCGAGGTGTGCGCCGGGCTGACCCACATGCACCGGGCCGGCTGGGTACACGGGGACCTGAAACCGGCCAACATCCTCCTGATGCCCGACGGCACCGCCAAGATCGCCGACTTCGGCCTCACCGCCGAACTGGAGGGCACCCACGCCTACGCCCCGCCGCTGGGCTCGCCCGACCACGTCCCGCCCGAATGGTGGTCCCAGCGCACCGGCGCGCGCGGCATCGCCGTGCGCCCCAGCGCGGACATCTGGGCGTTCGGCGTGATCGCCCACCAGCTGCTCACCGGTGGCCTGCACCCCTTCCTCGGCGCCACCGCCCGGGCCCGTTCGCTGGCCGCCCAGGCGTACGCCCGCGGCGCGGCCCCGCTGCGGACGGACGAGGCGCTGCCGCCGCGCTGGCGGGCCGTGGTCGCCACCTGCCTGGCCCCCGGACGCGAGGAGCGCGCCCGTACCGACCTCGCCGCGCTGGTCGCCCGCGCCACCGCCCGCCCGGCCCGCAGCCGCCGCACCGTCGTACGGGCCGGGGCGGGCCTGCTCGCCGCAGCCCTCGCCGTCCTCGCGCTGGCCGGGGCGCCCGAGCCTGCCGGGCCGCCGCGCCACCGCGCCCCGCCGCCGCTGACCGGCGCGATCCCGGCCGGCTCGGACGTCCCACCCGCCTACCGGGGCATGATCGAGGTCGCCGCCCGGCGCTGCCCCGAACCGGAGGTCACCCCGGCGCTGCTGGCCGCGATGCTCAAGGCCGAGAGCGGCTTCGACCCGAACGCCGCCCGCCCGGAGACCGGCGAGTACGGCATCGCCATGTGGACGCCCGCGGTGTTCGAGGCCTGGGCCAAGGCGGCCACTCACGCCGGCCCGAAGTCCTACCTGGACCCGGGGGACGCGATCGCCGCCATGGGCAACTACGTCTGCTGGCTCGACCAGCAGCTCAAGCACGACGGCTTCACCCGCGACCTGCCCGCCCTGGTCACCGCCGCCTACCGGACCAGCGACAAGACCGTGACGGCGGCCGGCGGCGTGCCGGAACGGGTGCGGCCGCATGTCGAGCGGGTGCTCCGCTACCTCGCCGACTACGGCGGATGAGGGCACCTACCGGGACGAGTCGGGCCACATCCACCCGGAGCACGGCGCGGGCGCCCGGGTGACGGCGACCCCGTCTGGGATCCTCTGCCGCATGATCACGAAGCTCCGCGCGGGTGCCGCGCAATGGACCGTCGTCGTTCCGGTGGTGTCGTTCGTCGTCCTCGCCCTGACCTGGCACGAGGACCTGCCCGGCTGGGTGGTGGGCGTGGTCGCCTGCTTCCTGGTGGCCGCCGTGTTGTCCGCCGTGCACCACGCCGAGGTCATCGCGCACTGGTCGGGGGAGCCGTTCGGATCACTGGTGCTCGCGGTGGCGGTCACCGTGATCGAGGTCGCCCTGATCGTGACGCTGATGGCCGACGGCGGGGCGAAGTCCTCGACCCTGGCCCGGGACACCGTCTTCGCCGCCGTGATGATCACCTGCAACGGCATCCTCGGCCTCTCCATCCTGGTCGCCGCGGTCAAGTACCGCACCGCCGTCTTCAACGCCGAGGGCACCGGCGCCGCGCTCGCCTGCATCGCCGCCCTGGCGACCCTCAGCCTGGTGCTGCCGACCTTCACCACCAGCTCCCCGGGCCCGCAGTTCTCGACCACCCAGCTGACCTACGCGGCCACCGCCTCGCTCGTCGTCTACGGGATGTTCGTGGCCACCCAGACCGTCCGGCACCGCGACTACTTCCTCGCCGTCAACACCGAGGGCCGGGTGCTGGACGAGGAGGAGCACGCCACCCCGCCCACCCTCCGGGCCGCCGGGGTCAGCCTGTTGCTGCTCGGTGTCGCACTGGTCTCGGTCGTCGGCCTGGCCAAGGGCGTCTCGCCGACCATCGAGAAGGCGGTGGAGGACGCCGGCCTCCCGCACGCCGTCGTCGGCGTGGTGATCGCCATGATGGTGCTCCTGCCGGAGACCATCGCGGCGCTGCGCGCGGCCGTCCGCAACCGGGTGCAGACCAGCCTCAACCTGGCCCTGGGCTCGGCGCTCGCCAGCATCGGCCTCACCATCCCGGCGGTCGCGATCGCCTCCAGCTGGCTGCCCGGCCCGCTCGTGCTCGGCCTGGACCCGGCCCACATGGTGCTGCTCACCCTGACGGTCGTGCTGGGCATCCTCACCGTCATCCCGCGCCGGGCGACACCGCTGCAGGGGGCGGTGCACCTGGCGGTGCTGGCGGGGTACGTGGTGCTGGCGGTGAACCCGTGACGGCGGGTCGTCCGTAGTCCCGGATGGAAGCCCCTGGCCCGTTCCCCCGTGCGGCCAGGGGCTTTTGGCGTCCCCGGACCGTCCCGCGTCCCCGGACCGGGGCGGGAGAGCGTGAACCGATCGGGGCCGGCCGGCCGTGGAACGGGGAGAGAGCACCTGGTCCGCCCCCGTGGCCGGGGGCCCTCGTCGTCCCGGCGCCGTCGGCAGCGCCCTCGGTCGTGAAGCCCCGAGGGTGCAGGCGCCTCCGGACGAGCCGGAGCCCCTGACCCCGCAGCTGCTCGCGGAGTCAGGGGCTCGGGCCTGCCCTGTGACAGGTCGGCGCCTCAGGAGGGCCGATGGCTTAGGGCCGGTGCCTCAGCGCCGGTGTCTCGGCGCCGAGAGGCCGGTGCCTCAGGAGGAGGTGCGGCGACGGCGGGTGTAGACCACTGCGCCCGCGCCGCCGAGCAGCAGGACCGTACCGGCGCCCGCGTACAGCAGGGTGCCGTCGCTACCGGTGCTGGCCAGGTTCTTGCCGTCCGAGGTGGCGCCCGGGATCGGGGTCGGGACGCTGACCTTGGCGGGCAGCTGCAGCGGCGCGTCCGGGCTGACCTGGGTGTCCGTGGTCGGCGTGTGGACCGGCACGGTGGCGGTCGGCGGGGTCGACGGGCCCGGGTTCGGGGCGTCGGTCGGCTCGTCGGTGGCCGGGGCCGTGGGCGCAGGGGTGACAGGAGCCGAGGTGGTCGGCGCCGGGGTGGTCGGCGTGACGCTCGGGGTCTCCGACGGCTTCGTGGTGGGGGTGGCGGTCGCGGGCGCGCTCGGCGAGGCCGGAGCCGACGGGGTGTGCGACGGCGTGGTCGGCACGGTGGTCGGGCCGGACGACGGGGTCTTGGTCGGGGTCGGCTTCACGGTCGGCGAGGGCTTGCCGGTCGGGGCCGGGGTCTCACCGCCGCAGTCGACCTTGAAGACCTTGTGCTTGGGGTTGTTGAGCTGCGGGTCCTTCGGCAGCTCGCCGCCGACCAGCTCGACGGACTGCCAGTACAGCTTGTAGTGGCCGTCCGGCAGGTGGATGTCCTCGGTGCGGACGTGGCCCTTGCCGTCCACCGGGAGGTCGCCGTACGCGACGAGCTTCTCCTTGGGGCCGCCGCCGACGGTGGTGATCGCCCAGATCACGTCCTGGTTTGCGTCGAAACCGAAGGAGTCCAGGTAGAAGGTGCAGACCTTGGGCTCGTTGCGGACGTCCTCCTGGCCGGTGGCGGCGTCGTGGATCTTGACGGTGCCGTTGTTGCCGGGGGCTCCGCCCTTTCCACCGCCGCCCGCGGCGGCGTGGGCGGCGGGGGCGAGCAGCATGAGGGCGGCGGCGGTCGGGACGGCCACCAGGGTGCGTGCGGTGGTGGAGCGGATGCGCATCGGCGTTCCATCGGGTACGGCAGGCCGGGGACGAGCCTGCGCAGCGGGAGGGAGCCCCCGGTCGGACGGCCGGCGGGGGCCGGAGCCGTACGAGGGAGGGCACAAAAGTTCCCGCAGCGGGAAACGTGACGCAAGGGCGGTTTGGCCGAAATGCATCGCTGTGCACGGTTGGTCCGATGAGTTCGTTACAACGATCCGATCACCCGGTTGTCATGGATTTGTGCACGGTCCGACCCCCGGAGGCCGGTGCCGCGGTCAACTCCGCACTCCGGTCCGGCGGGTGAATCCGCGGAGCCGCGGTGGCCGGTATTGACCGGTCCCGGCGAGCGGCCTGCGTGTCGGGGCGGCGGGCGGGCACCGGGGTTCTCTATCGTCCGTCTGGAACCGCCCAGTCCGCCCAGTCCGCCGATCCCGTTGCGCATGCGACCGATCCGACCCGTGGGAGAGTGCGATGCCCGGCCCAGAGCAGACCGCCGAGGAGAGCGCCGACGTCATCGTGGTCGGGGCCGGCCCGGCCGGCTCCACCGCTGCCGCCCACCTCGCCCGGACCGGCCTGGACGTCCTCCTGCTGGAGAAGTCCGCCTTCCCGCGCGAAAAGGTCTGCGGGGACGGCCTCACCCCGCGCGTCGTCAAGCAGCTGACCGACCTCGGCATCGACGTCTCCGAGGAGGCCGGCTGGCTGCACAACCGCGGCCTGCGGCTGATCGCCGGGCGGCGCTCGCTGGAGTTCGACTGGCCCGAGCTCTCCGCCTTCCCCGGGTACGGACTCGTCCGCCGCCGCGCCGACTTCGACCAGCTGCTCGCCCGCAAGGCCGCCTCCCTTGGCGCCCGCCTCGTCGAACGCGCCAACGTGGCGGGCCCGTTGGTGGACGAGCGGACCGGACGGATCACCGGGGTCACCGCCAGACTGGGCGAGGAACGCCGGCCGGTCGCCTACCGGGCCCCGATCGTCGTCGCCGCCGACGGCAACTCCACCCGGCTGTCCGTCGCCATGAAGCGCTACCGCCGCACCGACCGGGCGATGGGCGTCGCCTACCGCACCTACTTCACCACCCCGCGCCACGCGGACCGCTACCTGGAGGCCTGGCTCGACCTGCGCGACCCCGCCGACCCGGCCGGCCGCGTCCTGCCCGGCTACGCCTGGGTGTTCGGCATGGGCGACGGCACCGCCAACGTCGGCCTCGGCGTCCTCGACACCGCGAACACCGACGTCGACTGGCGCGAGCTGCTGCGCCGCTGGTGCGACCGTCTGCCGCCCGCGTACGGCTACACCCCCGACGCCGTCACCGAACCGATCCGCGGCGCCGCCCTTCCCATGGGCCTCAACCGCCAACCCCACTACGGCGACGGCCTGTTGCTCGTCGGCGACGCCGGCGGCACGGTCAGCCCGGGCACCGGCGAGGGCATCGCCTACGCGATGGAATCCGGCCGCTACGCCGCCGAGACCATCGTCCAGGCCCTCGCCCGCCGCACCGACCGCGGCCGCGAACTCGCCCTGCACGGCTACCCGCAGGCGCTGCGCTCCGCCTACGCCGGCTACTTCGCGCTCGGCCGGCTCGCCGCCGGCCTGCTCGGCCGCCCCAAGCTGCTCGGCACCGCCGGGGCCGCCGGACTCGGCCACCCGGCGCTGCTGAAGGTGGCGTTCCGGCTGATGGTCAACCTGACCGAGCCCAACTCCAAGGACGCCCTCGACCGGCTGCTCCACCTGGTCGGACGGGTCGCGCCGGGGCGCTGACGGGACGCTGACGGGGCCGCCGGGGCCGTTCAGTCATCCGGATGACTCGGATCACTCGGATGATGCGGATGACCGGCCCCGGCGCCCCCGGGCTGGCCGAAACCGGGGATTCCGGTCGGTGCACCGCCACGTCGTGTTGACGAATGATCAGCAGATCCGCTTGCCTGGTGCCGAACCAGCCACGGAGGGTGAGCACCACCCGCCTCCGTGGCTCCTTCTCCACCACCCTCCCACCGCCGACCCGTCCGACGGAGACACCGTGCGCCTTCGCCTTCGCCTGCTTGCCGCACCCCTCGTGGCAGCCGCCGCCGTGCTCGCCCCGAGCCTCCCGGCCGCCGCTGCCGCCCCGGCCACCACCGCCGCACAGGCGGCCACCCCGTCCGACCAGTGCTCCGCAGCCTTCCACGACGGCGACGCCCGCCTCGGCCCGCAGGACCTCCCCACCACCGGCCCGGTCGGCCGTCAGCTCCTCGGCTACCAGCGCACCGGCGGCGCGAGCGACCAGGACTTCCTCGCGAAGTACTACGATCCGGCCGCCAATGGCGGCAAGGGCGGCTGGATCTACCCGCCGTCCGACGGCTACGTCACCCTGCCGGACGGCAGCCCGATCGAGTTCGACCTCACGCTCTACCCGAACCAGAACATCGACCGCTACGGCAGCGAGTACGGCGCCTTCCTCGCCCCCGAGGGCCTGCCGTACGCCAGCCGCGCCATCCCGCCGCAGAGCCTGGACGGCAACCCGCCGGCCGGCTGCAACTACCACGACTACAAGGTGGTCAAGGCGTTCACGGTGCACGCCGGCCCGATCGCGCCGTGGTTCAACCAGCCCGGCTGGGGCCTGCAGTACCAGCTCGACGCGGCCCTGGTGCCCGGCGGCCCGGCCAAGCTGAACGTCCTCTGGCTGGTGGACAACGGGTACCTGGCCCGGATCTGACCCCCGCCGCCGCTCGACGACAGGCCCCGGTGGCGGCCTCCGGTGCCCGGCCCGCCCGGCCGGGTACCGGATCGTTCGCGTTATTCGCTGGCAGCCGTGGGAGGGCGGGGGATAGGAAGGCCGGGTGACCACCAGCGACCCCGCCGCGACGCCCGCCGACCGGCGCGTCTTCCGTCCCACCGTCCTCGACCTCGGCGACGTCCGGCTGAGCCCCTGGGGCCGCGCCCTCGACCTCGCCGGCGGCACCGTCCCCGCGCTCGTCGCCGCGGCGGCCGACCCCGAGATCGCCCACTGGAACCCGCTGCACACCGCCGATCCGGCCGCCGCCGAGGCCTACCTGGACCGCTGCGACGCCCGCTGGGCCGACGGCAGCTCGGCCGCCTTCGCGATCACCGACGCGGCCGACGCCACCCTGCTCGGCAACGCCTACCTGGAGTGGACCGACCCGGGCAACGGAGTCGTCATGGTCGGCTACTGGCTGCTCGCCGCCGCCCGCGGCCGCGGCCTCGCCACCCGCGCTACCACCGCCGTCACCCGCTGGGCCGTCGAAGCCGCCGGCGCCCGCCGCATCGAGCTCTACCACTTCGTCGACAACGGCGCCTCCTGCCGGGTCGCCGTCCGCGCCGGCTTCCCGTACGAGGGCACCCTGCGGGCCTCCTACCGGCGCGCCGGGGGAGAGTACGCGGACGAGCACCTGCACGCCCGCCTGGCCACCGACCCCTTCACCGACACTCACCGGGGTGACCTCACCGGGGTTGACCCCCGCCGGGGTTGACCCTCACGCAACGGAAGGCCCTAGCGTCCTGGTCATGAAGATCATCGTTCATGACACGGCGAGCGCGATGCTCGACCTGCTCAGCCGCCCCGTAGCCGAACGGACCGACGCCCTCAGGGAGTTGTACCGCCCCCTGGAGGGCGTGCTGTCCGCGGTGCTGGGCCAGGCCGACCTGGTGGCGATGCACCGGATGGGCAGCGGCTTCCGGCTCGACCGCGAGGACGAGCGGTACCTGCCCGCCGTGCGGCAGATGCAGGAGGCGGCCGTCTGGCAGCGGGTCGAGCAGTCGCTCGAAGCCGCGTGGGAGCGGATCGACGGCGCGGTGCCCGGCGTCGCGCACGCCGATACCGTGCACGTCGTGCTGGTGCTCGGCGACCCGGACGACGAGCACCTGGTCGTCCGCAACGGCGGCTACTTCGGCATGGGCGGCTTCCCCGGCGCGATCCAACTGCTGATGTGGCCCACCGAGACCGCCCTGGCCAAGATCGGCCACGCCGCCGCCCACGAGCTCCACCACAACGTCCGCTACGCCAACGTGACCTGGAACCCGGCGACCGTCACCGTCGGCGAGCAGGTCGTCGCCGAGGGACTGGCCGAGGCCTTCGTGCGGGAACTGGCCGGGGAACAGGCCCTGGGCCCGTGGGCCACCTCGCTGACCGGGGCCGAGCTGGACCACGCCTACCGGAAGGTCACCGCCGGGATCGACGTCTCCGGGATGCAGAACCTGCCCCCGTACGTCTACGGCGACCCGACCGCGCGGCTGATGGGCTGCGAGCCGGTGGGCCTGCCGCACGCCGCCGGGTACGCGGCCGGCCTGCGGATCGCGGACGCCCACCTCGCCGCCACCGGCCTGACCGCCGCCGCGAGCGTCGCGCTGCCCGCCCGCGAGGTCCTGGCCAACGCGGGGGTGCCGACCGACGCGTGACCGGCGTGCCGACCGGGTAGGGCGTCGTCGCTGCCCGGGCGCCCGCCGTCGGCAGGCAGCGCGCGGGGCGGGGGAGCGGCCTAACCTGGAAGGGCGCGTACGGTGCTCGGCCGGTACGGACGGGAAACGGTGGCCATGACGGTGATCTCGGCGGCACTCTTCGGCAGCGACTGGCGGCCCGGGCTTCCCGGCGGTGCCGAGCTGCTGCGCGAGTGCGCCGCCCGGGGCTGGACGGTGGTGCTGACCGGGCCCGGGCCCGTCGGGGTGCCGGCGCTGACCGTGGCCGAACCCGGGGGCGACCCGGTGCGGGCCGCGCTGGAGCTGGTGGACGGCGTCCCCTCGCACGCCGTGGCCGTCGCCTGCAGTGTGCGCGAGGTGCGGGCGGCGCGGCGGGTCGGGGTGCCGTGCGTCGCCCTGGAGGCCGGCGGGGACGCCGGTCCGGAGCTGCTGGCGGCGGGTGCGGCCGAGGTCCACCGCGACGCCGCCGGCCTGCTGCGCGTCCTGGACGACAGCCTGCTCGCCCGCCCCCGGGCCTTCGGACCCGTGGGCGCGGGAGCGGGCGGCGCCGGGAGCGGTTAGCGCCACTCCGTACCGGGCAACCGCCCGGGTGTGAGCACGTCACCGGAAGTGTCGGAGGTGACCGAGATGGACGGACCCGCTTTGAGCGGATGGGAGCGGCGGCTCCTCGAAGAGATCGAGTCCGATCTGCGCCAGGACACACGGCTCGACCGGAAATTGAGCACGATGGGCGCCAAGCGGCCCGGCCGGGTCCGGGGCGCGCTCCGCGCGGTCGGGCGCCGGATCTCGGCGGGGGTCGCGCTGACCGCCCTCGTGATGACGGCGATCTGCCTCGGCGTGGGCGTACGGACCCCGACCACGGCCGTGCTGACCGCGCTCGGGGTGGTCTGGGCGGCCTCGGTGGCGGCCGCGGTCGCCGCCTCGGAGCTGTTGCGCCGCCGCAGCGCCGCCCGCGAGGGCCGGAGCGGCACCGTCCGGCCCGAGGAGAGCCGCGAGCGCCGCGAACGGCGGCCCTGGGATCGACCGGAGGCGTGAGCGCATGAGCACCGACCTGTGGGAGTACCGCCCGGGCGCCCATCCCGCCGCCGACTTGGGCCTGTTCGGGTACGAGGTGCTGGCCACCGACGGCCCGGTCGGGCGGGTCGAACAGGACACCGGGGACCATCTGTTGGTCGAAGCCGAGCCCTGGGTGCCGGGCACCCGGGTGCTCGTCCCGGTCGGCCTGGTCGCCCGCGTCGACCACCTGATGCTGGCCGTCCACCTCGACTGCCCGCGGGCCAGGCTCAGCTCAGCCCCGCCCGCCGCCGTCGACCTGGCCGCGCCCGGTCCGCGCTGAGCCCGGCCCGGGGCGCCGTCGAAACTCGCCGTCGAACCACCGAATCACCGAGGTACTGAGCCATGGGCTGGTCGTCCACCACGCTCACCGGCCGCACGATCGCCTTCCTGGTCGCGCCGTACGGCGTCGAGCAGGTCGAACTGACCTCCCCCTGGCAGGCGGTCGCCGAGGCCGGCGGCACCCCGCGCCTGCTGTCCACCGCGCCGGGGCGGGTCCAGGCCGTCCGGCACCGCGCCCAGGCCGACACCTTCGCCGTGGACGCCCTGGTCGCCGAGGCGGACCCGGCCGACTACGACGGCCTGGTGCTGCCCGGCGGCGTCGCCAACCCCGACCACCTGCGCCTGGACCGGGCCGCCGTCGCCTTCGTGCACGCCCACTGCGCCGCCGGCCGCCCGACCGCGGCGATCTGCCACGCCCCGTGGACCCTGATCGAGGCCGACGCCGTCCGCGGCCGCACCCTCACCTCCTGGCCCAGCCTGCGCACCGACCTGGTCAACGCCGGTGCCCACTGGGTGGACGAGGCGGTCCACGTCTGCCAGGACGGCCCCGGCTTCCTCGTCACCAGCCGCAAACCGGGCGACCTGCCGCTCTTCGAGGACGCGTTCGTCACGGAGTTCGCCCACGCGACGGCGAAGCGGCGGGCCTGAGGGGGCGAGGCAGCGGGCCTGACGGCAGGCCCGGAAGCCGCACCGGTGAGCCGGCGGTGAGCCGTTGAGCCGGGATCAGTCGCCCCGGAGACGGACGAAGGTGGCGGTGGGCGGGCGCCCGGTGAGGGTGAGTTCGGCGCGCAGCGGGGCCGTGAGGGGGTGGACCGGGCCGTGGTCGGGGTCGGTGGCGGCCGGACCGAGCAGGGGGCCGGCGAGCTCGGCGACCGCGCGGGACTGCACGGGGGTGAGCCGGGGGTGGTGAGGAAGACGCGGCCGTCGTCGAGCTGGAGGATCAGCGCGTGCGGGTGGGCGGCCGGGCCGGTGAGGGCGCGGACGGTGGCGTCGAGGGTGTCGCTGCGACGGTACTTGACCCAGGTGCGGCCGGCCCCGCGCGGGCGGTAGGGGGAGCCGGCGGCCTTGCAGACCAGGCCCTCCACCCCGGTGTCCGCGAGCTGTTCCACCCACTCCAGCGCCTCCGCCCGGTCCGTGGTCGCCATCACCGGCTGGATCGGCGGCGGGACGTCGGCCAGGGCGGCGAGCAGCAGGCGGCGGCGGTCGGTGAGCGGCAGCCGGCGGACGTCGCGGCCGGGCAGCGCCAGCACGTCGAAAGCGATCAGGCCGAGCGCGACCTCCGGGGCGGCGGCCCGGGCCTGCCGGGTGCGCAGCAGTTCGCCGAAGGCGAACCGGCCGCCGCGCCAGGCGACCAGCTCGGCGTCGAGTACCAGCCCCTCGGGCAGCCGGGCGACGGCGGCGGCGATCGGCGGGAACTCGGGGCGAGGTCGCGGCCGGTGCGGGACTGCAGGAACGGCGGGCCGTCGCCGCGGGCGAAGGCGACGCAGCGGAAGCCGTCCAGCTTCAGCTCGTACTGCACGCCCGCGCCGCCCAGGCCGTCGGCGGGCGGTACGGCGGTGACGGCGGCGGGGCGCATCACCTCGACGGGCGGGTGCAGCACCTGGCGCGCCCGGCGCGGCCGGCCGGGCGAAGGCGCGGGCGGGCCCGGGGGTTCGGGCGAGGCCGCCGACGGAGGTACGGGCGGGGCTGCCGCCGACGGGGCGGCGGGCAGCGGGCGGGCCTGCCCGGGGTCCAGCAGCGGGGCGAACAGGTCGCCGTGGGCGGCCAGTCGGTCCGGCACCTCGGCCAGGGTGAAGGCCAGTTCCTCCTCGCCGCCGGCCCGCTCCAGCTCGGCCCAGGACACCGGGGTGGAGACCGTCGGCCGCGGTCGGGCCCGCAGGGTGTACGGCGCGGCGGTGGTCTTCTTGGCGTTGTTCTGCGACCAGTCGACCAGCACCCGGCCCCGGCGCCGGGCCTTGGCCATGGTGTGCACCACCAGCTCCGGGTGCTCGGCCTCCAGGGCGGCGGCCAGCGCCTTCGCGTAGCCGGAGACCCGGGCGCTGGGCGTGGGCTCGATCGGCACCAGCAGGTGCAGCCCTTTGGAACCGGAGGTCTTCACCCAGGAGGCGAGGCCGTCGGCCGCGAGCCGTTCGCGCAGCAGCAGCGCGACCGCCCGGCAGGTGAGCAGGTCCGCGCCCTCGCCGGGGTCGAGGTCCAGGACCAGCCGGTCGGCGAGGGCGGGCGCGGCCGCGTGCCACTGCGGGACGTGCAGCTCCAGGCAGCCCAGGTTGGCGAGCGCGAGCAGCGCCGCGCCGTCCTCCAGCACCACCTGGCGCAGCTCGCCGGTGTTGCTCGGCACCTCGACGCTGCGCACCCAGTCCGGGGTGCCGGGCGGAGGGTTCTTGGCGACGAACACCTCCGCCTCCACGCCGTCCGGGCAGCGCAGGAAGGAGACCGGACGGTCGCGCAGGTGTGGGAGCAGGGCGGTGTGCACGGCGGCGTAGTAGCGCAGTACCTCGACCTTGAGGGTGCCGGTGCGCGGGTAGTACACCTTGTCGAGGTGGGAGAGGGCGAGGGTGCGCCCGTCCACCGTCATCTGCGGCACGGTCCGCCTCCGAAGCCTCCGGCAGGGTGGCCCCCGCAGCCAGTCTGCCCCGGTTCGGCGGCTGCCGCCCCGGCGGCCGAACCAAGCGGCGGGCTCAGCCCGCGGCGGGCCGGGGCGCGCCCGGGTAGGTGCCGAAGTACCAGTGGTTGCCCTCCGGGTCGGCGGCGGCGAAGTCCCGGGAGCCGTAGTCCGTCTCGTGCAGCGCGGTGGAGATCCGGGCGCCGGCCGCGATCGCGCGGGCGTGTACGGCGTCCGGGTCGGCGGTGACCACGTACGCGGTGAAGGTGCCCGGGCGGCCCGGCCAGGGCTCGGCACCCTCGGCGGTCTCGCGGTCGGAGCCGAGCATCACCCCGCCGCCCTCGGGCCAGGCGAGTTCGGCGTGGGCGACGACCTCGCCCTCACCGTAGGTGACCACCTCCCGGAAGCCGAAGGCCTCCACCAGGAAGCGGATCAGGGCCCGGGCGTCGGTGGCACGCAGGGTGGGCCAGACCTGCGGGGCGGGGGTCTCGGTGGCATCCATGGCTGTCTCCTCGGGAGCGGCTGGGGAGGGTGCGGGATTCCGCTACGGCTCCCACTCTGCGACCGTCCCGGCGGCCGCGCCTCGGACGTTTCGGAACTTCGCCGTCCGCGGCCCCTCCGCCGCCGGCCAGACACTGGGCGCCACCCCGGCCGGCGCCCGGAACTCGCGGGCCAGGTGCGCCTGGTCGAAGTAGCCGCAGCGCACGGCCAGTTCCGCCGGCCTGGGTCGGCCGGGCCGAACGGGCCGAGTCGGCGAGCAGGAGCCGGGGCCGGTCGAAGCGCATCACCCGGGCGGCGGACTTCGAGGTCAGCCCGGTCTCCCGGCGGAACCGTTCCTGCAGGTACCGGGCGCTGCCCGGCGCGGTCGCGGGCGGGCGCGGTGTTGCTTATGGTGAGGGCGCGGTCACCCCGTTCGCGCCGTGTCGGGCGCCGGGGGAGCACCGTCTTGGGGGGATGTGCCGGGGGGAACCACCGACGAAGGAGTCCCCGTGACCACTGCCCGAGACATCATGCACACCGGCGCCCAGTGCATCGGCGCCCACCAGACGCTGGCCGAGGCCGCGATGATGATGCGCGACAAGAACGTGGGCGCGCTGCCGATCTGCGGCGACGACCAGAAGCTGAAGG
This sequence comes from Streptomyces sp. 1331.2, assembly GCF_900199205.1. Classification (NCBI taxonomy): domain Bacteria; kingdom Bacillati; phylum Actinomycetota; class Actinomycetes; order Kitasatosporales; family Streptomycetaceae; genus Streptomyces; species Streptomyces sp. 1331.2. The sequence continues at coordinate 340,452 of NZ_OBMJ01000001.1, read as the reverse complement.
GCATCATCACCGACCGCGACATCGTGCTGCGATGTGTGGCCGAGGGCAAGGACCCGGCCTCGATGACGGCCATGGATCTGGCCGGGCACCTGCACTGCGTGCGTGCCGACGACAGCATGGAGTCGGTGCTGCGCAAGATGGAGCAGCACCAGATCCGGCGCATCCCGGTGATCGACGGGGAGCGGCTGGTGGGCATGATCAGCGAGGCCGATCTGGCGATGGGTCACCGAGACGGCCAGCGGCTGACCGACCAGCAGATCATCGACTTCATGGACGGCGTCTACATGATGCGTTGACCCGGCCCGGTCGGCAGCCGACCGGAGCCGCGACCAAGACACGCCCCAGGCCCCGCCCGTGCACCTCGAAGGTGCCGGACGGGGCCCGCCGCGTGGTGGCCCGCCGACCGTCTCATGGGCTGGATTTTCCTTTCTTGCCAGCCGAGATGCGGGCAGAATCGCGCTCATGGGAAAGCAGTACGAAAGCATCGACGGCCGGCTGCGCCGGTTCATCGAGAGCCAGCCGGTCTACTTCGTCGCGACGGCCCCGCTGGCCGCCGACGGGCACGTGAACCTCTCGCCCAAGGGGCGCTCCGGCACGCTCGCCGTGATCGACGAACTCACCCTCGCCTACCTGGACTTCGGCGGCTCGCAGGCCGAGACCGTCGCCCACCTGCGGGAGAACGGCCGGATCACCCTGATGTGGTGCGCCTTCGACGGGCCGCCGACCGTGGTGCGCGTGCACGGCCGGGGCGAGCCGGTCTTCCGTGACGACCCGCGGTTCGCCGACCTGCTCGGCCACTTCGACCCGACGGCCGATGGCTCGGGGCTGCGGGCGATCGTGCTGGTCAGGGCCGAGCGGGTCAGCGACTCCTGCGGGTACGCGGTGCCGTTCATGGACTACCGCTCCGACCGCGACCTGCACGCCCAGTACTTCGACCGCAAGGACGAGGAGGAGTTCGGCGCGTACTGCGAGCGCAAGCCGCTGGTCGGTACCAGCATCGACGGGCTGCCCGCGGTCCCGCTCCCGCTTCCGTCCCGGCCGGCCTGACGGGCGGCCTTCGGCTGTTCGGCCGACCGGTTCGTCGGGGACGGCGGTTCGTCGGGGACGGCGGTTCGTCGGGAGCAGCCGGTTCGGGGCACGACGAAGCCGCCGCACCCGGCAGGGGGTGCGGCGGCTTCGAGGAGTCTTACTTGGTCAGACCGGCCTTGACGGAGCAGATCGGCCAGGCGCCCGGGCCCTGGGCCGCGAGGACCTTCTCGCCGACGGAGATCTGCTGGTCCTTGGTGGCCAGGTCGGCGCGCGGGGCGAAGGAGGTGCCGCCGAAGGCCGCCCAGGTGCTGGAGGTGAACTGCAGGCCGCCGTAGAAGCCGTTGCCGGAGTTGATCGCCCAGTTGCCGGTGGCCTCGCAGGAGGCGACCTTGTCCCAGACGGAGGCCGGCGCGGCGGAGGCGCTGGTGGCCGTGACGAGGCCGGCCACCGGCAGGGCGGTGACCGCCCCGGCCATCAGAGCCATCCGGACGCGGTTGCGGCGCTTCGGGGTGGCAGTGGTGGCGGCAGCGGTGGTCTCGTTACGGAAGGTCATGAATTTCCTTTCGGAGGGGGTTGCGAGCGCGCGGAACCAGGCCCTCGGAAGGCCGTCGGTTTCGGGGACACGTCACTCGCGTGGTCCGGCACCGTCCTGCTCGGGGGCTGTGGGCCCGGCCGGAGCGATCGCTCGGTGCAACGGGTTCGAAGTTACGGGGGCGGTCGTGGCCGATTCAAGCATTCGAAGGTTTAGGCACGTCAGAGGACTGTTACCGGGCGTAAGGATCAAGGAATTGTGGCAATTTCGCCCGATTTCCACCCATTTCCATGATCAAATCACGGGGGAAAGCGGCCTGGGTCACACCGAAAGCCGTGTGAGCCCGCGCACATCGTCGACAGTGCGTGACGGTCGGCCAGCCGCCGGTGCCGGATCCGCGGCGTCCGCCGCCGCTCCGGGTGGCCCGCACCACAGGCCTCACCCGGAGTGCCCCCTGCCCTCACTCACGGTGCCGGGCATAGCCTCGGCGCCATGAGCAACGAGAGCGAGACAGCAGGCCCGGCGGACGCGGGAGCGCCCGGGGGCGGGGAGCAGCACGAGGCCGCCGTCGCGCCCGCCGGCTTCGAGCTGGGGACCGACGGGCCCAAGGTGATCCTGGCGGGGCTGGACGGCTCCGACTCCTCCTGGCGCGCCACCGCCTACGCCGCCGGACTGGCCCGCCGGCAGGGCGCCGTCCTTGCGGTGGCCTATGTCCAGCCGATCCTCGGCGCCGCGACCGCCCTCGCCGGAGCCGCCGTGGAGGAGACCACCCACGAGATCGCCGAGGAACTGCTGGCCGCCCTGCGCGAGGCCGAGGAGCGGCTGCGCGACGTGTGGAAGGTGGAGTGGCGCTTCCTGACCCTGCGCGGCGACCCCTACACCGGGCTGGCCAAGCTCGCGGACGAGCTGCGCGCCGACGCCGTGGTGGTCGGCGTCTCCGAGCAGGCCGGGCACAAGGTGATCGGATCGGTGGCCGTCCGGCTGGTGAAGGCGGGCCGCTGGCCGGTGACCGTCGTCCCGTAGGCGACCGTCGTCCCTTGCCAAGAGGAGCCCGAGAGTCCTTGGCAAGAGGAGCCCGAGGGTGAGACGAGCCCGGGCCGACCGCCCGCGGGGTACCGGTGGGTCGACGGGTAGGGTGCGTGACCATGACGGACACGTGGGGCACGCACCCCTCCGAGCCCGCCCACCCGACCGGCAACGACCTGCACCTCGACCTTCCCGCCACCGGAGGCCGCCGCGCCGCGCTGATGGCAGCCCTGCGCGAGGCGATCCGCAGCGGCCGCCTCGCCCCCGGCACCCGGCTACCGCCCTACCGCGCCCTCGCCGCCGACCTCGGCCTGGCCCGCAACACCGCCGCCGAGGCCTACGCCGAACTCGTCGCCGAGGGCTGGCTCACCGCCCGCCAGGGCTCCGGCACCACCGTCGCCGAACGCGCCGAACCCGTCCCACCCACCCGGGCCCGCCGACCCTCGCCCCGCCCCGGCCCCCGGCACGACCTGCGCCAGGGACAGCCCGACGCCGCCTCCTTCCCCCGCACCGCCTGGCTGGCCGCCGCCCGCCGGGCCCTCACCGCCGCGCCCAACGAGGCCTTCGGGCCCGGCGATCCGCAGGGCCGGCGCGAACTGCGCACCGTCCTCGCCGACTACCTGGCCCGCGCCCGCGGCGTGCGCACCGACCCGGACCGGATCGTGATCTGCTCCGGCTTCGCCCACGCGCTGCGACTGCTCTTCGACGGCGCCAGGCCGGTCCTGCCGCCCGCGGAGCACGGGCCGCTGGCCGTCGAGGCGTACGGCCTGGGCTTCCACCGCGCCCTGCTGGCCGCCGCGGGCGTCACCGGCGTTCCACTGCCGATCGACGAACAGGGCGCCCGCGTCGAGGAGTTGGCGCACCACGAGAAGGCCCGTACGGTCCTCCTCACCCCCGCCCACCAGTTCCCGACCGGCGGCCCGCTGCACCCGGGCCGCCGCGCCGCCGTGGTCGACTGGGCGCGCGGCCGGGGCGGGCTGATCCTGGAGGACGACTACGACGGCGAGTTCCGCTACGACCGACAGCCGGTCGGCGCCGTCCAGGGCCTCGACCCCGAGCGGGTGGTCTACCTCGGCAGCACCAGCAAGAGCCTCACCCCCGCGCTGCGCCTCGGCTGGATGGTGCTGCCGGACCACCTGGTCGACCGGGTGCTCGCCGCCAAGGGCGAACGCGAGGGCTGGGCCAGCGCACTGGACCAGCTGACCCTGGCCGAGTTCATCGACTCCGGTGGCTACGACCGGCACCTGCGCCGGATGCGCCGCCGCTACCGGGACCGCCGCGACCAGCTGGTGGCCGCGCTCGCGGCGAGCGCCCCGCACATCGGGGTGTCCGGCATCGCGGCCGGCCTGCACGCGGTGCTGCGGCTGGAGCCGGGCACCGAGGGCTCGGTGCTGAAGGCCGCCGCCTACCGGGGTCTGGCGGTGGAAGGCCTCGCCGACTACCGGCACCCGGCGATCGCCCCGGAGGCCATGCCCGCCGTGGACGGCCTGGTGGTCGGCTACGCCACGCCGCCCGACCACGCCTACCCGGCGGCGCTCGCGGCGCTGTGCGACGTCCTGCTGTCCGCGGCGTGACGGCGGGGGCGGTCGCGGGGGGAGTGACGGCGGGAAGGGGTGGCGGAAGGCGCGGCGAAGCATAGGCCTCCCGGTGCCGCGCCGGGGCCGGAACGGGACCGGCCGGTCCACCGCGTCCGCTCACCGCTCCTGCGTCGGTACGGGATCGGGCCGAGGCGGGCAACCCCGGCGGAACCCCGGCCTACGCTCCTTGGTCATGCGCAGAACACATCCGATCCGCGCCGCGCTCGTCGCGTGCCCGGCCCTCGTCGTCGGTCTGCTCCTCTCCGCCGCTCCCGCGCGGGCCGACTCCCCGCTGCCCCTCACGGCCGTCTCCGACAAGCAGACGACCGTCCGGGGCGGCGAGTTCACGCTCACCCTGACGCTGACCAATCCGTACGACACCCCGATCCAGTTCGTCTACCAGAGCGTCCAGGAGACCTACCAGACCAGCCTGCAGACCGGCCTCAAGTTCACCGCGACGGCCTGCGGCACCCAGACCAACGGCTGCAGCGACAACGTCCACGGCGGCATCGCGCGGTACAACGTGCCGCTCGCCCCCGGCGCCAGCAGCACCTTCACGGTGACCTACGCCATCGCCCCCGACTCGGCCTGCGGCGACGCCGCCCGGATCGACTTCTACTCCTACCTGTACTACGAGTACAACGGAGGTCTGAACAACAACTCCGGCATCATCGGGGTCCCCGGCACCCAGGTCGCCTGCGCCTGACGTCCGTCTGATGTCCGTCTGATGCCCGGCAGGTTCGCTCGGTCCGCCGCCGCCCGTCGGACGCCGGTTGCCCCCGTACCGGTGCCTGACGGGCGGTTCGCGTGCGCCAGGCGCGCCGGTCAAGCGCGCCTGGCGTGCCGAACCACCGCTCCGGTGTGCCGGGTTGACGCCGGGCGTGGCCTGCGGGGTCGTTCGGATGCGACCGGGAGGGTGCCGGACGAGCTGGGAAAACCGTCGGTGCCACGGAGGCCGCAGGTGCGAACGGATGTTCCTCCGGTCGGCGGCGCCACGGGGGCGGACCGCGCAAGATTCACCCTATCGGGGGGTACTGGGCCTTCGTACGGGCCTGGTCGGGTGCTGGTGATCTAGGGTTCCGGGTGGGTCGCCGCGAGACGGTGGCCATCTTTGCGACACTTCGCCAACACCCCCACCAGTCTACGGATCTGATGATCCGTCACGGCATGCGCCAGGGCGGTCCGTATGGCCCTGGCCGCGTGACCCGACCACAGGAATGGAGACCCTGCCGATGCCCGTGGACACGACCCCGGAGACAGAGCAGGTCAAGCAGCAGAGCCTTGCGACGGCCGCTGCCCGCAACCTTGCGACCACGACCAAGTCCGCCCCGCAGATGCAGGAGATCACCTCCCGCTGGCTGCTCAAGGTGCTCCCCTGGGTGCAGGCCGCCGGTGCGGCGTACCGGGTCAACCGACGGCTCACCTACACCGTGGGCAACGGTGTGGTGGAGTTCATCAAGACCGGCTCCCAGGTCCGCGTGATCCCGGCCGAGCTGGGCGAGTTGGCCCTGCTGCGCGGTTACGAGGACGAGGAGGTGCTGACCGCCCTGGCCGACCGCTGCCAGCAGCGCGACTTCGGCCCCGGCGAGGTGCTCACCACCCAGGGTGAGGCCGCCGACCGGATCTTCCTGATCGCGCACGGCAAGGTCAACCAGATCGGCACCGGCAAGTACGGCGACGAGACCGTGGTCGGCGTGGCCGGTGACGGCGACCGCTTCGGCGACGACGCCCTGCTGAACCCGGACGCCGTCTGGGACTTCACCGCCAAGACCGCCACCGCCGGTGTCGCGCTCACCCTGAGCCGCGCGGACTTCGCCGCCATCCGGGACAACGCGCCCAGCCTGCAGGAGCACCTGCAGGCCTTCCTGGCCCTGCCGCTGCAGGCCCAGAACGAGCGCGGCGAGGCCGAGATCGCCATGTCGGCCGGCCACCACGGCGAGTTCGAGCTGCCCGGCGCCTTCGTGGACTACGAGCTCAAGCCCCGCGAGTACGAGCTGAGCGTCGCGCAGACCGTCCTCAAGATCCACACCCGGGTTGCGGACCTCTACAACGAGCCGATGAACCAGACCGAGCACCAGCTCCGGCTGACCATCGAGGCCCTGCGCGAGCGCCAGGAGCACGAGCTCATCAACAACCCGGAGTTCGGGCTGCTCAACAACGCCGACTTCGACCAGCGGATCCAGACCCACTCCGGCCCGCCCACCCCGGACGACCTGGACGAGCTGCTCAACCGCCGCCGCGACCCCGACTACCTGCTGGCCCACCCGCGGACCATCGCCGCGATCGGCCGCGAGTTCAACGCCCGGGGCCTCTACCCGACCCACGTCGACCTCGGCGGGCAGCAGGTGCCGGCGTGGCGCGGGGTGCCGATCCTGCCGTGCAGCAAGATCCCGATCACCAAGGAGAACACGAGCTCGATCCTCGTGATCCGTACCGGTGAGGACAACCAGGGCGTCATCGGCCTGCACCAGACCGGGATCCCGGACGAGTACCAGCCCTCGCTCTCGGTCCGCTTCATGGGGATCGACGAGAAGGCGATCATCTCCTACCTGGTCAGCGCCTACTACTCGGCGGCCATCCTGGTGCCGGACGCGGTCGGCGTCCTGGAGAACGTGGAGATCGCGCACCGCCGCCACTGAACCCGCGGAAAGCCGAGCCCGGGCCGTAACCGGTCGGCTCGATGATCGTTTGACCTGATGACGGACGGCCCGCTCCCGGAGGCGGGCCGTCCGCCTGATCATGTCCGATCACTTTTGGTCGCGCGCGATCGACTTTGGGGGTGGGGGGCGACCATTCCTGGTCGGTCTGTCGATCCCTTGGTGGACCGGCGCTCGGTGCTCGGCGCCTTCGAGTCGAGTCCTTCCGTCCCTCCTGTTCCTTCCGTTCCTTCCGTTCCTTCCGTTCCGTTCTGATGCGACCCGAGAGGTGTGTGGAGCCCATGTCCCAGCGTCGGCAGTTACGACGGATACCGCTGCACGCCGGTGGGACCGCGGCCTCCGGTCGGCGGGTACGGCTGATCGGCGCGGCGGTCGGCGTGGTCGCGATATGCGCGCTGGTCACCGGCGCGACCGCGTCCGGGGCCGAGCACGGTGGCGGGCACGCGCACGGCCCGGTGGTGGACACCTGCGTCTGCACGGAGACCGACGTGTCGGTGTCGGTGGGGCCGGGCGGGAGCGTGGACGTCGGAGTCGACGTCGACGTCCAGGTCGGAGTCAGCGTCGCCCCGAACGCCGACGGCAGCAAGCACGGCCGCAAGCCCCCGCACGGGTACCACCCGTGCCGCACGCCCAGGGCCGCCCCGGCGCCGCTCGCGCCCTCCTCCTCGCCCTCGGCCGGGCTCAGGCCGGCACCTGGGCGGCCGGACGAGGAGCACGGCGAGCACGACGGGGACGGCTGGCACCACTGGCCGCACCACCACCATCACCACCCGCACCCCTGCCCGAGTCCGACGCCCACACCGACTCCGTCGCCGACGCACACCCCGACTCCGACCCCGACGCACACGCCCAGTCCGACGCCCACACCCACCCGGACTCCGAGTCCCACGCCGTCGCCGACGCCGCCACCCGCGCCCAGCCCGACGCCGCCGCCCCCGTCGCCCGCACCGACGCCGCCTCCGCCACCCCCGGCGCCCGCTCCGGCTGTGCCCGCGCCACCCCCGCCCGCGGCCCCGTTGCCGGACCCGCCCGGACCCGATCCGGCGGTGCCGACCCCCACGGTGTCGATCCCGGCGCCGCCGAGCCCGCTGTGGCCGACCCCGTCCGCGCGGCCGGTGTTCCACGTTCCGGCGTCGAAGCCGATGCCCCTGCCGCAGCGCCACCAGGCCGCCCCGATGACCACCACGATCCTGATGATCATGGTCCCCGGCGTGCTGGCGGCGGCCGCCCTGCGCCCGGGCCGCGGTCGGGGCCGCTCGGGCCGGTCCTGATCGGACCCCACCCCCGGACCGGCCCCGAACCCGGGCCGTCCGCGAGCTTTCCGTTCCGTCACGAGCCAAGCCAGAGAAGGGAGTTCCCATGTCCGAATGGGTGGCATTGACCATCGCCATGGCGTCGGCCTGTGTCGTCGTGGTGGCGGTGGTGTTGCTGAGGCACCGCCGGGTGGGCGGTGCCGAGGTGAACACCGACGAGACCCCGGACGTCATCGAATACATCACGATGATGATCGGGGTGGTCTACGCGATCGTCCTCGGTCTCGCCATCGCGGGTGTCTGGGAGGCGCGCGGCGCCGCCCAGGACGACCTGTTCCGCGAGGCGCAGTCACTGCGCGAGGTGAGCGACCGGGCGGTGGTCTACCCGGTCGAGTTCCGCGACCAGGTCCGCGCCGACGTGGACGCCTACGTCACCTATGTGGTGAACGTCGAGTGGGACTACATGAAGGAGAACGGCGAGATCAGCGCCAAGGGCGACCAGCTGCTGCAGAAGCTGCAGACCGACGTCGCCACCCGGCCGCCGGCCTCCGACCTGGAGTCCCAGGCCTACCAGCCGATCATGGACCGGATCAGCCAGGCATCGGACGCCCGCGACGCGCGCGGCCAGAACGCCGGGCCGACCATGCCCGGGATCGTGTGGTTCGGGCTGATCGGCGGCGCCGTGGTGACCGTCGGCATGCTGTTCGCCCTGCAGATCCGGCGCACACCACGGGAGTTGGTGTTGGCACTGTGCTTCAGTGCGCTGATCGCCTTCCTGCTGTTCATGATCTGGGACTTCGACGACCCGTTCTCGCGAAGCGTCTCGGTGACCACCCAGCCGTTCGTGGACCTGTTCCCCTCGCTCAACCTCAACGACTGAGCCGGTCGGCGAACGTCCCGGTCGGCGGACGTCCCGGTCGGCGGACGGCCCGCGCGGAGCTCCGCGCGGGCCGTCGCTGTTGCACCGGCCGACACCTGCGGCGGGCCGGTCCGGCCACGTCACAACTGAACAGATTGGACTGGACCAATAGGGGGCGTCGAGGGTGTCCGTCCGCTGGACCGTTCCCGGCCCGGACCGCGGCGGCCCGGTAGGTTGACCGGAACGGGCAGGCCCGAGGAAGCCGCACCGAAGGAACGGAGGAGGCGCGATGGACAGCCAGGACTGGGACGACCGCTACGCCGCGAGCGAGCTGGTGTGGGGCGCGGCGCCGAACCGGTGGGTGGTCCGCGAACTGGCCGACGCCGCCCCCGGCCACGCCCTGGACCTCGCCGCCGGTGAGGGCCGCAACGCCATCTGGCTGGCCGACCGGGGTTGGGAGGTCACCGGGCTGGACTTCTCCGCCGTCGCCCTGGAACGCGCCGAACGCCTCACCGCCGAACTGCCCGACGAGGTCGCCGACCGCCTCACCTGGCGCCACGGCGACGCCCGTACCTTTGATGCGCCGGCCGCCGGCTACGACCTCGTCCTGGTGGCCTACCTCCAGCTGCCGGCTGCCGACCGCCGGACCGTGCTGTGCCGCGCGGCCGAGGCGTTGGCCCCCGGCGGCACCCTGCTGGTCGTCGGGCACGACCTGAGCAACCTCACCGAGGGCGTCGGCGGGCCGCAGGATCCGGCGGTGCTGTTCACCCCGGAGGACGTCCTGGCCGACCTCGACGGACTCGGCCTGCACACCGTCCGCGCCGAGCGGGTGCACCGCACGGTCGGCGGCGAGCCCGGGCACCAGGGCGTCGCCGCCGGGTCCTCCGGCGTGGCGGTGGACGCGCTGGTCCGGCTGGAACGGGCCGTCGCATGACCGGCCGCCGGACAACGGACCCCAGCCGGCGGGCGCTGCTGGCCGGGCTGGCGGGCGTCGCCCCGCTGGTGGTGGCCGGGTGCTCTTCGGGCAAGCAGGACAAGCCGGGAAAGGCCGGGAAGTCCGAGGCGGCGGCGCGGGCGAACGATCCGGGCGGTGCGGCCGTCGTGATGATCATCCGGCACGGCGAGAAGCCCGACGGCGGCCACCCGGGCCTGGACGAGAACGGCAAGCAGGACGGCAAGTCCCTGACCGAGCGCGGCTGGGCCCGCGCCAGGGCGCTGCCCTCGCTGTTCTCCCCGCCCGCGCCCGGCCTGCACACCCCGGCCCGGATCTTCGCCGCTGCCGACCAGGGCCCGCTGGCCGGCGCACACCGGATGCGCCAGACCGTCACCCCGTTGGCCGCGGCGCTCGGGCTGACGGTGGACACCGGGTACGCCGAGTCCCAGGAGTCCGCGCTGGCCGGTGCCGCGCTGGCCGGGGCGCAGCCGGTGCTGATCTGCTGGGAGCACTCGCGGATCCCGCGGATCGTCGAGGCGCTGGGGGCCGTCGGCAGCGGCGCGCCCGCCGCCTGGCCGGACCGGTTCGACCTGGTCTGGGTGTTCTCCCGGCCGGCCGGCGGGGCGTGGTCCTTCCAGGAGGTGCGGCAGCACCTGCTGGACGGCGACAGCTGATCCCGGCCGACTCCGGATCTAGGATCTGCGGCATGGCAACACGACTCGTACAGATCAACATGAAGGCCCAGGACGACGCCGCGCTCGGCCGGTTCTGGGCCGAGGCACTCGGTTGGGGGGTCGACAGCGAGGGCCCCGGCGTGACCAACCTCGAACCGGTCGGCTTCGCCTACCCCGACCCCGCGGCCGTCTGCATCGATCTCGTCGCCCGCCCGGAAGCCAAGACGGCGAAGAACCGGGTGCACCTCGACCTGGCCACCACCTCGACCGCCCATCAGGCGGAGCTGGTCGCGCGCCTGAAGGACCTCGGCGCGACGCTCGCCGACGTGGGGCAGGGCGACGTCCCCTGGACGGTCATGGCCGACCCGGAGGGCAACGAGTTCTGCGTCCTGGAGCCCCGGGAGATCTACCGGGACACCGGGCCGATCGCCGCGGTGGTGGTCGACTGCACCGACCCGCGGGCGATGGCCCGGTTCTGGGGCGAGGCCATGGACTGGACGGTGCACGAGGTCGACGACGACCACGCGACCATGCGTTCCTCCCACGGCGTCGGCCCCTACCTGGAGTTCATCCGCACCCCCGACACCAAGAGCGGGTGGAACCGCGTCCACCTGGACATCAGGCCCTACCGCGGCGACGACCCGGCAGCCGAGGAGGCCAGGCTGCGCGCCCTGGGCGCCTCCGACCCGGGCATCGACCAGTCCGCCATCTCGTGGCGGATCCTGACCGACCCGGAGGGCAACGAGTTCTGCCTGCTCAGCCCCCTGTAGCCCGCGGGCCCGCTCGGGCGGCGAGGACGACCCCGCCACCCGCCGGCGGATCCCCGCGCCGATCCGCTAGCCGGCCGTGATCGTCACCACCGAGTACTGGGCGACGGTCAGCGGCACGCTCACCGTCCCGCCGGTGACGGTGTACGGGACGGGCTTGGGCGCCGGGTCGGTGCCGTCCGGACTGGCGACGGTGACGGTGGTGACGGCGGCCCCGGCCGGGAGGGCGTAGGAGAGCGTGCAGTTGGCGGGGGTGGTGCGGAAGTCCGCCGGGGTGTCGCCGAAGTTGGTGAAGTTCACCAGGTGGACGACGGTGTCGCCGCCGAGCCGCCGGGCGTCCAGGAAGATCCGCCGGTCCCCGGCCAGGGTCACCGCCGGTGGCGCGGACTGCCGTACGGCGGTGAGCAGTTGGTCGGCGGAGGCCTGGTCGGTCCTGGTCAGGTAGCTGAGCCCGGCCCGGGCCTTGACGTACCAACAGGTGCCGCTGCCGTAGGAGTTCTGCCCGGTGGCGGGCAGCGGGTCGGCCCGGCGCAGGCCGAGCACGTCGGAGAGGGCGAACTCGGCGCGCTGGGCGCCGAGTTCGTCCAGTGCGGTGGGCGCCGGGCCGGTGATGACGACCGTCCCGCCGCCGGCGACGAAGGCGCGCAGCACCGCCGCCTCGGCGTCGGAGACCGCCTGCAGGTCGGGCAGCAGCAGGACCTTGAACCGGGCCAGGTCGTCGGCGGTCAGGCCGGGGCTGGACACCGTGTCGAAGGGGACGTGGGCGTAGACCAGGGCCTTCACGGTGCCCCGGAACTCGCCCAGCCAGGGGACCTGCGCGCAGCTCATCTGCGGGTCGTCGCCGCCCCACCAGTCGGTGATCCCGGCCGGGGCGGTGGCGTTGACGTACATCCCGTTGCCCTCGCCGGGGGCCACGTAGTCCCGGGACGGCGCCGAGTGGTAGACGCCGACCTGGGCGATCGAGGTCGCGTCGTACAGCTTCTGCTGGTTGGTGCGGACGAAGCGGTACATCCGGGTGCGCATCGTGCCGTCCACGGTGTCGTTCTTGAACGGGGTCTTCACCTCGTACGGGTTGCAGCCGGCCGCGATCAGCTGGGACATCACCAGCGAGGCGTCATCGGGCTGCCAGCCGTAGGAGAACGCCCAGGCGGGCTTGGTGCCGCTGGCGGCGCGGGCGTACTTGTACATCGAGATCAGGCAGACCCAGTCGGAGGCGGTGGCGTGCCGCATGCCGTCGTAGTTGCCGAGGATGTCCACCTCCCAGACCTGGCTCACCGCGCCGGGCGCCTGGCGCAGGTAGCCGCCGTCCAGGCCGATGGAGGTGGCGTAGCGGTAGTCCATCGAGACGGTCTCGACGAAGGTGACCAGGTCGGGGTTGACCGAACGGCCCGCGGCGGCGATGTCGAGCTGGAACCGGAGCAGGTTGCGGTGGCGCCACTCGACGTAGCGGCGGAAGGCCGGGTCGGCGAAGTTCGCGGCCTTGGGCAGGGCGAGGCCGGTGTCGGCCCGGAAGGCGGCCGCGCCCCAGGTGGAGGCGTCGCACCAGGAGAGCACGCCGTCGAAGTAGATCGGCACGTCCGGCCAGATGCCGTCCACGCCGGTGGCTGCCACACCCTTGATCCGCTTGAGGTAGTAGTCCCGCCAGGGCGAGTTGGGGCTGAGCCAGACGCTCTCGTCGCCGGGGTCGACCCAGACCACCACGCTGCCGTAGAACACGTTGGGCTTTCCGGCGAGGTCGCGCTGGACCCAGTTCTTGCCCTGGTCGTTCTTGTAGAAGGACCGGCCCTTCTCGCCACCGGGGGAGATCAGCTCCAGCGACGGGTAGTACATGACGACCTTCATCCCGGCGGCGTGGGCCAGGCCGGTGAAGGTCTTCACCTCGGCCATGTGGGCGGTGAACTCGGCTTCGGTGAGCCAGTTGGAGAGCAGGGTGTCCAGCTCGATGACGCTGACCTCCTGCGCCTTCAGGGCGTCGACGGCGCTCTGCATGTCGGCGGGCTCGTTGAAGGTGCCGTCGGCGATCCGGGCGTAGCGGGCCCAGCCGGGCCAGGACGGTGCGACGGCGTCGCGGGCGGTTCCGGCGGCAGGTCCGGGCGCGGGTACGGCCGCGGGTGCGGGCAGGGTCGGCGGTAAGGGCGCGGGCGACGGGGCGGTGGCCCACGCCCGGCCGCCGGGCAGCAGACGGACGGCGGCCAGGCCGCCGCCCGCGCCGAAACCGGCCCGGAGCAGGCGCCGTCGGCCGAGCCGGGAGGCGGTGGCGGCGCTGACGGGTGGTGGCGCGGTGTGCTGCTCGCTTCTCTCGAACGGCGCGGTTACCCGCTGCTGTTCGGTTCCCTGCTGCTGTTCGGTTCCTTCGTGCTGCTCGGGCATGGTGGTCCCCCCATTGCGAGTCGGCATGACCGGGTGACGGTCGTGAGTGGAACGAACGGTGCGCGGGCGTCCTGCCGTGGCGACCGGCGGCGCCTCGGGGCCGACCCTAGACGGTGCGCCGCCCCGGCCGTTCGGTCCCGGTCGGCCTCTACGTCAGACGCCGGACCGCCGGTTCCCTCAGGGTGCGGACCGTCGTCGGGGGTGAGGCCCGGGGCGGCGCGGGGTAGGGGGTGCCCGCAGGGCGTCGTCGGATGATCACAAACTTTCTACAGTGATGTAGATTCGCGGCACGCGGCGATGGCAGACGGTGGCAGAACGAGGAGGACGCGATGAGCGTTTCGCTGGCCAAGGGGCAGAAGATCAGCCTGGAGAAGCCGGGCGGTGGACAGTTGAGCCTGGTCCGGATGGGCCTCGGCTGGAGGGCGGCGGAGCGCAAGGGCTTCCTGGCCAAGCTGCTCGCCGCCGGCCGGGAGATCGACCTGGACGCCTCGGCCGTGCTGTTCGCCCAGGGACGGCCGGTGGACGTGGTCTTCTTCCAGCACCTGACCAGCAACGACGGGTCGGTGCGGCACAGCGGGGACAACCTGGTCGGCGGCGCCGGTGACGCGACCGACGACGAGTCGATCACGGTCGACCTGACCACGGTGTCGGCGGAGGTCGACCAGATCCTCTTCACCGTCAACTCCTTCACCGGCCAGACCTTCCAGGAGGTCGAGGCGGCCTTCTGCCGGCTCGTGGACGAGACCACCGGCGCCGAGCTGGCCCGCTACACGCTCACCGGCGGCGGCCCGTACACGGCGCAGATCATGGCCAAGGTGCAGCGCATGGGCACCGGTTGGCAGATGACCGCGATCGGCCAGCCGGCCAGCGGGCGGACCTTCCAGGACCTGATGCCGGAGCTGGTCAAGCACCTCTGAGCCCGGTCACGGCGGCGCCGCCGGTCCCGGTCCGGGGCGGCAGGTGTCCATCCACACGCACGCACACACGCACCGGGGGCGCGGTTCCTCCTACGGAACCGCGCCCCCGGTGATTTTGGATCTGCCCGGTCAGCCCTTCGGGGTGGCCGCAGGCGAGAACGAGGCGCTGGGGGTGGTGCTGGGCGCTGCGCTCGGGGCTCCCGGGGTGCTCGTCGCCGTCGGGGTGGGCGTCGGACAACCGGGGATGCCGGTGGGCGTGGCCGTGGGCGTCGCCGTCGGGGTGCCGGTGGGGGTTGCCGTGGCGCTGGGCGACGGGGAGCCCGTCGGGGTGGGCGTTCCGGTCGGGGTGCCGGTGGGCGTGGCCGTGGCCGACGGGTCCGGGCAGGCCGTGGGCGTCGCCGTCGGGGTACCGGTGGGCGTCGGGGTCGTGGTCGGCGTCCCGGTCGGGGTGGTCGTCGGGGTGGCGCTCGGCGACGGTGAACCGGTGGGCGTGGGCGTCGTGGTGGGGCTCGGGGTGGTCGTCGGCTGCGCGGTCGGCGACGGGGCCGGGGCGGGGGTGACCGGCGCGGTCGGGTCCGGCGTGGGAGCCGGAGCGGGCGTCGTGCCGGTGCTGCCGGTGCCCGTGGTGGTGCCGCCGGCGACCGGGAGGAAGGGCGAGGGCAGCGAGACGGGCGGCAGTGGGGAGCCCGGGCGGTTCGGGACGGTGGCCACCGTGCCGCTGCCGAAGTGGGCCATCCAGTTGCGGACCGTCCGCAGGTACTCGCCCGAGTTGTTGTAGCTGAGCACCGCCCGGTCGAGCTGCGCCGGGTCGGCGAGGTCGCGGCCGCCCGCGCACAGGTAGCGCCCGGCGGCCTCGGCGGCGTCGAAGACGTTGTTCGGGTCGGCCTTGCCGTCGCCGTTGGCGTCCGCGCCCCAGGCTTCCCAGGTGGACGGGATGAACTGCATCGGGCCGACGGCGCGGTCCCAGCGGGCGTCACCGTCGTAGCGGCCGCCGTCGGTGTCGGGTATCGCGGCGAAGCCGTTGCCGTCCAGGGCCGGGCCGAGGATCGGCTGCAGGAGCGTGCCCGAGGCGTCCACCTGGCCGCCGTTGGCCTGGCCGGACTCGACCTGGCCGATCCCCGCGAGCAGCTGCCAGGGCAGGTGGCAGCCGGGGGAGCGCTGCGCCAGCGAGGCCTCGGCCTGGCGGTAGGCGGCGAAGACCGTGGCGGGCAGCGCGGGCCCGGTGGCCGCGAACGGGCCGGCGGCGGGTGCGCCGGGCAGCGTGCCGGGCGGCTGCGGGAGCTGGACGGTGCCGCCGCCGTCGGCCGGGACACCGGTGCCGAAGGTGCCGGGTATGCCGGGCGAGGAGCTGCCGAGCGGGGAGCTGCCGAGCGGGGAGCCGGCGGACTGGGTGGCGGCACCGTTCGTCGGGCCGGTGTCGGCGACCGCGACCGGCGCGAGTCCGAGGCCCGTCACCTGAGAGCCGGTCAGCGCCGCCAGCGCGGCGAAGGCCGCGGCCGTCCCCGTGACCCGCTTGCCGACCCGGAGCTTGCGCCCGCCCTGGGTACTGCCGAACCTCGCCGTCATCCGTGTCCCCTCCCCGTCGCCGCCCGGATTGTCCCGGAACGGTTGAGTTGTCGTCATCGTGCCGGTCCACCTGATGACGGCACCCGCCACCGGACGATTAGTATCACGACGATCTGACAGGGACAGGGTGACCGGGAGGCGGCCCGAGCCCCACCGCGGAGTCAACGTGCACCTCAGCGGGGGGTACGCGCGGCCCCGGAGGTTCCCGCTCGGGCTCGCGACCTGCGCCGTCTCCGCCCGTAGCCAGCGTCATCTCCCCACAGCACAGCGGAAGTTGGCCAACGCCCCAACGGCAGTGGGCCGGTGGGCGGCCCGGCGCCCCGGGGCCCGGACCGGCGGTTCGGAGCGCAGGGGTGGTACGTGCGCGGCGTTTCGGGCTCCCCGGCGGCGCCCGGGGCCGACCGGCCTGACCTGCCGGAACATGAGGAGCGGAAGTCGGACAGGCCCTAGCAGGACGGCCCTGCCGGCGCCAGGGTGCGTCCCCAACTCGCCCCTGGACGGGTGACGTTCTGGTGAAAGTGGGCATGCCAGGAATCACCGCCCGGCATGCTGTGCCGCGTGATGATGCGGATGGAGGTCCGGACCGTGAGCGCGAACCTGCCGGAGACCGTCGCCGAGGGAGCGGTCCTCCTGCCGGCACCCCCTCGGGTCGTGGACGACCTGGCCCGAGACCTGACCCAGGCCGCCGCCGCCGTCCGGGCGGTGTCGCGCAGCGGCCGTTCCGGCGGCGGGGACGTCGCGGTCGCCGCCTACACCGCCGTGGTGTGCACCGGCCGGTCGGCGGCACGCGCCCTGGACGAGGCCGCCGCCTGGTGCCGGCAGGCCCCCGAGGCCGAGGTGCACTCGGTGGCCTGGGCCCGGGTGCCCGGGCATCGGGAGGACGTCCACGAGTACCGGGTGACCCTGGCCGTCAGCTTCCCCGACGAGGAGACCGGCGAGCACCTCGGGGACACCCACCACGGCTGCCGCTGAGGTCGTATGATCCCTCCACGGATGAGGGGGGTACGAACGACATGGTGGACGACGCGGCCGTCGGCAAGGACGGCGGTACGGAGAGCGGTAAGGACGGCGCTACGGAGGGCGGTCCGCAGGAGCTCTCGCGGGCTGCCGCCGTCACGGCCACCGTCCTGGCCGCGCTCTTCGCCTCGGCGGCGCTGCTGGCCTCGCTCCACTGGCTGGGGTGGACCGTCCCGGGGATCGGCTGGATCGTCGCCAAGGCGGGGATCAAGCTCACCGTCGGCGGCTTCGTCGTGCTGGCTCTCGCCCTCGACCGGCTCCGGGACCGGCTGAAGGCGCGGTCCCGGAGCTGACCGGGCCGGGGCCCGACCTCCGGGCCGTGGCCCCGAGGTCGCTCCGTGAGCCCCGGAGTCGGCAGCCTGCTTCGTCAACTCGTCTGCGGCGTGGCGCAGGTGAGGTCGTGGGCGGGTGCCTCACCGTCCAGCAGGTAGCGCTCCACGACATCGGTGACGCAGGGGTTGGACCCGGGGTACTGGCCGTGGTCCCCGCTCCCGGTGACGGTGACCAGCCGCGAGCCGCGCAGCGCGCGGTGGGCACCGAGCGCCGCCTCGTAGTACGTCGCCGGGTCGTGCACCGAGTTGAGCATCAGCGTGGCCGGCAGGTGGGCGCCCGTGACCTTCACCTTGGGCGCCGGGGCGACCGGCCAGGACGCGCAGACCGCGCCGAAGGCGAGCGACCGGGCGCCCACCAGCGGCCAGCGGGCGGTGTTCTCGGCGCCGCGTTGCACCCAGCTGTCCAGGTCCCTGGTCCACGGGGTGTCGTTGCAGGTGACCGAGAAGTACTCGGCGAGGAAGTCCGGGCTGAGGTAGCCGCTGAAGGCCTTGGCGGCGGCCGTCCTGGTGGTGGGGTCGGCGCTCTGCCAGTTGTCGACGGTGGTCAGGAGCCGGGCGAGGACGGGGAAGTTCTCGGCCTCGTAGATCGCCGAGATGGCCACGTTGTCCCACTGGTTGGGGCCGATCGTCACCGAACCCTCGACGATGGGCGCGTCGTGCAGGGCGGCCCGCCGCTGTTCCCAGTGCGTCCGCACCTGCTCCGGCGTCGTCCCCCAGTGGTAGGTGGCGTCCTGGGCCGCGAGCCAGGGCAGGAAGTCCTCGTCGAAGCGGCGCTGGAAGCTCATCGGCTGGCCGAGCTGGAACTTCTCCCAGGTGCCCTCGAAGCCGATGTTGCTGTCCAGCACCATCCGGTCGACCCGGTGCGGGAAGAGCGCCCCGTAGTAGGCGCCGATCATCGAGGCGTAGGACGGTCCGTCGTAGCTGAGCTTGCGCTCGCCGAGCAGGCCGCGGAACAGGTCGATGTCGCGGGCGGTCTGCTCGGTGTTCAGGTAGGGGATCAGGTCGCCGCTGTGCTCCTGGCAACTGGCAGCCAGCTTCTTGGAGTTGGTGATGACGCGGTCGATCGCGGCGGGGGACTGGTCGCGGTAGTCGCCGGCCAGGAAGTCATCGAACTCCGCCTGGCTCTGGCAGACCGCCTTGGTGCTCTCGCCGACGCCGCGCTGGTCGAAGCCCACGATGTCGTACGCGGCGCCGACGGCCGGGGCGGAGTTCGCCAGCCCGGCCGGGCGCAGCAGGCCCGAGGCGCCGGGGCCGCCGGCCGCGAGCAGCAGGGTGCCCCTGCGTGCGGCCGGGTCGGTGGCGCGGTGCCGGGAGACGGCGATGGTGAGGTCGGCCCCGACGCCGGGGTGGTGCCAGTCCCGCGGGGTGGTCATGGTGGCGCAGTCCAGGGCGGGCTGCTTGGCGCAGGGCTGCCAGTCCAGGGTCTGGTGGGTGTAGCGGGCGGGGGCCGGGTCGGCGTCGCCCGGGTCGCGGGCGCTGTCGGCGGTGGCGGTGGTGGCCGGCAGGGCGAGACCGGCGAGCACGGCAGCGGCCACGGCCAGCGCGGCGCGCCGGGTCCGGGAGGCGGTGGCCGCCGTTGCGGGGTTCGTCGTTGCGGGGCTCGCCGCCGTGGCGGTCGTTGCGGTCGTTGCGGGCGTTGCGGTGTTCGTCACGGGAACGATCCTGTCCGTCGGCGCCCTGACGATCGATCACCCCTGCTTCCGTCTTCGGGGTGGTGCTGGGTACACCCCCGCCCGGGGGCGTACCCGATCCCCGGGCGACGGCCGTCAGTAGGCGACGGTGAACCGGGCCCGGCGGTGGGCGGGCCGTTCGACCTCGTCGAGGAGGGCGACGGCCAGGTCCTCCATGGAGATCGCCGAGTTGCCCTCGGTGTCGACCAGCAGCTCGTCGCGCCCGAGGCGGAAGCGGCCGGTGCGCACGCCGGGTTCGAGCAGCGCGGCCGGGCTCAGGTACGTCCAGTCGACGTCCTCGCCGGCGGCGCGGTAGAGGTCCAGCTGCTCGCCGCAGGCCAGGGCGATCGGCCGGACCTCGGCGGGGAAGCCGGGGGTCTCCACCAGGGTCGCCCCGTCGGCGCCGGGGACGATGAGGCTGCCGGCGCCGCCGACGGCCAGCAGCCGCACGCCCGTACCGGCGATGCCCGCGAGCAGACCCTTGGTGGTCACGGACAGTTCGTGCTCGCGGCCCGGCGACGGGCGGGTGGCGGTGAGCACCGCGTCCTGGTCGGCGGATATCCGGGTCACGTCCTCGGGGTTGCCGGCGTCGCCGACGGTGAGGGTGACCTCGGCCGGCAGGCCGTGCGGCTTGGCCGGGTCCCGGACGACGGCGGTGACCTCGTGGCCGCGGGCGAGGGCCTCGGTGACGATCCGGCTGCCGACGTTGCCGGTGGCGCCGAACACGGTGATGCGCATGGGGTGTTCTCCTGGGGTGTGGGTCGGGTCCGGAAAGGAGGGTCAGGCGTTCTCGCGTACGGGCGGCGTGGGCCGCACGGGCGGTGTGGCGGGCGCGGAGGCCTCCGAAGCATCCGATGCCTCCGGCGCCGACCGGGCGTCGGTGCGGGGCCGTCGGGTCTGGGCGACGACGAGCGAGCCGAGCACGACCAGCGCGCCGAGCGCCTGCAGCGGGCTGAGGTCCTGGCCGAGCGCCAGCCAGCCGAGCCCGGTGGCGACCACCGGGCTGAGCAGCCCGAGGAAGGAGACCGAGGTCGGCGGGAGCACCTTCAGCCCTCGGAACCACAGCGCGTAGGTGAAGGCCGCGCCGATCAGGCAGAGGTAGGCGTAGCCGAGCACGTTCCCGGTGCTGTAGTGGGACGGCGGTGCGCCTTCGGTGAGCAGCGTCACCGGCACCAACAGCAGCCCGCCGGTGGTGAGTTGCCACCCGGTGGTGGCGAGCAGCGGCGCGGGGGAGACCCAGCGCTTGGACAGCACGATGCCGGCGGCCATCACCACTGCACTGCCGACCGCGGCGGCCAGCCCGAGCGCGTCCAGCCGGGCGCCGGCCCGCAGGACCAGCAGACTCACGCCCGCCACGCCCGCGATGCCGGACAGCACGGTGCGCAGGGTGAGGCGGTCCCCGAGGACCGCGGCCGAGAGCCCGGCGGTGATCAGCGGCTGGACGGCGCCGACGGTGGCCGCGATGCCGCCGGGAAGGCGGTAGGCGGCGATGAAGAGCAGGGCCTGGAAGGCGCCGATGTTGAGTGCGCCGAGGACCAGTGAACGCCACCACCAGCTGCCCTGCGGAAGTCGGCGGGTGAGGGCGATCAGCAGCAGCCCGGCGGGTAAGCAGCGGATGACGGCGGCGAGGAGCGGGCGGTGGGGCGGCAGGAACTCGGTGGTGACGAAGTACGTCGTCCCCCAGACGGCGGGGGCGAGGGCCGTCATCAGGACGATGGCGAGGCGATGTCTTAGCACTAAACCAATGTATCTCAGCGCTAAGACACTCTTCATCGCCCTGCGGGGTGACGTGGCTCACAGTTACCTCATCGCTAAGGTATCTGCCCGGAATCACCCCTACCGGGCCTACCCTGGAGCCCGTGGCAGATCATGTGGACCGCGTAGTCGCGCAGTGGGCCGCCGAGCGCCCCGACCTGGACGTCTCCCCGATGGAGGTGTTCGGCCGGCTGAAGCGCCTCTACCGCCTGGTGGACGTGGCGCTCAACCGCACCTTCGCCGAGCACGGCCTGGACGCCGCCTCCTTCGACGTCCTCGCCACCCTCAAGCGCAACGGCCCGCCCTACCGCCTCACCCCGACCGGCCTGATGCAGTCCGCCATGGTCACCTCCGGTGCCATCACCCAGCGCCTGGACCGGCTGGAGGCCCGCGGACTGGTCACCCGGACCCGCAGCGACCAGGACGGCCGCAGCCGCGAGGTGGCCCTCACCCCCGAGGGCCACGCCCTGATCGATCGCGCCCTGCCCGACCACCTGGCCAACGAGTTCCGTCTCCTCGAAGGCCTCGACGACGAGCGCACCGCCGCCCTGGTCGACGCCATGCGCGCCCTGCTGGTGGCCCTCGGGGACAACTCGGATTGACTTCCGCTCCCCGGAGCCTCGGCCGACGTCCGGGCGGACGGCTCCGGCTGCGACCTCGCCTGGGACACCGGCGTGCGCTCCGCCGCCGTCCCCCGGCTCTCCACCGGCGACGGGCTGATCCACACCGTGCTGCGCAAGCCCGTCATCCCCGGCACCGACATCACCTCGATCCTCGACCCCTCCTACTACGCCGAGATCGACCCCCGCACCGGCGCCGTCACCCGCACCGGCTACCTCGGCGCGGGTTTCCTGTTCGACACGCTCCAGATGGTCGGCTCCATTGCCCCCGGCGGGGTGGTCTACCAGGGGACCACCACCGGCATCCTGCGGATCACGGCCGAATAGCCGGGCCCTGTGTCGGGGCGCCGCGCCGGGGTGTCGCGTCGGGGCCTCGTGCCTTCTGCCGGGGGTCGTCAGGGGTTGACCGCGACGGCCTTGAAGAAGGCGTAGTGGAACGTCCCGCCCGGCTCGGCGGCGCGGCGCAGCTCGGCGATGCCCCGGTCGAACTCCTCCGGGGTGGTCAGGCCGGCGGCCAGCGCCTCCGACCGGACGGCCTCGACCATGGCGACGAAGGTCCGCCGGGTGAAGCCCTCCACCAGGGCCGGGCGGGAGCCGTCGACGTAGACGGTCCTCGGGCGGACCGTCACGTCCGCGAAACCGGCCGCCGTCAGCAGCGGGTGGAGGCGGCGGCCGAGCAGGCCGTCGCCGCCCGCCCCGGCCTGGAGACGGACCAGGTGGTCGATCGTCCGGCGGGCCGCCGGGCTCTCCGGGTGGAAGAACGCCGAGCCGTGGTCGCCCTCGATCACCGTGATCGTCCCGCCCGGCCGCAGCACCCGCCGCAGCGACGCCAGCCCGGCCGCCGGATCGGGCAGGTGCTCCAGCACGAAGCAGAGGAAGACGTGGTCGAACGAGGCGTCCGGGAAGGGCAGTCGGTGCAGGTCGCCGTGGTGCCAGGCCACGTCCGCGCCGGGCACCTGCTCCGCCACCCGGGCGCGGGCCTGGGCCAGCGACTCCGCCGAGAGGTCCGCGGCGGTCAGCAGCACGCCGGGGCTGGCGGCCAGCAGGTGCACCGTCTGCGCCCCCACCCCGCAGCCCGCCTCCAACACCCGGCTGCCCGCCGGGTACGCCGTGCCCGTGTGCAGCAGCCAGGCGAGGGTGTCCGCCTGGTCGCCGAGGCGCTGCGCCTCGGTGTCCGAGTAGCCGTGGACGTAGTTCTTGCTTTCGTACCTGTCCTGCTTGTCGGGCAGTGCCGTTTCCGTGGTCATGGACCCCACCCTCGCGTCACTATGGTCCGGTGAACAGGTCCAAAGCCGCCGCATCGGACAGGTCCAAAGAGACCGGTGCCGACTTCCTCCAGCTCGACACCGCCGACGCCCCGCCCGGCGGCCTCACCGACTGGCTCGCCCGCCGGCTGCGCGAGGCGGTCGCCGACGGGCGGCTCCCGGCCGGCAGTCGACTGCCCGCCAGCCGGGTGCTGGCGGCCGAACTCGGCGTCTCCCGCGGGGTGGTGACCGACGCCTACCGGCGCCTCGCCGAGGAGGGGCAGGTCGCCGGGTACGGGCGGGGCGGCACCGTCGTGGTCGCGCGCCCGGCTCCTCCCGCCGTGCCGCCCGCTCCGCGCTCCGACGCCCCCGCCCTCTTCCGGGACCACCCCGGCCCCGCCGTGTGGGACCAGCTGCGCGCCGCCCCCGCCCGGATCGACCTCACCCCCGGCGTGCCCGACCTCGCGGCGTTCCCCCGCGCCGCCTGGCTGCGCGCCGAACGCGCCGTCCTCGACGGCCTCGCCGCCTCCGACCTGGGTTACGGCGACGTCCGCGGCACCCCCGCGCTGCGCGAGGCGGTCGCCCACTGGCTCGCCCGCAACCGGGGCATCCGCGCCGATCCCGAGGAGGTGCTGATCGTCGCCGGGACGGCCCAGGCGCTGGCCCTGCTCGGCCGCGCCCTCGGACAGGAGGGCATCACCGAGGTCGCGGTCGAGGACCCGGGCTCGCTCGGCGCGCGCCAGCACCTCGCCCACTGGCTCGCCGCCACCCCGTCCGTCCCGGTCGACGCCGAGGGCGTCCGGGTCGACGCCCTGCGCGCCACCGGCGCCCCGGCGGTCCTGCTCACCCCCGCCCACCAGTACCCGACCGGGGTCGTCCTCGGCGGCGACCGCCGGCGCGAACTGCTGCGCTGGGCGGCCGAGGGCGGTCTGGTGATCGAGGACGACTACGACGCCGAGCACCGCTACGACCGCCCGCCCGTGCCCGCGCTCCGGGCCGCCCTGCCGGACCGGGTCTGCTACGCGGGCAGCATCTCCAAGCTGCTCGCCCCCGCCCTGCGCACCGGCTGGCTGCTGGTGCCCGCCCGCCTGCGGGACGCCGTCCTCGACGCCAAGCGCTTCGCCGACCTCGGCAATCCGGCGCTGCCGCAGCTGGTCCTGGCCCGGCTGATGGAATCCGGTGAACTCGACCGCCACCTACGGCTGTTGCGCCGCCGCCACCGCCGTCGCCGGGATGCCGTGATCGCCGCCATCCGCACCCACCTCCCGGGCGCCACGGTCCACGGCGCGGCCGCCGGTCTCCACCTGATGCTGACCCTGCCGGAGGACATCGGCTGCACGGACGCCGAGTTGGCCGCCGCCGCACTGGCCCGGGGCGTCAAGGTCCAGCCCCTGTCCTGGCACGCCCGCCTCCCGTACCCGCCGGGTCTGGTCCTCGGCTACGCGGCGGGCTCGCCGCCGGAGACGGCCGAAGGCATCGCCGTCCTGGGGGAGTTGGTCCGGCTCGCGGGGTGATGGGGGGCAAGCCTCACGAGGGCTCCTGCCGCCGGAGGTCGGCCTCGACGCGGGCGAGTTCGGCGTCGTACTGCTCCGCTTCGAAGTCGAACTCCGGCGGACGGGCCTGCAGGTACGGCACCTCCCAGTCGGCCCAGCGGACGACGGGGCCGAAGCGCTGCACGGTGGCGGAGAGGTAGCCGCAGCAGCCGCCGGTGCACTCCGGCTCGCCCAGTTCCACCCGGTGCGGCTTGCCGGTGGCGTGCAGCGGGCTCGGGCGGTCGTGCGGGAACAGCAGGGCGGCCCATCGGCCCAGACCGTCCGGGCCGGTGGTCTGGGCGACCAGGTCCTCGCCGTTGACCCAGAACCGCAGCTCGGCGGGGATGCGTGGCCCGGGCGGCAGGATCCTGATCTCCAGTCGGTCGAACATTCGGCCACTCTACGGTGCCGCCGTGAAGTGCCTATCGGATTATCGGATGAATCTGGTGCGGAACGGACTGGTGAGGACGCCCGCTGGGTACGCTGACGGGCCGAAGTCCGCTGCTGCCCCAGGAGGCGTGATGGCCCCGCTCCGGCGAGTCGCCCGGTTCGGGGTGATGCTCGCGGTCCTGGGGGTCTCCCTCGGGCCCGTTCCGCTCGGAACGGCCTCCGAGGTGCGCCCCACCCACACCGAGAGGACCGTCACCATGGCAGCCCAGGCCCCGGAGGACTCCCGCACCCTCGCCGGACGGCGGATCGTCCTCTCGTACGCAGGGCCGACCCCGCCGCCCGGAGTGCTGCAGACCATCCGGGAGGGCCGGGCGGCCGGGGTGATCCTCTTCGGCCAGAACATCACCGGCCCCGAACAGCTGGCCGAGGCCGTCGCCGAGCTCAAGCAGGCGGCGGCCGAGGCACCGCACCCGCACGCGCTGCTGCTGATGACCGACCAGGAGGGCGGCAAGGTCCGTCGGCTGCGCGGTGCCCCCGAACTCTCCGCCCGCCGCACCGGCCAGGCCCCGAACCCGGTGGCCGCCGCGGCGGAATCCGGCCTCGGCGCCGCCCGGACGCTCACCGACGCCGGGCTCAACCTCAACCTCGCCCCGGTGCTCGACGTCTTCGACACCCCGGACAACTTCATCGACCACTCCGAGCGCTCCTACAGTCAGGACCCGTCCGCGGTGGGCCAGTTGGGCACTGCCTTCCTCGCCGCCCAGCAGGGCCTCGGGGTCGCCGCGACCGCCAAGCACTTCCCGGGCCTCGGTGCCGCCGCCCGCGCCGAGAACACGGACGAGCGCCCGGTCACCCTCGACCTCCCGCTGGAGCGGATCCGGGACCGCGACGAGGCTCCCTACCGGGCCGCCATCGCGGCGGGCGTACGGCTGGTGATGGCCTCCTGGGCGGTCTACCCGGCACTGGACCCGGAGCGCCCGGCCGGCCTGTCGCCCGCCGTCATCAAGGGCGAACTCCGCGACCGGCTCGGCTTCGACGGCGTGACCGTCACCGACGCCATGGAGGCCGGCGCCCTCGTCCCCTTCGGTGACACCGGTGAGCGCGCGGTGGCCGCCGCCGAGGCGGGCATGGACCTGCTGCTCTGCTCCGCCCGCGACCCGCAGCAGGCCGAGGACGCCACCGAAGCCCTGGCCGCCGCCCTCGACTCCGGCCGCCTCGACCGCGCCGCCTTCACCACCGCCGTCGCCCGCATCGACGCCCTGCGCGCCTCCCTCGACTGACCCCGCCGCTTGCGGTGGCCGCGGGTTCACCCGTGGTCAACGTGGGTGTCGCCCGGGCGTGAGCGGGCGTTCGGCCGTCCTGGAGTGATTACGCCATCGAAGGTCTGCTTTCGGTCGCGGCACTATTTCGAAGGGCAAATCGGGAGCCTGGCATGGGAATCGCATGGCAAAGTTCCTGTCGTGGGCCTATGAAATGTCATATGTGCCACGCCACCTGTCCTTGATCGTTCCCCTCGCACCCTCCAAGGAGGAGCCCATGAACCGCATCGCCAGGATCGCGGCCGGTGCCGCCGGTGCCACCGCCCTGCTCGCTGCGCCCGTACCGGCCTTCGCCGCGACCCAGACGGCCGCCACCACCACCGTCACCACCTGCGGGTGGTCCGGACTGCAGGCCGGACTGTCCACCAAGGTCTGCGCCGACGTCACCGGTGACAGCGTCGTGC
The DNA here is from genome assembly GCF_900199205.1 of Streptomyces sp. 1331.2. Lineage (NCBI taxonomy): Bacteria > Bacillati > Actinomycetota > Actinomycetes > Kitasatosporales > Streptomycetaceae > Streptomyces > Streptomyces sp. 1331.2. Next base: position 314,008 of record NZ_OBMJ01000001.1, on the reverse strand, counting down.
TCTACGGGCAGATCGGGCTGGCCGGCCCGCCGTCCCCGGGCACCCCGTGGCCGCCGGCGCCGCAGGAGCTGTTCACCCGGCTGTCGGCCGACGTGGCCGGCGGCGGTTCGCTCGGTGCGGTGAGCGGCCGCGCCGTGTTCACGGTCAGCACCGTGCGGGTCGACGGCGTCACCGCGACCGTGCCGTGCGGGTCGACCGTGCACGCATCCTTCTCGGTCGAGAGCTACTGGCGGGGACCGGCCCCGGTGACGGTCGATGTGCCGGTGGTCTGCTGACGTTTCATCACTGTCGCTGCCGAGCCCGGGAGTTGGCAGCTCCCCGGGCTCGGCTTCGGCCTGCCCCGACACGACCGCCGCAGGTGACGTCGGTCACTCCCGCGCGCTCGCCGGCCATCGCCACACCCCGGCGACTTGAAGAAGTCTTCATCTGTCCGCGATGATGCCTACCGGCCGCGGCACGGACCCCGCCCGGCCCGACGACCACCGAGCCGGACCAGAGGAGGGGCGCCGACCATGCCGGTCCCGCTGTACCAGGCCAAGGCGGAGTTCTTCCGCACCCTCGGCCACCCCGTGCGCATCCGCGTCCTGGAACTGCTCCAGGACGGACCCCGGCCGGTGCGCGAGCTGCTGGCGGAGATCGAGGTCGAGCCGTCCAACCTCTCCCAGCAGCTCGCGGTGCTGCGCCGCACCCAGCTGGTCACGGCCACCCGGGAGGGCAACACGGTGGTGTACGCGCTCAGCACCCCGGACGTCGCCGAGCTGCTGCGCGCGGCACGGCGGATCCTGACCGAACTGATCACCGACCAGGGCGCGCTGCTCACCGAGCTGCGCGCGTCCGGCGTCCGGCAGCCGCGCTGAGTCCCGCCGAGCCGGCCGTGCCGAGCGGCGTCCGGCCCGACCGCCCGATCCGAGGAGAACCACCCACCATGAGCAGCAGCGCGGGCGACAGCACCAGCACCAGCAACAGCACCAGTACGAGCGACAGCACGAGCGACGAGAAGAAGCGCCGCAAGGCGATGCTGATCCGTGCGGGCATCTACATCTTCGCCACGCACCTGTTCGCCGGCTTCGTGCTGCTGCTGTTCGCGCTCGGCGGCCGGAAGTAGCGGAACCGGGGCGGGCGGCTCCTCCGGTCGTCCGCTTGACGGGGTCGCGCCGCTCGACGGAGTCGTCCGGTCAGCGGCGCCGGCCGGCGTCCGGCACCAGGTAGCGGTCGCTGGTGCTGGACCAGGCCTGTACGCCCGCGACCAGTTCCCGGGTGCCGTCCAGGTACCAGCGCCCCTCCGGGTGGCGGCGCCGCAGGTCGCGGCGCAGCTCCTCGTTCTCCCGCCGCAGCCGTGCCACCCGGTCGCGCACCGCACGGAGGGCCCGGCTGCGGGTACAGCCGCGGGCCCGTTGGAGGGTGAGCACGGTGTTGAAGGCGGCCGCGGTCTGCCGCTCCTCCCGCTCCAGCGAGTAGAGGTCGTTGATCAGCGTGGCGGCGTCGGCGGTGTTGGCGCGCAGGCGGTGCAGTGCGGGCTCCGCGTGCAGGGCGGCGGGGGCGTCGGAGCCGTGGACCCGTTCCAGTATGTTCATGAACGGGTAGAGGCAGCTGCCGTGGCGGCGCAGCCGCATGGTGTCTGCGAGGCCGAGCCCGCGGGCGGGCACGGTGCCGCGGGCGCGGTGGTCGGCCTCGGCGGGGAAGGTGGCCAGGCAGGCCCGCCACTCGCGGGCCGCGCGGGCACGCCAGACTGGGGACATCGAGGCGGTCTGGCGCTCCCAGAGCTCCTGCCAGGAGCTCAGGAGCCGGTCGTCCGAGGGGAGTTGCTCGCCGTCGAGGACCGCGATCAGCGGGTCGACCACGGCGCGAGCCTCGGCCGGGCGGCGGCCGGGCGGGCCGTCGAAGCGGTCGTCGAGGATGGTGAACCAGCCCAACACGTCCACCAGCAGGTCGAGTTCGGCGCCCCGGGCGCGGGGGAAGGCGTGGCCGATCAACTCGTGCAGGGCGTAGGCCCGGTAGCCGGGCAGTTCGGCGGGGGCGAGCAGGCCTTGGCGGACCGTCCAGTCGGCGTGCCGGTCCGCGGCGGCGCGCAGTTCGGTGGCCCGCAGTTCGGCGGCGCGCAGCGGGGCGGGGGTGCTGGCGGGGGCCGGGGTGTGGGGCACCGTGGGGGCCGCGGCGGTGAACGGGCACCGGGCCGGGGCCGCCGGCCCACCGGGCTTCGCCGGCGTGCCGCTCCCGCGGAGCGTCGGCTCGGCGCGGACCGTCCGGTCGCCACCGGGTGTCCGCTCCCCGCCCGAGGCCACGTCCTCGCGCGGTGCCCGGTCCTCGCGCGGTGCCAGCCGGACGCGCAGCCCCTGCGCCTGGACGGTCGTCCAGACCACCTCCCGGGCCCGCGCCCCCGGCACGGCCACCGGTCGCCAGCGGCGCAGGATCGCAGCCGCCGCGACGGTCAGCTCCGCCCAGGCGAAGGCCTCCCCGATGCACTTGTGCTTGCCGGCTCCGAAGGGGAGGAACGAGGGTCGTCCGGCGCCGCCGCCGTCCTGCCAGCGCTCGGGCCGGAAGCCGAGCGGTTCGGGGTAGCGCACCGGGTCGCGGTGCAGCGCGGTGAGGCTGTACAGCAGCTCGGTGCCGGCCGGGATCCGGTACGGGCCGAGCTCGACCGGCACCTTGGCGGTGCGCATCAGGAAGGCGTTGGGCGCGTGCAGCCGCACCACCTCCTGGGTGACGTCGCGGGTGTACGTGAGCCGGGCGAGCGCTTCGGGGGTGGGCGCGGTACCGGCGGGCAGGTGCTCGTCCAGTTCGGCGAGGACCCGGGCCTCCACCTCGGGGTGGCGCAGCAGTTCGTCGAGCAGCCAGGTCAGCGTGGTGGAGACGGTCTCGGTGCCCGCGCCGAACATGGTGATGGCCTCGGAGCGGACGTCGGCCTCGGTGAGCGGCCGGCCGGTGGCCGGGTCGGTCGCGGCACGCAGCAGGGCCGGCAGGGTGCCCCGGCCGGTGTTCCAACGCGCGCTCGCGGCAGGGGCGTTGACGGCCTGGTCGACCACCCGGTTGAGCACCCGTACGGCGGCGTCGAAGCGCCGGTTGACGGGCAGCGGCAGGCGGCCGAGCGCCGGGTGCGGGTAGAGGGACTGGACGATCTGGCCCTTCACCAGGTCCGGCAGCGCCCGGTGGAAGGCGACGGTGGCGTCCTCGCTGAGCCGGGCATCGAAGAGCGAGCGGGTGACGATCTCCAGCGCGAGGTGGTTCATCTCCTTGGCCACGTCGAGGACCTGGCCCGGGCGCCAGCGGCCGGCCCGCTCCTCGGCGACCTGGTGCATCACGGCCAGGTACTCGGCCATCCGGTCCGGGGCGAAGGCGGGTTGGATGATCCGGCGGCGGTCGCGGTGGGCCTGCCCCTCGGACATCAGCAGGCCGTCGCCGAAGGCCGTCTTGAGGGTGTCCTGGACGGCGCCGCGCGGGCAGTCGTAGGCGAGCGCGACGAGCAGGGTGTGGACCAGCCGGGCGTCGGTGACCACGCAGACGGTGCGGGGTCCGAGCCGGATCCGGACCACGCCGCCGTGGCGGGCCAGGGAGCCGAGGAAGCCGAGCGGGTCGCGCAGCAGGGCGGCGGTGTGCCCGAGGCCGGGCAGGGCGCCGGGGGCGAGCGGGGGGACGGCGGCGCGGGCCACGGGGGAGGGGCCCGGGGCGGTTCTCGGAGCGGTTCTCGGGGAGACGATCCGTTTCTGCGTCTCGGTCAGGGTCATGACATTTCCTCTCATCAGCGGGACCGGTGCGGGTGGTACCGGGAGGCACCGGCGGGCCGGCCGGGAGGCGGGAACCGGTCGGCGCGGACCCGCGCGCACCCCTGCTGGAGGGCGCACGCCATGGGAAACGCGCCGGGTCCAGGAGCGTTGCGCCGAACGCGGGTGGATCACTCCAACGGCCGATCGGTCCGTTCCCGCCGCTCCCGGCCGGCGAAACCGGGCTGACCTGCGCCGATGCCCTGGGCCGGAAGGCCCGCGCAGGGCCCGGGCGCAGGGTCTTCGGACCCTCGCCGCACGGCTGCGCGAGGGCCGGCATGGCCAGGGCGGCGCACTCCGCCGCCCTGCGGCTCCGGCGCGCCGGGGACCGCGTCGCCTTCGCGGGCACCCTGGCACGGCAGCACGGCAGCACGGCAGCACGGCAGCACGGCAGCACGGCGGCGCGGCGGCGCGGCAGCACGGCTGCTGCGGTGCCGCGGCTGCTGGTCGGTGGCGGGGCTGCCGCGGTCGGTGCCGGGGTTGCCGCCTGACCGTCGGTCCGAGCTGACAGCTGGTCACCTGCAGGATGGCGATGGCATGTCCGGGGCGGAAAATCTCCTGGTCAGGGCTCTGGCCAGTGCCCCGTGGCAGGTCTAGCATTCCGTCACGGCCGCCGGGGTCGCAGCCCCCGGGGCTCCGGACGGGTGGCCGCCACCACCCCTGCCGGGGAGCGCACACCCCCCGAGTGCGCTCCCCGGCTTTCTCGTGCCCGCCCCGTGCCGTGAAACCGCTTGCTCGCCCTGCCGCGAGGCGGTTGCTCGCCGTGCCGCGACCGCCCCGATCGAACGGGTCGAAGAATTTCGCAAGATGTTTCTGTTATTCCCGGCCGTCCCGTTCGCTCTCCGGAGTGTCGGAAGGTCCGAGCCCCTCACCTCAGGGCGCGGGCCGTCGCACGAGGAAAGGAACGCGATGGGACACCGGAGCAGCGAGCTTCGCCGCCGCAGGCGCCGCAGGCTCACCCGCAGGAGCGCCCTGGTCGCCGCCGTGGTTGCGGCAGGGCTGGTGGCGGGGACGCTCGGCATCCGCACCGCGCTGGAGTCGACGGCCGTGAACAGCGCCGTCACGGCCGCGGAGGGCGCGGCCGACCACTCCGGGTCGCAGGCCGGGCTGGTGAGCGACGACGGGTCGGGGGAGACCGGCACCGCCGAGGGAGGAACCCAGGCGCCCGCCCCGAAGCGGGACGAGAAGGCCACCCCGCTCAAGTCCATACCCAAGGACCAGCCCGAACGCGGCCTGGTGTACGCGGGGTTGAGCCTGCCGAGCAGCGACCGCTGCGGCGGCACCCTGGAGGTCACCGGCAGTGCCCAGTGCAGCCACGGGCCGGACGTGCCGCCGAAGGGCGTGGACATCCACCAGGACGTCCCGCCGGTCGCGGCCCCGGCCGGCCAGGCCCCCACGCTCACCCCGCCCGCGGGTGCTCAGCCGCCCGCCGCCTCCGATCTGCTGAAGGGTGCCGCGCCCGTCCTGGACGCCACCCAGAAGGCTCTGCTCGGCGGGTCGGGCAGCGCCGCCGCGGACGCCGCTCCGGCGGCTCCGGCCGCGCCCGCCGCCTCGAAGCTGGTCTGCGAGGGCGACGGCAGCAGCGGCAACCGCGTCCAGGCGGTGTACGTGCACACCCCGGGCAACGACCGCTTCGCCCAGTACCTGGCCTCGTTCAAGAAGTGGGCCGCCGACGTCGACGTCATCTACAACGCCAGCGCCGCGGAGACCGGCGGCGAGCGGCACGTCCGCTTCGTCACCGAATCCGACTGCACCGCCTCGGTGTTGAACGTGCAGATCTCCGACGCCGAGATCCAGGACTTCAACGCGAGCAACCGCGCCCTCGCCGCGCAGGGGTTCAACCGCAAGGACCGCAAGTACATGATGTTCACCGATGCCAAGGTGTACTGCGGCATCGGCACCTTCGCCGGCGACGAGCGTCCCGGCCAGGACAACCTCAGCAACTTCGGCCCCTCGTACGGCCGGACCGACTCCGGCTGCTGGAGCGGCAGCACCGCCGCGCACGAACTCGGCCACAACCTCGGCGCGGTGAACAACAGCGCGCCCAACTCCAGCAAGGCCGGGCACTGCACCGACGAGTGGGACATCATGTGCTACTCGGACGCCCCCAACTACCCGCAGATGCGGACCGTCTGCCCGGATCGAGCCCATGACGACCGGCTCGACTGCAACCACGACGACTACTACAACACCTCTCCCGCGCCCGGGAGTTACCTGGCCACGCACTGGAACGTCGCCAACAACCGCTTCCTGGTCTCCGGCGGCGGCACCGGCCCGACCCCGACGCCCACGCCGACCCCGACGCCCACGCCGACCCGTACTCCCTCGCCCTCCCCGACGCCCACCGGCGGCCCCACCACCACCCCGACGCCCACGGCTACGCCTTCGCCGACCGGAACCACGACTCCGACTCCGACTCCGACTCCGACCCCGACGCAGGGGAACACCGGACCGGACATGACGGTCAGTCAGGTCACCCAGAACTCGGCCATGTTGAGCTGGCCGGCAGTGCCGGCGGCCGCCGGGTACGACGTCCTGCTGAACGGTCAGACGATCGGCACCGTCCGCTCGACCGTGGTCGGCGTGGTCCGCCTCGCTCCGGGCACCTCGTACACCGTGGCCGTCGCCGTCCGCGACGCCGCGGGGGCGGTCGGCAAGCCCGGTCGCGCCGTGACCTTCCGCACCGTCGCCGACGCCGGGCGCCCGCAGCCGGGTACGCGGTACACCATGGTCAACGGCCTCACCGGCCAGGCCGCCGACCTGTGGGGCAGCTCGATGAACGACGGCACCGTGGCCATCGCCTACCAGCGCACCGGCTACGCCAACCAGAAGTGGCAGTTCGAGGACGCCGGGAACGGCGCGGTGCGGATCAAGTCCGTGCGCTCCGGCAAGTGCCTGCAGCTCGGCGGCACTCCGGTCGCCGGCCAGTACGTCGCGCAGCAGCCCTGCTCCGATGCGGCCGCGCAGAAGTGGCAACTCACCGCCGGTGACGGCGGGTTCACCGTCACGGCGGACGGCAGTTCGCTGGTGCTCGGGCTCAGCGAGCGGTGGTACTACGGTGGTTGGCTGCTGGAGCTGCAGCAGCCGAACGGCCGGCCGTACCAGAGCTGGTCGCTGCTGAAGACCTCGTAACACCCGCAGGCCCGCAGGCCCGCAGGCCCGCGGCAGCGTAAGCCTGCAAGCCGTTCCGTCCGTGTGCCGGGCGCGGCCGCCATCCACCCGAGGCGGCCGCGCCCGGCCTCACCGCTTCCGAGCCCCCCGCACACCACACCGCCACGAGGAATGCCCGTCATGCGAACCCGCCCGCTCCTCGCCGTCCTCGCCCTCGCCACCGCCGCCGTCCTGCCCGCTGCCGTGCCCGCCGCCGCTCACGGCGACAGCGTCCACCTCGATGTCACCGGCCAGCAGAACGGCCACGTCAGCACCGTCGCCACCTGGGAGAACGACCACGACCCGGTCACCGAGGACTTCGCCGGCACGCTCTCCGCCACCGCTGCGGACGGCCGTGCGGTCGGACCCTGGCGCCTGGTCGCCGTCCCGGGCCACGCGGGGACCTACACCACCCGGGAGATCCTGCCCGCCGGGCACTGGCGGGTGACGGTGGACTGCGCCTTCCCCTCGCTGGGCCACACCGAGCGCGAACTCGACGTCGACGCGGCCGTGATCAACGACCCGGTGCCCGCGGGCACGGCGGCCTCACCGCTGCCGGGCGAGGCCACCGCCGGGCCGGCCCGGGAGACGAGCACCGGGGCGGGGCCGGCCACCGGGCAGGCGGCCACCGCCGGGCCGGTCCGCGGGACCGCGGCCGCCCCGGCCTCCGAGACCACATCCGACTCCGCCACCTGGGCCGCCATCGGTACCGCCGCCGCGGCCGTGCTGCTGGTCGGCGCCGGCCTCTGGCTCCGCCGCCGCCGGGCCTGAGACGCCGGGCCCGAGACGCCGGGCCGGGGCGCCTTGCCCGGGCCCCGGGAACCAGCCGGGTGCGAACCGACGTCCTTCCCGGTCATCGGGCGCCACCGGGTGTCCAGCCGACCGCGAGGGAGCGTCCGCGTATGAAGAAGGTCCTGATCACCGGCGGAGCGGGGTTCATCGGCAGCACGGTGGCGTCCGCCCTGCTCGACCGGGGGATCACCCCGGTCGTGCTGGACGACCTCTCCAAGGGCCGGGCCGAGTTCGTCGAGGACCGGATCTTCTACCGGGGCGACATCGCCGACGCCGCACTGCTGGACCGGATCTTCGCCGAGCACCCGGACATCGAGGCCACCGTGCACTGCGCCGCGAAGATCGTCGTACCGGAGTCGGTGGCCAAGCCGCTGTACTACTACCGGGAGAACGTCGCCAAGACCGTCGACCTGCTGGACTCCCTCCAGCGCCTCGGCTGCACCCGCGTCGTCTTCAGCAGCTCCGCCTCCATCTACGCGCCCACCCCCGACGCCCGGGTCGACGAGAGCTGCCCGGTCGACGCCAACAGCCCCTACGCGCGCACCAAGCAGATGATGGAGCAGGTCCTCCAGGACTGGACCCGCGGCGAGGGCGCGGAGCAGCAACGCGTCATCGCCCTGCGGTACTTCAACCCGATCGGCGCCGACCCGCAGCTGCGCACCGGCCTGCAGGACCTCAACCCCACCCACGCCCTCGGCAAGCTGATCGAGGCGCACACCACGGGTGCCCCCTTCACCGTGACCGGCGTGGACTGGGCGACCCGCGACGGTTCCGGCATCCGCGACTACGTCCACGTCCAGGACCTCGCCGAGGCTCACGTCGCGGCGCTGCTCCGGTTCGACTCAGTGATCGCCCCGGGTGCGGCGGAACGCTACCGGGTGATCAACGTCGGGACCGGTGACGGCACCACGGTCCGCGAGCTGATCGCCGCCTTCGAACGGGCCGTCGGCGCCCGGCTCGACGTCCGGGAGGCGGGCCCGCGCCCCGGCGACGTGATCGGCTGCTACGCCGCCGTCGACACGGCCCGCGAGCTCCTCGACTGGCAGCCCCGGCGCGGCATCGCCGAGGGCGTCGCCGACGCACTGGCCTGGCGCGCCAAGTGGGCTGCACAGCTGGGTGTCTGACGACAAGCCGGGAGTTTGCCTTCGGGCCGCCGGCGCGCCAGGCGTCCGGCGGTCCGAGGGCGGGCGCGACGTCCACTCCTGCTACTACTTCACGGCCTCGCCGGACTTCGCCCAGTTGTCGCGCAGGCGGTCGAGGTAGGACTGCGCCTGGGAGCCGATCTTGACGCCCCGGGCGAAGGCCAGCATGTTGCCCGCGCCCGCGTTGTAGCCGAGAGCCATCAGCTCGTTGCGGGTCAGCGGCGCGCTCGGGTGGGCGGGCAGCTGCGCGGCGAGGTCGTGCAGGTGCCAGGCGGCCGCCTGGACGGCGAGGTTGCGGTCGTCCGGCAGTTCCTCCCACTGGCGGGAGGCGAAGGGGCGGCCGGGTTTGGTGTCGTCGAAGGCGGCCCGGTGCATGTTGGCGATTCCGAAGGCGGCGTCGGGCTTGCTGCGCTGCCACGCCCGTTCGAGCTCGGGGTCGTGCGGCTTGTACGACTCGTTGTAGAGGATGGCCATCAGCAGCTGCGGGTCGACCCCCGCCTCGGCGGCGTACTGGCGGACCGGCGCCGCGTAGTCGGCCGGGTCGTACCGCCCCGAGGGCTTCGACGGCGCGCCGCCCCCCGACGGGTCGGATGGGTCGGACGGGGCCGACGGGATGGACGCGGCCGACGGTGCGGCGGCGGAGGGGTCGGCGGAGGTCGCGCCGTCGTGGCCGTTGCCGCGGACGAGGCCGAGCCCGATCACGACCGCGACGATGATCGCCAGCCAGCCCCCTCGGCCCGGCCCCTTCTTGCCCTCGCTCACCGCTGTCGGCCCTCCCCGTTCGCCCGTACGCTCGTTCGGCCGCCGTACGGGCGGTCGCGTCCTGCGGCAGGTTACTCGGCGGGCTTCCGGTCGCCGTCGAGGTTGCGCAGGAAGTCCTTCGCCTTCTCGACACCGGTGTCGATCTGCCCGCTGTACTTGCCGTCCGTGCGGTCGTCGATCGCGTCGCCGACCTTCTCCAAACCCTGCCCGATCACGTCGCCGTGCTCGCGGGCGAGGTCGGTGGCCTTGTCCGCGAGGTTCTTCAGACTCTCAAACATGGTGACGCTCTGCTCCTCTGAGGCGTTCCTGATGGTGTGCCGACGTGGGGGGGATCATGACCATCCTAACGACGGCCCGTCGGATGGTTCGCCTGCTGCCGGAGGGAGGCGGATGACTTCGCCGACACGGGTTTGTATGCTCCAGTCCGTCTTCTACAGGCGTGTAGAGGGCGGGATCGCCACCAGGACCGAGGACGTCCGGGCATCCACGGCGGTGCGAACGCGCCGTCGCAGCCGCAACGATCGAGGGAAGTGCGCATGGCCGGCCAGCGGGCGAGAACGCCGTACCAGGACGCGGGACCGCGCACCGAGGACCGCCCCCTTCCCGCCCAGCGCAGCCGCGTGGCCGACGGCGGGTCAGGCGGAGGGGCAGGCAGTGGAGCAGGCGCGGGAGGGGGCGCAGGCGCGGGAGCCGGGGCGGAGGCCGTGGGAGTGCGCGCGGGCGCGTCGCGGCAAGGCAGGGCGCAGCGGGCGGGGGCGGTGCGCCGTAGGCAGCAGGTGCGCCGGCGCGGCGGGCTGCTGGCGGCGCTCGCGGCGGTCGGCCTGCCCGTCCTGGGCGGCGTCGCGGACGAGTTGGGCGGGCCAGGCGTCGGCGTCCTGTTCGCGGCGGGCTCGGTGCTCGGCACGGCGGCCGCGGCGGCGCTGTGCAGCCGGCCGGGCCGTTGGTGGGTGGTGACGGCGGCTCCGGTGGTGGTGCTGCTCGCCGCGTCCGGCGTCGAGTACGCGGCGCGCCCGGCGGAGTACCAGGGCAAGAACCTCGGCACCGGGGCGCTGCGCTGGGTGGTCGGTGCGTTCCCGGTGATGGCCGCCGCGGTGGGAGTGGCGCTGGCGGTGGTCGTGGGCCGGGCGGTGGCCGACCGTCGACGGGCCGGGGCCGAGCGACGGCGGGCCGGCTGCGGGCGGCGACGGTCCGGCGGTGCGGACGCCCCGAGCGGAAGGGGGCGCCGTGGCTGAGCGCAGCCGGAGCCACGGCGGGGCTCGCGGTGGCGCTCGTGGTGGCGGTGCGCGCGGCCGTGCCCCGCGGCGTGGCACCGCGCCGCTGACGGTCGCCGGCCGGACCCTGGCCTGCACCGTCTCCGTCGCAGTGCTCGGCGCCAGCGGCTTCACCTGGTACGAGTACCGCAGCCTGGACGACGGCATGATCAAGTCCACTGCGCTGAGCGAGGCCAAGAAGAACGCCCCGCCGCACCTGGACAAGTCCGTCAACCTGCTGCTGATCGGCCTGGACAGCCGGAAGGACATGGACGGCAACGACCTGCCCAAGCAGTTCGTGGAGGACGAACTGCACGCCGGATCCAGCGAGATCGGCGGCTACAACACCAACGCCCTGATCGTGCTGCACATCCCGGCCAACGGCGGCAAGGTCACCGCGCTGTCCGTACCGCGCGACGACTACGTGCAGACCGTCGGAGCCGACGGCAAGATGCACAAGATCAAGGAGGCGTACGGCATCGCCAAGGGGGCCGCCGAACAGAAACTCGCCGGCAAGGGGCTCTCCAAGTCGGAGCTGGAGCGGCAGAGCCGGGAGGCCGGCCGCTCGGCCACCATCCAGACCGTGCAGAGCTTCCTGGACGTCCCGATCGACCACTTCGCGGAGGTGAACCTGATCGGCTTCTACGACATCGCCAAGGCTGTCGAGCCGATCCAGGTCTGCCTCAACCACCCGGTGGACGATCCGATCATCGCCCGGACCGCCACCCACGAGGGCGGCGGCACCGGGCTCAAGCTCCCGGCCGGGATCAGCTCCCTCGACGCCGCCCAGGCGCTCTCCTTCGTCCGCCAGCGCCACCACCTCACCAACGGCGACCTCGACCGCACCCACCGGCAGCAGGCGTTCATCTCCTCCGTCGAGTACCGGCTCAAGCAGCAGGGGATCCTGAACGACTTCGGGCAGATGCAGAAGCTGTTCGCGGTGGTGAAGAAGGATGTGGTGATCGACAACGAGTGGAACATCCTCGACTTCGCCCGGCAGGCACCCAACCTGACGGGCGGCAACGTCGAGTTCAACACCCTGCCGATCACCGGGTTCAAGTCGGTCGGCGGGCAGGAGGTCAACACCGTCAACCCGGACCTGATCAAGAAGATCGTCCAGCAGCTGTTCAACCACGAGCCGGCTCCGCCCGCTCCGCCCGCTCCGGCCGCGACCCCCGGCGACGCTCCGGACGACCCGGCCGCCGCGCCCGCCGCCTCAGCCGCGGCCTCCACCGCCGCGGGTGGGCCGGCGAAGGCGGTGGTCGACGTCAATGCGGCGGCCGGCGCCGGAGCGGCGTCCAACGAGTCCAAGGCGCTGGCCGAACTCGGCTACCAGGCGGGCCGGATCGGCGACGCCCCGGCCAGGACCCGGGCCACCACCGTGGCCTACGGCGCCGGGGCCAAGAGCGACGCCCAGCAGCTCGCCACCCGCTACGGCGTCACGGCCACGCCCTCCGGCACCGTCCCGGCGGGCCACATCCTGCTGACCCTTGCCGTCACCCGCACCCCGAGCCCCACCCCGGCGGCTCCGTCGGGCACGGCGGCGCCGGGCGAACCGTCCGCCGACCCGGTGGCGGGGCTGCCGATGCAGGGGCCCGCGGTGAAGGCGGGGGGGATCCCCTGCGTGGACTGAGCCGCGCGGCCCGGTGGCTCCCGGGCGTTCAGGGGCGCGGAGCCTTCTCGCCGTGGACGGTGGTGTACTCCGCGGCGAGCCAGGGCCCGAGGTCGTCGATCAGCAGGGCGAGGACGGCCCGATCCGCGGTGGGGGTACGGGCGGTGGCGGCGGCGCGGCGGCAGGGCATATGGGCGCTGCGGGGCGTCCTGGAGCCGGTGCCGTCGGCGGTCGACGGGCCGATGTTCCAGCTCTGGACGGCCGTCAACGACGCGCCGCCGCCCACCAGTAGCCGAGCGCGGTGAGGCTGGTGGCGGCGCCCAGGAGGCAGACGGCCGTCCAGCCGCCGTGGCCGTAGACGACGGTGGACAGGATCGCGCCCGCAGCGCAACCGGCGGAGTAGAGCAGCATGTAGCCGGCGGTGAGCCGGCTCTGGGCCTCGGGGCGGACTTGGTAGAGGAGGTGCTGGTTGGCGACGTGGACGGACTGCAGGCCGTAGTCGATCACCACCATGGCGAGCACCAGCCACCACACCGAGTACGACAGCAGGGCCGCCGGGAGCCAGCCGACGGACATGGCCAGCAGGCCGAGGCCGGCGGTGCGTTCGGCCCGGCCGCGGTCGGCCTGGCGGCCCGCATATCCGGCGCCGAGGGCACCGGCGGCGCCGGCCAGGCCGAAGAGACCGATCTCGGTGTGGCTGAGGCTGAACGGAGGAGCGGCGAGCGGGAGGACCATCGGGGTGAGCAGGACGGTGACGGAGGTGAAGGTGAGCAGGGCGAGGACGGCGCGCACCCGGAGCACCCGCTCCCGGGCGAAGAGCGTGAACACCGAGCCGACCAGCCGCGGATAGCCGATCCGGCCGGCCGTGTGGCGCCGCTCGGGCGGGACGGCGGCGGCGACCGCGAGGGCCATGGCGGCGGTCGCGACGGCGGAGGTGACGTAGACGGCGCGCCAGCCGGCAAGGTCGCCGATCGTTCCGGCGACGGTGCGTGCGAGCAGGATGCCGACCACGATGCCGCTGGTCACGGTGCCGACCACGCGGCCCTGGTCGCCCGGGGCGGCGAGCGAGGCGGCGTAGGCGACGACGACCTGGGCGAGGACCGCGAGGACGCCGACGGCGGCCATCGCGACGAACATCAGCGGCGCGGAAGGGGCGAGGGCGACGGCGGTGAGGGCCAGTACGGAGAGCCCGAGTTGGGAGGTGATCAGAGTGCGACGGTTGACGTGGTCGCCGAGCGGGACGAGCAGCAGCAGTCCGAGCGCGTAGCCGACTTGGGTGAGGGTGCCGACCAGGCCGATGGTCGACGGGGCGATGCCGAAGTCCTGGGCGATCAGGTCGAGCAGCGGCTGCGAGTAGTAGACGTTGGCCACGGCGAGGCCGCAGGCGACGGAGAACAGCCAGGCGACGGCCGGTGGCAGGCCGGGCGGCGGCGCCTCGGTGGCTGTGGCTGTGGCGGTGGCGGTGGCGGTGGCGGCTGTGGCTTCGGCGGCTGGGGGCGTGCCGGTGGGCGCGGTCATGGACGGGACTCCCTCGGGCGGTGGTCGACGGCCTGGAGCAGACTGGTTTCAAAGTGCTACCAGTCCACCCTGGCATATCCTGGTTTTAATAAGCAACCACCGCTGCTCGGTAGGCTGGGCGCCGACCGGCGAGGGTTGAGAACCGAGCACCGAGCACCGACAACCCGGAGCCGACGTCCGAGAGGTGGGAGAAGTGCCGAAACGCACCACGCACGAGGAGTCGAGCTGCCCGGTCGCCCGGCCTCTCGACGTCGTCGGCGACGGCTGGACGCTGCTGATCGTCCGTGACGCCTTCGACGGCCTGCGCCGCTTCGGGCAGTTCCAGAAGAGCCTCGGGCTGGCCAAGAACATCCTCTCGGCCCGCCTGGCCAACCTGGTCGCCAACGGCGTGTTCGAACTCGCCCCGGCCACCGACGGCAGTCCGTACCAGGAGTACGTGCTGACCGAGAAGGGCCGCGCGCTGTTCCCCGTGATCACGGCGTTGCGCCAGTGGGGTGACCGGTGGTTCTTCGAGGAGGGTGAGCTCCGGGCCCGGCTGGTGGACCGTCGGTCCGGTGCGGCGATCGCGCCGATGGAGGTGCGGGCGGCGGATGGCCGGGTGCTCGGCCCCGAGGACGCGACCGTGCTGCTGCCCTGAGACGGTGACGTGCCGCTGCCACCGGCCGGGGAGCGGACGGTGGCAGCGGGGTGCGGGCGTACGCCGGATCAGGTCGGCGTGGCGACTGCCGTGGTCGGGCAGGGCGGCAGGGTCGAGGGTGCCGTGCTCGCGCAGGTCGCGGTCGGCGTCTTCGGGGCAGTGGTGGTGGCCGGTGCCGAGACGGTGGTCGTCGGCTTGCTGGTGGTCGTGGTGCTGCCGGCGCTCGTGGTCGTCCCCGTGGTGGTCGAGGTCGCCGATGTCGAGGACGGCCCGCCCGAGGTGGTGGTCGAGCCCGACGTGGTCGACCCCGAGGTCGTGGAACCGGAGGTGGTTGACCCGGAGGTGGTGGAACCGGAGGTGGTTGACCCGGAGGTGGTCGAACCGGACGTCGTGGACCCGGAGGTGGTCGAACCGGACGTCGTGGAACCGGAGGTGGTCGACCCCGAAGTCGTGGAGCCCGACGTGGTCGAACCCGACGTCGTCGCCGACGTGGACCCCTTGGTCGTGGTGGTCGCCGGCCCCGAGGGCGTGGACGGCTTCCACGGCGACGGCGGCGGGATGCCGGGTACCAGCGGACCCTTCGGCGGTTCGACGTGCTTGTCCACGATCTCGGCCCGACCGGTCAGCCGGGCGAAGAAGTCACCGGTCTCGACGTTCACCAGGATGATCTGGGTCACCGGCTGCGGCGCCGGCACCACCACGATCAGCGTGCTCGGCTGGAAGCCCGTCCACGCCTTACCGGTGTACTTGGCGTTGCTCACCAGCACCGGCGGCTTCAGCGGGTTGCCGCAGGAGCAGCGCACCCGGGGCACGCCCTGGGCGTCCACCAGCACGGCGGTGCCCGCCTGCAGCGCCGACTGGTACTCGACCACGGCACCGCTCTTGTAGTTGTGGTTGGTCACCCGGGTGTCCACCCGCAGGTACGCCGGGGTCAGCGAGCGCAGGTACCCGGGGATGTCGGCCTGTGCCACGCCGGCGCCCGAGGCCCAGGCGCGCCCCTTGTCCCCGGCGGAGACCATGCCGATCAGCCGCTCGGTGTCGCAGCTGGACTTGCCCATCGCCCCGCCGTACAGCCCGGCGGAGCTGCCCTCGACGCTGTGGAGGACGGCCGGGGAGCTGGGCTTGGAGGTCGCGCCGCCGCCCGGCTGGGCCGGTGAGGTGACGGGGGCGGGAGCGGGGGCGGTCATCCCCTGGGTTTCCACCGAAGGGGTGAACGGGTCCGGTCCGGGGTCCGGCGGGGCCTGCAGGGCGATCTCGTTCGCGGCCGGGACGGCCTCGTTGTGGCTGCCCTGGTTGTTGACGATCAGCACGGTGGCCACGACGGCCGCCGCCACCGCGCCCGCGGCCACGGCCAGCCCCTTCTTGGAGCGCCACCACGGCGTGCGCGGCCTGCCGCCGGAGCCTCTCGATCCGCCGGGGGACCCGGGCGGGCCCGAGGGTGGCGGGGGTACGGACGGCGGCCCCGCTGCACCGCCGCCGGCCAGCGGGCCGGACGGGGGCCCGGACGGGGGGCCGGACGGGGGACCGGAGGGAGGCGGTTGGGAGGTCATCGAGGCTCCGTTTCGCAGGCGGCCGGCGATCGGGGCCGGCACGGGAATCTCCTGCCATGGGGTTCCATTTCTCCCCCGGTGTCCCGTTCGCCGCAACAGCAGGTCCCGCGGTCGTCGCCGAGCGTGCCCGCCGGCCGTCGGCCACCCTGGAAACCGACCGAGCCGGAGCCCCGGCCGGACCGGAGGCCCAGACCAGGAGGCGGCATGCAGCAGCCCACGACCCGCGCCGCGGGCCCGCCCGGGGCCGTCCGGGGCTGGTTGGACGCGCTCGCCGTCGTACTGGCCGGGCTGGTCGCGATGGCGGCGGTGGCCGCGCTCGGCCTCTGGCTGGCCGGCGCGGACTCCCTTCCGGACGGCGGTTTCCCCGCCGTGCTGGCCGCGACGCTCGCGCTCGCCGTCGGCGGATCCGTCCAACTCGACGGCGGTGCGGGCGGCTTCGCCGCGCTGGACGCCGGGATCAGCGCGATGCCGCTGTCCGTCTCGGTGGCGGGCGCGGTCGCGATGGCCGAGGTGTTCCTGCGTCAGCTGCGCTTCCGGGCGGTGGCCGGCGGCGGTGAACTGCTCGGTCGGATCGCCCGGACGGCCGTGGTCTGGCTGCTCGCCCTCGTCCTGCTGGCGGTGGTCGCCCGGCACACCTTCGTGGTCCGACTCGGCGGCGACCTGGTGCAGTCGCTGGGCGGCGCGCTCGGCCTCACCCCCGAGGTCGGCTTCCACGCGGAGGTCCCGACCACGGTCGGCATCGGCTTCGCCTGGCTCCTGCTGGTACTCGCGGCCGCTTTCGCGGTGTCCCGGCGCGCGCCGTTGCCGTCCGCCCTGGTGCGCTACCAACTGGCGGTCCGCCCGGCCGCGTTCGCGCTCTGGATGGTGCTGCTCGGGTACCTGCTGATCGGTGCGGTGGCGGGGGTGGTGACCGCGATCGCGCACGGCAACGCCCGGCAGACCATGGCCGTCGTGCTGCTGGCGCTGCCCAACCTGGTCTGGCTGGCCTTCGGCGTCGGGCTCGGCGCCGAGTGGCACGGACGGTTGGTCGGCGGTCTCGGCCTGCCCGTCCCCAAGCCGCTCGCCGAGGCGCTGCGCGCACCGCAGGGGCAGCAGGCGACGATCGACCTCGGCACCCTGGCCGAGCACGACGCGCGCAGCTGGTGGCTGCTGCCGCTGGCCGCCGTCCTGCTGCTCGCGGCGGCCTTCCTCGCGGCGCGCCGCTCGCCCCGCAGTGTCCGGCTCTGGCAGCACGCCGTGCGGTTCGCGCTCGCCACCGCCGTCACCGTGCTGCTGGTGGGCCTGTGGACCCGGGTGGACGCCGACTACGGGCTCTCCGTGCTCGGCGTCGGCCTGGGCCAGGGCGGCCTCGGCGACCTGATCGGCGCCGTCCTCGGCAGCTCCAACCCGCTGGCGAGCCTGGGCAGTGGCAGCCTCACGCTGCACCCGTCACTGTGGACGGCCGTGCCGCTCGCGGCGGGCTGGGGCCTGCTCACCGGTGTGCTCGGTGCGCTGCTCGCGACCCGGGTCCAGCACCGGGGAGAGGTCACCGAGGAGGACCCGCAGGGCAGATGAGCGGCCGCGTCCGGCGCAGGACGGGGCTGCCGGAACGGCGGCTCAGAACAGCCGGTGGCCCTGTACCCACACGCTCTTGCGGCCGTCGTCCCCGAGGTACCGGAGCTTCTTGACCCCGTGGTGCAGGCCCGCCGTGGCCAACAGCGAGGGGCCCACGATGGCGCCGACGGCGGCCAGGGTGAGCAGCAGGCCGATGTCGGCCACGGCCGCCTGGTCGTGGCCCTCCTCGACGGTCTGGCCGCCCTGCTGGATCAGCAGCGGGACGGTGACCAGCAGCGAGAGCAACAGCAGCCAGCCGAGCACCCGTTGGACCCGCTGCTTGACCCGAGCCTTGGTGGCGGTCTCCACCCGGACCGAGAACGCCCGTCTGCAGCGCGGACAGATGATGCCCACCTCCCGGTCCCCGGTGGCGGGCCGGGGAGAGCCGCCCTTCGGCAGGTGCGCGACGCTCCACTCGACCTTGGTCCCGGTGGGGCCGTGCTCGATGCTCACCCGGCAACCGAGGCTGACGACGTACCGGTCGTCGATCGGGAACTTGCCCACTGCCGCCACCCCCTGGCGCCGCCGCGACCCTCGCGGGGCAGGCGGATTGTAGCCCCGTCGGTTGGCGGTGAAACACGTGATGTGCCGTCAGAAGGCCTCGGTCAGGAGGATCACCGCCGCCGGGACGGCCTGGCCGAGCGCGCCGCGCCACAGCTTGGGCTCCGAGACGACCAGGGTGGTCCCGCCCGCGACCATGAACGCGGCGATGTAGAGGATCACCGGTCGGCCCGCACTGCTGTGCCCGGTGTGCAGCAGGACCAGGCCCGTGACCAGGCCGAGCGCCAGGAACAGGTTGTAGAAGCCCACGTTGAAGCGCCACAGCCGGACCTCCGGGGCGTCCGCCGTGTTGCCGGTGAGCAGGTAGCGCACCCGGGGGTGTCCGTACAGGAAGCTCTCCAGCGGCCACACGACGAGGTGGATCGCGGCGGCGACCATGGCGAAGACCTGGCTCACGGCGTCCATGTGGGGCGGCTCCCTGCTGAGCGGTTCCCGCCCGGTTCGGCGGGCGCGGACGGTGCGACGGGTGCGGCGGGTCCGTACGGGCCGTAGGGCGGGTACGGGGCGGCCGGTGCGAACGACGCGGCCGGTGCGAACGACGCGGACGGTACGGGTGACCAGGACGGCGGGTGGACGACGGGTACGGCCCAGGCCGGCGGCTCCGGCACCGCCCGGGGGCCGCCCGGGGAGGCCACCGGGACGACCTGGGTGGGCGGCCCGCCGCCGCCCCACCGTCCCCCGGCCGGGGCGTCCTCGGCGGCGGTCGCGGCGCGCAGCTCGGCGACGAACTGCAGGCAGCTCGCGTACCGCTCGTCGGGCGTCTTGGCGAGGGCCCGGGCGACCACCGCAGCCAGGGCGTCCGACAGGTCGGGCCGGTGCTCGCGCAGGGCGGGCGGCGGGTCGTTGAGGTGCGCCCAGAGCAGGGCGAGGTCGCTCTCCCGCCGGAACGGCGGGGTGCCCGCGAGCATCTCGAAGACCACGCAGCCGAGGCTGTACTGGTCGCAGCGCCCGTCCAGGGGCTTGCCGGAGATCTGCTCGGGCGCCGCGTAGTCGAGCGTCCCGACGATCTGGCCGACGCTGGTCAGCCCGCTCAGCGAGAGGGACTTCTTGGTCAGCCCGAAGTCCGCCAGGTACAGGTGCTCGGGGTGCTCGCTGTCCGTCCCGGCGGCGACCAGCACGTTGCCCGGTTTGACGTCCCGGTGCACCAGGTCGTGGTCGTGTGCGGCGTCCAGGGCGGAGGCGATCTGCAGGGCCAGTCGGGTGGCCCGCGGGGCGGGCAGCGGGCCGCTGCGGCTGAGCAGGGCGCGCAGGTCGCCGCCCTCGACGTAGCGCATGGCGATGAACAGGATGCCGTCGTGCTCGCCCGCCTGGAACACCGGGATGATGTGCGGGTGGTCGATGGCGGCGGCGGCCTCGGACTCGTGCATGAAGCGCTGCCGGAACACCTCGTTGCGGGCCAGTTCGGGGGCCAGCAGCTTGACCGCGACGGTTCGGCCGAGCCGCAGGTCCTTGGCCCGGTAGACCACGGCCATCCCGCCGCGCCCGATCTCGCTCTCCAGTCGGTAGCCCGCGACCTTCCGCCCGACCAGGCCGGCGGGCAGGCTGGGCGCGGACGGCCGCTCGGAGGTCACGGCTCACTCGTCCGGGTGGGGGCGTACGGGCTGTGCACCGGAGCCGGGGCCGCTGCGGGAGCCGGTCCCGGAGCCGGCGAGGCGCCGGGCGCGGGGGTCGGCGCGGGCGCGGGCGCAGGGGTGGAGGCCGGCCGCGGTGCGGCGGACGGCGGCGGCCGGTCGGTGGCCGCGTAGGTCTGGAGCTGCAGCCCGTCGCAGTAGCACCAGCGGTCGTGCACCGGGTCGAAGACCCACAGCTCCTCGCCGTCCACCACCAGGCCGATCCGCAGGCCGCGCGAGCGCTCCCGGAAGCTCTCCAGGTCGAGCGTGCCCGCCGCCAGGTCCTCCAGCAGGGTGCGGTAGCGGGCCAGCGTGCTCTCGGCGTCGGCGAGGGCGGGCCGCGGGTCCGCGGTCCGGGCCGGCGGGCCCCCGGCCGCGGGCGGCGGCTGCGGGAGGGCGACCAGCAGTCGGCCGTCCACCCAGGTGGTCCAGCCGTTGGAGCACAGCACCTGCGCCCAGTCGCCCTGGCGGCCGAGCAGTTGCAGCGGGAGCAGGGCATCCAGCCGGGCGGAGGGGCGTCCCGGGTCGGGGGCGGCCCAGGAGGCCATCCCGCCCGGCGGGGCGACGTGGGTCGGGCGCAACACGAACTCGTCCATGGGCGGCTACATTTCCTCCGCCGCGCGACCCCCGCCGCGCGCGGCACGACTCGCTCCACAGGTCCTCTCCCACTCTACCGGGGGAGGCCGGGGCCGACCCGGCGTCGCCGACGGTGCACGATCGGTGGGGTACCCGGCTCCGGAGAGGTCGGGCAGGCTACTTGCGCATGATCGTGGGCTCGTGCCGCCGCAGCAGGGCCAGGACCAGCACCCCGTACGCGGCCGACAGCAGCGGCAGCAGGACGATGCTGAACAGCCAGCCGGAGCGCTCGTGCCGGAACATCGGGTCCGCGGTGATGTCGTTCGGGAACAGCGTGTGCAGCTGGACGGTACGGGCCATCGCCGACATGCCCCAGCGGGACGGGATCAGCCAGGCGAACTGCTCCAGCCCGGGGACACCGTGGAGTTTGAGCATCAGGCCGCTGAAGACGATCTGGACGACGGACAGGAGGACCAGCAGCGGCATGGTGGCCTCCTCCTTGTCCACGAGCGCGGAGACCACCAGGCCGAGCATCATCGCCGAGAACGCGAGCAGCGCGACCGCGATGATCAGTTCGGGCAGCTGGGGCATCACGACGCCGGTCGGCACCGCCGAGGAGAGGTTCACCCCGGCCAGGCCGACCACGGTGAGCACCGCGGCCTGACCCACCGTGACGATGCCGAGGACCATCACCTTCGAGACCAGGTAGGCCGATCTGGACAGCCCCACCACGCGTTCCCGCTGGTAGATCGCGCGCTCCTTGACCAGCTCGCGCACCGAGTTGGCGGCGCCGGTCAGCAACCCGCCGATGCAGAGCGTGAGCAGGCAGTTGACGGCGTTGACCGGGGTGAGGCGGGAGCCGGCCATCACCCGGCACATCAGGCCGATGACGAACGGCAGCACCACCATGATGGTGAGGAACAGCCGGTCGGCGGCCAGCACCGAGGCGTACCGGCGCACCAGGGTGCCCAGCTGGGCGAACCAGCCCTGCGGCTTCTCCCGGCCGATCTCCGGTCCGATCGCAGCTGCCCGGCCGGGTGCCTGCTCCGGTGCCCGCGCGCGGCCGGGGGCAGCAGGGACGGGCGCCGGGGCGTAGGGCACCGAGGGCACGGCCTCCGCCGCCACGTACCGCAGGTACTGGGGCGAGGCGCGGAAGCGGCTCTGCCACTCGGCGTGCTCCTCGTTCTCGAAGGCCTCGAAGGCCTCCGGCCACTCCTGGTAGCCGAAGTAGTCGAGCGCCTCGCCGGGCGGCCCGTAGTACGCCGTCCGCCCGCCAGGGGCCAGCACCAGCAGCCGGTCGCAGACGTTCAGGCTCAGCACGCTGTGCGTCACCACGACCACCGTGCGGCCGTCGTCGGCCAGCCCGCGCAGCATGTGCATCACCGAGCGCTCCATGCCCGGGTCCAGGCCGGAGGTCGGTTCGTCGAGGAAGAGCAGGGACGGCTTGGTGAGCAGTTCCAGGGCCACGCTGACCCGCTTGCGCTGGCCGCCGGAGAGGCTGGCGATCACCTGGTCGGACCGGGCGTCCAGGCCCAGCTCGTGGATCACCTCCCGGACCCTGGCCTCCCGCTCGTGCGGGTCGGTGTCGCCGGGGAAGCGCAGCTCGGCGGCGTAGGACAGGGCGCGGCGGACGGTGAGCTGGGTGTGCAGGATGTCGTCCTGCGGCACCAGGCCGATCCGGCGGCGCAGTTCGGCGTAGTCGCGGTAGAGGTCGCGCCCGTCGTACAGCACCGTGCCCTCGTCGGCGGGGCGCAGCCCGGTGAGCGCGTTGAGCAGGGTGGACTTGCCCGCGCCGCTCGGGCCGGCTACCGCGAGCAGCGCCTTCTCGGCGAGCGGGAAGCCGACGTCGTCCAGCAGCACCCGGTGGTCGGGGCCGACCCGGACCACCAGGTGCTGGACGTCCAGGGAGATCTCGCCGGTGTCGGTGTACTCGACCAGGTGGCCGTCGGAGAGGCAGAGCGCGGAGTGGCCGATGCCGACGATGTCGGCCGGGCCGACCGGGGCCTGGTGGACCGGGCGGCCGTTGAGGTAGGTGCCGTTGTGGCTGTCCAGGTCGACGATCTCGTGGCTGCCGTCGGGCAGTTCACGCAGCTCGGCGTGGTGCCGGGAGACCACCAGGTCGTCCAGCACCAGGTCGTTGTCGTGCGAGCGGCCGATCCGCACGGTGTGGCCCGGCAGTTGGAGGACCGCGCTGGGGCTGCGGAAGGTGCCGGAGCTCTGCGGGGCGACCAGCGACGGGCGCTCCTGCGCGGCGGCGGCGGGCAGGCCGGCGAAGGTCGCCGAGGGGCCGTCGGCCGGGTCGCCGAAACGCAGCCTGGTGCCGGGGCCGACGTCCTCGCGGGTGACCCGGTGGCCCTGGTCGTAGGTGCCGTTGGTACTGCCGACGTCCTCCAGCAGCCAGTGGTCCTCGGTGGCGCGCAGGATCGCGTGGTGCCAGGAGACCCGGGGGTCGTCCAGCACGATCTCGCTGGTCGGGTCGCGGCCGAGGTGGTAGGCCCGGGCCGGGTCGATCAGCTGCGACTCGGAGTCGGTGACCAGGACGAGGGGCGGCGCGGTGAGTGCGCCTGGGCGCTCTCCCATGGTCGGCATTCTATCGCCCGGTGGTCCGCGGGGCCTATCCGGAGGACTTCCCGAACTGCGGGATTGGACTGGACCACTGGGGCGCGCGGCACTATCGTTCGGCGTGCCCGCGCACGGGGTGCGGCCGGGTGCGCGCAGCCGAACGTCCGAGTCCTGCCGAGTGTCGTCGAGTGCTTCGGAAACGGAACCCATGAGCATCTGGCCCCGGTTGCAGCGCTCCCGGACGGTTCGAGCCGGGCACGCCACCGGGCGGGTGCTGCGCTGCGGGCTGATGGACACCATGCTCGCCGACCTCGCCGTCTCGGTCGTGCTCTGCTTCGAGCAGCCCCTGGACGACGACCGGCTCGCCACCGGCCTCGCCCGGGCGCTGGGCCGGGTGCCGGTCTTCGCCGGACGCCTGCGCACCGTCGACGGCGCACTGGAGGCGGTCTGCGACGACAGCGGCGTGCCGTTCGAGGTCCACGCCGTGGACGGCACGCTCGCCGAGGCGATGGGCCGCGTGGCGGCGCCCGGTTCCGAGCTGGTCGACCCGGTGGACGCCCCGGCCGCCCGCACCGGCGGCGCCCCGCTGCTCACCGTGCGCGTCACCCGTACCGCCGACGGCGGGACGGTGCTCGGCTGCTCCTGGCACCATGCGATCGGCGACCTGCACAGCTTCATGCTGCTGCTGCGGATCTGGTCGGCGGCGGTCGAGGGCGACCCGCTGCCGGCGGCCGAACTCGTCGCCGACCAGGACGCGTTGCTCGCCCAGGTGCTCCCCGCCGAGGACTGCGGGCGGCCCGGCTTCCGGGTGCCCTCACCGGAGGAGGCGGAGCTGCTGGCCCGCACGGTGGCGGCCGGTCCGCTGGCCAACCGGACCGTCCAAATCGCCTTCACTGACGAGGAAGTGGCCCGGATACGCGGGCAGTTCGGCGCCACGGCCGGGCGCCGGCTCTCCTCCGGGGACGTGCTCTGCGCCCATCTCCTCACCACCCTGCGGGAGTTGGACGGCGACGACGCCGAGCGAATGCTGACCGTGCCGGTCAACGCCCGCCACTGGCTGGGCCTCTCGCCGGCCCTGGTCGGCAACCTGCTCAGCGAGATCCATCTGCCGCACCGGCCCCAGGACGGCCCGGCGGCGCTCGCGGGCGCGCTGCGGGCGGCGGTCGAGGAGTTCCCGACCGCGCACCTCAACCTCCGTGCCAACCTGGGCTTCCTGGCCGCGATCGGCCGCTCCCGGCTGCGCGCGTGCGTGCCGCTGGGCTTCGACCCGGCGGCGCGCCGGTTCAGCTTCTCCAACTGGAGCCGCTTCGGCGCCTACCGGGTCCGGTTCCAGGGGCAGCACCCGGTCTTCTTCAGCCCCGCTGCCAACTACCCGCTGCCATGGGTCAGTTGGACGGTCGAAGGCTTCCGCGGCGAGGGGTACCTGACCACGGTGGTGCTGCCGGCCCGGCTCGCCGCCCGGGTCCGCGGGGCGGACGGCCGGGCGGCGCTGCACCGCTACCGGTCGGCGGCCGACGAGCCGCCCACGTCCTCGGCCGTCCTGCCCAAGGTGCTCTGAGGCCCAGAGTGCTCCGAGGCGGACGTCACCCGGCCGAGGCGGCCGGGAAGGAGCGCTCGATCGCACTCCAGAGCCGGGACCTGGCCTGCAGCGCGGTTCGGACGGTCTCGGCGCAGGAGTCCCACTTGGCCTGGTCGTCCCCGCACAGGTCGATCAGCATCTGCATCGCCATCGGCGTGTGCTGCTCGCCGTCGACCTCGATGTGCCGGGCCAGGTAGTCCTTGAAGACGGTGAGCACGCCGTCCGGGTCGTCGATCGCGATCACCTGGGCGAACATCTCCGGGATCAGGTCCTCGCGGCCGAAGGCGAAGGCCGCGGCCCGGCAGTGCACCGGGGCGTTCTCGATGACGGACCAGGTGGTGCCGGTGAAGTCCACGGCGGCCTGCGGGACTTCGGCCGTCTTGAGGGCGTCCGGTACGGCGGTGCCGGCACCCAGCAGGTCCAGGAACTCCTCCACTGGGCGGGGGTTCGCGCCGGCCTGGCGCATGCCCTCCAGGTACAGCTCGAAGTGGCTGGTGTAGCCCTCGCCCAGCTCGTCGCTCTCCTCGACCAGCACGATCTCGTTGATCAGCCGGCGGCTCGCGGTCGGGCCGTTCGGCACCCACGGGACGTCCACGCAGGTCAGGTCGCGCTGCAGGCTCTTCAGCAGCGACATGAAGTCCCAGACGGCGAAGACGTGGCTGTTCAGGAAGGTGCGGACGCGCTCGATGCTGTCGAGCCCGCGGTACACGGAGTGGCCGACCACCTCGCGGCGCAGCGGGTCGATGGCCCGTTGCAGGCTGGTCAGTCCGGGGTGGGAGCGGTCCCAGTGGTAGCGGTTGGCGGACATGCGGACTCCTTGTCGGTCGGTGGCGCATCGGTCGGCGGCGCATCGGTCAGCGGTGCCTGATTCGGTGGTGACTATTCGGTGGTGCCTGTGTCAGTGGTGCTTCATGACGCCGTACAGTGCGTGCCGCAGTTGCTCGCGGCCCGGCTGGACGGCCCGGTCGAGGGCCGGGGCGAAGGGCAGGACAGCGCCGTCGGGGCGGGTGATCCGGCGGGGCGGGGCGATCAGGCGCAGCTCCTCGGCGGCGGTGGCCAGCACCTCCGCACCGAAGCCGCAGCTGCGGTTGGAGTCGTCGAACACGACCAGTCGGCCGGTGCGCTCCAGCGAGGTGGCGAGCGCGGCCCGGTCGAGCGGGTGGAGCGTGCGCGGGTCGAGCACCTCGACGGAGAGGTCCACGGCGACCTCCTCCGCCACCGCGAGCGCGTCGTGCACCAGGTGGCCGACCGCGACCACGGTGACGTCGGTGCCCGGCCGGTGGACCCGGGCGCGGCCGAGTGGGACGGGCGCGAGGTCCCGGGTGACGGTCTCGCGCACCGGCAGGGCGGCGGCGGGGGCGAACACCACGACCGGGTCCGGATCCCGGATCGCCGAGCGCAGCAGCCCGTAGGCGTCCGTCGGGGTGGCGGGCACCACGGTCTTGATGCCGGCGTGCGCGAACAGGCTGTACGGATGGTCGGAGTGCTGCCCCGCCCAGCCGTCCCGGGAGCCCGACCCCGGCACCAGGCAGGTCAGCGGGACGGCCGCCTGGCCGCCGGTCATCAGCGAGAACTTGTGGGCCTGGTTGACGAGTTGCTCGAAGACCAGGAACAGCAGCGAGGGGATCTGGAACTCCAGCACGGGCCGCCGGCCGGCGAGCGCCGCGCCGACCGCCATCGCGGTGAAGGCCTGCTCGGACAGCGGGGTGTCGACGATCCGCCCCGGGCCGAAGCGCTCCAGCAGGCCGAGCGTGGGCCCGGCCAGACCGGCGCCGATGTCCTCGCCGAAGACGCAGACCGCCGGGTCGGCGGCGAGTTCGTCGGCCAGCGCCCGGTTGAGCGCCTTGGTGTAGGAGAGCCTGGTCACGGTGTCGCTCCCGCCCGGGGTCGCAGCCCGTCGGCGTACAGGTGGTCCAACGCGCCCGCCGGGTCCGGGTGTTCGGAGCCGAGCGCGAACTCCTCGGCGGCGGCGAGCTGTTCGGCCACCGCGCGGTCCAGGGCAGCGGCCGCGCCGGGGTCGAGCAGGGCGGCGGCCCGGGGGAGCGGGTCGCGTGCGCGCCAGGCCTCGACCTCCTCGGGGGCGCGGTAGCGCAGCTTCATCCGGCGCTCCATGGTGTGGTGGCCCTCGTAGCGGTAGGTGCGGCACTCCAGGAAGCCGGGGCCGTGGCCGTCGCGGGCCCGCCGGACGGCGCGCAGGGCGGCGGCGCGGACGGCCTCGGTGTCCATGCCGTCCACCTCCTCGGCGGGGATGCCGAACGCGGCCGCCCGCCCGGTGGCGCTGCCCGCGACGGCGGTGGCAGCGGGCAGGGTGGTGGCGTAGCCGTTGTTCTCGCAGACGAACAGCACCGGCAGTCGCCACATCGCGGCGAGGTTGAACGACTCCAGCAGGACGCCCTGGTTGAGCGCGCCGTCGCCGAAGAAGGCCACCGCGACGGGGAGTTGTCCACGCGGCTCGCACTCGTTCCGAGCGTGGTCGTTCTGCGCCTGCTCGTTCCGTGCCTGCTCGTTCTGCGCCTGCCGGGCCGCCCAGGCGGCGCCGACGGCGATCGGGGCGCCCGCGCCGACGATGCCGTTGGCGCCGAGGATGCCCAGCGAGAGGTCGGCGGCGTGCATGGACCCGCCCCGGCCGCCGTTCAACCCGTCGACCCGGCCGAGGAGTTCGGCGAGCAGCCGGTGCGGCGCGGCGCCCCGGGCGAGCACGTGGCCGTGCCCGCGGTGGGTGCTGGTGAGCCGGTCGGCCGGGCCCAGGGCCGAGCAGACGCCGACCGCGACGGCCTCCTGCCCGATGTACGGGTGGATGCCGCCGGGGATCGCGCCGGACTTCACCAGGGTGAGCGCCAGCTCCTCGAAGCCGCGGATCAGCCGCAGCATCCGGTAGCGCTCAACGGGCGTGCCGAGCGGGGCGGGGTCGCTCGCGGCGGGGGCACTCGGGGAGGTAGTGATCGGCGCTGCGGGACTGCAGGGCCCGGCCGTTGACATCAGGGGAGCGGTCACGGCCGTCCCCGCCAGATCGCCGGGCAGAAGTCCGGGTCGGCGTAGTCCGGCCGGCCGTCGGCGGTGCGGCGCACCAGCACGTCGTGGTTGTACACCACCGGGCTGCCGTCGCCCCGGTCGTGCCGGCGGTACTCGTTGGCGCCGTCCTGCAGGTGCAGCGAGACGGCCCGGCGCGGGTGGGAGGCCAGGTTGGGGCCGCTGCCGTGGTAGGTGCGGCAGTGGTGGAAGGAGACGTGGCCGCGCGGGATCGGCATCGGGACCTTGCGTACCTGCTGCCCGTTGTGGGCGGCGTTGGCGGCCAGGATGCCGTCCAGCTCGGCGCGATCGCGGTCGGCGAAGTGCCGGGTGGAGTCCTCGCCGGAGGGCAGTTCCTGCCAGCGGTGGCTGCCGTCGACCATGGTGATGGTGCCGTTCTCCTCGCGGCAGTCGTGGAACGGGATGAAGGCGGTGAGCATGTCGGGCGAGGTGCTGGTCTGCCAGTAGTGCTTGTCGAAGTGCCACGGCACCTGGTTGCTGGGCTCGCCGGGCACCGGCGGCTTGTAGATCAGGGTGGCCTGGAAGATCCGGATCTCCTGCGCCCCGGCGAGCAGCGCGGCCACCGCGCCGACGAGCGGCTTGCGCAGGATCGCGCCGATGGCGTCGCTCTCGTAGTGGACGTAGTCGTTGTGCCGCTGGACGGGCCCGTCCGAGGGCTGCCAGGAGGCCAACCTGGGTGGCCGGACGGGCAGTTCGCGGTCGCGGTGGCCCGCGTAGTACAGCTCGGTGGCGGCCTGCAGGGCGTCCAGCTCCTCGTCGCTGAACAGCCGGCGGGACAGGTACCAGCCGTGCTCGCGGTAGTGGGCCACCTCCTCGGCGGTGGGCAGCAGGGCGCGCTCGGCCTCGGTGAGCCGGAACTCGGCGGTCTCGGTCATCGTGCGGGCCTCCTTCGGGGGCGGGGGGCGGGGGGCGGGGGCGGGGGATCAGAGGGCGGAGGCGGCCGAGCTGTGCCGCCTGATGGCCTCGTACAGGGCCTTGATGTTCGCGGTGCCGAAGGTACCCGCCCCCTGACGCTCGATCAGTTCGAGGAAGAAGGTGCGCCTGGGGTGTGTCGAGCGGGCGAAGATCTGGAACAGCTGGCCGCCGTGGTCCTGGTCGACCAGGACGTGCAGGTCGCGCAGGGTCTCCACCGGAATGGCCGTCTCGCCGAAGCGCTCGGCCAGCACGTCGAAGTAGGCCCCCGGGGTGGTCAGGAACTCCACCCCGCGGGCCCGGACGGTCCGTACGGCGGTGGTGATGTCGCGGGTGCTGAAGGCGAGGTGCTGGACGCCGGCGCCGCCGTGGGCGGAGAGGAAGTCGTCGATCTGGCCGGGGCGGCGGCCGGTGTCGGGCTCGATCAGGGTGAAGGTGACGGCGCCGGACGGGCTCTGCACGACCTTGGAGTCCATCGCCTGCTCGCCGACCTCGATGTACTCCTCGAAGATCGTGTGGAAGCCGAGCGCGGCCTCGCAGAACCGGACGGCTTCGGCGAGCCGGCCGGCCGGGAGGCAGATCGCGACGTGGTCGAGGTGGTCCAGCAGCCGGGGCTCCGGGCCCGGCTCGGCGGTGCGCAGCGGGACGAGGCGCA
This sequence comes from Streptomyces sp. 1331.2, assembly GCF_900199205.1. Taxonomy (NCBI): domain Bacteria; kingdom Bacillati; phylum Actinomycetota; class Actinomycetes; order Kitasatosporales; family Streptomycetaceae; genus Streptomyces; species Streptomyces sp. 1331.2. The sequence continues at coordinate 284,759 of NZ_OBMJ01000001.1, read as the reverse complement.
GTGCGGTGTCGCCGAAGCCGGCGATCAGGGCGCCGGCCCGGTCCAGCACCCGGGCGCCGTGCCGCTCGGCCCGCTCCAGCGCGGCCTGCGGGTCGGTGCAGCCGAGCGCGAGTACGGCGACGCCGTCCCCGTGGCGGGCGACGAAGTCGGCCACCGGGTGCTCGGGGGCGGCGGCGGAGGTCAGGTGCAGCCGGATCGTGCCCTGGCGCAGTTCGATGCTGCGGGTGCCGCCCGGGCCGATCGACGGGGTGTCGGCGGTGAAGCCGTAGTCGGCGCAGAGTTCGGTCGCGGTCTTGTCCGCGTCCGCGCAGTGGAACTCGGCGTGGGTGATGGTCTGGATGGACAACGGGATCTCCCCCCGGAGGGATGGGCGGGTCGAGGATCGGGCCGGCCGTCGTGAGCTACCGGGCGGTGCGGGTGGAGGCCGGGCCGAGGATGAGGCTGAGGTTGTGGCCGCCGAAGGCGAAGGCGTTGCTCAGTGCGGCGCGCACCGGGGTGCTCCGGGCGGCGCCCCGGACGTGGTCCAGCTCGCAGGCCGGGTCGGGGTCGGTCAGGTTGAGCGTGGGCGGCAGCGTCCCCCTCGCCACCGCCAGGGCGGTCACCGCCGCCTCCAACGCGCCTGCGGCGCCCAGGAGATGGCCGGTGGCGCCCTTGGTGGAGCTGACCGCGGGCGGCTGCCCGCCGAAGACGGCGCGCAGCGCTGCGGTCTCGGCCACGTCACCGAGCCGGGTGCCGGTGCCGTGGGCGTTCACGTAGTCGATGTCGCCCGGGGTCAGGCCCGCGTTGGCGAGCGCGGTGCGCATCGCGTCGGCGGCGCCGCCGCCGTCGGGGCGGGGCATGGTCGGGTGGTGGGCGTCGGTGGAGGCGCCCCAGCCGAGGACGTCCGCGTAGCCGGCGGCGCCGCGCGCGTCGGCGTGCTCGGCGCGTTCCAGGACCAGCACGGCGCTGCCCTCGCCCAGCACGAAGCCGTTGCGGCGGCTGTCGAAGGGCCGGCTTGCCTGCTCCGGGTCCGCCCAACCCTGCGCCAGGGCACGGGCGTTGGTGAAGGCGGCGGCGATGGTGGGGTGCAGCGAGGACTCGGTGCCGCCGCACACCACCACGTCGGCGTCGCCGGCCCGGATCAGCCGCAGTCCCTCGGCGATCGCCTGGGCGCCGGCCGCGCAGGCCGTCACCACGGCGGAGCTGTAGCCCCGGATGCCGTGCTTGATGGCGACCCGGGCGGCGGCCATGTTGGAGAGCATGCCGGGCAGCAGGTACGGGCTGACGCCGGGGCGCCCGCGCTCCAGGCGGCGGTGCGACTGCTGCTCGAAGGTCTCCAGTCCGCCGCCGCCGGTGGCCAGCACCACGGCGGTGCGGTGCGGGTCGGCGTCCCGGCCGACCACCAGGCCGGCGTCGGCGAGCGCGTCGTCGGCGGCGGCCAGGCCGAGCAGCACGAAGCGGTCCACGCCGCGGGTCTCGGTGGGCGGCAGCACCTCCCGGCCGTCCACGGCGGGGGCGATCCCGGCGGCGGGCAGCCAGCCGTGCGCGGCGTGGCCCTCGGGTACGGCCCGGAGGCCGGAGCGGCCGGCGGTCAGCGCATCGAACACCTCGGCGGGCTTGCGGCCGAGCGGGGAGACCAGGCCGATGCCGGTGACGACGACGCCGGTGCGGGCACGTGTGCCGGCGCTCACGCGTCCACCGCCGCGAGGTGGCGCTCGCGCAGCAGGACCTTGCGGACCTTTCCGGTCGGGCCGAGCGGGATGTCGTCCGGGGAGACCACCAGCACCCGCCGGACGGTCGCGGCGGCGGCCTCGTCCAGGGCCGCGACGACCGCCTCGGTGTGGTCCGCGGACGGGTCGGCGCCCTCGGCGAGGAGTAGCAGCACGTCGGTGACCACCTGCTCGCCGTCCCGGACGGCCACCACCGTGCAGTCCAGCACCTCCGGGCAGGCGGCCAGCACCCGCTCCTCCGACATCGCGGTGAACAGCCGCTTGCCGCCGTCGAGTTCGACCGAGTCGACGGCGCGGTCGACGTGGTAGTAGTAGCCCTCCTCGTCCCGGTACATCAGGTCCCCGGTGAGGAAGCGGCCGCGGATCCGGGCGCGGAAGGTGGTGGCCGAGTCGTTCCAGTAGCCGAGGGCCAAGGTCGGTGAGGCGGTGGCGAGTTCGCCGACCTCGCCGGGGCCGAGCGGTTCGCCGTCCGGACCGACCACCTCGCAGTCGACGAAGGCGTGCGGGCGCCCGACGCAGCGGCCGTAGCGTTCGGTGCCGGGCCCGTGGGTGATGAAGAAGTGCGAGTGGCCCATCTCGGTGGAGCCGAGGCCGTCCACGAACTGGGAGCCGGGTACCCGGGAGCGGCCCGCGCGGGTGACGGTCTCCCGGCTGCCGGTGGCGATCAGCCGGCGGATGTGCACCTCGTGGGCGCAGTCGCCGGTGTTCCACCAGAGCGCGACGGAGGTCAGGTCCCGGGCGGCGAGGTCGTGGCGGGCGAGGTCGGCCCAGGTGGCGGCGAAGCCGATCACCCCGGTGGGCCGCCACTGCTCGATCGCCGCCAGTACGCCGTCGCCGGACTGCCGTGACAGGAAGGCCAGTCGGGTGTGCGAGCTGAGGGCGAGGTTGAGCGCGATCACGGTCGCGGCGTGCGGGGCGGGCAGGGCGCTGAGCATCCGGTCCTGGCCCTGCGGGCGGGGCAGCCGCAGCCGGTGGCGGATCGCCGCGTACAGGCTCGCGTGCGAGTGGACCACGGCCTTGGGCATCCCGGTGGTGCCGGAGGAGTGGGTGATCGCCACCGGGTCGCCGGACCAGTGCCGGTACGGGGCCGGTGCGGCGTCCGGGTCGCCCGCGCCGAGGGTGGCGATCTCGGGCAGCAGCGGCGCGCCCGGGTCGTGGCCGGCCAGTGCGGCCAGGTGGACCGGGTCGGCGAGGACGCCGGCCGCGCCGAGCCGGGCGGTGTAGCGGGCGGCGCGCTCGCCGTCCAGGTTGGGGTTGAGCAGTGCGGGGATGGCGCCGAGCCGGGCCAGTGCGAGGAAGGCGAGGACGTGGTCGTCGGCGTCACTCGCGTAGACCACGACCGGGTCGCGCGGGGTGATGCCGAGCGCGTGCAGGGCGGCGGCGCGGGCCCGTACGGCGCGGTCGAGCTCGCGCAGCGTGAACGGCTGCCAGGCGGGGTGGTCGTCCACCGGGGTGTCGAAGGTGAGCAGCGGCTCGTCGACGTCCAGGCCGAGCGCGATCCGGGCGGTCAGGACGTTGCCGGCGCCGACGTCGGGGTCGTCCGCGAGCAGGGTGCGGAGACTGCGGATGGTCACGGGGGGTCCCTCCAACGGGGCCGGTGGACGGCCCGGGCGGCTGATCAGGTGGTGGCGGGGTCGGTCGGCCGCGTTCGGGCGGCGGGCGATCCGAGGTGGTGCCGGACGGCGGGTTGCGGGGCGGCGTCGGGGCGCACGGCGGTTGGTCTGCCGGGTGCGGCTGCGTCAGGCGCCGGGCCTCGGTGAAACTCGGTGGGACTCGGTGGGACTCGGTGGCCTCCGGGCCTCTGACCTCTATGGGCCTCGCTGGTGGCTACGGCCGGGGGTGATCGGCGGGTTCAGCTCGGCGACTCCGGGTCCTCGGGTGACCGGGGACAGGAGAGCAGTACGGCGGCGGCGCGGTCCCCGTCCGGCGTCTGCTCGACGGCCAGCACGAGGACCCGGTCGGCGTCCCCGTCGGCGAGCAGCAGCGCGGCGAGCTCGTAGGCCTCCGCCGGTACGCGGCCTGGTTCGGCCTCGGCCGGGCAGATCGCCACGACGGGGCCGGTCAGGCCCCAGCGCGCCGCGATGTGCCCGAGGACGGCGTTGGGGTTGGACTGGAAGAACAGCAGCGGGCCGGTCCGGTGGCCGGGTTCGGCGCTCTGCTCGATCGCCCGCGCGGTGTCGAGGTCGCCGCTCGCACTGGCCAGCAACAGGGCGGTCCGTCCGGGGGCGGGCGGCTCGCCGTGGGCGGCGCGCAGACAGCGCTCGGCGGCGTCGGCGACCAGCGGATCGAAGCCGGAGGCGGCGAAGCCGGGCAGCGGTGGCGGCGGCCCGTCCGGGCCGGGTGCGGAGCGGCGGGCCTCGGCGAGGACCCGCAGGCCGTGGGCGTTGTCGGCAGGGGAGGTCATGGTGGTGGTGGGTGTCATCCGGGGGCCAGCAGCAGGGCAGTGTTGGCGCCGCCGAAGGCGGAGTTGAGGCTGAGGGCGTAGCGGGGGCGGGCGGCGCGCGGACCGTCCAGGACGAGATCCAGGCCGACGTCCGGATCCGGGCCGAGCCACCCCGCGTTGACCGGGAGCAGACCGGTCTCCAACGCCCCGACGGTGACGGCGAGTTCGAGCAGGGCGGAGGCCTCCAGGGCGTGGCCGTGCACCGACTTGCTGGAGCTGACCGGCAGTTCGTCGGTGTGCCGGCCGAACACCCGTCGCAGGGCCCGGGCTTCGGCCCGGTCGGCGAGGGTGGACCCGGTGCCGTTGGCGTTGACGTAGCCGACCTCGGCCGGGGCGGCGCCGGCCCGGCCGATCGCGGCCTCGATCGCCCGGGCCACCCCGGTGCCGTCCGGTTCGGGACGGCAGACGTGGTGGGCGTCCCCGGCGCGGCCCCAGCCGGCCAGCCGGGCGAACACCGGCGCGGCCCGGCGCTCGGCCGCCGGGGCGGCCTCGACCAGGACGGCGGCGGCCGCGTCGCCGAGCAGGGTGCCGGTGCGGCCGGCGCTGAACGGGCGCAGCTCGCCGTCGCGGGCCAGCGCGCGCCCGGCGTCGAAGACGGCGAACACACCCGGTCCGACCAGGTGGACGGCGGCGACCAGGATCCGCTCGTGCCGTCCGGCGGCGACCAGGGCGGCGGCGTCGGCCACGGCGGTCGAGGCGGCCACACAGGCGCCGGTGTACACCCGGGTGACACCCGGGGCTCCCCAGCCCGCGCGGACCCCGGCCGCTACCGCCTCGGCGGTGGCCCGGGTGTGCTCGTCGCTGTGCAGCGCGAGCAGGACGGGCAGCGTGGCGCCCTCGGCGGCGGTCAGGCCGGCCTGCCGGCAGGCCTGGTCGATCGCATCGAGCGCCGCCCCGGCCGGAGCCGGCGAGGTGGGAAGCAGCGCGGCCCGAGTGGTCCGGCGGGCGGCCACGTCGAAGCGGGTGACCGGGCCGAATGCGGCTTTGCCGTGCGTGACGGCCTCGGTCAGCGCGGCGAGCCCGTGCCCGGCGGCGCTGAGCACGCCGATCCCGGTGACGACGGGGCGGACCGGGCGGACCGGGCGGACCGGGCCGGACGGCGGAAGAGGGCCGGAGGGGCCGGGCGGGCCGGCGCCCGGGGCGAGGCCGCTCACGGCCGTCCGCCCGCGCGCTCGGCCAGGACGGCCGCCCGCAGCAGCTCGGTCGCGTCGTCGACCGTCCGCACGGCGCCGAAGCGCTCGTCGTCCAGGTCCAGCTGCAGCCCGTAGCGCTGCTCGAACTCGGCGACGAGCCAGGTGAGTTCGAGCGATCCAAGCTCCTCGGGCACGGTGTCGGCGGCGCGCTGCCCGAACGCCGCCAGCATCGTCAGGACCTCGTCCCGTCCCGGCAGGGCCTCGCGGCCGTCCGGCCGGGCCTCGGCACGCTCACCGCCGGTCATGCGGCGCTGCCGGAGGCGGCGGCGAGGGCGTCGATCCGGCGGGCGACGTCTGCGGTGAACTCGTCCAGCGTCATCAGCGCGGTGGTCTCCATCTCGTCCAGGTCGAACTTGATCCCGAACTCGTCCTCGACCTGTACCGAGAGGTCGGCCAGCGCGAGCGATTCGAGGTCAAGCCCGGCCGGGCCGAGGTCGGTGTCCCCGGTGACCTCGGAGACGTCGTACTGCATCTCGGTCAGGGCGGCGAGGACGAACGCGCGGATGCGGTCCTGCATGGTGTGGCTCCTTGTCGGGGGTCTGGCGCTTGGGTGCGTGACGTGCGTGACGTGCGTGAGGCGCGTGACGTGCATGCGGTGCACGAGTGCGCGGGAGTACGTGGCGGCCGGCGGTCAGTGCGTGGTGGCTGCGCCGGCCGTGCCGGCCGAGGCGGTGTCGCGCAGGGCGGCCGGGTCGCGCAGCAGCTTGCCGGTGGCGGTGCGGGGGAGGCGGGGGAGGAGGGCGAGCCGGCGCGGCCGCTTGTAGGCGGCGAGGCGCCGGGCCAGCCCGTCCCGGACGAGGGCGAGGTCGGCGTCGGGTTCGGTGGCCAGGTAGGCCTCGATCGCGCCGCAGTCGAAGACGACCACGGCCTCGCGGACCTCGGGCAGTGCGGTCAGGGTCTGTTCGACTTCGGTGAGGTCGACCTTCAGGCCGCCGATCGAGACCTGGGAGTCGAGCCGGCCGAGCACGGTGACCAGGCCGTTGTCCGCGTCCAGTTCGGCGGCGTCCCGGGTGTGCAGCCAGCCGTCCGACCAGCGGGTCGGGTCGTCCAGCCCGGGGTACGGCGAGGAGACGGCGCCGAGCTGCAACTCGCCCTTCACCAGGAGCAGTCGCATTCCGTGGACGGGGCGCTTGGCCGGGTGGAGGGTGCCGTCGAGGTCGGTGGCGATGACCCCGGTCTCGGTCATGCCGTACATGGTGCCGAGCGGGACGCCGTAGCGCTCGGTGAACAGCGCGGGCAGGCCCGGGCGGACCAGTTCGCCCGCGACGATCATCCGGCGCAGTCGGGGCAGCGCCGGGGGAGCGACCGCCCCCGCCAGCAGCTCGGCGTGGAAGGGCACCCCGATGACGGTGGTCGGCCGGTCGGAGTCGGCGACGGCGGCGAGGATGCCGGCCGCCGTCATCCGCTCCGGCACGGTGAGCGCGGCGCGGACGTACAGGGCGTTGAGCAGCCCGCCGACCAGGCCGAGCACGTGGACCACCGAGGACAGCAGCACCACCCGCTCGCCCTCACCGGGGAACGCCACCAGCCTGCGGTAGCAGTCGAGTTCGCGCAGCAGGTCGGCGGCGGTACGGGCGATGACCTTGGCCGGGCCGGTAGATCCGGAGCTGAGCTGGATCAGGGCGTGCCCGGTGCGGGCCGGCTGTCCGTCCGGCAACCGCACGGCCACCGGTTCCACGTCGGAGAAGCCGCGCAGGGCCGCCGCGGGTCGGTGGGCGGAGCCTACCAGCACCTGCGGGGCCAGTCGGGCCACCGCCGCGTCGATCTCGTGGTCGGTCAACCGGTGGTCGAGCAGGGCGACTTGGGCACCGAGCCGCCAGCAGGCCAGCAGCACCGCGACGAACGCCACCGAGGGCGGCAGCCGCAGCGCCGCCGTACCGCCGGGGCCGAGCCCGGCGGCCGTGAGCCGTACGGACTGCTCCTCGACCAGGGTGCGCAGCGCGTCCCGGTCGAGCGGCGCGCCGAGGTGCAGGCACTCCTCGCCGCCGGGGCCGGCCAGCAACAGCCGGTCGACCCAGTCGTGCGGGGCATCGGAGTGCGGCGGTGCGAACGGCGGAGGCGAAAAGGGGGAAAAGCCGGTCAACGCGGCTCCACACAAGTCAGGGGATTTGTCATGAACGCAGTTCACGACCAGAAAACGGCCAATTCCGTTGCCAGACCTTGGCACAGACGTTTGGTCAAATCAAGGTCTATACCAATGTGTCCGTTGCTCCTACGCTGCCGAACCGGGACTGGCCCGCGCGTGGCCGTCCGGGAACGAGGAATGCCCGTGGGAGCACTCACGCTGGCCGGGATCGAGCGCGCAGCGCGCGAACAACTCCCCCCGGAAATCTGGGATTTCATCGAAGGCGGCAGCGGCACCGAACGCACCCTGGCCGCGAACCGGGAGATGTTCGGGCGCTACGCCCTGCGCCCGCGCACCCTGGTCGACGTCTCCGCCTGCGACCCGGCCCTGACCCTGCTCGGCGCACCGCTCGCCCTCCCGCTCGGCATCGCCCCGATGGCCTACCACCGCCTGGTCGACCCGGAGGGCGAGACCGCCACCGCCCGCGCCGCCGGCCGGGCCGGGGCGCTGCTGGTCGCCGGGATGTTCGCCAGTCGCACCCTGGAGGAGATCGCCGAGGCCGCCACCGGCCCGCTCTGGCTCCAGCTGTACTGGCTGCGCGAACGGGCCGCCCTCGCCGCCCTGGTGGAGCGCGCCGAGGCGGCCGGCTTCCGGGCCCTGGTGCTGACCGTCGACGCCCCCAGGATCGGCCGCCGCCTGCGAGACCTGCGCAACGGCTTCGCCATCCCGCCCGCCGTCCGCGCGGTCAACCTGGACCCGGCCCTGATGTCGGCCAGCCACCGTGCAGCGGGCGGCAGTTCGGGCATCGCCGAGCACGCCCGCGAGCAGTTCGACCCCACCCTGAGCTGGGCCGACCTCGCCTGGCTGCGCCGCCGCACCCGGCTGCCGCTGGTCCTCAAGGGCATCCTGACCGCAGAGGACGCCCGGCTGGCCGTCGAACACGGCGCCGACGCCGTCCTGGTCTCCAACCACGGCGGCCGACAACTGGACGGCTCGATAGCGGCGTTGGCGGCCCTGCCCGAGGTGGTCCAGGCCGTTCCGCACGAGCTGCCGGTGCTGCTCGACGGCGGCGTGCGCACCGGCACCGACATCGCCGTCGCCCTCGCCCTCGGCGCCCGCGCCGTCCTGATCGGCCGCCCCGCGTTCTGGGGCCTCGCCACCGACGGGGAGTCCGGCGTGCACCGGGTGCTCGACCTGCTGCGCCAGGAACTGGAGCACACCATGGCCCTGTTGGGCCGCCCCCGGCTCGCCGACCTGGACCGTACGGCCCTCGCCCCCTGGCCCTGCTGCCCGGCCGGCTGAACCACGCGGGGCCCGCACCACGTTCTCCGAGGAAGAGACCGAGATGACCGAACAGACCCGAAGAACCGCACAGACCGAACGAACCGCACAGACCGAACGGACCGAACGAGCCGAACGGACGGAACCGGCCGAACGGGCCGCCCGCAGCGCCCGGTTCCCCGGCTGGGACTGGGACGACCCCGACGGCCTGGCCACCCGCCTGGACGAGTTCAGCGCACAGGTCGCCACCTGCGACACGCTCGAACCGCACCCCGGCGGGCTCCCGCACGACCACGCCGACTTCCGCGAACTCGGCCTCACCGGCATCGAGTTCGCCGCCTTCCGGACCGCCCACCCGGAAGGCCTCGGCACCGACCTGACCGCCCTGCGCGGCGGCGCCGGGCCGGCCACCGAGCCCGGCACCCTCTACCGGGTCGACGGCGACCGCTGGTTCACCCAGCTGGACATCGCCGAGCCGCTGCCCTTCGCCGACGCCAGCATCGACTGGGTGTACGCCGAGCACCTGATCGAGCACGTCACCCTGCCCGTCGCGGTCGGCTGGCTGCGCGAAGCCCGCCGGGTGCTGCGCCCCGGCGGCGTCCTGCGCCTGACCACCCCCGACCTCGCCCGCTACCTGGTCGGCTACGCCACCGGCGACGGCTTCCTCGCCAAGCACCGCCGCCGCCTGACCACCCTCGGCTTCGGCCCGCCGATGCCCGCCCGCCCGGCCTTCCTGGTCAACCAGGTCTTCCGGTACTACGGCCACCAGTGGATCTACGACCTGGACGAACTCCGGCACGTCCTCACCCTGGCCGGCTTCACGCCCGGGCAGGTCCGCCACTGCGCCTACCGGCAGGGCACCCGTTCGGACGTCGCCGACCTCGACACGGCGTTCCGCACCGACGAGACCATCTACGTCGAGGCCGACCGCTGAGCGCCGACCTTTGACTGCCCGGCAATGACGCGGCCCGACCGCCGACCCAGCCGCACGAGAACGGGACCACCCATGCCCCTGCACCCCCAGGCCGAGGCCCTGCGCGCCCGGCGCGCGAGCAGCGGCGCACCGCCGCTCTACACCCTCACCCTGGCCGAGGCCCGCGCCGCCGACCTCGCCGACATCCGCGCCGCGGCCGGCACCCCCGAACCGGTCGCCGCCGTCGAGGAGCACCGCTTCCCCGGTCCCGGCGGCGACCTCACCCTGCGGCTCTACCGCCCGGAACCGCCCACCCTCGAACAGCGAAGCACCGAACTCCCCGCCCTGCTCTACCTGTTCGGCGGCGGCTGGACCCTCGGCTCGCCCGACACCAGCGACGCGATCTGCCGCCGACTCACCAACGCCGTCGGCTGCGTCACCGCCTCCGTCGGCTACCGGCTCGCCCCCGAACACCCCTTCCCCGCCGCCCTCCAGGACTGCCGCGCCGCCCTCCTCCACCTGGTGGAACGGGCCGGCGAGTTCGGCATCGACCCCGGCCGCCTCGCGGTCGGCGGCGAGAGCGCCGGCGGCAACCTCAGCGCCGCCCTGACCCTGCTGCTGCGCGCCGAAGGCGGCCCGGCCCTGCGCCACCAGCTGCTGGTCTACCCCAACACCGACCACGCCGCCGACACCCCCTCGCTGCGCGAACACGACGACCCGCTGCTCTTCAACCGCCGCTCGTTGGCCTGGTACTGGGGTCACTACCTGGCCGACCGGGCCGACGCCGCCAGCCCGTACGCCTCCCCGCTGCGCGCCGCCACCCTGGCCGGCCTGCCGCCCGCGACCGTCCTCACCGCCGAGTACGACCCGCTGCGGGACGAGGGCGAACAGTACGCCGAGGCGCTGCGCGCGGCCGGAGTCCCGGTGGAGCTGCGCCGGTACGAGGGAATGCCGCACGGCTTCTTCGCCATGACCGCCACCCTGGACGCGGCCGCCGAGGCCCAGGCGTACGCCGCCGGGCGGCTGCGGGAGACACTGTGGGAGGCCGGGCGGGAGGTGCCGCGGTGAACCTCCGTCTGGAGGACCTGCACGCCTCCCTCGCCGATCCGCTGCTGGACGCGATGACCTTCCTCAACGAGGTCACCTCCCGCTACCCGCAGGCCGTCTCCTTCGCCCCCGGCCGCCCCTACGAGGGCTTCTTCGAGCCCGAGGACGTCCCCCGCTACCTGGACACCTACCTCGCCCACCTGGCCGAGCGCGGCCTCGACCGGGACGCCGTGCGCACCGCGCTGTTCCAGTACGGCCCCACCAAGGGCATCATCGCCGAACTGGTCGCCCGCACCCTCGCCAACGACGAGGGACTGACCGTCGCCCCCGAGGCCCTGGTGCTCACCGTCGGCGCCCAGGAGGGCATGCTGCTCGTGCTGCGCGCGCTCTGCGCGGGCCCGGACGACGTGCTGCTGGTCAGCGCGCCCTGCTACGTCGGCGTCACCGGCGCCGCAAGGCTGCTCGACCTGACCACCCGGCCGGTCCCCGAGGGGCCCGACGGCGGGCCGGACCCGGCGGCCGTGCGCGCCGCGGCCCGGGCCGTGCGGGCCGAGGGGCGCCGCCCGCGCGCCCTCTACGTCGTCCCCGACTTCGCCAACCCGTCCGGCACCAGCATGCCGATCGCCGCCCGCACCCGGCTGCTGGACGTGGCCGCGGAGGAGGGCGTCCTGGTCGTCGAGGACAACCCGTACGGCTTCTTCGCCCGCACGCCCGGGCCGCGGCCCACCCTCAAGGCGCTGGACCGCCGCCGCCAGGTCGTCCACCTGGGCTCCTTCGCCAAGACCTGCTTCCCCGGCGCCCGGCTCGGCTACGCCGTCGCCGACCAGGAGGTGACCGGCCCCGACGGGCGGCGCAGCCTCCTCGCGGACGAGCTGGCCAAGCTGAAGAGCATGACGACGGTCAACACCCCCGCGCTCAGCCAGGCCGTCATCGGCGGCATGCTGCTGACGCACGACTGCCGGCTGCGCGCCGCCAACGCCCGCGCCACGGCCCACTACGCGGCCGGCATGGACACCCTGCTGCGGGAGCTGGACCGGCACTTCCCGGCCTCCGAGCGGCGTCGGCTGGGCGTCTCCTGGAACCGCCCCGACGGCGGCTTCTTCGCCGTCCTCACGGTGCCCTTCGCCGCCGACGAGGCGGCGATGGAGCGCTGCGCCCGCGCGTACGGGGTGCTGTGGACGCCGATGGCGCCGTTCTACCCGGCGGGCGGCGGGGAGCGCCGGCTGCGGCTCTCCATCAGCTCGCTGACGCAGGCTCAGATCATCGACGGAGTGGCGAAGTTGGCTGCCTTCATCGGCTCCTGCTGACCGTGCGAGGACGCCGATGGGCCCGGCTCGAAACACGAGCCGGGCCCCCTTTTTGGCCCGGGCGTCCGGGCGTCGGTCAGCGCACCCGGGTGGAGAACAGCCGGGCCGACCAGAACACCGCCAGGACGGTCATCACCGCGACCACCAGCAGCCCCTGCCAGACCGCGCTGTCCCCGGCGTGCCCGGAGAACAGGGCGCGCATGCCCTCCACAGCCCAGTAGAAGGGGTTCCACCGGGCGAGCTGCTGCAGCCAGTCCGGAGCCAGGGTGAGCGGCAGCAGCACCCCGGACAGCAGCGCGATCGGCTGCGCGAGGGTGTTCACCACGGGCGCCATCGCCGCGTCGGCCGGCACCATCAGTGCGATGCCGTAGGAGATCGCCGAGGTCATCAGCGCCAGGAGTCCGAGCAGCAGGTAGGCGAGCAGCAGGTTGAGCGGGCTCACCCGCAGCCCGAACGGCAGCGCGATCAGCGTGATCAGGACGGCCTGCACCAGCAGCGCCACCATCTCCCGCAGCGCCCGTCCGAGCAGCAGCGCCAGCCGGCTCACCGGCGTCACCCGGGAGCGCTCGATGATCCCGGCCTTGAGCTCGCCCAGCAGGCTGAAGCCGGTGAACAGCCCGCCGAAGATGCACAGCACCGCCAACAGGCCCGGTACGTACACCTGGTAGGCGTCGGCGTAGCTGCTCGCGCCGTCCGGGGCGAGCACCTTCTTCAGCAGCGGGGCGAACAGCAGGAGGTAGAACACGGGCTGGATGATGCCGACGGCGATCCAGACCGGGGTGCGGATCATCAGCAGCAGCTGGCGTTGGAAGACCAGCCAGGTGTCGCGGGCGAGCTTCACGGTCTCCCCAGGGAGTTGTGCCGGTCCACGCGGTGGGGCCGCGGGGGTGGGATCGGGTCAGGACTGCCGCAGCGAGCGGCCGGTGCGGGCCAGGAACACGTCGTCCAGGCTGGGCCGTTGGAGCTGTACGGTGCCGGGTGTCAGGCCGGCCGCGTCCAGGGCGCGCAGCAGCCGGGGGATGGCCGCGGCGCCGTCCTCCAGGTACAGCCGCAGGCCGCCGTCCCCGTCGGGTTCCAGCCGGTGCAGGTACGGCTGGGGTCGCAGCACCTCGGCCGCCCGCTCGGCGGCGCTCCCGTCCGCGCCCGTGCCCCCGCCGTCGGCGGTGTCCAGGCCGACCAGGACGACGTCGCCGGAGATCTCGCGCTTCAGCGCCCCGGGCGTGCCCTCGGCGACGACCTGGCCGTGGTCGACGATGGCGACCCGGTCGCAGAGCGCATCGGCCTCGTCCAGGTAGTGGGTGGTGACGACGACGGTCATCCCCTCGGTGCGCAGCCGGCGGATCTCCTCCCAGACGTGCGCCCGGCTGGCCGGGTCCAGCCCGACCGTCGGCTCGTCCAGGAACAGCACCCGGGGCTGGTGGATCACCCCGAGTGCGATGTCCACCCGGCGGCGCTGGCCGCCGGAATAGGTGGCGCACGGCCGGTTGCCGAACTCGCCCAGGTCGAAGGCCTTGAGCGCGTCCTCGGCGGCCCGGACGGCCTGGGGCTTGCCCGCGCCGTACATCCGGGCCTGCAGCACCAGTTCCTCGCGGGCGCTGACGTTGTCGGTGGTGCCGCCGCCCTGGGCGACGTAACCGATCCGGCGGCGGACCCCGGCCGGGTCGGTGAACAGGTCGGCCCCGGCGATGCGGGCCTGTCCGCCGTCCGGGCGGATCAGGGTGGCCAGCATGCGCAGGGTGGTGGTCTTCCCGGCGCCGTTGGGGCCGAGGAAGCCGTAGATCTCGCCGGCGGCGACCGACAGGTCGATGCCGCGCACGGCGTCGACGGTCGGGTCACCGCCACCGCGGCGGGAGGTCTTCTTGCGGTAGGACTTGCGCAGTCCCGTGGTCTCGATCAACCGGAACTCCCGTACGGGGATGGGCTGCCACGGCACCTGGGAAGCCGGTGCTCGGCACCTGCGGAGGGCGGTGCTGCTGCGACACCCTAGGGCGAACCCCGGCCCGGAGACAATGGCCTAGACCAATGGACGTGTGCTCGCCCGCTCTGCTAAGGGGATGCCCGGGGCGCCGGCTCGGCCCGGCGCGTCCAGAGCTCAGCCGAGCGCCTCCAATTGGTCCGCCGCAGCCACCGCACCGCCGCCGGCCAGCAGTTCCCTGCCGACCTGAACCGCCCTGTCCCGGTATGCCGTTGTCTCCAGTACGGTCCGCAGCCCTGCCGCCAGCCGCTCCGGCGTCACGCGGGCGAACGGCACCTGCAGCCCGACCCCGGCCGCCGCCACCTGGGCGGCCACGAAGGGCTGATCGTGCCGGATCGGCGCGGTGACCAGCGGCAGGCCGTGCGCCAGCGCCTCGCCCACGGTGTTCATCCCGCCGTGGCAGAGCACCGCGTCCAACTCCCCGCGCGCCATCAGCTCCAGCACCGGCACCCGGTCCACCGCGACCGCGTGCGGCGGGAGTTCGGGCAGCAGTGCGCGCGGTGCCGCGAACACCGGCTGGACCTCCTCGCCGCACAGCTCCAGCGCCAGTACGGCCCGGGCGAGGAAGTCCGCGCCCAACTCGCCCGCCAGCGTCCCCATCGTGACCAGCACCCGCCGCCGGCCCGGCAGCAGCCGCTCCCACGGGAACGCCGGATCGGGCGGCCGCGCCGCGATCACCGGCCCGACCATCGCATGGTGCACCGGCGATGCGCCGCCGTCCGTCAGCACGGGGCCGGTCAGCGCCGGCCCGGTGGTCGCCAGCACCAGGGCGGGGGAGAAGCGCGGGTCGACGTACTCCGCCCCGGGCAGCCGGGCGCGCTCCCACAGCCCGCGCAGCAGCCCGGTCATCCACGCCTCGACCTGCGGCAACGCCCGGTAGGGCCGGCCCAGTTCCATCGCACCGGGCGCGAAGCTCGCCCACGGCAACCCGTGCCGGTGCGCGACCAGCGCGCCCGCCGAGGTGTGCTGGTCCACCAGCAGCACCTCCGGCCGGTACTCCCGCACGGCCGTGTCCAGCGGCTTCGCGGTGAACCGCGCGTACGGGACGATGAAGCCCTCCCAGAGCGAGCGCAGCGCGGCCAGCCCGTGCCCGCCCTGGGCGCGAAAGGCCCGGGTGCCGGTGCCGAACACCCGCGCTCCGGGGCCGAGCAGCGGCCGCAGCACCGACTCCGTACCGGTCCAGGCGACCTCGTGGCCGCGCGCGGCCAGTTCGGCGGCGATGCCCGCGGCCGGATTGACGTGTCCGGTCAACGGCGGCACCACCACCAGGAACCGGGTCATCGGGCACCCTCCTCGGGGAGCAGTCGCTGCAGGTCGGCGACGGTCAACGCCTCCAGCGCGGCCAGGCCGAGACCGGCACGCAGCCCGGCCAGGTCCACGGCCGGACCGAAGCGCTCGCGCAGGCGCTCGGCCAACACGGCGAGTTCGACCTCGTCCAGCAGCAGGTCGCCGTCCAGCCGGGCGTCCGGCGTGACATGGCGCGCCCAGCCGGGCGGCGCACCGGCCACCTCGACCACGATCGCGACCAGCGCGGGATCCAACGGCGGGGCGGAGTCCGGAGGTTCAGGATTCGGCATGAGAGATCTCCCACCCGCTCGACGGCACGGTGGTGAACACGACCGGACCGGAGCGGAATTGACGGATGCCGGGGCACGGCCCGCGACAGCGCGGGGTCCGAGATCACTTGTGCGACCCGGCGGGCGTCGGAATACTAGCCCGCGTGACCGCACTGGAGGCAGTGGCCGTTCACCTCCCCCCACACGCCGTTCCCATCGAGGCGGTGGGCGAACGCATCGGCCTGACCCCACGTCAACTCCGTCTCTTCCGCCGCTTCCACGGCCTGGACCAGCTGCGCCTGGACCCTGCCGGGAGGCTGCCCGACCTGCTCGACGCCGCCCTGGACAACCTGTCGGAGCTGCGCGGACGCGAACGCGACATCCGCTTCGTGATACACGCCCGCAGCATGCCGGTGGCGGTGCCCCACCCGCTCAACCCGCTGCACGACCTGCTCGCCGCGCGCGGCCTCGGCCACGCCGGTGCCTTCACGGTGACCCACCACGCCTGCGCGGTGGGCCTGCTGGCGATCGACCTGGCCGGCCGGCTGCTCGCGGCCGACCCCGACCCGGCGGCCCTCGCACTGGTCCTGGCCGGGGAGAAGACCTTCACCAAGGACGCCCAGGTGGTGCCCGAGACCGGCATCTTCGCCGAGGGCGCGGCCGCCTGCCTGGTCAGCGCCGCGGGCGAGCGACACCGGGTGCTCTCCTACGAGGTGCGCCAGCGCCCGGAGTTCGACGGCCGACTGGCCGAGGACCCGGACCTGCTCGCCCGCTACCAGCGCGAGTACCCGAACGTGATGGTCGAGGCGATCGAGGCCGCCCTGGACCGGGCCGGTCTGGACCTCTCCGACCTGGCCGCAATCCTCCCGCACAACGTCAACCAGGCCTCCTGGCGGATGATCGCGCGCCGCATCGGCTACCCGATCGAGAAAGTCGTGCTGGACAACGTGCGGTCGGTCGGGCACAGTTTCGCTGCAGACAGCCTCATCAATCTTCACACCGCCACCACGCGGGGGCTGCTCCGCCGCGGCGACCACTACCTGATCGCCGCCGCCGGCATCGGAGCCACCTTCTCCGCGATGGCCGTGCAGAGCTGACGGCCCATCGGCTTCCATCCGTCGGCTTCGATCCGTCAGCCTCGATCACCACTTCCCACGTACGACGGGACGGGACACCCATGTCAGAACCCGCGGTCCAGACCACCGACCCCGCGCTGCGCGAACGCGTCCTGCACGGCATCGGCGCACTCCTGCCGCGCGTGCTCAAGCGCGAACTGCCCGAAATCCCGGAGAACGCCTGCCTCTTCGACGACCTCGGCCTCACCTCCGCCGGCACCATCGAGCTCATCCTGGAGCTGGAGGAATCGCTGGACATCCAGGTGGACGTCGAGCAGATCACCGAGGACGACCTGCGATCGGTCACCAAGCTGGCCGACTACGTCGCCGGGCACGTCATCCCCGAGGACTGACCGGGTGCCCTCCGGCTCCTCCGGCCTGCTGATCACCCGGGCCCTCGCTCGCCGCTTCGACGGCCGTTCGGAGACCTCGCTCGACCCGGACCTGCGGGTGTTCGTCTCGGATCTCGTCCGCCCCTACGGCCTGCCGCTGCGCGAGGAGCTGCTGAAGGAGGGCGTCGGCCGCTCCTACGAGGAACTGGCCGCCGGACTGCTGGGCGAAGTGCTCACCGAGGACGAGCCGGTGGACCTGCTGGTCCTCGCCTTCGACACCCCCGACGTCCGCCCCGGCGCGCCCTCCTCGCTCGCACTCGGCCGGTCCGTCCCCGGCAACCCGCTGGCCTTCGCCGTCTGCGACCAGGGCACCGCCGCCGCCTTCACCGCCCTGCGCCTGGCCGCCGAGCACCACCGCACCGGCGGCTGTCGCCGAGCCGTGGTGGTGCTCGCGGAACAGACCGCGCTGCACTACGAACCGCCCGTGCCGGTACCGATGCCGGAGCGGCACGCGGTGGTGGTGCTGGTCTGCGAGGAGGCTCCGGGGGCGGGCCTGGCCGTCCGGCAGGTCACGGGCGCCACGGCGCCGGAGGAGGCCGTACGGGCCGCGACCGATCGGCGGGAGCCCGGGACGGAGGTCCTGCTCGACGGCCTCGGGGGCTCCGGTGATGGCGTCGCTTCGGAGGACTCACCCGTCCAGCCGTTCACCGGCTTGTGGGCGCAGCTGGCCGAACACCTGCCGCGGTGGCGCGAGGAGCAGCGCCCCGCCCTGATCGTCGGGTACGACCGTCGGCTCGGGGTGCTCAGCACGCTCACCCTGCCGTGACCGAAGTCGACTTCTGGCTCATCGACACCGACCAACCCGCCGGGGTGGCCGACGGTTTGTGGCAGCTGCTCGACCCGGCCGAGCGCGCCCGGACGTCCGGCGCCGGCCCCGAGCGGCGCCGCCGCTTCACCGTGGCGCACGGCGCCGTCCGGCAGGTGGTCGGGGCGCGGCTCGGCGTGTCCCCGGCCGAGGTCGTCTGGGAGTGCGGGCCGAATGGCAAACCCGAGGCCGCAGGCGCCGCCGGACTGAGGGTGAGCTGGTCGGCCTCGGACGGACTGGCGGTGCTGGCCCTCGCCGGGGGCCGGCCCGTCGGCGTCGACGTCGAGCGGATCCACGCACCCCGGACGGCCGAGCGGATGGCCGCGCGCTGGTTCCCCTTCGAGGAGGCCCGTTCGGTCGCCGAGCCCGCCGAGCCGGCGGAACGGGCGGCCCGCTTCACCGCGCTGTGGTGTCGCCGCGAGGCCTTGGTGAAGGCCTACGGCGGACGGCTGACCCAGGCCTTCGGGGTGTCCGTGGCGGGCTCGCCCCCGGTGTCGGTGGCCGACCCCGGTGGTCTCGGCCGGGGATCGGCCACGCTCTGCGACGTCCCCGTGCCGGGCCCGTTCCGGGCTGCCGTCGCCGCCCTCGGTGATTCGCCGATACATGTCAATTCCCGTGTCTGGCAAGCACATTGACGAACAGTCGGCACGTTGTGACTTTGGTCTGGACCAGCTCGCAGTGCCGCTGATAGCGTCCCGATCACCCCCCTCTGACACACCCCTGCGAGCCCTTCCCCGGCGAGCCGAAAGGCGCGTACGACGTGACTGCGCACGACCTGATTCCGCCCGAGACGGCCCTGCCCGGGACGGCCCTGTCCGGGACGGCCCTGCCCGGGACGGCCCTGCCCGAGGATGCCCCGTACGAGGAGGCCCCGCCCGCCGGGCGCCCGCCCGCCCGACGGGTCACCGTCCGCTTCGCCGCCGCGAGCAGCGGCGTGGGCCCGCTCACCCGCGGCCAGGACAACATGCTCCGCTGCATCCGGGGCGAAGCCCCCGAGCAGATCAACCGGGAGGCCTCCTGGCCGGTCCCGGCCGGCACCTCGGTCCCGGCCGGCCTGGTCGCACTGCGACTGCTGGTCGAGCGGCACGAGTCGCTGCGCACTTCCTTCCCCGCCGGCCCCGGCCCGGACGGCTTCCCGGACCGCCAAGTGGTGCACGCGGACGGCCGGTTCGCGGTGACGGTGGTCGAGGCCGGCGAGCCCGGCGAGGTCAGCTCGGAAGGCGAGCCCGGCAGTCCCGATGGGCCCGACGAGCGCGAGCTCGACGCGCTCGCCGCCGAGCTGGGCCGCAGCGACGTCGCCGTGCCGGTCGATCCGGCCGCGCCGCCACGGATCCGGTTCACCATGGTGGCCCGGGGCGAGCGGCTGCTGCGGCTGGTCGCCGTGGTCTGCCACGCGGGCGCCGACGGCGCAGCCACCGCCGTGCTGATCCAGGAGTGGCACGCCCTCGCCGCCGGGAAGGCGTTGCCGCCGGTCACCGCGCCGACCCCGCTGCTGATCGCCGCCGCCGAGCAGAGCGCGCAGGGGCGGCGCAAGGCGACCGCCGCGCTGCGGCACTGGGCGAAGATCCTCGACACCGGCCCGCAGACCGTCTTCGCCGACTCGCGGATCACCGGCCCGGCGCGCGACCACGCGGCCCTGCTGGTGCGCTCGCGTGGGGCGGCCGACCACCTCGCCGCCGTCTGCCGCCGCACCGGCGCCGGCCCGTCCGTGGTCCTGCTCGCCGCCTTCGCCGCACTGGTCGCGCACCGGGCCGACCGCGGTGAGCTGGTGATCTCGGCGCTCTCCGCCAACCGCCAGCGCGCCGCCCTGGCCGACCACGTCGGCACCCTGGCGCAGGACGCGCTGATCCTGCTCGACACGCGAACGGCCGATTTCGACCAGCTGATCGGCCGGGCCAAGTCGGCCTCGCTGAGCGCCTACTGGCACAGCACCCTGGACGCCGGGGACGTCTGGCAGCTGATCGAGGACGTCGCCCACCGGCGGGGCACCCGCTTCGCCCGGCAGGTGGTGGTCAACGACCTCAGCCTGACCATCCCGCCCGCCGTCGCCGACGCCCAGCCGCCCCCGGCCGCCGACCCGGAACTGACCCCGCTGCCCGCCCCGCCGCTGGCGGTCCGGCTGATGTTCACCATCCTGCGGATCACCGGCAGCCTGGGCTTCGTCCTGATCGCCTGCCCGCAGGTGCTCGACCCCGAGGAGAACGAGCACTTCGCCCGGACCCTGCTGGCACTCCTCGCGGACGCCGCCGAGGGGCCGGTGCCGCTCGCCGGCCTTCCCGCCGTCCTCGGCCTCGCGAAAGCCGTGCCCGACGGCGGACATGCGGACGGGCGGACCGGCCAGTGGCGGCTGATCGACGGTTCCCGGGTCGACCTGGCCGCCGTCCACGAGCTCCTGGAGGGCACGCTCGGCCCGCACCGACTGTCGCTGGTCGACGGAAGCCTGGTGGCCGACCTCACCACCGCGGACCCGGAGTTCGACCCGGCCGCCGCCCACCGCGCGGTGGTCGCCGCCCTCCCCGGCCGGGACACCGCGATGGCCCCGCACCGGTACGTCGTCCGCCAGGTGACCCCGGACGGCGTACGGACGGTGGCCGGGAGCGGACGCGACCCGGAGATCGTCGCCCGGCTGTCCGCACTCACCTGAACGAATGACCGCGGGCGGTCGCCGCGGCCTCACCCCAACGGATGGTCCCCGCCGCCCCACCCCGACGGCTCCTCGTCGGCGGCGAGCCCCCACGCGAGGTCCCACGAGCACGCGGAGGTCGCCCCCGAGGTGAGCCCCCACGGGCTCGGGACCTCCTCCGCCTCGTCGTCTCCCTGCACCGGCAGTCGGTCGATCACCGCGACCAGCGCGGGCGGCAGCTGCGGGGCCAGTCCGTGGTGCACCCGGGAGAGGATGTCGCGCCGCACGTCCTCCGGCAGCAGCGGCCGGTTCAACCGCAACGTCCTTGGCCCGGGCGGGCGTTCGGCCGTGGCGAGCTGGTCCGACCAGGCCCGCCAGTAGTCGGCGTCGTCGGTCTCGCCGAGCATCAGGTGGTGCAGGTGCAGGCAGTACGCGGCCGTCCCGCTGCCCGAGCCGGCCGCGAAGCGCCACCAGAACTCGGCGCCCTCCTCCTTGCCGGTGGCGTACAGCAGCGCGCCGAACACCTCCGCGCCCTCCGGCTGGATCCGGCGCGCGTTCACCAGCAGGTCCAGCCCCCGGGAGGCATCCGGCGCGCCCAGCACCAGGGCGACCACCAGGCCGAGTTCGAAGGCGGCCTGCTCGTGCTCCGAGGACAGATGGGTCGGCGCGGCCGTCAGCCGGGCCCGCCGCACCGCCGCGATCCGCTCGGCGTTGGCCCGTTCCGGCCGGGGCACGTGGATCACCGCAGGCGCGGTACGCACCGCACGCTCCCCGCCCCCACGGTCCGGTCCGTCCATCACAGTTCGCCGCCGCGGTCCGGGAGTTCGCCCACCCCGAGCCGGCGGGCCAGCCGCTCGCGGGCGTGCCGCAGGTTGGAGTGCACCGTGGCCACCGGCCGTCCCAGGTAGGCCGCGATCACCTTGACGTGCAGGCCCAGCAGGTACCGCAGGATCACCACGTCCCGTTGCCGGTCCGGCAGTTCGAGGATCGCGGCGTACAGCCGCACCTCGTCCGCCTCGCTGTGCAGCAGTCCGTTCGCGACCTGTTTGAACGCGCCGATCACCGCCGCGAAGGTGACGGCCTCCACCGCCACCGGCTCCTCGGCGGCGACCCAGTCCGACACGTGGCGGTTGGCCAACCGCCAGGCGTAGGCGGCCGGTTCCTCGAATCGAAGCACCTGCGGCCAGCAGCGGGCCAGGTCCGCCTTGACCGTCTCGACCACCAGGACGGCGTCGGCCTGGTTGCCTATCCGGGTCAACGCGAGGGCGTGCCACGCCGGTTCGTGCGTCTCGCAGAACGCGGCGTAGGTGAGGTCCAGGCGGAGCGCGGGGTCGGCCCCGGCCACGCGCTCGGGCCCGGCCCCGCCGGCACACTCCACCGCCGCCCCGCCCCGGTACCCGCGCGCGGGGGCACCCCTGTCGATCGTCATCGAGCCTGCTTTCCGTGGCCGTCGGCTGCACACCGGGCCACCCGCGGTTCGGGCTGTCCGTGACCATCCTCATTCCAGCAGGCCTGTCACTCCAGGCTGCACAGTGAATACCGATTGTCATCTCATGGGATCTGGTGACTGTTTGAGGCGGCTGTTTGAACCGATCAGGCCACGATTGACCCCCGCGAACCCTGGGCAGCAACCGTGGGCAGCAATCGACCGGGCGCAATCGACCGGGCGCGAGCGACCAGTGCGAGCGACAAGCCGAGGGGAAGACGCCATGGGCCTCTACGACGGGGTGGACCTGCGGCTGAACGTGCCGCACTCGGCCCGGATGTACGACTACTACCTCGGCGGCTTCACCAACTTCGCCGCCGACCGCGAGGCCGCCGGACACGCCCTCTCCGTCGCCCCCTGGCTGCGCGCCGCCGCCCGCGTCAACCGCTCCTTCATGCACCGCTCCACCCGCGCCCTCGCCGAGGCCGGCTTCGACCAGTTCCTCGACATCGGCACCGGCATCCCCACCTCGCCCAACCTCCACGAGATCGCCCAGAGCATCCGGCCGCACGCCCGCGTCGTCTACGCCGACAACGACCCGATCGTGCTCTCGCACGCCCAGGCCCTGCTCACCGGCACCACCGAGGGCCGCACCGCTTACGTCGAGGCCGACGCCACCGACCCCGCGAGCGTCCTCGACGCCCCCGGACTGCGCGACACCATCGACCTCGGCCGCCCCGTCGCGCTCTCGCTCAACGCGCTGCTCCACTTCGTCCCCGACGCCCACGGTGCGTACGAGCTCGTCGACCACCTCAAGTCCGTCCTCGCCCCGGGCAGCGCGCTGGTGATGAGCCACGTCACCCCCGACTTCGCGCCCGGGGACATCGCCGACCTGGTCCGCATCTACGAGGCCGCCGGCACCGCCGCCCAGGCCCGCACCCTGCCCGAGTTCACCCGCTTCTTCGACGGCTGGACGCTTCTCGCCCCCGGCGTCGTCCCGACCCCGCACTGGCGCCCCTCGACGGACGAGCCCCCCGTCGAGGCCGCAGAGGCCGCGGCGTACGCGGCGGTGGCCATCCGGCCCTGAGTCGCCTTGCCCATCACCCCGCTGATTCGCATGGTTGACGAACCATCGGTGCGCCTGTGGCGTCCTGTGACTCAGGAAGCGGCTCGTGCCGCGACAACCGTTCAGAGGGGGACCATGCACACTCGACCTTCGGCAACCCGTCACAGCCGCCGCGCCGTCCTGGGCCTCGGCCTCGGAGCGGCCGTCGCCGTCACGGCCGCGACCGGCGGATCGGCACACGCGGCGACCGGCCCCGACACCCACCGCCGACTCTCCGCCCTGGAACAGCAACACGGCGCGCGCCTCGGCGTCTTCGCCAGGAACCTGTCCACCGGGCGCACGGTCCGCTACCGCGCGGGCGAACTCTTCCCGATCTGCTCGGTCTTCAAGACCGTCGCCGTCGCCGCCGTCCTGCGCGACCTCGACCGCGACGGCGAGTTCCTCGCCAAGCGGATCCACTACACCGAGGCCGACATCAAGCGGTCCGGCGGCGCCCCCGTCACCGGCGAGGCCAGGAACCTGGCGAACGGGATGACCGTCGCCGAACTCTGCAAGGCGGCCATCGACCACAGCGACAACACCGCGGGCAACCTGCTGCTCCGCGAACTGGGCGGACCGACGGCCGTCACCGATTTCTGCCGCTCGATCGGCGACCACGTCACCCGTCTGGACCGCTGGGAGCCCGAACTCAACACGGCCGAACCGGACCGGACCACCGACACCACCAGCCCGCAGGCCATCGCCCGCACGTACCGCCGCCTCACGCTCGGCCACGCCCTCCCGCCCGCCAAGCGCGACCAGCTCACCACCTGGCTGCGGGGCAACACCACCAGCATCCACCGCTTCCGCGAAGGCCTCCCGCAGGACTGGGCCCTCGCGGACAAGACCGGCTCCGGTCAGTACGGCACGGCCAACGACGTCGGCATCGCCTGGACCCCGTCCGGCGCGCCCGTCGTCCTCGCCGTCCTGACCACCAAGCCCGACGAGGCCGCACCGAAGGACGAGCCCCTCGTCGCCGAGACCGCGGCGCTGCTCGCCTCCGTACTCGGCTAGAGCCGGTCCGCAGGCGTAGGGGCGGCGACGGCCCACAGGCCGTCGCCGCCCCCGGCGACACGGGCCCGGCCTCACCGCCGTCCCCCGGACCGCTCCCCCGCGCCCTCAGCCTCCCCACCCGTGCGCCCCCGCCACCCCGGGCCCTCACCCCCTCCGCCCCCTCACCCCCGCCCCCGCGCCCTCAGCCTCCCCACCCGTGCGCCCCCGCCACCCCGGGCTGAGACTGGTGGTGGACCGATGCTGTCCCGTAAAGCGGGGAGACGCATGCTGCTGGGACTCACCACCGCACTGGTCGCGACCGTCTGCTTCGGCTTCGGGGCGGTGTTCCAGGCGCGCGGGGCGCGGTCGGCCCCGCGCGCGGACCGGGTGCGGGCGGGGCTGCTGGCCGCCCTGGCACGGTCCTGGCAGTTCGTGCTCGGCACGCTGGTGGACATCCTCGGTTTCGTACTGAGCATCGTCGCCCTGCGCACCCTCCCACTCTTCCTCGTGCAGGCCGTCACCAACGCCAGTCTGGCCGTCACCGCCCTGGCCGCCGTCTGGCTGCTGGGCGCGCGCCTGCACCGGGTGGACATCGCGGGCATCCTCGCCGTGGTGGTCGGCCTGACCCTGCTCGCGCTGGGCTCCGGCAAGGAGGGCCGGAACGTCGCCCCGGCCGCGTTCCACTGGTCGCTGCTGGCCACCACCGCCGTCATGCTGCTCGCCACCCTCGTCCTGGTGCGCCGGGACGGCACGGTGGCTGCCGCCGGGCTGGGCCTGCTGGCCGGGGTCGGTTTCGGGGTGACCAGTCTCGCCGTGCGCGTCCTGGACGCCGCCAGCCTGCCGGCGATCCTCGCCGACCCTGCCGCCTATGCCCTGGCGGTCGGCGGCCTCGGCGGCTACCTCGCCTATGCGCTCGCCCTGCAGCGCGGCACGGTGACGGCCGCGACCGCCGCCGGGACGGTCGCCGAGACCTTCGGCCCGGCCCTGGTTGGGGTGGCGGCGCTCGGCGACGCCGCGCGCCCCGGGTTCGAGTGGTGCGCGCTGACGGGCTTCGCGGTGGCGGTGTGCGGCACCTTCCTGCTCTCGCGGTTCGGCGAACTGGAGGGTGAGTCGGCGGAGCCGTCGTCCCCCCACCCGGACTCCGAGGCGGAGCCTGCCGTCCCGCCCCGGTAGCCCGGACGGTTCCGCCGTGCGATGGTGACTTGCCGGACAAAACGGACGGCGAGTCGGCCTCAGAGCGGCAGGTGCGCGATGGCGGAGGAACCCCGGGAGGAACCCCGATCGGATCCCCACCCCCGATCCGGGCGGCCGGAGCCGGTCGAGCGCCCCGTCGCCCTGGTCACCGGCGCCTCCTCCGGCATCGGTCTCGCCACCGCCACCCGCCTGGCCGAGGCCGGCTGGCGCACCCTGCTCTCCGGCACCGACCGGGCCCGGCTCGACGCGGCCGCCGACCGCACCGGAGGCCTCGCCCTGCCGGAGGACCTGAGCAAGCCGGACGGCCCGCGCCGCCTGGCCGAGGCCGCACTGGCCGAGGCGGGCCGGGTGGACGCCCTGGTCGCGAGCGCCGGCCTCGGCTGGCGCGGCCCGTTCGCGGAGACCCCCTGCGACACCCTGGACCGGATGGTCGAGGTCAACCTCGCCGCCCCGCTGCGGCTGGTCCGCCTCCTGCTGCCCGGCATGCTGGAGCGCCGGCACGGCCGGATCGTGCTCATCGGTTCGATGGCCGGCCAGGTCGGCGTGCGCGAGGAGTCGGGCTACGCGGCGACCAAGGGCGGGCTGACGATGTTCGCGGAGAGCCTCTGGTACGAGCTGCGCGGCACCGGTGTGGGGGTGCGCCTGGTGCTCCCGGGGGCGGTGGACACCCCGTTCTTCGACCGCCGCGGCACGCCGTACCAGCGCGAGCGGCCGCGCCCGGTCTCGGCGGAGCGGGTCGCGGACACCGTGGTCGCGAGCATCACCACCGAACGCGACCGCCTCTACGTGCCGCACTGGCTCGGCTTCCCGGCCCGCATCCACGGCGTCGCGCCCGGCGTGTTCCGCCGGATGGCCTCGCGCTTCGGCTGAGCACGGCATGGGCCGCGCCACCACGCCGCTCCTCGCCGGTTCCCTCGCCGCCGCGGCCGCCCTGGAGTTCCTGCACCTCGCCCCGGCCGCCGTCCGCCTCCCGTCGCTGCGCCGCACCCTGGCCCGCCGGACCGCCGGGCGCGGCACCACGCCGGGCCACGTCGCCCTGACCTTCGACGACGGCCCCGACCCGCGCAGCACCCCGTACGTCCTGGACGCGCTGGACGAACTCGGCGCCCGCGCCACCTTCTTCCTGCTCGGCTCGATGCTGGAACGCGCCCCCGCGCTCGGCCGTGAACTGGTCCGGCGCGGCCACGAGGTCGCCGTCCACGGCTGGTACCACCGGTCGCAGTGGTACCCGGCCCCCGGCCGCGACCTGCGCGAGCTGCGCCGCGCCACCGAGGCGGTCACCGAGCTGTGCGGCGCCCGCCCGCTCTGGTACCGCCCGCCGTACGGGGTCCTGACCGCCGGCCCGGCCCTGGCCGCCCGCCGCCTGGGCCTGCGCAGCGTGCTGTGGACCGCCTGGGGCCGGGACTGGACGGCGGAGGCCACCGGCGCCTCCGTCTACGCGACCGCCCGCCCCGGCCTCACCGCCGGCGCCACCCTGCTCCTCCACGACTCCGACTGCACCTCGGCCCCCGACTCCTGGCGCGCCACCCTCGCCGCCCTGCCCCTGATCGCCGCCCACTGCCGCACCCACCACCTCACCCTCGGCCCCCTCCGCGACCACGCGGTCCCGCCCTGACCGGAGCCCGTCCGGCAGCCGACCGACCGGGACCTGCCCGAAAACACGGGACGCCCCGCTCCACCAGCAGAGGTGGAGCGGGGCGTCCCCGTCCGTCGGGAGGATCAACGTTCGCAGGCGACACCGTCGTTGTCGCGGTCCAGCTCGGGCCGGTACCCCGGGTCGCCCCGGTGCAGGGGGGCCTTGCCCGCCGCCTTCACTTCGCTGCAGTTCTTGTAGTACGCGCTGCCGCCACCGGTGCTGCTGCCGCCGCCGCCTCCGGACGCGCTGCCCGAAGTGCCGCCGGTGGAAGTGCCGGAAGTCCCCCCGGAGGCCCCGCCCGAGCTGGCGCTGCCACCGGAGCCGCCCGGCTGGTTCGGGGCAGCCGGGGCAGCCGGGGCAGCCGGGGTGGTCGGGTTGGCGGGGGTGGTCGGGTTGGCCGGGTTGTTCCGCTGGTCCGCGTAGAGCGCCTGCTGATGGTCGGCCGGGCAGGAGGCTCCGGGCTGCACCAGGCGCAGGGTCGTCTCCGCTCCCGGGGTGAGCGGGCTGCCCTGCGGCAGTTCGCTCGCGCAGGCCAGCCAGCTGCCGTGCTCAGCGGGGAGCGGGAGGTCCAGGTAGCGGCTCGCCTCGTGGATCCGGTCGGCCGCAACTCCCGCCGCGACCAGCAGGGCTCGTGCCTCGACGGCCGTGCGTCCGGTGATGTCGGGCATGACGCTCGGGTGCGGGGTCTCGGCCGGCGTTGCCGTGGCCGCTGTTGTGGCCGATGCCGTCGGCGAAGGGGCGGGAGCCGGGGCGTGGGTGGGGGCGGGTGCCGCGGCCGGTCGGGCCTTCTCCGGCGACCCGGCCATGATGCCGATCCAGTAGAAGGTGCTGAGGACGCAGAAGACGGTCAGCACCACCTTGGCGGCGACGTGCAGGCGGCGGGAGCGCCAGAGCCAGATCGCGGCGATCGGTGGCACGAACAGCAGGGCGGCGGCGCGAATCAGACGGTTGGCGGGCGTCCGGGACGGAAAGGCCCGTGCTGCGGACGACCGGAACGGATCGTGCGTCAAGTGCGGCTTCCTTAGGGAGGTTGGGAGCCCTCGGCGAGCGCGTCGCCGCAGGGCGTCGCCGAGTGTAAAGGACCCGTATAGAACAGGTAAGGCGTGAGCGGGAATTCGCGGCGGTCGTCAGGGCCTGCCCTAGCCCAGCCCCACCCGCCGTAGCGCCGCACCGAACCCGGTCCGCCAGCCCTCCGGCGTGGCGCCGGGCGAGGGGGCGGGGGAGGGGCGCTTCAGCGCCGCGAGGGCGTTGCGGACGACCTCGGCCGGGCGGGCGGTGGAGACGTCGGCGTGGCCCAGTTCGAGCTCGTGCTGGAGGTTGTCGCGCCCGTGGCCCTGGACGACGTCGAGGAGCAGCAGCCGTCGGCCGAGCGCCCGGGCCTCGCTGCAGGTGTCGCCGGAGCTGGTGACGACCAGGTCGGCGGCGGCCATCAGGGTGGGAATCCGGTCGGTGTAGCCGAAGGGGTGCAGCCTGGGCCGGCGGATCGCGGCGGCGCGCAGGCGGCGCTCCAGCTCCCGGTTGCGCCCGGCCACGGCAAGCACGTGCGGCCCGGCGGCGGCGAGCGAGGCGGCGGTGCGGGCGAGCGGCCCGAGCCCCCAGGAGCCCGACATCAGCAGCACGCAGGGGGCGTCGGGCGGTACGGCCAGTTCGTCGCGCGCCCCGGCCCGCCCCGGCGGCCGGTAGAACGGCCGGCGCAGCGGCGCGGGCACGACGGCGATGTCGGCGTCGGGCCGGTAGCGCCGCACCGCGCAGGCCGCGACCTCCGAGGTGACCAGGAACAGGTCCGTGCCCTCCTGCACCCAGAGCCGGTGCGGGGTGACGTCCGTGCAGAACACGAAGTGCCGGAACTCCCGCCCCTGCCCCCACTCCTGGACGTGGTTGACCGCCGAGGTCGCGGTGGCGAACACCGAGACCACCAGCTGCGGCCGCTGCGCCTCGACCAGCCTGCGCAGCGCGGGGACCAGCCGGGCGCGCGCCGCGGCGTCGGCGAGCAGGGCGATCCTCGCGCCCGGGCGCAGCGCCGAGAAGTGGAAGGCGTCGTACACCCCGGGCAGGTCGAGCAGCCGGCGGAAGACCGTCTCCCCGGCCGGGCCGGAGCGCTCGCCGAGCAGGGCCATCGCGTCGACGGTGCTGGTGGTCCAGCCGAGCTCCCGCAGGGTGTCGGCGCAGGCCTGGGCCATGACGTCGTGGCCCTGGCCGAGCGAGCCGGAGACCAGCAGGGCGTGCGGCATCGGGCGGCCCCGGTCAGGTGGTGGCGGCGGTGGCGGCCCGGTACCAGTCCGCGTACCGCCGCACGCCCTCTTCGAAGTTGGTCCGCGGGGACCAGCCGAGCAGCCGTTTGGCCTGGGCGGAGGAGATCCGCCGTCCCGTGTAGTCGGCCTTCCGGCCGTCGATGTGCTCGATGGTGACGGGCCCGAGCAGCCCGTCGACGGTGTCGGCGATGTCGCGCACCGAGACGGCCGTCGAGCCCTCCAGGGCGAAGGTCTGGTCCTCGGCGGAGGGGGAGAGGGCCCGGACGTGGGCGTCGGCGAGGTCCTCGACGTAGACGAAGTTGCGGCTCTGCCGGCCGTCTCCGGCGATGGTGATCGGCCGCCCGGCCAGCGCGGCCTGGACGAACCGGGCGACGACCAGTTCGTCGCGCATCCGGGGCCCGTACGGGATGCCGTAGCGCAGGATGGTGAAGTGCTGCCCGTACAGCTCTCGGTAGCTGTGCACAAGCATCTCGGCGGCGAGCTTGGTGGCCACGTAGAGGTGGCCGCTGTGCTCCAGCTCGATCGGCACGTGCTCGTCCAACTCCTGCTCCTCGCCGCCGAGTTGTTCGCCGGCAAGGGCGGCGCCGTAGACCCAGACGGTGCTCGCCAGGACGGTCCGGCTCAGGCCGCTGCGCCGGGCGGCCTCCAGGACGGCCTCGGTGCCGTCGATGTTGGTGCGCACGGCCCGGACCGGGTCGGCGGAGACCTGCTCGACGTCGGCCATCGCGGCGAGGTGGTAGACCACTTCGCTGCCGGCCAGCGCCGAGGTGAGGGCCTTCAGGTCGAGGACGTCGATCCGCGCGTGCTCGGCGTCGGGGTTGAGGTACTTGTCGGTGGTGTCCACCGCGAGGACCTCGTGGCCGGCCGCGATCAGGTGGTCCACGACGTGTGAGCCGATGAATCCGCACCCCCCGGTGACGGCTATCCGCACGTTCTTGCTCCCTTCGCTCTCTTCCGGCGGGTCCGCGTTGTCGTTTCCTGCTGCTGTCCCGGCTATCCGGCCAGGCGCCGGTGCACCGCCGTGACGGCCGTGACGACCTGCTCCGTCTCGTCCTCCGTCATGTCGGAGTGCACCGGAAGGCAGATCTGGCGGGCGCACACGTCCTCGGCCACCGGCAGCGGGCCGCGCCGGTACGGGGCGAACACCGGCTGCAGGTGCAGCGGCAGGTCGTACACCTCGCCGGACAGCCGCACGCCGTACTCCTCGGCCACCGCGCGCTTGAACGCGGCGCGGTCCGTCCCGGGCGGCAGCAGCGCCACGTACTTGTAGTAGTTGCCGCGGCAGCCGGGCGGTTCGAGCACCGGGTCCAGGCCGTCGAGCCCGGCCAGCGCGTCGTCGTAGCGGCGGGCGACGGCCCGGCGGGTCTCGATGAACTCCTTGAGCCGGCGCAGGTGCACCGCGCCGACGGCCGCGTGCAGCTCGCTCATCCGCCAGGAGTAGCCGAGCAGGACGTGGTGGTTGGTGGTGAAGGAGCCCTTGCCCTGGTCGCGGTAGATCCGGGCCTCGTCGCGCAGCTCCGGCGACTCGGTGAGGATCATGCCGCCCTCGCCGCTGGTGGTGACCTTGGTCGGGTAGAAGGAGAAGGCCCCGGCCAGGCCGAAGGTCCCGGCGGCGCGACCGTCGAGGCTGCTGCCGTGGGCGTGCGCGGCGTCCTCGATCAGCGGGATGCCGCGCCGGTCGCAGAGCGCGCGCAGGGCCTCCGCCTGCGGGGTGACCAGTCCGCCGATGTGCACCAGGACGACGGCGGCGGTGTCCGGGGTGAGCGCCGCCGCCAGGGTCTCGGGGGAGAGCGCGAGGGTGGCCGGGTCGACGTCGGCGAAGACCGGGCGCCCGCCTGCATGGACCACCGCACCGGCCGTCGCGTAGAAGGTGACGGCGGGCACGACCACGTCGCGGCCCCGGACGTCGACGGTGCGCAGGATCACCTCCAGCGCCGCCGTGCCGCTGCTCACCGCGACGGCGTGCGAGGCGCCGTGCTCGGCGGCGAAGGCCTGCTCGAAGCGCTCGGTCCACGGGCCGAGGGTGAGGGCGCCGGTGGTGAGCATCTCGGTCACCGCCTCGGCGACGGCCGCGCGGTCGCTCTCGTCGAACACGATGCGGGCGGCTGGAACGCCCATGGGGCACCTCCGGCGGCGGGCTGCGGTCGGCAGCACCGATCGGGTCGGATCCTCCCGAACCGCAGGAAGAGCGGACGGGTCAGGCACATCACGCTACTTCGCCCAGCCGGGGCCCGGCCCGTCGTCGCCGCCCGCACGGGTGACCCGGCTGCTTCCGCCGCAGGTAGGAGGGCTACTCCCGACGTGGGGCGTGCGCTCCTGCGCGCGGGGGACGCCCGTACTGCGTCCGCAGTACGCAAACGGCCTGCGCAGGGACGACGACGGAGCAGGGGTCGGCGATCAAGGATTGGTAACGCTGCGGCGGACCGCGTCCTCGGGGGCGCACGGCGTCCACCAGGACGCCAGGACCGCCGCGGCGCGCCCTGTTCCGAGCACCGCATCCGAAGGAGTCCGCTCCCCCGTGGCCACGTTCCTTTACCGCCTGGGCCGATGGGCCTTCGTCCGGCGCCGGCTGGTGACCTTGCTCTGGGTCGCCGTGCTCGCCGTCGGCGGAGTCCTGGCGGCCAAGGCGCCCGCCGCACCCGACGACGGCTTCGCGATGCCCGGCACGGAAGCGCAGAAGGCCTTCGACCTGATGAACGAGCGCTTCCCCGGCGGCCACGCCGACGGAGCCTCGGCCCGGCTGGTGTTCGTCGCGCCCTCCGGCCAGAAGATCACCGCCGGGCCCAACCAGCAGGCGGTCGAGCGGACGGTCGACGAGCTGTCCCACGCCGAGCAGGTCACCGGCGCGGTCAGCCCGTTCAAGGCCCGCGCCGTCTCCAAGGACGGCACTACCGCGTACGCGACGGTCAGCTACTCCGTCAAGGCGGGCAAGCTGTCCACGGGCGCCACCACCGCCCTGGAGCAGGCCGCCCAGCACGGCCGGGACGCCGGGCTCAAGGTCGAGATCGGCGGCAACGCGCTGATGGCCAAGGCGGAGGCGGGCGGCAGCAGCGAGGCGATCGGGATGGCGCTGTCCGCCGTCGTCCTGGTGATCACCTTCGGATCGCTGGTCGCGGCCGGCCTGCCGCTGCTCACGGCGGTCGTCGGCGTCGGCCTCGGCATGTCGCTGATCACCGCGCTGGGCAGCGCGCTCGGCCTGTCCGGCACCACCGGCACGCTCGCCATGATGCTCGGCCTCGCGGTCGGCATCGACTACGCGGTGTTCATCGTCTCCCGCTACCGGGCCGAGCTCGCCGAGGGCCGCACGCCCCAGGAGGCGGCCGGCCGGGCCGTCGGCACCGCCGGCTCGGCGGTGGTCTTCGCCGGGCTCACCGTGGTGATCGCGCTCGCCGGGCTCTCCGTGGTCGGCATCCCGCTCCTGGCCAAGATGGGCATGGCCGCCGCCGGCACGGTCGTCATCGCCGTGCTGGTCGCGCTCACCCTGGTCCCCGCGCTGCTCGGCTTCCTGGGCCGCAAGGTGCTGCCGCGCAAGGTCCGCAAGGCCGGCGGCGACGCCGCCCGGGCGGCGACGAAGGAGAACGGCGGCGCCCGCTGGGCCCGGTTCGTGCTGCGCCGCCCGCTCGCGGTGCTGCTCGGCGGCGTGATCGGCCTCGGCGTGCTCGCGGCCCCCGCGCTCGACCTGCGGCTCGGCCTGCCCGGCGACGAGGCCAAGCCGACCTCCACCACCCAGCGCCGCGCCTACGACCTGCTCTCGGAGGGCTTCGGCCCCGGCTTCAACGGCCCGTTGACCGTCCTGGTGGACGCCAAGGGCGTCGCCGACCCGAAGGCGGCGGCCGACGCGGTCTCCCGGCAGGTCTCCGCCCTGCCCGGCGTGGTGACGGTGACGCCGCCGATGTTCAACAAGACGGGGGACACCGCCCTGCTCAGCGCGATCCCGGCGACCGGCCCGAGCGAGGCCGAGACCAAGGACATCGTGCACGCCATCCGCGGCGACGCGGCCGGCCTGAAGTCGGCCACCGGGGCGACGGTCCTGGTCAGCGGCACGACGGCGATGAACATCGACGTCTCGCAGAAGCTGACCGACGCACTGCTGCCCTACCTGGCCCTGGTCGTCGGCCTGGCCGTCCTGCTGCTGATGGTGGTCTTCCGCTCGGTGCTCGTCCCGCTGAAGGCGGCGCTCGGCTTCCTGCTCTCGGTGGTCGCCGCGCTCGGTGCGGTGGTCGCGGTCTTCCAGTGGGGCTGGCTGGCCGATCTGATCGGCGTGGAGCAGACCGGCCCGGTCATGAGCATGATGCCGATCTTCATGATCGGCGTGGTCTTCGGCCTCGCCATGGACTACGAGGTGTTCCTGGTCACCCGGATCCGCGAGGGCTACGTCCACGGCGAGCAGCCCGGCGAGGCCATCGTCACCGGCTTCCGACACAACGCCCGGGTCGTCACCGCCGCCGCCTTCATCATGATCGCCGTCTTCGCGGGCTTCATCGGGATGAGCGAGCCGATGATCAAGATGATGGGCCTGGGGCTCGCCGCAGCCGTCGCCTTCGACGCCTTCGTGGTCCGGATGGCCATCGTCCCGGCCGTCCTCGTCCTGCTCGGCCGCCGCGCCTGGTGGCTGCCGCGCTGGCTGGACCGCCTCATACCGGACGTGGACGTCGAGGGCAGCAAGCTGCAGACCCCCGCCACCGAAGCGGCCCCGGCCCGGGAGTCCGTCACCGTGTAGGGCCCGTCCGGTGGATCCTGCCGGGCCCCGGTCCATCCGCCCACCGATTACCGTTGCAGTCAGGGGCCGCCGCCGCTGGGGCCTGTCCGGACAGGCTCCAGCGCCGACGGCCCCTGACTCGCGACCCGGAGACCAGCACCATGACCACCACCTGGCAGCGCATGCGCCGGAACCACCCCCGACGACTGGACGTGATCGGCGGCGCCGTCCTGATCGCGATCGTCGGGGTCGGTGCCACGATCGACCAGACCGGCCACATCAGCAGCCTGGAACCGGTCTCCGGACTCCTCGGGCTGGTCTCCGCCCTCGCCGTCTTCGACCACCGCCGCCACCCGCGCGCGGTCACCGCCGCCACCCTGGCCTGCACCGTCCTGCTCGCGCTCACCAGCCCCCGGCTGACCATCGCCCTCGCCGCCCCGCTGCTCTGCGCCCTCTACTTCCTCGCCGTCCGCACCGACCGCTCCACCGCGCTGCGCGCCTCCATCACCAGCGCCGTCCTGCTCACCGGGATCGCGCTGACCGTCCAGACCGGCGGATCCATCGGCGAACGGCTCGGCGTCCTCGCCTGGGCCCTGCTGCCCGGCGCCCTCGGCGACTCCATCCGCAACCGCCGCGCCCACCTCGCAGCCATCGAGGAGCGCGCCGAACGCGCCGAACGCACCCGGGAGGAGGAGGCCCGCCGCCGGGTCGCCGACGAACGGATCCGGATCGCCCGGGACCTGCACGACGTCGTCGCCCACCACATCGCCCTCGCCAACGCCCAGGCCGGCATCGCCGTCCACCTCATGGACAGTCACCCCGTCCAGGCCCGCGAGGTGCTCAGCCACATCACCGACGCCACCGGCTCGGCCCTGCAGGAGCTGCGCGCCACCGTCGGCCTGCTGCGCCGCGCCGAGGAGCCGGCCCCGCTCGAACCCACCCCGGGCCTGGACCGGCTGCCCGAGCTGATCGGCTCCTTCGAACGGGCCGGGCTGCCGGTCCGCCTCACCGTCCGGGGCGAGGCCCGGCCACTGTCGCCCGGCGTCGACCTCACCGCCTTCCGCATCGTCCAGGAGTCGCTGACCAACGTCGCCAAGCACGCCCACGGCGCCGACGCCGAGGTCACCCTCGCCTACAGCGAGAGCCGCGTCGCCGTCAGCGTCGCCAACGGCCGCCCGAGCACGACCGGCCGCCCCCGCGCCGCGCTGTTGCCCCAGCCCGCCCCCGGCGAGAGCGGGTTCGGTCTCATCGGCATGCGGGAGCGGGCCGGCGCGGTGGGCGGCCGGCTCGCCGCCGATGCACGGCCCGACGGCGGCTTCCTGGTCACCGCCGAACTCCCGTTGCGCACCGGCGCCCGCGACGACGGCCCGGTGCACCTCGCGGCGGGCGCCACCGGGGCGGCCGAGGGGCAGGATCACGCCGTTCGAGACGGCTCCGCAGCGCACGTCGCCGCCCGGGCCGCCCGGGCCGTCCGCCCCGCCGCCCGTCCGCACGAAGCCGAAGGACAGGACACCCCATGACCATCCGGGTACTGCTCGCCGACGACCAGGCCCTGCTGCGCGGCGCCTTCCGTCTCCTGATCGACGCGGAGGAGGACATGGAGGTGGTCGGCGAGGCCGCCGACGGCCGCGAGGCCGTGGAGCTCGCCCGCGCCACCAAGCCCGACATCGTCCTGATGGACATCCGGATGCCCGGCGCCGACGGCCTCGGCGCCACCGCCGAGATCTGCGGCGACGAGCAGCTGTCCGGCACCCGGGTGCTCATCCTCACCACCTTCGAGATCGACGAGTACGTGGCCCAGGCACTGCGCGCGGGCGCCGGCGGCTTCCTCGGCAAGGGAGCCGACCCGAAGGAGCTGCTGGCCGCCGTCCGCACCGTCGCGGCCGGCGAGGCCCTGCTCTCGCCCGCCGCCACCCGGGCCGTGATCGACCGGTTCCTGGCCCAGCCCGAGACCACGGCCGCCGGCCCGGTGAGCGAACGGCTCTCCGTCCTCACCGCCCGCGAGCGCGAGGTGATGTCGATGGCCGCCACCGGCCTCACCAACGAGGAGATCGCCGAGCGGATGTTCGTCAGCCCGTTCACCGTCCGCACCCACGTGCACCGGGCGATGGCCAAGCTCGACGCCCGCGACCGCGCCCAATTGGTCGCGATCGCCTACCAGTCCGGCCTGGTCCCGCCCGGCCGTCCGTCCTGACGACAGGATGTGCCCCCCGGGCCCCGCGCCTGGCCGAAAACGACCTCCGAACGGGTGTATCAGCGAGTAGTCTGCCGGTGACTCAGAATGAGGAGGATGTTCGTGGAAACCAAGGACACGGCCGGCGAGGTGCGGATTCTCCAGCCGTTGCCCGGGCGCACGGCGGGCGAACCGCCGGCGTTCGACCTCCGGCTCGCGCGTCTGCTCCGCCTGATCGGGGTCGAGGTCGCACCCGGGCCCGACTATCAGAGCTCGGCCCGCTGGGAGGTCCACAAGGCCGTCGCCGGGCGCTCCGAGCTGCCCGAGGAGTACTTCGAGGCGCTGGTGGAAGCGGCGGTCCACGACCCCAACCCGAGCTTCAACCGGCGCTTCGTCGAGCCCGCCCTCCTCGCCTTCGGCCAGCGCCGGGTCCGTCTCGCCCTGCTCGGCTACCTGCGCACCGGCACCAACCCGGAGCGCGCCGGCGCCGCCCGCGCCTGGTACTGGACGGCCCTGTCGGTCGGCGACGGCCGCAACGGCGCCGCCGCCGACGAGGGCGCGAGCGTCCGGGACACCTGGTACGAGACCGCACTGCGCGAGTTCGTCGCCAACGAGGACCTGGACGTCCGCCGCTGCATCCTCCCCGGCCTCCCGCTCGTGCCGCGCGCCTACCCCAAGGAACTGCACGCCCTGGTGGAGTCCGCGGTCGCGATCGCCCGCCTGCACCCCGACGAGTACATCCGCCACCGCGCCGAGATCCAGGTCGGCCTCTGACCTCTCGGGTGACCTCGTTTCGGGAGCGGGCCGGTCGTCCGACCACGCCGTCTCACGACAGCTCCAGCGTCTGCCGGAGGTCCCTTCCGTCGCGTCGGACCGGCCCCCAGGGGCTCGCCGAGCGCCCCCGCCCGTCCCGGCGCAGGATGGAAGTCCCGGGGCGGCGAGCCCGGAACCGAAGCGGGCGATGGCGCAGCCGGGCGGGTGGAGCAGCCGGCGACGGGAGGTCCGGACCGTGGGAATCGCAATGGCAGACATCCGCGAGTGGCGCGGCCATGCCGTGGTCGACGAGAAGAACCACCGCGTCGGCACGCTGGAGTCGGTCTACGTGGAGACAGCCAGCGACGAGCCGTTCTTCGCCACCGTCGCGGTGGGCTTCGCCGGTCGGCGCCGGCTGGCTTTCGTCCCGCTGGTGGGCGCGGTCGTCGGACCGGATTACGTGCGGGTGGCGTACCCGAAGAACCTGATCAAGGACGCCCCGGCGATCGGCACCGACGACATCCTGCCCGCCGAGGACGAGCCCGCCGTGTTCGCGCACTACGAACTCCCGTACGCGACCGGCGCCGGTGGCGAGCGCCGCCTGGCCCGCCGCTGAGCCCGCCGCCGAGCCCGCCCGGCAGGGCCTGAGGGAGGGGCTGCCCGCCCCCGCCCGCCGAAGTTCCCGAACCGCCCGACGCTCCGTCACGCGTCGTTCATGCGCCGGTCGCCGGCCTTCGGGTGAATGAGCGCGGCCCGCAGTTGTACAGCCAACTGCGGGTGCCCTCCTTCTCCCCGACTCCGTGACCAGCCGTACCCGGCCCCGGCGAGCCGTCCCCCGGCGGACCGACCGCGGCCGGCCCGGCGGACAGGACAACCGTGGCCGCAGGCAGCGCCCTGACCCTCACCACCTCCACCGACCCCACCGAAGGCGACCGGCTCACCTTCCACTGGAGCACCGACGCCCCCGACGCCAAGAACTGGGTCGGCATCTACGACGGCAGCCGCCAGCCCGGCACCGGCTCCTCGCTCCTGTGGAAGTACACCCCCGGCGCCTCCGGGGACGTCCAGCTCGACACCTCCGCGCTGACCGGCGGCCCGTACACCGCCTACCTGCTCGCCAAGGACGGTTACGGCATCCTGGCCCGGACCGCCCCGTTCGACTTCCGCCCCAAGCCGGTCGTCGTCCGCCCGCACGCCGCCGTCGACTCCCTCACCGCCACGCCCGCCGCGCCGGGCGCCGCCGTCCGGATCGGGCTCGGCGGCCTGTGGTGCCGCCCGGCCGGCAACCCGCCCGGCTCCGCCGTCTTCCGCAAGGTCAGCGGCCCGGCCTGGGCCTCGGTGAGCGCCGACGGCACGCTCACCGGCACCGCCCCCGCCACCCCCGGCCGGAACCCCGAGCCGGTCGTCGTCGGCGTCAAGGACAGCGCGGGCGCCACCGACACCGTCACCGTCCTGGTCCCGGTCGTCGACCCGGCCGCCCGGCCCCGGCTCAAGGTCGCCGGCTGGAACCTGCACGACGCGGGCGCGGCCCACACCGACGCGCTGGAGAAGCAGGTGCGCATGGTCCTCTCCCAGGGCCTGGACGTGCTCGCCCTCCAGGAGACGGCAGGGGAGCGGGCCCGAACCCTGGCCGACGCCCTCGGCTGGTACGCCTACCAGAGCCCGGGCAGCATCGGCATCCTCAGCCGCCACCCGCTCGCGGACGTCACCGCGCCGACCGCCGACCTGCCCGCCGCCGCGGCCACCGTCCGACTGCCCGGCGGACGCAGCGTCCGCTTCTGGGCCGCGCACCTGGACGAGGCGGACTACGGCCCGTACGCCGTCCAGGACGGCCGGACCGCCGCCCAGGTGGAGGCCGCCGAGAACGGCTCGCTGCGGCTGAAGCAGGCCAGGGCGCTCGCCGCCGCCGTGGGCGCGGACATCGCCCGGCACGTCCCGGTCGTCCTGGCCGGTGCGCTCTCCTCGCCCTCCCACCTGGACTGGACGGCCGCCACCGCCGCCGCCCACGGCGGGGTCGGCCCGCTGAACTGGCCGGTCACCGTGGCCCTGCAGGCCGCCGGGCTCACCGACGCCTTCCGCGAGGAGTGCCCCGACCCGGCGAAGGCCCCGGGCGCCACCTGGTCGCCGACCCGCAAACGGCGCGGCGACCGGCCCGAGCCGCAGGACCGCATCGACTACGTCCAGTACGCGGGCCCGCTGAAGCTGGTCGAGGCGCACACCCTGGTCGCCGACTGGCCGCAGCCCGAGCCGAACGCGGCCGCCAACGAGTGGCCCTCCGACACCGCCGCCGCCGTCGCCACCTTCCAGCTCTGACATCCACCAGCTCTGACACCCACCAGCTCCGAGAGGCCAGTTCGTGATGCCCGAGCTCTCCCGCCGCACCTTCGTCGGCGCCACCGCGGCCGTCGGCGCCACCGCCCTGACCGGCCTGGCGGCCGCCCCGGCCGAGGCCGCACCCGCCCCCGCCGGGGCGGACCGGCTCACCGGGACCATCAAGGACGTCAAGCACATCGTGGTCCTGATGCAGGAGAACCGTTCCTTCGACCACTACTTCGGCACCCTCGCCGGTGTCCGCGGCTTCGGCGACAAGCAGGCGCTGCAGTTCCCCGACGGCACCGACGTCTTCCGCCAGCCCGACAGCCGCCGCAGCGACGGCGGGGTGATGCTGCCGTACCGGATGGACACCGCCAAGTACAACGCGCAGAACGCCGGCGGCCTCGCCCACGACTGGGCGACCGGCCACCAGGCCATCAACAACGGCGCGATGAACAAGTGGATCGCCGCCAAGGGCGAGCGCACCATGGGCTACTTCACCCGGGACGACATCCCCTACCAGTACGCCCTGGCTGACGCGTTCACCCTCTGCGACGCCTACTTCACCTCCCTCGCCGGCCCCACCGACCCCAACCGCCTCTACCTGTGGACCGGCACCGCCGGCCCCGGCCGCGACGGCACCACCGGCCCCTGGATCGACAACACCCCGGTCACCGACAACCCCGTCGCCGACTGGACCACCTACGCCGAGCGCCTGGAGGCGGCCGGCGTCAGCTGGCGCGTCTACCACAACCCCAGCAAGGACGACCGCACCGGCGACTACGACGACAACGCGCTCTCGTACTTCAAGCAGTTCCACAACTTCCCGCAGGACGACCCGCGTTACATCAACGCGATGACCAAGTTCGACCCGGCCGACTTCGACCGGCACTGCAAGGACGGCACCCTGCCGACCGTCTCCTGGCTGGTCGCGCCCTACCTGTTCTCCGAACACCCGGAGGCCGGCCCCGCCTACGGCGCGCACTGGGTCGACCAGGCCCTGCAGTCGCTGATGTCCAACCCGGACGTCTGGCGGCACACCGTCTTCCTGGTCATGTACGACGAGAACGACGGCTACTTCGACCACATGGTCCCGCCCACCCCCGAGCCCGGCACCCCCGAGGAGTTCACCCACGGACGGGCCATCGGCCTCGGCAACCGCGTCCCGCTCTGGGTCGTTTCCCCGTGGTCGCGCGGCGGTTGGGTCAACTCCCAGGTCTTCGACCACACTTCGGTGCTGCGCTTCATGGAGCAGGTCACCGGCGTGGCCGAGCCCAACATCTCGGCCTGGCGCCGCGCCGTCTGCGGCGACCTCACCAGCTGCTTCGACTTCGCCGCCCCCGAGTACTCGCTCCCGAAGCTGCCCGACACCAAGGCCCTGATGGCCAAGGCCGACGCGGGCACCAAGCTGCCCGGTGTCGCCCTGCCGGCGGTCGGCGCCCAGTCGATGCCGGTCCAGGAGCGCGGCGAGCGTCCGCACCGCCCGCTGCCCTACCAGCCGTGGGCCGACGTCGAGGTGGACCGCAGGACCGGCAAGGTCACCTGCACGATGAGCAACGACGGTTCGGTGGCCTTCCCCTACACCGTCTATCCGAACATCGTGCTCCCCTTCGCGGGCACCCCCTCCACCGTCGCCCCCGGCGCCACCGCCCGGTACGTCTGGGACGCCGCCGCCACCGGCGGCCGCTACGACTTCACCGTCCACGGCCCGGACGGCTTCGTGCGCCGCTTCGCCGGCACCGTGGTCCGCGACGGGCAGGACGGCCAGAACGACGTCGGGGTGCCGATCGTCACCGCCGACCTGCGCGACAACGGCAAGCTCCGCCTCCAGCTGGCCAACGACGGGATGACCGACGTGGCCTTCACCGCCGCGCCCAACGACTTCGCGGGCACCGCGCAGACCGTCTGGGTCAAGCCCGGCAAGCAGGCCGAACTGGCCTGGCCGCTCGACCCGCAGGGCCGCTACGACGTCATCGTGACCGCGCACACCGGGCAGCGCTTCGCCCGGCGCTACGCGGGCTGGGTGCACTGATCCACGGCCCGGCCGCGGCCGGGGGCGCCGAACCGGTGACCCCCGGCCGTGGCTCGGCCCACCGCTCCGACCCCGCCGCTACCGTCGGCGCATGCAGAAGATCGCCACCTTCCTCTGGTACGACGACCGGGCCGAAGAGGCCGCCGCCTTCTACACCTCGCTGTTCCCCGACTCCCGCATCACCCGCGTCACCCGCTACGGCGAGGCCGGCCCCGGCGTGCCCGGCTCGGTCATGACCGTCGACTTCGAACTCGCCGGCCGGGAGTACGTGGCCCTCAACGGGGGCCCGGAGTTCACCTTCACCGAGGCCGTCTCGCTGCAGGTGGAGTGCGACGACCAGGAGGAGGTCGACCGCCTCTGGGCCGCGCTCACCGCCGACGGCGGCCAGGAGGGCCCGTGCGGCTGGCTCAAGGACCGCTTCGGCCTGTCCTGGCAGATCACCCCGCGCGTCCTGCTCGACCTGGTCGGCGGCGAGGACCGGGCCAAGGCCGACCGCGTGATGGCGACCATGCTGCGGATGCAGAAGCTCGACATCCAGCCGCTGCTCGACGCGGCCGAGGGCTGAGCCGTGGCCGCCTTGACGCACCGCAGCATCGTCTACCTGCGGGCCACCCCCGAGCGGGTCTGGCACGCGCTCACCAACGCCGACGAGTCCGGCCTCTACTGGGGCCACCGCAACGTCTCGACCTGGCTGCCCGGCACGCCCTGGGAGCACCAGCGCAGCGACGGCTCCGGGATCGCCGACGTCATCGGCATCGTGGAGGCCGCCGACCGCCCGCACCGGCTGGTCACCACCTGGGCCGGGCCGCAGGAGCAGCGCCCGGGCGGGCCCTCCCGGGTCACCTTCGAGATCCGGAGCTGGCAGGACCTCACCCGGCTCACCGTCACCCACGAGAACCTGGCCGACGAGGCCGAGCGGGCGGACGCGGAGCAGGGATGGTCGGCGGTGCTCTCCAACCTCAAGACCTACCTGGAGACCGGCCACCCGCTCCCGCAGCAGCCCTGGCTGATGCCCTGAGGCCCCGAAGTCCCGGGTGTTCCCCCGGCCGGTGAAAGCACCGGATCCACGGAGAACACCGGATCCACGGAGAACACCGGATCCGAGGGGAGCGCCGGGTCAGCGCCCGGCCTCCGCCGCCGGGCGCTTCCGCCTCGCCCGGCCCCGGCCCCGCTCGCCGCGCAGGAAGCGGCGCAGCCCGGCGAAGCGCGCGAACCGCTCCCGGTTCGACACCGAGGCCCGGTCCAGCTCCTCCATCAGCCGCCGGCTGCGGTGCTCCAGATCCAGCTCGTCCAGGATCCGGTCCACCTCGGCCAGTATCGAACCGTGCAGCTGCCAGGCCTCCGGATGCTCCTGGACCTTGCGCAGCAGCACCTGGGCGACGTTCTCCCGGCAGGCCCAGGCCGCCGCCAGTTCGGCCGTCAGCCGGCCCTCCGCCTCCTCGGCGTCGCGGCTCACCTGGGTGGTGACCAGCACGGCGAAACTCACCACCGCCCCGCCGACGTGGTCCAGCAGCTCCTCCAGGCCCACCGCGACGTCCGGCGGGAAGAGCCGTTCGCCGGGGGCGCGCCGCTTGGCCAGGTCGGTCAGCGAGCGGGCCAGCACCCGGACCACGACGACGCAGATCTCCAGCGTGTCCAGCCCGGTGCGCAGCACCAGCCGGGACAGCAGCCCCTCGCTGATCCGCGGGTTGAACCGCAGGCTGTCCTCGGCCTGGCGCAGCGCCGCGTCCACCTCGGAGATCGCCTGGTCCAGCCGGCGGGCCTCGTGCAGCCGCTCGGCGGCCCTGGCCACCGGGATGGGCCGGCCCAGCTCCTCGGCGATGCCGAGCAGCAGTCGGCGGGCCCGCCGGGCGAGGTCCTCGATCGACTCCCCGGCGGTGTCCACCCAGACCGGCGGTGCGAACAGCAGGTTGAACAGCAGGCCCACGACGGCGCCGATGACCGTCTCCAGCACCCGGTCCCAGGCCTGCGAGGCCAGTTTGGTGACGCCCAGGATCAGCATCGCGCTGATCGCGACCTCCTGGACGAACTCCTCGACCCGGACGAACCGGCCGACGACCAGCGAGGCCAGGATGATCAGCCCGAGGCTCCACCAGGAGAGCCCGACCACGGCGCTGAAGCCGATCGCGATCAGCACCCCGACCACCACCGAGTTGACCCGGCGGATGCTGGTCTTCAGCGTGGAGTAGACGGTGACCTGGACGACCAGCAGCGCGGTCAGCGGTGCCGTCAGCGGAGCGGGCTCGCTGCTGAGCTGCGTCGCCACCGCGTAGGAGATGGTGGCTGCGACGGTGGCCCGGAAGGTCTGGACCACGAAGGGGTCTCGGGTGCCGCGGCGGATCAGAGCCGTGAGGGACTCCGGGAGAAGGGCCATGAGGCCCTTCTTTCCCCGCAGCCGCCGTTCACACTGCTCCGCGGCCCGCCCGGCACCCGTATGACCCCTCAGTCGCCGCGCTTGAAGCGGAGCTTCCAGGGCGCCAGTGCGGACTCGACCTGCACTCCGACGCTCATCTTCGAGGCGCCCTCGATCCGCTCCTCGAAGCGGATCGGCACCTCGCGGATCGTCATGCCCTGCTTGACCACCCGGTAGTTCATCTCGACCTGGAACGAGTAGCCGTTGCTCTGCACGGTCGGCAGGTCGATGGCGCGCAGGGTCTCCGCGCGCCAGGCCTTGAACCCGGCGGTGGCGTCCTTGACGCCCAGCCCGAGGATGGCGTTGACGTAGAAGTTGGCCCAGGCGGACAGCGCCTTGCGGTGCCAGGGCCACTCGGTGGCCGTCGAGCCGCCGGGGACGTAGCGGGAGCCGAGCACCACGGCGGTGTCGCCGGTGAGCAACGTGCGCACCATCTCGGGTATCACCGCGGCCGGGTGCGAG
The DNA here is from genome assembly GCF_900199205.1 of Streptomyces sp. 1331.2. NCBI lineage: Bacteria > Bacillati > Actinomycetota > Actinomycetes > Kitasatosporales > Streptomycetaceae > Streptomyces > Streptomyces sp. 1331.2. The sequence goes on along the minus strand of NZ_OBMJ01000001.1, from coordinate 240,884 downwards.
AGGTCGGCGTCCATCTGGACCACGATCTCGGCGCCCTCGGCCAGGGCCCGGTCCATGCCGGCCAGGTAGGCGCGGCCGAGGCCGTTCTTCTCGGTGCGGTGCAGCACGCCGACGGTGCCGCCGGAGTCTGCGGCGAGCTTGTCGGCGAGCTCGCCGGTGCCGTCGGGGGAGTTGTCGTCGACCACCAGCAGGTGCAGGTTCGGCACCGGGAGTTCCGCGAGCAGCCCCGCGAGGACCGGGAGGTTCTCCCGCTCGTTGTAGGTGGGGACGACCACCACGACCTTGGGGGAGGCCTCGACCATGTTCTGTTCCCTCGTTATCCTCGTCGGCCGGCCGCGGTGCCACACCGGTCCGGATCTGCTGGACGACCTACGCTGCTTGGACCGTGCGAGTGTATCGGGGGCGTGATCCTTCTCCGGTCCGGGGGCGCCCGGTCGGTGGGGTGGACCGGGCCCGGCGATCCGTTCGGGCGCGACGGGCCGCGTTATGCCGGGCCGTAGACGGATGCGAGGTTGTCCTGGGCGGGGTGGGTACGGGCGGCCGGGCCGGCGGCGAAGGCGCGCAGGACGTTCTCGGTGACCTTGCGGACCAGGTCCCCCGCCCGGGAGTCGATGCCGTGGTCGGCCTTGCCGCCGCCGGGGCCGGTCGCGTCGAGGGTCTCGACCCAGCGCATCGTGCCGGAGGCGAAGACCCCGGCGCCGCCGGGCACGGTGTAGTAGGCGGTGTCGGCGTGCGAGTGGCGGCCCTCGCAGACCACCGGGGAGTGGGCGATCACCTCGATCGGGCGCGGGGTGGGGAACTCGCTGTTCACCCGGTCGTACTCGACGCCGACCAGGTGCGGGAAGGACGCGCCCGCCGTGACCCCCGTCCCCTCGAAGGCCCAGTGACCGGGTGAGGTGACCACGTACGGGGCGTCCACCGGGTAGCCGTCGTAGATCACGCCGAGCATCGAGCTCTCCGGGTCGGCGCCCGGGCCGGCCCGGAAGTCGGTGGTCGCCGGGGCACCCGCCTGGTGGCCCGGGTCCTGCGCCCAGGCGTCCTTGTAGCAGACCACCGTGCGCTCCGGGCCGAGGTCGGTCGGCTCGAAGCGGACCCGGCGGAAGCAGCAGTTGGCGCCCAGGATCGCCAGGTTGGTCCCGGCGTCGCGGGCCGCGGTCACGTGGGCGCGCTGTTCGGGGGACCAGTACTCGTCGTGGCCGAGTGACACCACGGTGGTCGCGCCGTCCAGCAGCCCCGGCTCGCGGGCCACGTCGATGCCGGTGGTGTAGGCGAGCGGCAGGCCCAGCCGCTCGGCGAGCGCGACCAGCGGCGCCTCGTAGACCAGGAACAGCCCGGCGCCGTGGTCGTAGTCGTACGGCCGGTCGAAGACGACCTTCAGCGAGCGGGTGGCCAGGCCGCCGGTCGGGCCGTTGTAGAGGCTGTGGCCGCCCCACTCGTTGTAGGCCTGCCAGGTCGCCGGGGCGCTCATGATCACGGTCTTCCCGGCGGTGGCGGCCGAGCGGACGGTGAGCGGGACGTAGCGGCGGCCGGTGCCGTCCTCGGCGTCCAGGCGCAGCAGGTAGGCGCCTTCGGGCCAGCCGGTGGTGTCCACGGCGAGGGTGCGCTGCCAGCCGGTCAGCACGGTGCGGGTCGCGGGGTCGACGTGCGGGGCTGCCTGCCGGCCGCCGGGAACGTGCTCGCGGCGCCAGACCAGGCGGGCGCGGGCGCCGCCGTACCAGCCCATCCGGTAGGCGGAGACGGTGAAGGCGGCGGCGGGGGTGGAGACGTGCAGGCCGAAGGGCTCGCCGGGCAGCACGCTGACCCGGTCGGCGAAGCCCTCGATGGCGGAGGCCGGGCCGGGGTCGGTGATCTCCCAGCCGGGCGTGCCGGGCAGGGCCTGCTCGTTGGCCGGGTCGGCCTTGCGGCCGGCCGGGATGGGGCCGTCCGGGCCGTCCGCTCCGGGTGGGCCGGAGGGGTGCGGGGCGGGGGCCGCCTCGGGGTGACGGGCGCCGCAGGACGTGACGGCGGCCGCCATCAGGCCCAGGCCCAGAATCCCGCGCCGGCTCGGTTCCGCCACCGTGGCCTCCCTGTGGTTCGCAGCTGTGCCCGTCGGCCTGCGCCGACGAGGCCCGCACCTGTGGGTGTGTCAACCTCCTGCGTCAACCTGGGCGTCAACGCGCGCCGACATCCTCCCCTCTTACGGGGGACGCACACGGCCCAACGCGCCGGGCCGCCGGGCCCGGCCGTACGCCGCCCGCGGGCCGGGAGGGCCGTACGGGCGCACCCTGGCGTGTTGGTCCGCAGGGTTCCCGGGCCGAGCCGATCCGGTCACCTAGCCTGACCAGGCCCGCCGTCCGGCGGCCACAGGGGGTCCGGGACCGCACGCGGCCGGCCGAGTCGTGGACAGGGGTGTACGTGGTCTCGTCGGGTTCGTCCGCAGCGGGGGTGCCGCCGCGGACCAGGGGCGGCCGGTTCCGGGCCTGGCTGCTGGAAGGCCTCGCGGACATGGCCAAGCAGCACCCCGGCCCGCACGCCCAGGCACCGGAACACGAGGGCCAGAGCTGGTGGCGGGTCATGTGCCTGACCGGTGTGGACTACTTCTCGACCCTCGGCTACCAGCCGGGCATCGCGGCCCTGGCCGCCGGACTGCTGTCCCCGGTGGCGACCGTCGTGCTGGTGATCGTCACCCTGCTCGGAGCCCTCCCCGTCTACCGGCGGGTGGCCCGGGAGAGCCCGCACGGCGAGGGGTCGATCGCGATGCTGGAGCGGCTCCTCTCCTTCTGGCAGGGGAAGCTCTTCGTCCTGACCCTGCTCGGGTTCGCCGCCACCGACTTCATGATCACCATCACCCTGTCGGCCGCCGACGGCGCCGCCCACCTGGTGGAGAACCCGCACGTGAGCAGTGCGCTCGGCGGGAAGCAGATGCTGGTCACCCTGGTCCTGGTGGCCCTGCTCGGCGCGGTGTTCCTGCGGGGCTTCGGTGAGGCGATCGGGGTCGCCGTCGTGCTGGTCGCCGTGTACCTCGTGCTGAACGTGGTCGTGGTGGCAAACGGCCTCTGGCACGTCCTGAAGGCGCCGTACCTGGTCACCGACTGGGCGGACGCACTGACCGCCGAGCACGGCAACGTGATCGCGATGATCGGCGTCGCGCTGACCGTCTTCCCCAAGCTCGCGCTCGGCCTCTCCGGCTTCGAGACCGGTGTCGCCGTGATGCCGCACATCAAGGGCGACCCGGAGGACACCGAGGAGAACCCGGCGGGCCGGATCCGCGGCGCCCGCAAGCTGCTCACCACCGCGGCCGTGATCATGAGCTGCTTCCTGATCGCGACCAGCTTCATCACCACCGTGCTGATCCCCGCCGAGGCCTTCAAGCCCGGCGGGGAAGCCAACGGGCGAGCCCTCGCCTTCCTCGCCCACGAGTACCTGGGCAGCACCTTCGGGACCGTCTACGACCTGTCCACCATCGCGATCCTCTGGTTCGCCGGTGCCTCCGCGATGGCCGGGATGCTCAACCTGATGCCCCGCTACCTGCCGCGCTACGGCATGGCCCCGCACTGGGCGCGGGCCGTGCGGCCGCTGGTCATCGTCCTCACCCTGATCGCCTTCCTGGTCACCTGGATCTTCGACGCCAACGTCGACGCCCAGGGCAGCGCGTACGCGACCGGCGTCCTGGTGCTGATCAGCTCCGCGGCGATCGCCGTGACCATCGCCGCCCACAAGGCGGGGCAGCGCCGCTGGCGGGCCGGCTTCGCGGTGGTCGCCGCCGTGTTCCTCTACACCACGGCGGTGAACATCGCCGAGCGGCCGGACGGAGTCAAGATCGGCGCCTGCTTCATCGCGGGGATCATGTTGGTCTCCTTCCTCTCCCGGCTCAAGCGCGCCTTCGAACTGCGCGTCACCGACGTGGTACTGGACGACGTGGCGGAGCGGTTCGTCCGGGACTACATGCACCGCCCGCTGCGGCTGATCGCCAACGAGCCGAACAGCCGGGACCTGCCCGAGTACCGCGACAAGATCCACCAGATCCGCCGGGACAACGACATCCCGGCCGAGGACGACCTGGTCTTCGTCGAGGTCACGGTGCTGGACCCGTCCGACTTCGAGGCCGAACTGACCGTGCGCGGCGAGGTGCTGCACGAGCGGTACCGGGTGCTGTCGCTGCAGAGCTCCAGCGTGCCCAACGCGCTGGCCGCGCTGCTGCTGCAGGTGCGCGACCTCACCGGGCAGCAGCCGCACATCTACTTCGAGTGGACCGAGGGCAACCCGTTCGCCCAGTTCCTGCGCTTCTTCCTGTTCGGGCAGGGGGAGATCGCGCCGGTGACGCGCGAGGTGCTGCGCGAGGCCGAACCGGACCGCTCGCGCCGCCCGGCGGTGCACGTGGGTTGAAGCTGCGGGCCCGGCGGGCCGGCGGTTCAGTCGGGCTGTCGGGTCAGCGGCTCTGGTGGGACCTGCTCCAGGCGGGTGCGACGAAGGCCACCAGGGCGACGGCGAAGCCGAGTTGCAGGATGTGGCGGATCCAGTCGATGCCCGAGGTGTGGCGGACGCCGATCCAGCCCGAGACGGCATTGCCGAGCCAGGCCCCGGCGGCGCCGAGCAGCATGGTCAGCCACCAGGGGATCGACTGCGGCCCGCGCAGGATCAGCTTTGCGAGCACGCCGAGCACGAAGCCGATGAGCAGAATCCACAGGAGCTGGAACATCGCTCCACCCTTCCGGGCGCCACCGCGGCCGACCGGAGCCGACCCGTGCGCCGAATCGCCGAGACGCGGTTCGTCCCATGATCACCCGGATCGGCCTGACGGGCATGTCGGCGGGGAACACTGCAGGTCACGGAAGTATGGGGCGGTCCGTACCCGGCTGGCAAGAGCGAGATCGCGCCGCCGGACGGGCCGGAAATCCGCTGTCCGCCGCGGCCGCGGCACGGATAGGAATGGGCGTGACGCGGAAGCGCCGCGTCAGAAGGAGGAGCCGCTCCCGTGATACGTCTTCGTGCCGCCGCCCTGACCCTCGGCTGTACCGCCGCCGCGCTGACCCTGACCATGGGCACCGCCCAGGCCGCGCCCGGTGACACCACCAACGTCTGCTCCTCCACGCTGACGCCGGACGGCTACGTGGACGTCCAGTGGTGGAACAGCGCGGGCTGCGGCTCCGGGTTCAACCCCAACTCCAAGAAGATCATGCAGCTGACCGGCTACCCGGTCGGCACCGTGGTCAACGCCTGCGCCTCCACCTGGCCGCCGGCGGGCTGGACGATCGTCAGCAGCTACTACAGCTCCGGCTGCAACTACTCGGCGGTGCCGAGCTTCAACGCCAACACCTGGCAGCTGAAGCGCGTCTCCTGACGGCAGCGCCGGAGGAGTGACGGCGGCCGGGGCCTCAGCGGTCCCGGACCGTCGCGACGGCCTCGGGCCCGTCCAGCGGACGTCCGGGTGCGGATCGTCCGCCAGGCCGGCCGGCAGTTCGGCGACGCCCGGCGTGGCCCGGCCGCCGAGGGCCCAGACCAGCGCCTCCCGGACGCCAGGGGCCGGCTGGGCGGCCAGGCGGGCGGGCCAGGCGGCCACCGGACGGATCGGAGTTCGGCCTGGCCGCGGCTGTCGGCCCGGAGCCCGGCCCGGCGGATCCGCGGTGTGTTCGCCCGCGGCGGTCAGGTGCGCGGACCTCGCCCTGGGGCGTGATGCCGGTGGGCGGGCACGCCGCACTCCGAGGGGTTTCCGGGCGCGTGCCCAGACGGATCCTAGGGCTGTTGCGTGCGGCGGGCGATCAGGGCGGCCAGGCCGTCGAGGATGCGCTCCAGGCCGAAGTCCAGGGCCTGGTCGCGCCCGTTCGGGTCGGCCATGGCGGCTGCGACGGCGGGGAAGCGGTCGGCGTGGGTGCGTACCACGGGGCCGAGGGCGGCGAGGAGTTCGGCCTCCGGTGAGCCCGCCGGGCCGGCGGCGCGGGACTGCCCGGCGATTCCGCGCACGTGTCCGGCGAGCAGCACGGCGGCGTCCATCCGCTCGGGCCCGGTCAGGCCGTGGCCGTCGAGCGCGGCCACCGCCCGTTCCAGCCAGGCGAGTTCCCTGGGGCCGAGCACCCGGGGGCCGACGGTGGCGTCCAGCAGCCACGGGTGCCGGTCGAATGCTTCGCTCAAGTGATGGGCCCAGGCGGTGAGTTGTTCCCGCCAGTCGGCGCCTTCCGTGGGTGCGGGGGGCGCGTCGACGGCCGACTCCACCATCAGCGCGACGAGTTCGGCCTTGCCGGGGACGTAGCGGTAGAGCGACATCTTGGTGAAGTCGAGCAGCCCGGCCACCTTCTGCATCGACACCGCGGCCAGGCCTTCCGCGTCCGCGACCTCGACGCCCGCCGAGGCGATCCGCTCCAGGCTGAGGGCCGGCTTCGGCCCGCGGGTCGGTTTGGCGGGCGGGCCCCAGAGGAGCCGCACCATGTCGTTCGCCGCCTCGCCCATCGTCTGCTCCTGTCCTGGGGTCAAGCCCCGTGCTGCCTCGGGGGTTGCCCATCCACTCCAACTGCGTCTACCGTACACAGCAATGAACAGTGTCCGCCGGACACAGTTCCTGGCTTCGTGACGGAGTGATCTCCATGAGCACCAAGGTCCTGATCTCGGGTGCGAGCATCGCCGGCCCCGCGCTGGCCCACTGGCTGGGCCGGTACGGCTTCGAGGTCACCGTGGTCGAGCTGGCCCCCGCCCTGCGCGGCGGCGGCCAGGACGTCGACTTCCGCGGCCGCACCCACCTGACCGTGCTGGAGCGGATGGGCGTCCTGGACGAGCTGCGCGCGCTCGACACCGGCGGCAGCCCGATGACTTTCGTGGACGCCGATGGGCGTCAACTGCTGCACCTGCCGGCCGAGTTCGCGGGCGGTGACCTGGAGGTCCCGCGCGGCGAACTCGCCCAGCTGCTGTACCGGCACAGCAGCACCCGCGCCGAGTACGTCTTCGGCGACACCATCACGGCACTGGACGAGACGCCGAGCGGGGTCCGGGTCTCCTTCCGGCGCGGTGAGTCCAGGGAGTTCGACCTGGTGATCGGCGCCGACGGGCTGCACTCCACCGTCCGTCGGCTGGCCTTCGGCCCGGCGGAGGACTACGTCCGCCACCTCGGCTACTACGCGGCCACCTGGCAGCTGCCGAACACGCTCGGACTGCCGACCGGCTCGGTGGGCCTCAACGTCCCCGGCCGGCTGATGTCGGTCGGCGCCGGCCACCGGGACCGGAGCCGGGCGGGCGCCTTCTGCCTCTTCGCCTCGCCCGAACTGCGCTACGACCGCCACGACCCGGCGCAGCAGAAGGCGCTGATCCGTGGCGCCTTCGCCGGCCTCGGCTGGCGGGTGCCGCAGCTGCTGGAGAGCCTGGACGCAGCTCCCGAGCTGTACTTCGACTCGATCAGCCGGGCCGACGTGCCCGCTTGGTCGACCGGCCGGACCGCCCTGATCGGCGACGCCGCCTGCGGCGCGACCATCGGCGGCATGGGCACCGGAACGGCCGTGGTCGCCGCCTACGTCCTGGCGGGCGAACTGGCCCGCGCACGCGGCGACCACCGCACCGCCTTCGCGCGCTACGAGAAGCTGCTGCGCGGCTACGCGCAGGGCTGCCAGAAGGGCGGCGACCGCACCGGGCCGTTCCTGGCGCCGCGCACGCCGAGGGGGCTGCGGTTCCGCAACGCGCTGCTGAACCGGCGGTGGGCGCTGGACAAGATGCTGGAGCTGGGCACGCAGGTCAGCAGCGTCGAACTGCCGGACTACGAGGCAGAGTTGTCCGGCCGGTCCGGAGCGACGCGCTGAGCGGGGCAGTGGCCCGGTGCGGCGGCAGCCGGACGGGCGGGGCTCAGCGGGGCGGGCCGATGCGGCCGCCGTTGTCGAGGAGCGCCTCCACCTGGACGGCCGCCCGGGAGGGGCGTTCGACGGCGAGGAGGTGGTCCGGCGCGGGCCGGTCGGCGGACCAGTCCTGGCCCTTGACGGTGAACCGGGTGACCCGGCGGCTGCCCGCCACGAGCAGGTACTCCGAACCCTGCGGGGAGCGCCACCACGTCCAGGCCACCGTGTCCTGCTCGAACCGGCTGCACGCCCGGCCCGGACCGCCGCCGGTGCGCTGCGGACCGCGCGCGCCCGGCAGGACGACCGCGGTGGCGGCGCTGCCCTCGCCGTTCCAGCGGTCGGCGCGCAGGCAGACCCAGGCGGCCGAGCCCGCGTTCTGCGGCAGCGGCTGGACGGCGAAGGCCCACAGGTCGAGCTGTTTGACGCCCGGCGTGCCGTCCGGGACGGCGCAGCCCGTACGGGCCCAGGCCTGCAGCGCGTCCTGGGCGGTCGCCTCGCGGGATGTGACGGCGGGCTGAGCGGACAGGGCGGGCTGAGCGGCTTGGGAGCGGTCGGAGGTGGCGCGGTCGGACTGGGGGGCCTGGGGCCGGTCGACCGGGCTGCGGTCCGGCGGCGGGGAGTAGGTGAGGTGGGCGGGGACGAGGCCACCCAGGTCGGCCAGCAGGAAGGTGTGCTTCTCGGCGATCACGGGGGAGGAGTGCAGCTGCAGCAGCGTGGCGCCCCGACAGTCGGCCGGTCCGCCGCCGGGGACCGGGCCCGTGACGGCCTCGGGGTGGTCCAACGGCCGGGCGGGGGCGTCGGGTTGGTCGATCCGGCGGAGCTCGGCGGAGTCCACCCAGGGGGCCAGCAGGTACCGGACCGTGGCGCCCTGGCGGCGCAGGGCCAGCGCGCCCGCGGTGGTCACGTCCGAGTCGTCCGCCCGGGCGAGGTCCAGGCCGCCGTCCGGGCCGCCGTCCGGGGCATCCGTGTAGCGGGCGATCCGCCGCCCGTCGTACAGCACCACCACGCCGGTGCCGTCCACCGTCCCGGCGAACAGCAGGTGCGGTGCCTCGACCGGCGGGGCGGGGTCCGTGCCGGGCTCGGCGCGGCTGGGCGGGCCGGGCTGCGCCCAGGCGGTCAGCGCGCGGCCGAGCAGTGCGCCGTCCTCGCGGCGGTCGCCTCGGGCGGGCCAGGCGGAGAAGTCGACCCGGGCGGTGTGCTGCCAGGCGTCCGGGGCGACCCGGACCAGGCGGGCCGGGTCGGCGGCTCCCGGGGGAACGGCGGAGGCCGGAGGGGCGGGTGCGGCGGGGCCGGAGCCGCCCAGCACGGCCGCCGTGGTGGTGAACCCGAGCACCCCGACCGCCAGTGCGGCGGTCAGCGTCCGGCGGCGGCGCAGCAGATCGGTGGGCTGGACCCGGACGGCGCACGGGTCGAAGGCGGAGGGCTCCGGGTCCGGACCGCACGGCACCCCGGCGGCGGCGTCGACCGCCTCCTCCGGCCGCGCCGCCCCGGCCTGCCGCAGCACCGTGGCGGCCTGCTCGGCGTCCAGCCCCTCGACCGCCCGCAGCGCGAAGGCCGCCCGGGTCGGGGCGTCCAGTGCCGCGAGCGCGCGGTCCAGCGCCGCGTCCTCCTCGCCGCCGTGCGGGGTGAACAGTCGCAGGCCCCAGGCCCGCGGTGCCAGCAGACGCCCGGCGGGGCGGGGCCGCAGCGCGGCGCGCAGGACCCGCAGGCGCAGCTCGGCGTAGACCGGATCGGCCTCGGCCTCGGCGGCGGCCGGTTCGGTACGGCGGGTCCAGCGGAAGGGCAGGGCGCGCTGCACGACGGCATGGGCGGCGAGCACCCTGCTGTGCCGGTCCCGGTCGGCGGGCAGCGCCAGGTAGGCGAGTCGGACCAGCCTGCGGTAGTGGCGCACCAGGGCGGCCTCCGCCTGCGCCACCGGCCGCGCCGCCCCGCCCCGGGCCGGCGGTGCCGCGCCCACCGTCCGTCCTGCCAAGGGGGACCTCCCGGAAGCCGTGGTGCTGTCGTGGTGGACGGTCCAACGAGTCGATCATGTGATGGTTGCGCCGTCCGGGGCGACCGAGCTGAGGCGGCGGGCGTGAGGCGGCCGACGTGCGGGTGGCGGGCGTGAGGCAGCCGACGTGCGTGCGGCGGTCGGCGGGTGAAGGCCTGGTGGCCGAGGACGCTCGGCAACTTCAGGCGCTCGGTGGCGTCGGTGCCCCGGTTGCGGCCGGTAGAGCCCCTGTCAGGGCCGTGCCCGCGGGGCGGGGTCCAAGGTCCCACCCGTTCGGCCCCTTGGCCCCTGGCGGTTCGGCCGGCCGCGCGCCATGCTGCCGGTACCGGCCGGGACGATCCGCGCCCGGTCGGACCAGCACCGTTGGACGAGGTGAACCGGCGTGCGGCATGCCACCGTCGAATCCGTGATGACCAGCCCCGTGGTCCTGGTCTCGCCCGAGACCGGCTTCCAGGAGATCGTGACGCTGCTCAGCGAGTACGACATCACCGGGATGCCGGTGGTGGACCCGGAGGGCCGTCCGCTCGGCGTGGTCTCGGAGGCCGACCTGCTGCGCACCCTGGCCGCGCAGGACGACCCGGGCAGCCTGCTGCCGGCGCCCGAGTCGGCGAAGGCCGGCCCGGACGGCGCCGTCACCGCCGCCGACCTGATGACGACCCAGCCGGTGTGCACCACGCCCGGCACCAGTGTGGTCGCGGCGGCCCGGATGATGAGCCGGCACGGGCTGAAGCGGCTGCCGGTGCTCGACGAGGAGGGCCGCGTCATCGGCATGGTCAGCCGGGGCGACCTGCTGCGGGTGTTCCTGCGCGAGGACATGGTGATCCGCCGGGACATCGTCGAGGAGGTGCTCGGCCGGATCGAGGGCGTCAGCCCGGCGGAGATCGGGGTGGAGGTCAACCAGGGGCGGGTGGTGCTCAGCGGCACGGTGCCCGAGCCGCACCTGGTGCCGATCGTGCTCAACCTGTGCCGCTCGGTCGACGGCGTGGTCTCGGTCACCGACCGGCTCGGCGCCGGGGGCGCGGCGGCGGTCGGCTGATCCGGCGGTCGTACCCGGTCTCGTACCCGACTCTCGGACCCGCGTGGTCCGCTTCGCATACAGCGGAGCGTATCGGGTAACTCACTCTGTGTGCCCGGCCGATCGGACTGCCGGGGCGCCGGAGCACCGGGGAGGCAGCCGTGGCAGTCGTGTTCGACGCTGACTTCACTTCGACCAGGCAGTGGATCGCGGGGCGCAGCAGCGCGTACCCCAGGATGGGGCCCACCAACCGGAGCGACCACAAGCTCGACTACCTCAGCCGCGGGTACTGCCCCGGCGGAGTGTTCACCGCGACCCGGCGGCACAACGGCGGGCTGTGGAACTGCAACCTGCTGACCACCGAGGGCAGTCCGGACGGTTTCCAGGTCCGTACCGGGGACGTGCTGTCGGCGCGGGTCACGCTGCCCGTCGAACTGGGCGCCTGGCCGGCGATCTGGACCTGGCGGGACGGCGGCAACGAGGTCGACGTCTTCGAGTACCACCCGGACAACCCCGACCTGTTGGAGATCTCCAACCACGTCCGCGGCGGCTTCCGCTACTGGCACGGCGGCGGCGCCGGGATCGCCCCCGGGGCGACCTTCGACCTGCGGGCGGTGCTCGGCGCGCACTCGGTGGACTGGTACGTGGCGGACGAGCTGGTCTACGCGGACCTGCACGGGGTGGGGGCCGGGTGGCACGCGTACCTGATCGTCAACATGTCGGTGGCGGACGGGACTTACCATGACCGGCCGCCGATCGGCGGGCCGGACCGGCTCAGCTGGGTCTGCCACAGCCTGCAGGTCGAGCGCTGAGGCCGGGGTGGGTCCCGGGCGTCGGGCCTCGGGCTGCGGCTCGGAGCTTGGTGCGTGGCGCTCGGAGCTTGGTGCTCGGTGCTCGGTCCTCGTGACTCAGGGAGCGAAGGCGGCGGTGATCGGGCCGTGCGGGCCGTGGCGCTGGAACCAGACCGCCCGGCGGTTCGGCCCGATGTGGGCGGGGTCCGTTACGTAGAGGTCGTTGCGCGGGGCGCGCTCGTTGCCCGGGGCGAGGGCCGCGTCCACGGCCTGTGCGGCGAGCGTGCGCAGCAGGGCGGTGGCGGTGGCCTCGGCGGCGGACGGTGCGATGGCGAGGGCGGTCAGTTCGGCCCAGAGTGCGGTGGAGACATAGGCGATCGGGCAGTGGCCGAGCGTGGGGTGGGGGCTGGGGTCCGCGTGTCGACGCAGCACGCCGGCGGCGACGAGCTGCTCGGGGGAGCGGCCGTCCTCCGGGGGTGGTGGGCCGTCCGCGGGTACTGGGTCACGGGCGGCACGCTACCTCGTGGGCGTTCACCTGGGCGCCGGAACGTTTTTCTCAGGCTTTCTTCACGGCGCTTTCACCGCTGCCGGGCGCAGGATGGTGGTAGGGCGTGCCTGTCGGATGCGCCCTGAAGCGCCGGTCACCTCGGCGGGCCCCGACGGGGCCGGAGGAGGAGGTCCTGATGAGGCACTGGCATGGGTTCGGGCACGGACACGGCGTTGGCGGCTGGGGCATCGGGCTGATGGCGATCGGGACGCTGCTGGTCCTGGCGGTGCTCGTACTGCTGGCTGTCGCCCTGGTCCGGTACCTCTCCCGCACGCGGCAGCCCCTCCCGCACGGGTCGACAGTTGCGGGTGTCGCGGGGCCCGGGCCGGGCGGTGCGCGCGGGTGGGCAGCGGGGCCGACGCCGGAGCAACTGCTCGCGGAGCGGTTCGCGAGGGGCGAGATCGACGCGGAGGAGTACCGGCACCGGCTGGAGACGCTGCGCTCGGCGAACGGGCCGGGTGGTCAGGCCGCCGCTCCGGGCGATCGGCCCGGCTGATCCGGGCGGCTCGTAGCCGGCGGCGTCCGGTCGGGGACGGCTCGGTCGGAGTGCTTCGGACAGCACCGGGCCCGCCGCAGGATTCCTGCGGCGGGCCCGGTGTCGTCGGTCCGACGGTCGGCGCCGGTGCGGCTCCGGGGCCGGACGGCTGCCCGAGGTGAAGGGGCGGGTGCTTACTCGACGACGAGCTCGACCGGGATGTTGCCCCGGGTGGCGCGGGAGTACGGGCACACCTCGTGGGCCTGCTTGACCAGCAGCTCGCCGGTCTCGCCCGCGAGGGACTCGGGCAGCTCGACGCGGAGCACGACGGCGAGGCCGAAGCCGGCGCCGTCCTTGCCGATGGACACCTCGGCGGTGACCGAGACCTCGCTGGTGTCCACCCGCGCCTGGCGGCCGACCAGGCCGAGGGCGCTGGCGAAGCAGGCGGCGTAGCCGGCCGCGAACAGCTGCTCGGGGTTGGTGCCCTGACCGTTGCCGCCGAGCGCCGCCGGCATCGCCAGCGCGAGGTCCAGCTGCCCGTCGGAGCTGACGGCACGGCCCTCCCGGCCGTTGGCGGTGGCGGCTGCGGTGTAGAGCGCGTCCATGGTCGGTTCCCTTCGTGGTGCTGCGGTTGCTCGGATCGGCCAGGGCCCGGGTCGTCGCGGTCGTCGTTCTGGCGGTCCGCTCGTGCCCTGCCGTGAGACAAGTAGAGCACGCAATTCAATTGTGCACAACTAAGTCGTGCGAGCGTGATCGGTATCATGGAGTCATGACCACGCTCCCCGGCATGGCGGACGAGGAACTGCTCCGCCTCGACCAGCAGATCTGCTTCTCGCTCAACGCGGCCTCCCGCGCCTTCGGCGGCGTCTACCGGGTGCTGCTCAAGGACCTCGGGCTGACCTACCCCCAGTACCTCGTCATGCTGGTGCTCTGGGAGGACGGCGAGCTGCCCGTCAAGCGGATCGGCGAGCGCCTGCGGCTCGACTCGGGCACCCTCTCCCCGCTGCTCAAGCGGCTGGAGGCGGCCGGCCTGGTGAGCCGCGAGCGCAGCCCGGAGGACGAGCGCTCGGTCACCGTCCGGCTCACGCCCGAGGGGTCGGTGCTGCGCGAGCGGGCCGGACAGGTCCCGCGCCGGCTGCTCGCGGCGACCGGGCTGCCGGTCGAGGACCTGGCCGCACTGCGCGGGCTGCTGGAGCGGGTGACGGGCGCGCTGGACTCGGCGGCGGTGGAGCCGGCGCCGTAGGGGTGGGTGTCGTGCGGTTCCGGGGCTTGTCAAGCCGGCCTGTCGTGCGGTGTGATCTGGGTCACGTGACGTGGGTTGCGGCGGCGTCGGTGAGCCCGAATCGGCAGGTCAGCGGCAGCGTTCGAAAGTGAACGGAATCGTTCGCCAATTGTCCGCCCGATCCGGTCAACATCCCGCGCCTCCCGGACGGTTACACCACGAGCCCCCAGGGGCCGTCGGCGTGCCACCCGGTGGGCCGGCCAGCTGACCCAGAAAAGGGGGGCGTGCGTGAACACTCCCGGGCCGGGCGGGGAGCGGGGCCTGCGGGCGGACCCGCTCGGCGACCTGCCGACCGACTTCGAGGTCTTCTACACCCGAGAGAACTCCGGCTACCTCCGCTACGCCCAGCAGCGCCTGCGACACCGCGAGGACGCCCAGGACGCGGTCCAGAACGCCGGTGCGACGCTCTACAAGAACTGGCGCCGCGCCCTGGCCAGCGCCGATCCGCAGGCCTTCGCCTTCAAGATCGTGAAGGACGCGGTGGTCGACGTCCTGCGCGAGCGCCGCCGCACCGAACGCAAACGGCTGCGGGTGATCGCCCAGCGCCGCCCCGACACCAGCCAGGACGAGCTGAACGAACTCGCCGAACTGGACGCCCTGGACTGGGCGATGGACGAACTCGCGCGGGCCGCGCCGGTCCAGGCCGACGTGGTCCGGCTGCGCCAGGCGGGCCTGTCGTACCACGACATCGGCCGGTCGCTCGGCATCGCGCACACCACCGCCCGCACCTACTACAGCCTCGGGCGGCGGCACCTGGAGTACCTGCTGGAGCACCCGGAGGACGACGGCGGGGCGGAGGCGTGAGGGGCGGGGGCGTGCGGGGCGGGGGCGTGCGGGGCGGGGGCGTGCGCGTCGTGGAGGTGCTGCGCGCGCACTCCGCCGAGCTGGAGCGGGAGTTCGACGACCACGACCCGGTGGCCTTCACCCGGCGGTTGGCCGAACGGCTCGCCGCTGCCCGTCGTCCCACGCCGGCCGTCCGGGAGCGCCCGGCCCGTCCGCCGGCGGGCGCCCGGCCGCCGCACGCCCCGGCGGCCGGGCCGAACCCGGGGGCCGGGACGGCGGTCGGCGCAGGCTCGGGTCTCGGTTGGGGCTCGGGGCCCGGGTCGGGCCCGGGGGGAGGATCGGGTGTGGGGCCGGGCGTGGGGCCGGGTGTCGGCTCGGGGCCGGCTTCGGGCCAGCCACCCTGGGGCGGAGGGCGAGCGGAGCTCCGGCGGGACCTCCGGCACCTGTGCGCGGGCGTGACGGGCGCGGTGGAAGCGGGGGAGCTGGCCCTGGACCTCGAACTCGCCGAGAAGACCGCCTTCCGTACCCTCGGCTGCCTGCTCTACGGCCTGGGCCGGGCGGCGGACGGCGTGTTCTGGTGGCGGATCGCCGCCCAGTACGGGGACCAGCTGGCCGTGCACTGCCTCGCCGTGCACTACACCGCCGAGGGCGAGCGGCACGACGCGGCCCGGTGGGCCGCCCAGGCCCAGGACCTCAGCGCCCCCGGCCGACTGCCGGACCTGGCACCCGACGTACGGCCGGGCGGCGCGGCCGAGCTGGCCCGGGTGTTGGCGGAGCGCTACGACGGGGAGATCCTGTTGACGCTCCGGGAGGCGCTGGCAACGCGGCCGAGGGCGGAGCCGGTGCGGCTGGGTCTCCGGGCGGTGCGGGGGCGTGGTGTGGTGCGGATACGGTGACGGGGTCTCTGGCGGCGGTGATCAGGTGAGTCCGGAGATGGCGTCGCCCACGTAGCCGGTGCCCAGTACGGCCGGGACCGTGATCAGGACCGCAGAGCTGTGGGCGGATGTCCAGGCCCTCCACTCGCCGAGGCGCCGGGCGGAATGCTCCCCGCCGCGCAGCCGGACCGCGAGCGGCAGGAGCGTGCAGAGCGAAGCGATCACCACCATGAGTGCCGCTGCCACCGCCTCGGTTCCGACGCCGGTGGTGGCGGCGGTGGCGGTGGCGGTTCCGGCTCCGGTCCCGGTGGCGACGATCGAGACGGCCCCGCCGAGAGCCGGCAGCAGCGTCTTCGGGCTGCGCCCGACCAGCGTGAGGCCGAGGCCGGCGGACCTGGCGGCGGTGTAGCGGTCGACGGCCCGTAACCAGCTCGGCGGAGCCGTGATGTGCCCCGCCCGTGGCCGGTCGTGCCACTGTTGCGCGGCGGAGAGGACGAGCAGCACGCCCAGGCCGAGCTTGACCCAGGACGACCAGGTGGCAAGAGGCTCGGTCCGGTTCAAGGCGGTGCCGGCCGCCAGGACGGCGGCCACCGGAGCGGCGAGGCCGAGCGCCCAGCCGGCTGCGAAGGCGAGCCCGTTGGTCCGGCCGCGCGGGGTGGCCAGGATCAGGACCACGGTGATCAGCGGCAGCGGGCTGAACGCGATCGCCACCGCCGAGGCCAGCATCGAACCGACCGCTTCACCCATCCCGGTGCCCGCCTTCCCGTCGCCGGGCGCACGTCCGCCATTCAGCTACGGCGAGGCCCGGCGCGCACGGTCGACTCGGCCGTCCGGGTGAGGGGGAGCAGGCCCGTGGGAGGGGCGCAACGGCGGTGGCCAGGGCTGCGGTGAGGGCGGCGGTGCGGGTGAGGACCGGCGCTGCGGTGAGGTCGACGGTGCGGGACGGGCGAGGCCGCCGCACCGGGGTGGTGCGGCGGCCTCCGTGGGGGCGGTGGGTCTGTCGGGCCCGCCGGTGTCCGTCAGTCGGTGCCGGACTCGATTGCCGCGTGGTCGAGGGCGGTGGACTCCGCCTCGTCGCCGGTGCCCGCGGCGATCGGCGCGGCCCCGCCCGGGGCGAGCTCGCCGATCAGACCGCTCCACGGCGCCAGCTGGCCGTGCACCGCGTACTGCTCCAGCTTGCTGCGCGAGTCGGCGATGTCGAGGTTGCGCATGGTCAGCTGGCCGATGCGGTCGTCCGGGACGAACGCGGCGTCCACGCTGCGCTCCATCGACAGCTTCTCCGGGTGGTAGCTGAAGTTGGGGCCCTGGGTGTCGATGACCGAGTAGTCCTGGCCGCGCCGCAGCCGCAGGGTGACGCTGCCGGTGACCGGGTGGCCGATCCAGCGCTGGATGCTGTCCCGGAGCATCAGCGACTGCGGGTCGAACCAGCGGCCCTCGTAGAGCAGCCGGCCCAGCCGGCGGCCCTGGGTGTGGTACGTGGCGATGGTGTCCTCGTTGTGGATGGCGTTGAGCAGCCGCTCGTAGGCGATGTGCAGCAGCGCCATGCCGGGGGCCTCGTAGATGCCGCGGCTCTTGGCCTCGATGATCCGGTTCTCGATCTGGTCCGACATCCCGAGACCGTGGCGCCCGCCGATCCGGTTGGCCTCGTGGACCAGGTCGACGGCGCCGGCGAACTCCTGCCCGTTGATCCGGACCGGGCGGCCGAACTCGAACTCGACGGTGATGTCCTCGGTCTGGATCTCGACCGCCGGGTCCCAGAAGGCCACGCCCATGATCGGGCTGACGATCTCCATCGAGGTGTCGAGGTACTCAAGCCGCTTGGCCTCGTGGGTGGCGCCCCAGATGTTGGCGTCGGTGGAGTAGGCCTTCTCGGCGGAGTCCCGGTAGGGGAGGTCGCGCTCGGCGAGCCACTCGGACATCTCCTTGCGGCCGCCGAGCTGGTCGACGAAGGCCTGGTCCAGCCACGGCTTGTAGATCCGCAGGTTGGGGTTGGCGAGCAGGCCGTAGCGGTAGAACCGCTCGATGTCGTTGCCCTTGTAGGTGGAGCCGTCGCCCCAGATGGACACCCCGTCCTCCTGCATGGCGCGGACCAGCAGGGTGCCCGTCACGGCGCGGCCGAGCGGGGTGGTGTTGAAGTACGTCTGTCCGGCGGAGCGGATGTGGAAGGCGCCGCAGGCGAGGGCGGCCAGGCCCTCCTCGACCAGCGCCTCCCGGCAGTCGACCAGGCGCGCCTGCTCGGCGCCGTACGCGCGGCCTCGGGCCGGGACGTCGGCGAGGTTGGGCTCGTCGTACTGGCCGATGTCGGCCGTGTAGGCGTACGGGACGGCACCGTGCTCGCGCATCCACGCGACGGCGACGGAGGTGTCCAACCCACCGGAGAATGCGATGCCGATCCGTTCACCGACCGGCAGCTTGCTCAAGACCTTCGACATGGATGCACCCTATGACCCGCACTGCGGGCCCCTGATTCAGCGATGTGTGACGGGATTCGGCGTATTCGATCCGATGCCCGAACTCTGGCATAGATTTGCAGAGTAATGCAAGAGCATGCGCTGGGCTGGGCTTGGGTTCGGGCTGTGGATGCGGTGCGAAGGGGCCGGTCAGGGCCGGTCGGCGGGGTCGGTCGGGGTCGCGAACGCATGCAGGGGATGGGGTGGGAAGGCGGGGGCGGGCCGGACTCGTACGGAGTCCGGCCCGGCCGCTGCTGCGGTGTCAGCGCGGCAGGGGAGCGCGGGCCCGCAGCCAGGACGTCCGGGAGGCGAGCACACCGAGGGCGAGGGCGACCAGGTGCCCGGCGTCCGCCAGCTCCTGGTCCAGCGCCCAGGCGGCGGCCAGGCCGAGGGCGAGCGCCGACAGGCCGTAGCGGCGCAGCGGCACCGCGCCCAGGGCGAGCAGGCAGGCGCCGGTGGCGACCAGGCCGTAGCTGATGCCTACGTCCCGGGCTCGGGAGAGCGCGCCGGGGATGTGGGTGGTCAGCATCACCCACATCGCGCCCTCGGTGAGCAGGGTGGCCCCCAGGTGCCCGAAGACGAACACAGCGGCGGCTCGGGCCGGGCCCCAGCGCCACTCGGCCAGGCCCAGGACGGCGGCGACCGCCGCGATGCCCGCCCAGGCGGGCACCCCGTCGACCACCAGCCCGCTGGTGAATACGGTCCACCACTTGCCCACTTCCATGTGGTGGACGTTGCTGCTGTTGTGGCGGACGAACCTGGCGCGCTCGGCGTGGCTCTGACTGGCGAGCCAGGAGGCCGTCGCGGTCAGCAGCAGGACGTACGCCGTGGTGAGCCACAGGCGGGCGGCGGTTCTCAGGGCCGGGCGTCGGGCGGCGGTTCTCAGGCCCGGGCGTCGGGCGACGGTGGGGCCGGTCGGTGTCCTCGTCCCGAGGCGCTCGCTCATCGTGCCTGCTGCCCTTGTTCTGCGGTTCCCGGTACCGGCACGCCCGGTGCGTGGCCGGGGAGGCCGGCCGGGAGGATCGGATCGCCAGCGTACGTCAGCGGAGCGTGCCGGGACCTGTCCGGGTCGGGCCCGACGTCAAGCGGCGGGAGGGGCCGGATCACCCGTACGGGCCGCCGCGGCGGCGGGTGGCAGTGGGGCCGGGCCAGGGTGGGGGAAGGGGTGGGGAGGCGTGGGGGACGGGCGGGGAGGGGGACGGGCGGCAGAGTGCGGGGGAGGAGGCGTCGATGGCCGGCAGTACCTCCCGGGACTCCGGGGCGCACCGGCGGCCCCGGTGGTCGCGGGCCGCGCACGCGGTGTGCGCCTACGTCCGGCGCGCGCCGGGGACGTACACCTGGCTGGCGATCCTGCTCGTCACCACGCAGGTCATCCGGCACGTCGACCCGGTGACCGCGGACCGCATCCTGGAGCGGCGGTCGACCAATCTGCACCACCTGCAGGTCTCGCCGGTCCGGGTGCTGGTGACCAGCGCGCTGTGGATAGCGGGCGGCGGGTGGGTGGTCTACTTCCTGCTCTACAACCTCTTCCACGTACCCGCCGAGCGCTGGCTGGGCACGCTGCGCTGGATCTCGGTGGCGATGCTCGCCCACGTCGGTGCGACCTACCTCAGTGAGGGCGTGCTCGGCTGGGCGATCCACCGCGGCCTCGCCCCGCCGAAGGCCGTCTACACCCTCGACTACGGGGTCAGCTACGCGCTCGCCGGGGTTGTCGCGGTGCTCACCTACCTGATCGTGCGACCCTGGCGCGGGCTGTACGCGGTCGGGGTGCTGGTCGTCTACGGCCTCGGCGTCCAGCAGAGCCGGGACTACACCAGCGTCGGCCACTTCAGCGCGGCGCTGATCGGGTTCGCCTGCTACCCGTTGACCCGGGACCGCCCGGGCTCGTTCGACCCGGTCGCCTTCGCCCGGGCGGGGTGGCGCCGGGTGCGCGGGCGGCGCTGACCGCCCGGGGCCCTGGTCCGTCGCCGACCCGCCCCCCGTCGCCGGCCCGCCCCGTCGGTGCCTGGCCGCTCGCGCCGAGCGGACCGGGCACCGACGAGAATGGGGTCTTCGCCGCCCGGCTGAACGACCGTGCAAAGCAGGGCGGTTGACCGGGGCAGGTGCGCGCCGCCGACCGGCGGCGCGCGGCGACGTCTACTTCTTGGGCTTCTCGGCCACGCAGAGGATGTTTCCTTCGCTGTCCTTGAACCAGGCCGCACGCAGGCCGTCGCTGCCCTCGGCGACGCCGTCGACGGTCTTCAGACCGGGGAAGTCGTAGTCCTCGAAGGTGATGCCGCGCGAGCGGAGCGCCGACATCTCGCCGTCGAGGTCAGCGACCTTGAAGCTGGCCAGGGTGTGCGCGGCCTGGCCACCGCTCGGTGTCTCGTACATGCCGAACAGGATGCCGCCGCTCTCGAAGGTGAGATCCTCCGCAGTCTCCTCGACGAGCTTCAGGCCCAGGGTGTCGGTGTAGAAGGCCTTGGCCCGCGCCAGATCGGCGGCGGGAATCATGGCCAGCACCGGTGCGTCTCCCAGCATGGTGATTCGCCTCCTCCTCTCCAGGTTAGGTAGGTCGGGGTCGGGGTGCACAGCGCAGCGGACCGCCGGTCCGCGGCGTGCTCGGGGCATGGCTGGGAGTCACGAGGGCGCCAGCCGCCAGAGCGAGGTGACCTCGGCGGTGCGGGCAGCCTGGAGCAGGTCGGCCGTGGCCTCGGTCGGGGCGTCGGCCGGGGCGGGCGCAGTGGCCCGGGGGTGACGGGGCACGGTGTCGAGGCGGCCGGTGACGCGCAGACCGGCCCCGGTGATCGCACCGAGCAGGTCGGCGCGGGAGCGCAGGCCGAGGTGTTCGGCCAGGTCGGAGAGGACGAGCCAGCCCTCCCCACCGGGCAGCAGACGGCGGGCCAGGCCGTCGAGGAAGCCGCGGAGCATCCGGCTGTCCGGGTCGTAGACACCCTGGTCGAGGGCGGAGGCCGCCCGGCCCGGCAGCCACGGGGGATTGCAGACGACCAGGGCAGCCCGGTCGTCGCCCGGCGGGTAGAGGGCGGTGCCGGCGGCCTCGATGCGGTCGGCGAGCCCGAGACGGTGGGCGTTGTCCTGGGCACAGGCGAGTGCGCGCGGGTTGGCGTCGGTGACCAGCACCCGGCGCAGGCCGCGCTTGGCGAGGAGGGCGGCCAACACGCCCGTCCCGGTGCCGAGGTCGAGGGCGAGGGGGTGGCCCGCGGCGGTGGGGCGGAGAGCGGCGGGCGGCAGCGGGGCCCGGGCGACGAGGTCGACGTACTCGCCCCGGGTCGGCGGGAACACCCCGTAGTGCGGATGGATACGGGCGCCGAGTGCGGGGACCTCGACACCCCGGAGGCGCCACTGGTGGGCGCCGATCACACCGAGGAGCTCGCGCAGCGACACGATGCTGTTCTCAAGGAGCGGTCCGTAGGCCGCCAGGCAGGCCTCGCGGACATCGGGTGCCCGGTGCAGCGGGACACGGTGGTCCGCGTCGAGCGGCACCAGCAGCATGCCGAGGATGCGCGCGAGGCGGGCGCGCTCCTGGCGGTGCCGCCGGAAGGCATCGGCCGGGGAGTCGGGTGCGGATCGGGGTCGGCGCCGCCCGGCGCGGCGGCGCATGGCGTTCAGGAGTCGGAGTGCGCCGGGATAGTCGCCTTTCCAGAGCAGGGAGGTGCCCTCGCAGGCGAGCCGGTGGGCGGCATCGGCGCGCAGGCTGTCGTCGGCGATGATCAGGCGGCGCGGCGGGGGTGTGCCGTTCTCGCTGCGCCAGCGGGCGGACAGAGCGGAGAGGGTGAGCAGGGCAACGGTGGTGGGCCGGTAGATGTCGGACACCGGGGCTCCTCGTGGTCGAACGTGCAAGGGGGCACGAAGAGCACTTCGACGAGGAGGTGAGCGGCAGTGCGCCGAGCGAGGGCGCCGCCGTGGTGGCGGGCGCGGACGTCAGGCCGGGTGCGGCTCACGCGTCGAAGCGCGAGCCTGGGTGTCACCGAGCACGAGGCCCGGTACGGCGGCGAATCGTATGCCACTGGTCATGACGGGCCTCCTTCCTGAACACGCTGGTCCTGCACGGGTGTTCGTACGCTTTCACGCGCACGGGCTGGTTCGCAACCGATTTATCACGACGAGTGGATGCTGACCCTGACTCCAGGTCAGGCCGCACGGTGGGGGCGGAGGCGGAGGCGGTGCGGGCATGGCGTCGGAGCCTCCATCAGCGGGGGGGAGGAGGAGCAGGGCGCTATCCTCGCCCGGGCGCACCGGCGCGGAGCACCGGTTTCGGCGCCGGGAAAGGGGCGGTTGCGATGGAACGGGTGCCGGACGCGGACGGTCTGGACGGGCTGCGCCCGCTGCTGGAGGAGCCGGACGCCGTGCTGGGCTACGAGCCGAACGCCCCCGAGCACGGCTTCGCGGACCGCTGCTGGGTGCTGCACACCCTGCGGGTGGACGGGCGTCGAGTGCGCTGGTCCGAGGCGCTGGCGGGCGCCGGGCGGCGGCTCGCGGACTGGCCGGGCACCCTGTCGTACCTGGTGTTCGACGACCGGGTCAAGCCGGCGGGCGAGGTCGAGTACCCGCAGCTCGGGGCGCCGGACCGGGACTGCCTGGCCCGGCTGGTGGACGTGCTCGCCCGGCACAGCGCCGACGGGCCGGGGACGGCCTGCTGCTTCGCCTCGGCGGCGATCGAGGACCTGATGGCACCGGTCGAGGCCCACCGCGGGCGTCTGGACGAAGCGGTGGCGCACCACGACGCCGATCCGTCGGGGTTCCGGTTCCCCGCGCACTGGTGGCCCGCGGACCGCTCCTGGTTCGTCCTCACCAACTGCGACCTCAGCGCCACCGAGGTGTTCGGCCCGCGCGCGCTGATCGCCGACCTGCTCGCCGACGACGAGCTGGAGGCCGTCCGTCACCTGCGCATCGCGGAGGTGGCGGACGGTCGGCCACGGTGGCCGGAGTGAGCGGGGCGCAGGTCGCGGGCCGCAGTGAGCGGGCCGCAGTGAACAGGCCGGGGCGAGCGGAATCCGGTGGCCCGGCGGAGCCGTCGCCGGGATGATGCGGGCATGCGCACCTTCGAAGAGCTGATCGCCGAGGCCGAGGCCGTGTCCGTGGACGGCTGGGACTTCTCCTGGTTGGACGGCCGGGCCACCGAGGAGCGCCCATCCTGGGGCTACCAGCGGCTGCTGGCCGAGCGGCTGGGCGCGGCGACGTCGGCCCTGGACATCCAGACCGGCGGCGGCGAGGTCCTTGCCGGCGCCCTGCGGCTCGCCGAGGCGCGCGGGCAGGCCGGGGGTGCCCACGGTCACGCCGAGGGCGCGCAGGGGCGCCGTCCGACCGTCCTGGCGGCGACCGAGTCCTGGCCGCCGAACCTGGCCCGCGCCACGCGCCTGCTGAACCCGATGGGCGCGGTGGTCGTCGCGGACCCGGACGAGCCGCCACTGCCCTTCGCGGACGAGGCCTTCGAGCTGGTCAGCAGCCGCCACCCGGTGCGGGCCTGGTGGGCGGAGATCGCCCGGGTACTGCGGCCCGGCGGCAGCTACTTCGCGCAGCACGTCGGCCCGGCGTCCGTCTTCGAGCTGGTCGAGTACTTCCTCGGGCCGCAGCCGCAGGCGCGCGAGGGCCGTCGCCCCGAGGCCGAGAGCGCCGAGGCCCGGGAGGCCGGGCTGGAGGTGGTGGACCTGCGCTCCGAGCGGCTGCGGATGGAGTTCCGCGACATCGGCGCGGTGGTCTACTTCCTGCGCAAGGTGATCTGGATGGTCCCGGGTTTCACCGTGGCCGCCCACCTCGACCGGCTGCGTGAGCTGGACGCGAGGATCCGCGCCGAGGGGCCGTTCGTCGCCCACTCGGCGCGGTTCCTGATCGAGGCCCGGAAGCCGTAGTCCGAGCGCCTGTTGTTGCGCGCGGGCCCGTAGCGGGTGGGCCTAGGCCTGGACGACCAGGTCCAGGTAGGAGTCGTGCCAGAGGTCCTCGTCGCCGTCCGGCAGGAGCAGGACGCGGTCGGGGCGCAGGGCCTCGATGGCGCCCGGGTCGTGGGTGACCATCACGAGGGCGCCCGGGTAGGTGCCGACCGCGCCGAGGACTTCGGTGCGGGAGGCCGGGTCCAGGTTGTTGGTGGGCTCGTCCAGGAGCAGGACGTTGGCCCCGGAGTGGACCAGGCCTGCCAGGGCGAGGCGGGTCTTCTCGCCGCCGGAGAGCACGCCGGCGGGCTTGTCGGCGTCGTCGCCGCGGAAGAGGAACGCGCCGAGCACGTGCCGGAGCCGGCCGTCGTCGAGGTCGGGTGCGGCCTGGGCGAGGTTGTCCCGGACGCTGCGGGCCGGGTCCAGGGTGTCGTGCTCCTGGGCGAAGTAGCCGAGCCGCAGTCCTGGTCCGGGCACGACCCGGCCCGCGTCGGGGCTCTCCTGCCCGGCCAGGATCCGCAACAAGGTGGTCTTGCCTGCGCCGTTGCGGCCGAGCACGACCAGTCGGCTGCCCCGGTCCACGGCCAGGTCGAGGCCGGTCAGGACCGGTCGGCCGGCGTAGGACTTGGCGAGGCTGATCGCACCGAGCGGCACCCGGCCGCAGGGTGCGGGCTCGGGCAGCCGGATCCGGGCGGTGCGCTCGGCCTGCCGGACGGGTTCGAGCTCGGCGAGCATCCGGTCGGCGCGCCGGGCCATGCTGCGGGCGGTGGTCGCGGTGGCGACGTTGGCCCGCATCCGGTCCGCCTGGGTGTGCAGTGCGGCGGCCTTGCGTTCGGCGTTGGCCCGCTCCCGGGTGCGCCGGCGCGCGTCGGCGGCGCGCTGGGTGAGGTGGGCCTGCCAGTCGGTGTTGTGGATGTCGATCGCGGCGCGCTGCGGGTCCAGGTGGAAGACCCGGTTGACGGTCGCCTCCAGCAGGCCGAGGTCGTGGCTGATCAGCACCACCCCGCCCCGGCGGGTGGTGAGGAAGCCGCGCAGCCAGGCGACGGCGTCGGCGTCCAGGTGGTTGGTCGGCTCGTCCAGCAGCAGGGTGTCGTGGTCGGCGAACAGGATCCGGGCCAGTTCGACCCGGCGGCGCTGACCGCCGGAGAGGGTGCCGACCGGGGAGTCCATCACCCGGGCGGGCAGCCCGAGTCCGGCCGCGACCCGGGCGGCCTCGGCCTCGGCCGCGTAGCCGCCGCGGGCCTGGAAGGTGGCCTCGGCGCGGGCGTACCCGTCCATCGCCCGGCGCTCCTGGGCCGGGGAGCCGGCCGAGGCCATCGCCTCCTCGGCGGCGCGCAGCGCGCGGACAGCGGTGTCCAGGCCGCGGGCGGACAGGATGCGGTCGCTGACGGTGGCGGCCGGGTCGGCGGTGCGGGAGTCCTGCGGGAGGTAGCCGACGGCTCCGGTCCGGGAGACCGTTCCGGCGGCGGGCGCCAACTGCCCGGCGAGGGTGGCGAGCAGGGTCGTCTTGCCGGCGCCGTTGCGGCCGACCAGGCCGATCCGGTCGCCGGGGGCGACGTGCAGGGTGACATCGGACAGCAGCAGACGGGCGCCGACGCGCACGTCGACACCACGGGTGGTGATCATGGGATAACGCTCCGAAACAGCTGATGGACACACGGGTGGCGTGGAGGCGGGTCCGTCAGCTAGGAAATTCGGGGCGTCGACATGCGGGCCACGGTAGCGGGCGCCGGGAGCGGTCGCATCCGAATTCAGGGGCTGCAATCGGTGCGGCCGGCGCGGAAAGGTACGGCGCGGTTTCGGCCACGGCGGCCCGCCGGTGGCGCACCGGGCCGTCTTGTCGCGGACGCGCGACGGCCGCTTCCATGGCCGCATGGGCCGACGCGATCTCGTACTCCTGACCGATCACAGCTCGACCGAAGGAAGCCGGACGGTGCTCGCCACCGCCGCCCGGACGCTGACCGGCCGGGAACCCGTACAGCTGGACGCCCGGCACTTCATGACCGGCGGCAGCGGCCGGATCGAGGCCGACGACGGGGGCCGGGTCCGGCTGCTGGCGGACGGCCGGGCCGTGACCGCCGACGCCGTGGTGGTCTACGAGATCCCGCCGCACCGGCGCCGCGCGTTCGAGGACTCCCAGCTGATGCTGCGCAAGTGCGGCGCCCGCTCGCTCGGGACGGACGCGGAGGCCTGGCGGGCGGCCACCGAGAAGGACGCCACCGTCGCCCGGTTCCACCGGGACGGCGTCCCGCAGATGCCCAGCGTCGCACTGTCCCGGCCGAGCCTGCAGGCGGCCGCCGGGGCCTTCGAGCGGCTGGGCGGAGACGTCTGGGCCAGGCCCTGCGTCGGGATGGGCGGCGAGGACGTCTTCCACGTCACCACCCACGCCCAACTCGCGGCCGCCGCGAGCCACTACGCGCGGGCGGGGGCGGACTGGCTGATCGCCCGCGACGCCCGGAACTTCCTCCCGGACGGCCGTCGCCACCAGTACCGGGTGGTGGTGCTGCACGGCCGGGTGGTGCGTGCGGTCGAGCACGTCCAGGCGGACCCGGACGCGCCCTGCAACGAGTGCCGCGGCGCCGTGTCCACCCTACTAGAGGAGCATGAACTACCGGACGGGCTAGCCGAGTTGGCGATCTCCGCAGCCGCCTCCCTGGGGCTCGACCTCGCGGGCGTGGACCTCGCTGCGGAGAGCGGCGGCGTGGTCTTCGAGGTCAACGTCCACCCGGCGTTCGGCCGGGGCGCGCTGGAACAGGTGGCGCTGCCGTACGTCGCGGCGCACCTCGACGGGTAGCGGGCGCGACCGCCGCCGGGAGCCGTACCGCCGCTCTGGTACGGCTCCCGGCGGCCCGGTCAGCCCCGCAGGACGGCGCCGAGCACCGACGGGCGGAACAGCAGCGACGGCGGCGCCACCAGGGACAGCACCTCGTGGAACGCCTCGGTGACCACCGGGTCGCGGGTGGCGCCGGCCAGCACCTTGTCCAGGAAGCGGTGCTGGAGCCTGAGCAGGGCGCCGGACGGTGCGCCCGTGGTGGTGTCGAAGCGGGCGTCCTCGGCGCAGGACATCACCCACGGGTTCTTGGAGGCCGTCGCGATGGCGCGCCGCGCCTCCCGGGCCGTGACGTGCCCGATGCCGCCGTGCCGAAGCGCGGTGCGGCGCAGTTCCCGGGCGCAGAACAGGGCGACGGTGACGCCCTGGCCGTACACCGGGTTGAAGGTGCTCGCGGCGTCGCCGACCGCCACCAGGCCTTCCGGGCAGGCGCGTTCGTAGTGGCGGCGCACGCCCGGGCCGGGAAGGAAGCCGCGGACCTCGCCCGCCGGTTCGGCCTCCCGCAGGGCCTCGCGCAGGAGCGGGTCGCGCAGTCCGGCCAGGTGCTTGGCGAACCCCTCCTCGCCGGGCTCGGGTTCGGCGCCGCGCATCCCGGCGAGGCTGACGATCCAGCGGTCGTCCTCGACCGGTAGCAGGACGCCCATCCGCGGTGCGTCCGGGGCCTTGGTCTGGAGGTAGACCGCCTGGCCGCCGAGGTCGACCCCGGCCGGCCGGTGGAACAGCCGGGAGGAGTACGCGACGCCCGCGTCCACCCGCTCCTCGGGCACCGGACGGCAGCCGAGCTCCGCCAGCCACTTCGGCACCGCGGTCGAGCGGCCCGCCGCGTCGATCACCAACTCGGCCGCGATGTCACGGACTTCGCCGCGCACCGAGTCGCGCACCGAGTCGCGCGGCGAGCCCGGCTCCGAGCCCTGCGAGCCCTGCTCCGAGCCCTGCTCCGAGTCGCGCTGCGGGCCGCGTTCGCGCACCTTCACCCCGGTCACCGCCCCGGCGGACCCGAGCAGGCCGACCACGTCGGTGCCCTCCAGGAACTCGATCGAGGCCTCGGTGCGGACCCGGTCCAGCACCAGCTTGTCCAGCACCGGCCGGGTGCAGGAGAGGAAGGCCATCCGCGCCGGGTAGTCGGCCATCCACCCGGCGGAGCTGAGCCACTTGACCTCCGAGGCGGCCACCCGGAGCGCGCCCGCGGCCGTCAGCTCCTGTTTGATCCCGGGCATCATCTCCTCCAGCGCCCGGTGCCCGGCCTCCAGCACCAGGTGCGCGTGGCGCCCCTGCGGCACTCCGGCCCGGAACGCCGCCTCCGCCGGGTACCGGTCCCGCTCCACGACGACGATCCGCTCCGCGAAGCCGCGCAGCGCCCAGGCCGCCGCCAACCCGGCCAGCCCGCCGCCGATCACCACCGCAGTGCCCCGCCCCGGGGCCCTCTCCGAAGAAGTCATGACACGTAGCGTAGTGGCGCGCACGCCCCTCCGTACCGGCTTCACCTGGACGAACGCCGCTGCACGGGACGGCTGTTGACGCGGAACCGGACCCGGACCCGGACCGTGGGCCGAGGGCCGGACCCGGGGCCGGATCCAGGGGTAGCCGGGGCGGCGCGCAGCCCGGCGGGGCAGCCGTGTGAGGCAGCCCGGTGGGTGAGCGGGTCGGGCGGGTACTAGACTCGACGGGGTCGTGTCGGCGCCCGTCCGGTTGCGCGGGCGCGCGGAGACGAGGAGGTGGGAGCCGTGGAGTGCAGTAGTACGGGCCGAAGTAGGCCCCGCCCCCGGTTGTCCCGCACCACTCGCGGCACCCGGCATTCCTCCTCCCGTACGGCTCCCGTGCGGCGCTGACCCCGGCCTCCCGGCTCGGGTGCCGCCGGTCGCGCCGTGCGCGTGGCGGCCGGCCGGGCGCCTCCGGCCCGCCCCTGCCGGGGCACGACGGCCGGGCATCCACCGTGGAGGTTCCCCGCCATGTCCGACTGGCGTGTGCGCGCCGTGCGCGCGAGCAAGCGTCCGTTCTCCCGTCCCGCGACCCGGCCCGCGGATACCCAGCCGGCGCCCGAGCACTCGATGGATCCGCGCTCCGACGAGCCGGTCGACCCGGTGGCGCTGGAGCGTTCCCTGGTGGACGCGGCGGTCTACCGGGACGGTCGCCGGACGGACACGCCCAGCGACCTGGCCGACATCTACCGCGCGCTGCCCGATCAGCCGGGGGCGATGGCCTGGATCGGCCTCTTCCGCCCCGCCGCGGCGCAGCTGCTGGAGGCCGCGGACCGGTTCAACCTGCACGAACTGGCCGTCGAGGACGCCATCGTCGCCCACCAGCGGCCGAAGCTGGAGCGCTACGGCGACACCCTGTTCGTGGTGCTGCGCGCCGCCCGCTACCTGGACGAGGCGGAGGAGGTCGACTTCGGCGAGATCCACCTCTTCGTCGGCCCCGACTTCGTGCTCACCGTCCGCCACTCCCAGGCCCCGGACCTGTCCGCGGTGCGCCGCCGGCTGGAGGCCGACCCGGAGCTGCTGGCGCTGGGCCCGGAGGCGGTGCTGTACGCG
The DNA here is from genome assembly GCF_900199205.1 of Streptomyces sp. 1331.2. Classification (NCBI taxonomy): domain Bacteria; kingdom Bacillati; phylum Actinomycetota; class Actinomycetes; order Kitasatosporales; family Streptomycetaceae; genus Streptomyces; species Streptomyces sp. 1331.2. The sequence goes on along the minus strand of NZ_OBMJ01000001.1, from coordinate 211,658 downwards.
GTGCTGGACGCCGTGGTGGACGGCTACGCGCCGGTGATCGCCGGGCTCCAGCACGACATCGACGAGATCGAGACCGAGGTGTTCGGCGGCGACCCGCAGGTCTCCCGCCGCATCTACGAGCTGTCCCGCGAGGTGATCGAGCTGCAGCGGGCCACCCGGCCGCTGCTGGAGATCATGAAGAGCCTGGAGGCGGGCTTCGGCAAGTACGGCACCGACGACGAGCTCCAGCGCTACCTGCGCGACGTGGCCGACCACGCCACCTACGCCGCCGAGCGGGTGGACGGCTTCCGGCAGATGCTGCAGAACATCCTGACCGTCAACGCGACGCTGGTCTCGCAGCGGCAGAACGAGGAGATGAAGCAGCTCGCCGAGGCGGGGCACGCCCAGAACGACGAGATCAAGAAGATCTCCTCCTGGGCCGCCATCCTGTTCGCGCCGACCCTGATCGGGACGGTGTACGGGATGAACTTCACGGACATGCCGGAGCTCAAGTGGGCCTTCGGCTACCCCTTCGCGATCGGGCTGATGGCGCTGGTCTGCACCGGGCTGTACCTGGTCTTCAAGCGCCGCAACTGGCTCTGACCGCAACCCGGTTCCGACCGCAACCCGGTTCCGACCGCAACCGGCCTCCGCCGGGAGGGCACTGAGGAAGCGTCAAGAACGGCACCCGGCGGCGTCAAGGACTCAGCCGAGCCGTTCGTACTCGGCGTCCGGGTCGAGCTGGCGCCGGTACTCGACGTGCAGGCGGACGGTGCCGTCCGGCCCGGCCAGAGCGGCGAGCGGGCCCAGGCCGGCCGGGAGCGGGCGCGCTTGCGGCCACTGCTGGGCGAGGACGGCCAGCGGGGTGCCGTCGGCGCCGCGCACCACCCAGGTGGCCCGGCCGCCGCCGATCTGCGGCAGCCATGCGCGGGGGAGGTCGAGGGCGGCGAGGGCGTCCGGGGTGTCGAGGCCGTCGGGCAGGTCGACCGTCGCGTGGTGCGGGGCGTCGATGTCGTCGCCGGCCGCGACGGAGTCCCGGGTGAGGTGGATGCGCATGACGCGAGGATAGGGCCCCGGAACGCAGGGCCTCACCCGTGTGCCGGATTGACAAGGGCCGTTGCCATGGCGGCAAATGGCAGGCATGGTCGACGAAGAGTTCGAGAGCGTCCTCACCACGGTGGGCCCCCGGCTGCGCGCCCTGCGGCGGGAGCGCGGCACCACGCTCGCCAAACTGGCCGCCGCGACCGGGATCTCGCTCAGCACCCTGTCCCGGCTGGAGTCCGGGCAGCGCAAGCCGACCCTGGAACTGCTGCTGCCGCTGGCCCGGGAGTACCGGGTGCCGTTGGACGAACTCGTCGGTGCACCGGCCACCGGTGACCCGCGGATCCACCCGCGCCCGGTGACCAGGAACGGTCAGACGATCATCCCGCTCACCCGTCACCTGGGCGGGATGCACGCGTTCAAGCACATCGTGCCGCCGGGCCGGAACACCGAGCCCGAGCCGGAGTTGAAGGTGCACGAGGGCTACGAGTGGCTGTACGTGCTGTCCGGCCGGCTGCGGCTGGTGCTCGGCGCGCGCGACCTGGTACTGACCGCCGGCGAGGCCGCCGAGTTCGACACCCGTACCCCGCACGCCTTCGGCAACGCCGGCCCGCACCCGGTGGAGTTCCTCAGCCTGTTCGGGCCGCAGGGCGAGCGTATGCACGTCCGGGCGCGACCGGGAACCTCTGTTCGGTAGGTTCGTTCCTGACAGGGGGTCTTCTCCACGACTCCCGTCGGGCCGTCGGGAGGGGCCGAGAAGATGAGTGTGCAGCAGAGCGCGGAGTCCGGTGAGAGTGACGGAGCCGGGGAACGCGATCAGGCCGGACACGGCCGGGCCGGTTCGGGGGCGGAGGAGGGGGCGGCCCCGGCCCCGGACGCCGGTACTCGTGCGGGCGCCGGTGCGGGTGCGGAGGTGAAGAACCCGCGCAAGAAGCGGCCGTTCTGGCAGGAGCTGCCGATCCTGCTGGTGATCGCACTGCTGCTGTCGCTCGGCATCAAGACCTTCTTCGTGCAGGCCTTCTCCATCCCCTCCGGTTCGATGGAGCGGACGCTGGCGATCGGTGACCGGGTGCTGGTCGACAAGTTCACCCCGTGGTTCGGTGCGAAGCCCGAGCGCGGGGAGGTGGTGGTCTTCCGCGACCCGGGCGGCTGGCTGGAGAGCGTGCCGACGAGCCCCGGCAACTCCTTCACGGGCACCCTGCAGAAGGCGCTGAGCACCGTCGGCCTGATGCCCTCGGCGGACGAGAAGGACCTGATCAAGCGTGTGATCGCGGTCGGCGGGGACACCGTCGAGTGCGTGGCGGGTGGCCCGGTGAAGGTGAACGGCGTCGCGCTGGACGAGCCGTACCTCTTCCCCGGTTCGACGCCCTGCGACAACGATCCGGTCGGCAGCATCACCGTCCCCAAGGGCAAGCTCTGGGTGATGGGCGACCACCGCAACAACTCGCGGGACTCCCGCTGGCACCACAACGAGACCGGTGACGGCTTCGTGCCGGTGGACAACGTGGTCGGCCGGGCCTTCGTGGTCGCCTGGCCGCTGTCGGACTGGTCCACCCTGCCGGTCCCGGACACCTTCGACAAGGTGCCGGCCGGGGCGGCCGGGGCCGCCGGCGCCCCGTTCGAGGCGCCGCCGGTGCCGGATGCGCTCGCGCTGGCCGGGGTCCTGCCGGTCGCGCTGTGGCGGCGCCGGCGCTCGGCGGCCGGGGCCAAGGGGCGCTGGGCCTCGGCCCGTTGGGCGTCGGGGCGAAAGAGCCGTTGAACCGGCCCGGTTTCCCGGCTTCGGGCGAACACCTCCCGCCCTTCTCTACACGCCTGTAGAGTCTCGGGGACGAGCTGCACCCGGCCGTGCGGCCGTCCCTGACCGGGCGGCGGCGGCCGGGGCCGGACCGGGAGGCGGAGCCGTGATGGAGAGTCAGTGCGGTCCCCGGAGCGACGGGGAGACGGCGGACCCGGCAGGCGCGGTGGACCGGGCAGCCGCGTCAAGCGTGGAAGGTGCGGCGGATCCGGTGGGCCCGGCAGGTGTGGCGGGTCCGGACGTCCGGTGGGTCTACCAGCCGGTCGAGGTGGACCTGGGTGACGGCACCTGGGCGCTCGGCCGGATCAGCGGCTGGTGGCAGGACGCGGCCGGGCGGCGGTGGTGCCGACTGCGGGTCGGCCGCAGCGGGCAGCCGGCGTACTGGGAGCGCTTCGACCCGACGCGGGTGCTGCTGCTGCCGGTGTCGGGCCTCTGAGCAGCCGCGTCGCAACTCCTTGGCGGAACCGTTCGGCGAGCCCTATCGTCCCTGGGAGCGACCGCCGACATGCCACTTTCAGCAACCGGGGACGACGTGACTTCGGAGATCTACTTCAGCAGCAACTACCGTGACCTGTGCGAGCAGCACGGTACCGGTGCGGGCTTCCAGTTCGAGTTCTACTGCTACCGCTGCTCGGACACCTGGCGCTCGCCGTTCGAGGCGTTCCGGACCGGTCAGATGGCCGGCTGGATAGGCAAGGGCGTCAGCGCGGCCTGGAACCTCATCGGCGGCAGCGCCAACACCATCAGCAACGCCGCCGACGGCCTGGCCGGCCAGACCTGGGGGAGCACGCGGGACGCCGCCTTCCAGCGCGCGATCTCCAACGCCCAGACGCACTTCAACCGTTGCGCCCGGTGCACCCACTACGTCTGCGGCCGCTGCTTCAACCCCGCCCAGGGCCTGTGCCACAACTGCGCCCCGGACACCGCGGCCGAGGCGATGGCGGCGCAGCACCGGGGCCTCAACGACGCGGCCGGTGAGCGGGCGTACAGGGCCGGGCAGCAGTCCGGCGCCGAGTTCGACGTGAACACGCCGCGCCAGCTGGTCTGCCCGCAGTGCCACACCGAGACGCACGGCACGCCGTTCTGCCCGGGCTGCGGGTACCGGCTGGCGCAGTCCGTCCAGTGCACGAGCTGCCACCAGGACGTCCCGGACGGCGCCGCGTTCTGCCCGTCCTGCGGGACGCGGCGCTGACGCGGCGCTGACGGGGCTACGGCTGGGGACAAGCCGTCTGACACCGCCCCGGGGGTGATCGCTGGAGGGGCGCTCCCGGGACCGCTGGTCCGGGAGCGCCCCGCCGTTTCGCGTCGGCCTGCCGCCGCTCGGCCCTCCGCCGGAGCGGGCTCAGCCGTACGAGACGTTGGCGCAGGGGTCGTCGTCCGCCGAGCGGGCGGCGCCGCTGACGCTGGTGGGCAGCGGGGCCGGGGCGGCGGGGGTGCCGCCAGTGGCCGGGCTGGCGCCGCTCGCGGCCGCGAAGTCGTGGCCGAGGACGACGCTGATGCCCTTGCTGCCGGCCTGGACGGTCGCGCCCGGGAACAGCTTGGCGATCGCCTCGGCGGAGGTGCGCTCGCCCGCGCCGTACTCGACGACGGTGGTGCTGCGGGGCTTTCCGGCCGCGTTGCCGACGGTGGTGACGGTGTAGCCGGCGCCCTTGACGGCCTCCGCGGCCTTGCCGCCGAGCCCGGCCTCGCCGGTGCCGTTGAGCACCGAGACCCTGATGTCGGCGGCCTTGGCGTTCGGGGCGGCGGTCGGGGTGGGCGGGGCTTCGGCGGCGGGAGCGGTGGGGGCGGCGGAGCCGGCGGCGGCCGGGGCGCTCGCGTCCTGGCCGTCGATGGTGCGGTCGGCCTTGAGCGCGGCCCAGAGCTGATCGATGTCCGGGTGCACCAGGGCGACCCGCGGGCCCTCGTAACGCCAGGGCGCGGTGAGGAACTTGACGTCGTGCAGGTCCACGTCCTTGACGGACATGGCGAAGTCGAGCAGCTTGGCCGCCGAGCCGAGGTCGGGGTCGACGGTCAGCGACTTGGTGGCCGCGTCGGCCAGCGGCAGCAGGGCGGTCGGGTCCATGCCGCGGGACTTGACCTCCTTGATGAGGGAGGAGAGGAAGGCCTGCTGGCGCTTGGTGCGGCCGATGTCGGAGCCGTCGCCGATGCCGTGGCGGATCCGGACGTAGTCGAGCGCGGACTGGCCCTCGACCCGCTGCTTGCCCTTGGCGAAGACCAGCTTGCCCTTGTGGCCCAGGTTGGGGTTGAGGTCCCCCTCGTGGATGTCGTTGGGCAGGCAGACCTCGACGCCGCCGACCGCCTTGGTCATCGCGGCGAAGCCGTTGAAGTCCACCACCATGGTGTGGTCGACCCGCAGGTTGGTGAGCTTCTCGACGGCGTTCTGGGTGCAGGCCGGGTTGCCCTGTTCGGTGTCGCCCACGGAGAAGGCGCTGTTGAACATCACATTGCTCTGCTCCTTGGTCCACTTGCCGTTGGGGAGCTTGCACGGCGGGATGGTGACCAGGGAGTCGCGGGGGATGGAGATGCCGACGGCGTGCTTGTGGTCCGCGTAGACGTGCAACAGGATCGCGGTGTCCGAGCGGGCGCCGCCGTCCCCGCCGCCGCCCAGGTCGCTGTTGCCGTTGCCGCGGCTGTCCGAGCCGATCAGCAGGACGTTCACCGGGGTGCGGCCCTGGGCGTCCGGGGCTGCGGCCTCCGGGCGGTCCTTGCTGACGGCGTCGCGGTCGAAGGTGCTGATGTTGCCGTTGAGCCGGTAGTAGAGGGCGCCGCCGGCGAGGACCACGAGCGCGGTGCAGCCGGCGGTCGTCCAGAGCACCTTCTCCTTGGTGCTGCGCTTGGGCTTCCTCGTGGGCTTCTTCGTGGGCTTCTTCTTGGCCCGCCCGGTGGAGCGGGCGTCCGGTATCTTCTTGGCGTCCTGGCCGTCCGTGGCACACCGTTCCGGAGTGCCCTTCCCGCCCGCCGCCCGCCGTCCGCCCGCCCGGCGCGGCGAAATCCCGGATTCGGGGGAACCCTTGCGGCCAGACATGTCGTCATCCTCCACAGTTGCCACGGTGCCCCCCGTCGAAGCGGTGGGCTTGCGCGGCCCGGGGCCGGAGCCGATCCGGGCGAGGCCCGTCGCTAAACTTTTACACCGCTGTAGAACTTCAGTGGAGCATACTAGGCGCGGACCAGAAAACCTGCTGGTCAGACCATGAGAAATTGCTTGATTGGCCGAACACGGCCACGCCATCCCGGACCCGTACGAGGAGCACGATGACTCACCGGATCGCACGTTCGATAGCAGGCGCCCTGGTGGCCCTGCTGGCCGCCGTCGGCCTCACCGCCGCGGCGTCGAGCGCGACGGCGGTGGCCGCACCCCGGACCGTCGCGGCCGCCGCGCCGCGCACCCTGTCGGCCGCGTCGTCGACCGCCTCGACCGCCTCGACCGCCTCGATCACGTCGACCGCTTCGACCGCCGATGTCGCGCACCTCGCGGCCAAGGACGAGAAGAAGAAGAAAAAGGGCTTCTTCGCCAAGCTGGGCAAGTTCCTGCTGGTCGTGGTCATCCTGATCATCCTGCTCTTCGTGCTGCTGATCGTCGGGATCGTCTACGCCGCGAAGCGGATCTTCGGCCGCCGCAAGTAGCCGGGCCGGCGAGGGACGCCGGGCGGCTTTCCCGGGCGGTGGGGCCGGAACTCCCGCCCGGAGCAGGCCACTCGGCTGCGATTGGCCCTGGTCCGGGCGGTGCGGGCGCCCGAGGATGGGCGGCATGAACGACTCCCACCGCCACCAGGACCAGGGCCAGGACCGACTTCGCCCCGAGAGCCGGGTCGTCCACCCGCCGCTCGCCGAGGCACTGGGCAGCCGGCCGATGGGCGTGCCGCTGCACCAGGGCCACCTGTTCGCCTTCGACTCCAGTGACGCGCTCTCACGGTCCTTCGCCGGACCGGACGGTGCGTTCGTCTACAACCGGCACGGCAACCCGACCGTCCGCTCGCTGGAGCAGGCCGTCGCCGACCTCGAAGGCGGCGTCGGCGCCCTCGCCACCGCCTCCGGCATGGGCGCGATCTCCACCGTGCTGCTCGCCCTGCTGCGCGCCGGCGACCACGTGATCGCCCAGCGGAGCCTGTACGGCGGCACCCACGCCCTGCTCGTCGACCTCGCCGAACGCCGGGGCGTCGAGGTCACCCACGTCGGCGGCGACGACCCGGAGGAGGTCCGGGCCGCCCTGCGGCCGCAGACCCGGCTGCTGTACCTGGAGACGGTCTCCAACCCGACCACCAGGGTCACCGACCTGCCCGGGCTGATCGCCGTCGCCAAGCGGGTGGGCGTGGTGAGCGTGGTCGACAACACCTTCGCGACCCCGCTGCTCTGCCGCCCGATCGAGCACGGCGCCGACATCGTGGTCCACTCCGCCACCAAGTACCTGGGCGGGCACTCGGATGTCCTCGCCGGGATCGCCGTCTTCGCCGAGGCCGAAGCGCACCGCACGGTGTGGCAGCACTCCCTCGAACTCGGCGCCGCCATCGACCCGTTCGCCGCCTGGCTGACCCTGCGCGGCCTGCAGACCCTCGCCCTGCGGGTCCGCCGCCACTGCGAGAGCGCCCTCGACCTGGCCGGCCGCCTCGCCACCCACCCCGCTGTCACTGCCGTCCACTACCCGGGCCTGCCCGCCCACCCCGACCACGAGCTGGCCCGCCGCCTCCTCCCCGACGGCCACGGCGGCGTCCTCTCCTTCGACCTCGCCGGCGGCCGCGAGGCGGCCCGGGCCTTCACCGAGTCCGTGCGCCTGGCCTCGCTCGCACCCTCCTTGGGCGGGGTGCACAGCCTGGTCCTGCACCCGGCGAGCACCTCGCACCGGCAGCTGTCGGACGAGGAGTTGGCGGTGGCCGGGATCGGTGCGGGGCTGGTAAGGATGTCGGTGGGCATCGAGCACCCGGAGGACCTGTGGGCGGACGTCGAGCAGGCGTTGGCGAAGGTCTGAACGCCCGGGGGCGGGTGACTGCAACGGCTCGATCCGGGCGGCCGTCGTCAGCGGGGCTTGGCCCGGGCGGCGAGGATGGCGATGTCGTCCTCGGCGGTGGGCGCCGGGGGCGGGGCGAGGGCGTGCAGGACGGCGTCCAGCAGGTCGTCGAGGTCGCCGGTGGCGGGCAGGCGCAGCGCGGCCAGCCGTTCCAGGGAGGTGTCGATGTCCTCGTCGCGGCGCTCCACCAGGCCGTCCGTGTAGAGCAGCAGGGTCTGGCCGGGGGTGAGCGGATGGGCGGTCTGCTCGTAGCCGCCGAGCCCGGTGCCGAGCGGCGGGCCGGTGGGGACACGGAGCAGCTCGGTGGGACGGTCGGGCGCGATCAGGGCGGGCGGCAGGTGGCCCGCGCTGGAGAGGGTCCAGCGGCCGCGGCCCGGGTCGGCGAGGGCCAGCAGGCAGGTCGCCGGGCGGGCGGAGTCGTCGGCGGAGATGACGTTGTCCAGCTGGCGCAGGATCCGGTGCGGGGGCAGGTCCATCCCGGCGATGTCGCGCAGCGCGGAGCGGTAGTGGCTCATGTCGACGGCCGCCTCGACGCCGTGCCCCATGACGTCGCCCATGGCGAGCAGGGTGCGGCCGAACGGCAGCCGGACCGTCTCGTACCAGTCGCCGCCGACCACCGTGCTGCTGCCGGAGGGCAGGTAGCGGGAGGCGAGGGCAAGGTTCTGGTGCGGGCTGCCCGGCTCGCTGAGCAGCGCCCGCTGGAGCTCCAGGGCGATGCCCTGGGAGCGGCTGTAGCGGCGGGCGTTGTCGATGCCGACGGCTGCGCGGGCGGCGAGGTCGCCGAACAGAGCGGCCTCGTCGGCGTCGAAGGGGACGCCGGCGGCGGTACGGCCGAGGGTGAGCAGCCCGACCAGGCGGCCGCGGGCGGCGAGCGGCAGCACGAGCAGCGAGGAGGTGTCGGCGGGGCAGGAGTCCGCGGGGCCGGTCTCGGCGAGAACGGCGATGCCGTCGGCGAGGCTCCGGGCGGCGGCCGAGCCCTCACGGTGGCGGACCGATTCGCCGGGCCGGGGGAGTTCGGCGAGGGCGGCGGCCAGCGCGGGGACGGACCGTGCCGCGGTGCGGTGCAGCCGCACGGGCGTGCCCTGGCCGGGCCGGGGGGCTTCGGCCTCGGGCGGCAGCACGTCGACGGTCGCGAGGTCGGCGAGGTCGGGTACGGCGAAGGCGGCGAGTTCGGCGCAGGTGGTGGCGATGTCGAGGGTGGTGCCGATCCGCTCGGCGGCGGCGTCGAGCAGCGCGAGCCGGGCGCGGGCCTGGTCGAGCTCGCGGAGCTGCGCGCGGGCCGGGTCGGGGCCGTCCAGGACGACGACGATCACGCCGGTGATCCGGTCGGCGTGCCGCAGCGGCCGGTAGCGCACCCGCAGGCCGGGCGGGACGGGGTGGCCCGGACCCTCGGGCCCGCCGGTGGCGTGCTCGCGGTCACGCCCGTCGGCGAGCACCCGGCGCAGGGTGGCGGCGGCGCCGGCGAAGGCGGTGGCCTCGGCGGCGCGGCCGAGCAGGTCGGCGCGGCGCAGGCCGGTGGCGGTGAGGAAGGCGGGGTTCAGGTACTGCCAGCGCAGCCGCGCGTCGAGCACGGCGACGCCGACCGGGGCGGCGGCGAGGGCCGCGCGAAGCAGATCGGGGTCGTCGTCGTCCCCGTCCGTCCCGCCGTTCCCGCCGTCCCGGCGGTTGCTGTCGTCACTGCCGGTGATCGCGCCGAGCCTGGCCGCGAGGGAAGCCGCCGTCGCCGCCAGGGACCGGGTGACCGGTGTGCCGGGCGGTGAGCCCTCTGCTCGGTTGCCGTGCCGGAAGTGCATACGCCCATGATCACGCGCCGGGGCGCGGCACGCCCACAAGTGGGTGAAACCTTGACCGGCCGGAGACGGTGCTGTAGCGGAGCCGGTGCCCGCCGGGCGGGGAGCCGCACCGCGGTCGGTGCGCGGTGGGCGGCGAAGGCCCGTGCGGGGTGCGGCGGGCGTCCGGACGACGCACTGCGAAGCGGTCCGGAACCGGCGGGCGGACGGCGGATGATCACCGGTCATACTTGGGCGGCGGCGCCCGACACCGGACGCCGCAGGCCGTGCCGGCCCCGCGCGGCCCCGTGCCGGACCCACGTCCGCCCCGAGTCCGGCCCGAGCCGGAGACGTCCGTGAGCAGCCAGACCGGAGGAAGACCGATGAGCCCCAACCAGCCGACCAGTCGCCCGGCGGCCGGGGCCCCCGCGGTGCCCTGGAACCGGCAGCGGCTGCGGAGCAACAACGAGTGGCTGCTGCTGGAGCTGCTGCGCACCGGCGGCGGCTCCTCACGCGCCCAGCTGGCCCGGGACACCGGCCTGTCCAAGCCGACCGTCTCGGCCGCGCTGGCCGCCCTGGAACAGGCCGGGCTGGTCCGCGAGGCCGGACGGCTGGCCCCCGAGCGCGGCCGTACCGCCGTGCTGTACGAGGTCGACCCGACCGCCGGGCACGTGCTCGGCGTGGACATCGGCCGGGCCAGGCTGCGGGTGGCCGTCGCGGACCTCGCCGGGACGGTCCTCGCCCGCCGGGACGTGGCCAACCGAGGGCGCTCGGCGAACGCCGTCGCGGACGCCGTGGTCGCCGCCGCGCACGAGGCGACGGCCGAAGCGGGCCTGGCCGCCGGCGACGTCGTGCACGCGGTGATCGGCACCCCGGGCGTGTGGGACGAGGAGCGGCGCGGGGTGCGCTACGCCGACAGCCTGCCCGGCTGGGGCCGGCCTGGGCTGTTCGACCGGATCGGGGAGGGGCTGGGGACGGCCGTGTCGGTGGCCAACGACGCCAACCTAGCCGCGCTCGGCGAGTACACCCTGGGGGCCGGGCGGGGCAGCCGGATGTTCGCCTACCTGCTGGTCGGCACCGGCCTCGGGCTGGGGGTGGTGAAGGACGGCGAGCTGCTGCTCGGTGCGCACGGCGCGCTGGGCGAGATCGGCCTGGTGCCGCTGCCCGCCCGCGCCGGTGAGCCGACCGGGACGATCGAGGAGGAGGCCGCCGCGGACGCCGTGGTGCGCTCCGCCCGGGACTTCGGGCTCGGCTCGGAGGGCGCCGCCCGGCAGCTGACGGCGAAACAGGTCTTCGCACGGGCCCGCGCCGGGGAGCCCGCGGCGGTCCGGGCGGTGGAGCGGGAGGCCGGGCAACTCGCCTACGCCGTCGCCGTGCTGTCCGCCGTGCTGGACCCGGACCTGGTGGTGCTGGGCGGCGGGATCGGCGGCAGTGCGGACCTGCTCCTGGAGCCGCTGGAGCAGGCCCTGCACCGGCTCGCCCCGATGCGTCCGACGCTCGCGCCGAGCCTCCTGGGGGAGGACGCCGTACTCCTCGGCGCGGTCTCCACAGCGCTGGAGACCGCCCGCCCCGAGGTGTTCGAGCGCCGGACCGCGGTGCTGCGCTGACGGGTGCCGGGTGCCGGACGGGCTCAGGCGTCGAGAGCGCCCAGGGCGTCCCGGATCAGATCCTCGTCCTCGTCGGACTGCCCGGGGACCGGTCGGGCCCCGACCAGCGTCGGCCACCCGATCCGGCGACCCCGGAGTGTCGCTGCCCGGGCGCCGTCGGAGGCCGGGTGACCATCGGCCCGGCGAGCGGCGACGGGCGGCGGCGCCCCGGGGAACAGGAGTGATGCGGATGCGCGGGCTGAGCGTGGCACGGACGGTCCTGGCGGCCGGGCTGGTGGCTTTGAGCACGGTGGTGGCCCTGCCGGGCAGCGCGGCGGCGGCCGGTGACGTCTTCGCGCCGCAGGTGGTCTACCCGGTCGGGCACAGCCCGCGCGGCGTCGCGGTGGGCGACTTCACCGGCAGCGGCCGGCTCGGCCTGGCGGTGCCCAACGGCGAGGCGGACACCGTCTCGGTCCTGCTCGGCAACGGCGACGGCACCTTCGCCCCGCAGGCCACCTTCCCGACCGGTCCGGGCCCGACGGCGATCACGGTGGCCGACCTCGACGGCGACGGCCGGGCGGACCTGGTGACCACCAACCAGGGCACCAGCGGCGTCTCCGTGCTCCGCGGCAACGGCGACGGCACCTTCCAGGCCCCGCGCGGCTTCTCCACCGGAACCCATCCGGACGCCGTCGCCGTCGGCGACTTCAACGGCGACGGCCGGCCCGACCTGGCCGTCGGCGTCCTCGGCGAGCAGCGGGTCGACCTGCTGCTCGGCAACGGCGACGGCACCTTCCAGCCCCCGGCCGGCTATCCGACGGGCACCGACTCCAACCCGGCCTCGATCGTCCTGTCCGACTTCGACGGCGACGGGCGGCTCGACCTGGCCGTCGCCGACGACGGCATCAGCTCGGTCTCGGTGTTCCTCGGCAACGGGGACGGCACCCTCGGCCCGCGCACCGACGTCCGAGTCGGCGGCGTGCCGTACGCGCTCGCCGTCGGCGACTTCAACGGCGACGGCCGGCCCGACCTGGTGGCCACCGACGACGAGGACGGGGTCCGGGTCCTGCTCGGCAACGGGGACGGCACCTTCCAGCCGAACGTCTTCTACCCGGCGGGCCGGCTTCCCGGATCGGTCGCGGTCGGCGACTTCACCGGCAGCGGCCGGCTCGACCTGGTCGTGGCCAACGGCGCCAACGCCCTCGCGCTGCTGCGCGGCAACGGCGACGGCACCTTCCAGCCCCCGGACTTCTACCCCACCGGCAACGGCCACTTCTCCAGCCCGGACGCGGTCGCGGTCGGCCGGTTCACCGGCAGCGGCCGGCTCGACGTGGCCGTCAGCCACGGCCTGGACGACACCGTGTCGGTCCTGCTGAACACGCATCGGGCCCTGGTCACCACCACCCTCGCCGCCACGCCGAACCCCTCGGCGTACGGCAGCCCGGTCGCCCTGACCGACACCGTCTGCCCGGCCACCGCCGGGCCGGTGCCCACCGGCACCGTCAGCTTCGCCGACGGCGACCGGGAGCTGGGCACCGCCGCCCTCGCCCCCGGCGGCGGCTCCGGCTGTGCGCAGGCGCAGCTGGGCTGGAACCGGCCGCGGCCCGGCACGCACACCGTCACCGCCCGCTACTCCGGCGACGGCAGCTACCTGCCCGGCCCGCTGGAGACACTGGAGCATCGGGTGACCTGCGAACGGACGATCACCGGCGCCACCGGCCCCGTCCTCGCCACCGGCCCGAGCACCTGCCTGGTCGGCGCCCGAACCGGAGTGGTCCAGGTAGCACCCGGCGCAGCCCTGTTCGCCGCCGACTCGACGATCGACGGCGGCCTGAACGCGCAGGACGCGTCCGGCGTCGAGCTGTGCGGGAACACGGTCGACGGCGGCCTGCGGATCGCCGGCACCACCGGCCCGGTCCTGGTCGGCGCGCCCGAGCAGGGCTGCACCGCCAACCGGATCGGCGGCCCGACGGTGCTGACCGGCAACCTGGGCGGCACGGAGATCGCGGGCAACACCATCACCGGCGCGCTCCACTGCGTCGGCAACACTCCACCGCCCACCACCGCGGGCACCCCCAACACCGTCACCGGCCCGCGCACCCGCCAGTGCGCGACGCTGTAGCCGCCGAAGGGTCTTCCACCCGCTGCCGCAGGGCGGACCGGCCCTGGTGCCCAGTGCGATGCAGGACGGGCGTACCGGTCGGTAGGCGCTGTCACGCCCGCCTCGACGCAGTCGTTCTGCGGTTGTGTCGACGACCCATGTGGAGGTATACGGACTGATGGGGTGCCGTTCGGCGGCCGACCGGATGCCGTGCCGCCGCAGCGGTTGCCCGAGTCGATCGAGGAAGCGCGTCGACGAAGGAGGTGTCGACAGTGATCACGGAACTGGCACTGGAGCGCGTGGAGTTCACCTGCGGCCACTGCTGGCACCAATGGAGCATGGACTACGACGTCCAGCACTACCGCGATGACGACGGACGGGACTGGGAGTACTTCTCCCGCGACGGCACAGCCGTGGACTCGCCCTACACCCCCCAGGGAGCGCCGCCCTGCCCCGGGTGCGGGCGCCGCTGGGTGGGACGCATTCTCGCCCGCCGGCCGATTCCGACGCCGCCGGGCCCGGTCGGCACACCGCGTCAACCGATTGCCGACGCTACGGGTCACCGGCCGGAGCGGCACGGTGCGCCGCCGCTCGACGCACGGGCCCACACCCAGCCCGCGCAGCTCGAAGCACCCGATGCGGACGGCGACTGGGGGAAGGTCGACGCCGACGCGGGAGAGGGGGTGTGAGGCGATGGCGAGGGTGACGGTCGAAGGTGCGGACCTGGTGGTCCGGCTGCGCTGGTGGGAACGGCTCGTGACGCGGTCGGGGCCGCTGCGGGTGCCGCTGACGGCGGTGGAGAAGGTCACGACCACCAGGCAGCCGTGGAGGGTTGTCCGCGGAGTACGCGAGAGCGGCCTGCTGATCCCCGGCAGGCTGTGCCTGGGGGTGTGGCGGCATCCCGGCGGCCGGGACTTCGTGGCCCTGCACCCGTTCACGGACGTCGTGGTGAGCATCGACCTGCGCCGGCCTTCTCCGTTCGCGCGCATCGCAGTCCACGCGACCGAGGCGCCGCGAACGGTGGCCGACCTGCACACGGCGGTGAGCCGGACCGTCCTCGCGGCAGGAGGGCTCGATGAGGACGTCCCCGGGGCGGTCCCGGAGCCCGAGAATCCGCCGGCCCGGCCCGGCGGCCGATGGGCGGGCGTTCCGGCCCACGCCTGAGCCGCGCGCCTGGACGGCGAGGACCCCTAGGGCCAATGCCAGTGACTTTGGTGTCCCTGTCTCGTTGGTTGTGGTGTGGCGAGGGTGGGACAGGTCAAGTCGCCTGCGGGTGAGCGGTTGTCGGACCGGATCGCGATCGGGGTGTTGACCCGGGCGTTTCCGCCGGGTCTGGTGGATGAGGTGATCGCGGAGACCGGGCGGGGCGAGAAACGCAGCCGGTTGTTGCCGGCGCGGGTGGTCGTGTACTTCGTGCTGGCGATGTGCCTGTTCTTCGGGCAGGGCTATGAAGAGGTCGCCCGGGTGCTGGGCGAGGGGCTCGGGGACGGGCGGCGGTCGTGGCGGGTGCCCACGACCGCCGCGATCGGCCGGGCCCGTCGGCGGCTGGGTCCAGAGCCGTTGCGGTTGCTGTTCGCGCGGGTGTGTCGGCCGATGGCGGTGCCCGGGACAGCGGGGGCCTGGTACCGGCGCTGGCGCCTGGTCGCGGTGGACGGCACCACGCTGGACCTGGCGGACACCGAGGCCAACGACGCCTTCTTCGGCCGCCATGTGTCGGGACGCGGAGCGAGCGCGTTCCCGCAGGCCAGGGTGGTGGGGCTGGCCGAGTGCGGCACCCACGCGGTGTTCGCCGCCGTCACCGGTCCGCTGTCGGCGAGCGAGCAGTCCCTGTCCCGGCAGCTGTTCGACCGGCTTCGCGAGGGGATGCTGCTGCTGGCCGACCGGGGCTTCTACGGCTTCGAGCTGTGGCAGCACGCACGGGCCACCGGCGCGGACCTGCTGTGGCGCGTGCGCAAGAGCGCGAACCTGCCCGTCGTGCGCGTGCTCAGCGACGGCTCGTACCTCAGCACGGTGCACGCCGAACCGGACAGAAGGAGTCGCCGCAACCCGGTGACCGTCCGGGTCGTCGAATACACCCTCGCCTCCACCGGTGATGGCACCGTCTACCGCCTGATCACCACTCTCCTCGACCCCGAGGAGGCACCGGCCGCCGAGTTGGCCGCGCTCTACGTCCAGCGCTGGGAGATCGAGACCACCCTGGACGAGATCAAGACCCACCAGCGCGGACCCAAACTCGTCCTGCGCTCGAAGTACCCGTGGGGCGTCGAGCAGGAGGTCTACGGCCTCCTGCTCGTCCACCACGCCATCCGACAACTCATGCACCAAGCCGCCCTGCATGAGGGCGTGGACCCCGACCGCTTGTCCTTCACCCGCAGTCTGCGGGTCGTGCGCCGCCAGGTCCCCGCCCAGGCGGCGCTTTCCCCCCGGCAGACTCACCAGGGCGCTGAACCGCACCCTGGCTGAGATCACCGAACGCCTCCTACCCCCGCGCCGTCAACGGACCTGCCCCCGCGTCATCAAACGCAAGATGTCCAACTGGCCCCTCAAACGCGCCCAACAGCACGACTGGCCACCACCAACCCCCGCAACCATCACGATCACCAGAGCGGACACAACCTAAGTCACTGGCATTGCCCCTAGGGCCTGTCCGGCGCAGCGCCGCGGCCGCTCCCTGACGGCGGCCTGCCGCAGGCTGGAAAGCTCCGATCCGGCCGCGCAGCTTCACCTGCACCCGAGCGGGAGGTTGCGGAGGCCGTCGTCCGTCCGGTCGGGGTCGGTCAGGACGCGGGATCGGGGCGGCGGATCGCGTGGATGATCCGGGTCGCCCAGTCGGCGGGGCGTTCGTGGCCGAGGAGGGTGGCGAGGCGGTGCATGCGGGTGCGGCGTTCGGTCGGGGTGAGGGCGAGGGCCTTGGCGAGGACGGCGGTGAGGTCGTCCGGGGAGCGGGGGTCGGTGAGGAGCGCGGCGTCGCCGAGCTCGGCGGCGGCGCCGGCGTGGCGGGAGAGCACCAGCACGCCCGGGCCGGCTGCGTGGCGGGAGGGGAGGGCGGCTTGGGCGGCGACGAACTCCTTGGCCGTCAGGTTCATACCGTCCTGCAGCGAGGTCACCCAGAGCACGTCGGCGGCCAGGTACTCGTCGACGACCTCGGCGAAGGAGAGACTTCGGGGGAGATAGTCCACCGGGCGCCAATCCGGCGTCTGCCACGCGTCGTTGACCTCGTCGATGCGCTGTTCGAGCAGAGCGCGAGTGGTGTCGTAGGCGGTGAGACCGGGCTCGGGCGGCGGGCAGACGAGCCGGAAGGTCAGCCGTTCGCGCAGGTCGGGCCGCTGTGCCAGGAGTCGGGCGATGGCGTCGACCTTCTGCACCGGGGCTTTGGCGTAGTCGAGGCGTTCGACGGACAGCACCAGGCGTCCGGTGCCGGATCGGGGTGGCGGTGTGCGGGTGCGTGCGAGGGCTTCGATGGCGGGGCGGTCGACGCCGAGTGGGCAGACCTGGATCCGTGGCGGGTGGGGCAGGCCGGTGAGGGCGTGGCGGAAGTGGTCGGCGAAGGCGGTGGTGTGGAAGCCGGCCCAGTCCAGACAGGCCAGGGATGCGCGCAGTTCGGCGGCGACCGGCAGGGTGGCGAAGACGTCCGCGGGAGGGAAGGGGGTGTGGTGGAACAGTCCGGTGCGCAGGTCGGGACGGGCCGTGCGCAGGAGGCCGGGGACCAGCCAGAGGTTGTAGTCGTGCAGCCAGACGGTTGCTCCCGGGGCGGCCAAGGTGCCGATGTGGTCGGCGAACCGTGCGTTGACGGTGCGGTACTCGGCCCAGGCGCGGTCGTCGAACACCGAGCGGCCCGGTTCGGACATCAGGACCGGCCAGAGGATTTCCTTGCAGGCGTGGTGGAAGTAGCCGCTCCACTCGGCGGTGGTGAGCGGTACGAGGGACAGCGGCGGGCCGGCGGACTGCTCGCGGGCGGCCTCGGGATGACCGCCGGGCCGGGCGGTGACCCAGATGCCGCCCGGCAGGCCGCCGGTGAAGGCACTGGTCAGGGTGGGCAGGATGCCGTTGGGGCTGGTGGGCGGCTGCCAGCTGTCGCCGGCCCAGCGAAGCGGCGGGCGGTGGTATCCGACCACGAGTGAGGGGCGGGGCCCGGGCTCGGGACGGACCGTGGCGACCCAGCCCAGTGTTCGGAGAGCCGCGAGGATGCCGGCTGCGCCCTGCTGGTGCGGGCGGTGGATCAGGGGATCGTCGGCCACCGCCGCGAGCAGCGCGGGCTCGCCCCCTGCGACGACCACCCCGTGGGTGCCGAGGCGGAACAGTGACAGGTCGTTGAGGGAGTCCCCGGCGACCAGGATCGCCTTGGCCGACCAGTCCAGTTTGTCGGCCAGGGCCCGCAGTGCGCCGCCCTTGGAGGCGGTCGGCGGCAGGACGTCGAAGAAGCGGTCCGCGGAGTAGGTCCAGCCGCAGCCGAGCGCCTCCACCGCCGCGGTGAGCTCACCGGTGAGGTGTTCGGGGGCCAGGTGGAACGAGCAGCGGCCGTCCTGGATGACGCCGTGCTGGTAGGTGAGCCCGGGGAAGCGGCGTAATGCGGCCCGGACGCGCTCCGGACCGGGCCAGCCGGCACGCAACTGTTCCTGCAGCGGCTCGACGGTGGAGAAGTCGGTGCCGTCGAGGACGGTGGCGCCGACATCCGCGATGATCCACCGGGGCCTCGGGACGAGCGGGTCCCGCAGGACCTTGCGGATCGACGTCAGTCCGCGGCCGGTGGCGAACACCACGGTCACCTCGGGATGACGGTTCAGCGCGTCCCGCAGTCGGCGCCGGTCCTCCGGGGCGCCGCCGAGCAAGGTGCCGTCCAGATCGGTGACCAGAATCCTCGACATCCGACGGACGCTAACACGATCGCTCAGTGTGGTGAAGTGTTCACCTCAGCCGGGAGGTTGTGTGTGCGTTGAGGGCGGTGAGGCCGCCGAGCACGGGTGCTACCCGCGGTCGAGGTTTAGGGCCGGCCCGGCAGTCCGTGAACACGGCCGGACGGGGGTGGGCACACACCACGGTGTGTGCCCACCCCCGTCCGGCCCGCCCTGCCTGCACGGCAGGGTCGTTCACCAGCGGTACCAGCGGCCCCGGCTGCCGGAAGCGCCGGTGCTGCGGAGCAGGAATCCGAGCAGCCAGACCACCAGGACCACGACCGCCACCCACCACAGGGCCTTCAGTGCGAAGCCGGCACCGAAGAGAAGCAGAGCCAGCAGAAAAACGAGGAAAAGGGGAACCATCTCGACCTCCGTAGTCAGTGTCAGCACACCGACTGCCCCGTCGCGTCCGACGTATTCAGCGGAATCCTCTCCGCCCCGTGCACGCAACTCGCCTGATTGCCGGCGGCGTTCGGGGTTAGACGGCCGCTGTGCTGAGATTCCTGTGGATTGCCGGGCCGGTCGGTGGAGCGGCCGCCGCCACGGCCGCGGCCTTGTTCGGGTCCCCGTGGTGGTGGTGCGCGGCCGTGCCCTTGCTGGTGGTGACGGTGCTGGCGTCGAAGGACCTGCTGCAGACCCGGCATGCGATCCTGCGGAACTACCCGGTCATCGGCCGTCTGCGGTTCGCGCTGGAGGGCATCCGGCCCGAGGTCCAGCAGTACTTCGTCGAACGCAACGTGGACGGGCGCCCCTTCGACCGCGACACCCGCAGCATCGTCTACGAGCGGGCCAAGGGGACGGACGCGGAGGAGCCCTTCGGCACGGAGCTGGACCTGTACGGGAGCGGGCGCGAGTTCCTGGTGCCGTCGATGGCCCCCGTCGCGGTGCCGCACCGCCTGCCCAGGGTGCGGGTGGGCGGTCCCGACTGCTCCCAGCCGTACGCGATGGCGCTGCTCAACGTGTCCGCGATGAGCTTCGGCTCGCTGTCGGCCAACGCGGTGCTGGCTCTGAACACCGGTGCGGCGCTGGGCGGTTTCGCCCACGACACCGGTGAGGGCGGGCTGTCCGAGTACCACCTGCGGCCCGGCGGGGACCTGGTGTGGGAGATCGGCACCGGCTACTTCGGCTGCCGCACCGAGGACGGGGACTTCGACCCCGGCCAGTTCGCCGAGAAGGCGGCGCACCCGCAGGTCAAGTGCGTCTCCCTGAAGCTCAGCCAGGGCGCCAAACCCGGCATTGGCGGAGTGCTGCCCGGTTCCAAGGTCGACGCCCGGATCGCGCGGGTGCGCGGTGTCCCGCAGGGGAGGACCGTGGTCTCCCCGCCCTACCACCGGGTCTTCTCCACCCCGCGCGAACTGGTCCGCTTCATCGGCCGGATGCGAGGGCTGGCGAACGGCAAGCCGACCGGGTTCAAGCTCTGCGTCGGGTCGCGCCGCCAGTTCCTCGCGGTCTGCAAGGCCATGCTGGAGGAGGGGGCGACACCGGACTTCGTCATCGTCGACGGAGCGGAGGGCGGGACCGGCGCCGCCCCGCTGGAGTTCGCCGACCACGTCGGAATGCCGCTCACCGAGGGGCTGATGACGGTGCACAACGCACTGGTCGGCACCGGTCTGCGGGACCGGATCCGGATCGGCGCCAGCGGCAAGGTGGCCACCGGGAGCGACCTGGTGAAGCGGTTGATCCAGGGAGCCGACTACACCAACGCCGCCCGGGCCATGATGTTCGCCGTCGGCTGCATCCAGGCCCAGCGCTGCCACACCAACACCTGCCCGGTCGGCGTGGCCACCCAGGACCCGCGCCGGGCCCGCGCCCTGCACGTGGGGGACAAGTCCCAGCGGGTGCGGCGCTACCAGGAGGCCACCGTCAGGAGCGCCCTGCAGATCATGGCCGCGATGGGGGTCGACGACCCCTCGCAGCTGCGCCCGCACATGCTCCAGCGCCGCATCGACCCGCAGACCGTCCGCTCCTACGCGGACCTCCATCCCTGGCTGGAACCGGGGCAGCTGCTCCATGACCCTCCCGCTCCCTGGGCGCGCGACTGGGAGGCCGCCCACCCCGACCGGTTCACCGTCTGACACTTCGAAGGGAAGCCCCGTGGCACGTACCGTCGCCCGCGTGATCGTCGACGCCCTGCAGGAGCTGGGGGTGCGCCATGTGTTCGGCGTCGTCGGCGACGCCCTGAACCCGCTGACCGAGGCCATCCGCACGACCGAGGACCTGGACTGGATCGGCTGCCGCCACGAGGAGGCCGCGGCCTTCGCGGCCGGCGCCCAGTCCCAGCTGTCCGGCACCCTGGGCGTGTGCATGGGTACCGTCGGCCCCGGATCGGTGCACCTGCTCAACGGACTGTACGACGCGGCCAAGAGCCGGACCCCGCTGCTCGCCATCGCCGGACAGGTCCCTTCCGCGGAGCTGGGCAGCGACTACTTCCAGGAAGTCGACAACGACCTGCTGTTCCGGGACGTCGCGGTCTTCCGGGCGACCGTGACCTCGCCGGACCAACTGCCGAGGATGCTGGAGACCGCCGTCCGCTGCGCGATCAGCGAGCGCGGCGTGGCAGTGCTGACGGTCCCCGGCGACCTCGGCGACCGGGAGCTGACGGATGACCGCCCTGCCCACTTCCCGCGGGTCCGCCCGGTCACCCGCGCAGACGACGCCGGCATCCGGGATGCCGCCGACCTCGTCAACGCCGCCGACCGGGTGACCCTCCTGGTCGGCCGGGGCGCCCGGGACGCCCGCGCAGAGGTGCTGGCACTCGCCGAGCGTCTGTCCGCACCGATGGTCCTCACCCTGAAGGCCAAGGAGGGCTTCGAAGCGGACAACCCCTACCAGGTCGGACAGACCGGCCTGATCGGCAACCCCGCCGCCGCCGGAGCGCTGGACGCCTGCGACACCCTGATCATGCTCGGCACGGACTTCCCCTACCGCGACTGGTATCCCACCGGCCGCAAGGTCGTCCAGATCGACCTCCTCGAACGCAACCTGGGCCGCCGGGTACCCGTGGACGTGGGACTGGCAGGCGACACCGCGGCCACCCTCCGGGCGCTCCTGCCGCACCTCAGGCCCAGCACGGACCGCGTCCACCTCGAAGCGGCCCGGGAGCGCTTCGAGGAGTGGACCGCCGGCCAGCGGCGCCTGGCGGACCCCGAGCACGACCACCACCTGCTCGGCCGCCTGCGCAGCGCGCTGGACAACCGGGGCCACGACGTGCGCCCGGAGGCCCTGGCCGCCGCCGTGAATGACCGTGCGAGCGACGACGCCGTCTTCACCTCCGACACCGGCATGGCGACCGTCTGGCTGTCCCGGTTCGTGACCATGCGCGGCCGCCGGCGGCTGCTGGGGTCGTACAACCTCGGCTCGATGGCCAACGCCATGCCCCAAGCCATCGGCGCGCAGCTCTGGGCCCCCGACCGGCAGGTCGTGGCGTTCTGCGGTGACGGCGGCCTGAGCATGCTCCTCGGCGACCTGATGACGATCAGGACCCACCGGCTCCCGGTGAAGCTCGTGGTGTTCGACAACCGCCGCCTCGGCATGGTCAAGCTGGAGCAGGAGCAGGCCGGGCTCCCGGAGTTCGGCACGGAGTTGGACAACCCGGACTTCGCCGCGGTCGCCACCGCGCTCGGCCTGACCGGCATCCGGGTCACCCGCCCCTCCGAAGTGCTCGACGGCGTGCGACGGGCGTTCGAGACGCCGGGCCCGGTGGTGCTCGACGTCCTGACCAACCCCCGGGAACTCGCGGTTCCGGGCAAGCCGACCGTCGAGCAGGGGTGGGGCTTCGCGATCGCCAAGGTCAAGGAGACGCTGCGCAGCCACGACGGCTGACGGTCGGCCCCCGGGGCGGCCCTTCGCCCCGGGGCACGCGGCTGTTCGCCTCCGGGCCAGGGCACGACCGGCCGCCACGGGCGGGGTCAAGACAGCGCGCTGCTCGGCCGGGTCATGATCAGGCCGTCCGCGCCCGAGCCCGGAGGCGCCGACCAGCGCGGACCGCCGTGCAGCGGGCCCGGTCCCTCGTCACCGCGCCACCGGGCTGCGACGTGCAGGAGCCGCCTCCTCCGCTATGCCGCGGTCGCGCGGACGGCTCCGTCGCCGGTGTTCCGCGATGGCCGCGGAGGCGTCGAAGGGCACGATCGTGGCAACGACGTGGGGAAGGCGACTCACGGCGTGGGCGATGGAGTCCCCGCTGCGGGCGTGCAGCAGCCGTCCCACGACGGGACCGTAGGAGCGGCGCGGGATGAGCAGCGTGACCTGGGTGCGCCCGTCGGCGGTGGCCTCGACGGCGTGCCGGGCGATGGCGTGGTGCAGCCGGCGGTCCGGACACTCCACCAGGTCCAGCGGCACGTCCGCGGCCTGGTTGGACGCCCAGGCCCGCCGGAGCTGCTTGGCCCCGGCCGTGTCCAGGGCCACGTGCACGGCGCGCAGTCGCGCGGGACGCAAGGTGTGGGCGTAGCTCAGAGCGGCGAGGACCGCGAGGTCGAGCCGGTCGACCAGGAGCATCACCACGTGGCGTGAGCGGGTCGCGGTGGTCGCGGTGGCGGGTGCCGCTTCCAGAGCGGTTCGCTCGGTGCGGTAGCGCTCGTTGGTGCGGATCAGGCCCCACACGCCGAGGGGGAAGAGGATCACGACGACCCAGGCGCCCTCGGTGAACTTCGTGACGGCGAAGACGACGACCACGGCGGCGGAGGCGGTCGCGGCAGCCGCGTTCACGGCGGTCTTCAGGAGACGGTGCTCCTCCCGGCGCTGCCAGTGGTGCTTGGCCAGACCGGCGGTCGCCATGACGAAACCGGTGAAGACGCCGATCGCGTACAGCGAGACGAGTTCGGTGACGTTGCCGCGGGTCACGAGCAGCAGGACGAGCGAGACGGCCGTGAGCACCAGGATCCCGTTGGAGAACGCGAGCCTGTGGCCCCTGCGGGTCAGGCTCCGGGGAAGGAAGGAGTCGTCCGCGACGAAACTGGCCAGGAAGGGGAACCCGTTGAAGGAGGTGTTCGCCCCGGTGTAGAGGACGAGCGCGGTGGCCACCTGGACCGCGGCGAACATCGCCTGTCCCAGGACGCTTCGACCGAACACCAGGTGCGCTTCCTGGGCCAGGACGGTCGGGCTCCCGGAGACGTACGGGATCGCGTGCGTCTGCCAGGCGAGTGCCGACACGCCCAGGACGAGCCCGCCGAGGATCACGCTCATGATCACCAGCGTTCGGCGGGCGTTGTCTCCCTGCGGCTCGCGGAAGGCGCCGACTCCGTTGGAGATCGCCTCCAGGCCGGTGAGCGACGACCCGCCGTTGGCGAAGGCGCGGAGCAGGACGAACAACGAGGCGCCCATCAGCAGACCGCCGCCCGGTGTGCCCAGGGGTACGGCTCCGTCGGCGTGCAGGTCGCCCTCGCTCAGCCTCGGCAGGTCGCCGGCGGCCAGCCGTCCCAGGCCCACCAGGACGGTCAGGCCGGCAGTGAGGACGAACAGATAGGTCGGTACCGAGAAGGCCCTGCCCGCCTCCCGGACGCCCCGCAGGTTCCCGTAACAGAGCAGGCAGAGGACTCCTACGGTGATCCACAGCTTGTCCGCGCCGATGTCGATGCGGAAGAGCAACCGCAGCATGGAGGAGAGCGCGTCGGTGCCGGCGGCCGTCTGCACGGCCACCGTGACGATGTAGTCGATCAACAGGGCGACCGCGGCGACCTGTGCGGTGCGGGGGCCGAAGTTCTCCCGCGCCACCACGTACGAGCCACCGGCACGGGTGTAGGTCATGACCACGTCGCGGTAGGACAACGTGAGCAGGACCAGCAGCGCGAGGATGACCCCCGTCACCGGCATGACGAGGGTGAACCCCGCCACTCCCACGACCGGAACCAGCTGGGTGAGCATCTGCTCCGTGCCGTACGCGCTGGAGCTGATGCAGTCCGGTGCGAGCACGCCGAGCGCGACCGGTTTGGAGAGCTTCTCGTCCCGTAGGCGCGCCGTGACCAGGGGCGGCCCCAGCAGCAGCCGCTTGATGCGGTAGCCGATGCGTTCCGGTACCTCCGCGGCCGCTGCGGCCTGCCGGTCGCCCGTCCGCGTCCGTCCCTCGACAGTCACCCGATCCTCCTGCGACCGACAGCTGCGACGTCCGGTCGGGCGTCCCCCGGCCGCATGCCCCGGGCAGCGTGGAGCATGCCTGACAGTCGCGGGGTCCCGCGCCGACGTGCTTCCGCCGTGGGTCCGGACCTGCGGCGACGGGAGCGCCCCGGGGCCAACAGGCCTGCGGCACCGGTGCGTTCGACGAGCCGGAGCGAGACCTCGGACGAACGAAGCTTCGCCGTGGCCGGCACCTCGGGGCCGGCGCTCCCCCGTACGGGTGGTTGCCGGTCGACGGCCCCGGCGGACGGCGTCACCCGCTCGGGGCGCAGCGTCGTCGTCCTGATCCTGGTCGCCGTCCTGGCGGTGCGCGCATTGAGACGTTGAGGGGTGCGCGGTCCGCGTCTGCGGCCCGTGGAGGGGGAGTTGGCCGGGCCCCGGCCCTACCGGTCGTCGAACCACGGGCACCGAGCCCCGACGAACAGCGGCCCGCTCACGACGTGGCATGCTCCTCACATGACCGACCACGACCGACCGGCGCCCGGGACGAGCGCTGAGACCAGTTCCACGACGGGCGGCACAGCACGGGAGCCCGCGCTCCAGGACGTTCTGGATGCCTCCTTCGGGTCGATGGTCCTGCTGGAGCCGGTCTTCGACGCGCACGAGGAGGTGGTGGACTTCCGTTTCGCCGCGACGTCGCCGGAGGCGATCGACATCGCCGGGCGCCGAGGCCGGGAGCTGCTGGGGCGAAGCATCCTGGAGACGTATCCCGGGGTGGCCGGAAGCGATCTCTGGCAGGGATACCGCAGCGCGTACATGACCGGCGTCCGCTACGAAGGCGAGCTGGACTACGAGGAAGTCGCCGCCGGCATCCCGAGGTTGTCCCGCTACACGGTGAGGGCGGTGCCCTGCGGACGCGGGCTGATCGTCTCGTGGTCCCGCCTCGACACCCACGAACGGAGGCAACGCAGGCAGGCACTGATGCAGCGCCTGGCCAGGACCGGCTGGATGGACCACGATCTGCTCCGCGACGAGATCACCTGGTCCCCCGAGGTCTATTCGATCTTCGGCAGGAGCGGGTCACCGGGACCGGTGGCACTGCGGGACCTCGCCGCCCAAGCGGCGGGGACCGACCGCGAGGCCCTGGAGGACGAGGTCCGGCGGTTGATGACGAGCGGCGAGCGGATCGACCGCACCGTCCGCATCCTCCTGTCCGCAGGAGAGGTGCGACACGTCCGGATCGTCGCCGAAGCCGAAACGGACGCGCACGGCGACCCGATCGAGCTCAACGGGTTGTTCCAGGACCTCACGGCCGTCAAGCGCTCCGAGCAGCAGCTGCTGGAGCACCAGCAGGCGGTGCTCGCGCACCAGGGCCTGCTGGCGGCCGAGCGGGACCTCGCCGCCCGGCTCCAGAACACGCTGCTCCCCGTGTCGCAACAGGTGCTCGACCTGGCCGGCCTCGTCGTCGACGTCGCCTACCAGCCCGTTCAGGAAGGGCTGAATCTCGGCGGTGACTGGTACAGCGCCGTCGAACTGCCGGACGGCAGCGCCCTGCTGGTGGTCGGAGACGTCGCGGGCCACGGTCTCGACGCGGTGGCCACGATGGCCCTCCTGCGCTTCACGGCGAAGGGCATGGCCATCACCGGCACGCCTCTGCCGGAGATCCTCCACCGCCTCAACACCCTGCTGCTGCACGCCGCGGACCGGCCGTACAGCACCGCCACCATGATCATGGCCTGCTACCAGCCGGAGACCTCCCGGCTCACCTGGGTCCAGGCCGGACACCTCCCGCCGCTGCTCCTGCGCCAGGGTGAGGCCCGCTACCTGCCGCCCCCGGCGGGCATCCTGCTCGGAGCCACCGACACTCCTCGCTACGAGGCTTCGACGCTCGACCTGTCGCCCGGCGACGAACTCCTCCTCTACACCGACGGCCTGATCGAGAGCCCGGGTGAGCCACTCGACGAAGCCCTGTCACGACTGGCTCGCACGGTAGTGGAGCGCAACGGTGACAAACCGTTCCTGGAGGGGCTCGTCCGGGCACTGGTCAAGCCGGCCGACCGCCGCGATGACATCTGCGCCCTGCACGTTCGCCGCTGACCGCTGACCGCTGACTGCAGGAGGCCGGACCCGCCGTCTTCCGGGAAGGTTGGTCGCCGCCGGCATCCGATCCCGGATTCGGGGCAGTCGAGGGACAAGCCGACTGACGAGGAGTGAGACAGCATGGGTATCGGTGGCTGCATCGGGTTGTTCGCCCTCGGCGCCGTCATGGCCTTCGCCACGGACTGGCATCTGAAGGGCATCAACGTCCACATGGTCGGCTGGATCCTCATGGCCGCCGGCCTGCTGGGAATGATCACTTACGTCAACGTGTTCCGGCGCCGGCGCATGGGTCGGAGAGTGGACGCCGACGAAGTGGTCGAGGAGCGCCGCTACTACGAATAGGCTGCCGCAGCCGGGCTGACGGTGAGGAGTGGGGAGTAGGCTCGGCCGACTCCCCACTCCTCGTGATGCCAGGGGAGGCTCCCCCGCGGGCGGGCCTGGGCTACGAGACCGCCGCCGGACTCAGCTGTCCGGTCGGCGCACCGCCACGCCGACCAGGCAGGTGTCGTCGTCGGTGTCGGCGCTGCTGTACTGCAGCAGGTGGTCCAGGTGCCCTTCGAGGCCGTTGGCGCCGACGCCCGCGTCGCGGTGGGCCCGTTCGGTGAGCGCCGTCAGGTTGGTCAGTGACGCCTGGAGGGACTCGTCACGGCGTTCGATCAACCCGTCGGTGTACATCACCAGGGTATCGCCGGTCTCCAGGACGAACTCGTCCTCCTCGTAGTCCGCCTGGTCCAGGGCGCCCAGCAGGATGCCGCCCACCTGCGGAAGGGTCCTCGCCCGGCCGTCGCGCAGCAGCACCGGCGGCGGGTGGCCGGCCCGGGCCCAGCGCAGCCGGCGGGTCGCCGGCTCGTACAGCCCGCAGACGGCGGTGGCCGTGACGTTGTCGGTGAGGTGGTGGGTGACGCTGTTCAGCCAGCTGAGCAGCTGGCCCGGCCCGGCGCCGGTGGCGGCCAGGCCGCGCAGGGCGTTGCGCAGGGCGACCATGCCGGTGGCGGCCTCGATGCCGTGCCCGGCGACGTCGCCGACGCACAGCAGGACGTCGCCGGTCGGCAGCGCGAGCGCGTCGTACCAGTCGCCGCCGACGAGGTGGTCCTTCTCGGCGGGGCGGTAGCGGACGGCCACGTGCAGGTCGTGCAGGTCGAGCGGGCCCCGGGCGGGCGGCATGATGGCGTGCTGGAGCTGGAGGGCGAGGCGGCTGCGCTCGGCGGCCTGCTGCTCGCTCTGGGCCAGCTGGTCGCGGGTGGCGGCGAGCGCGACCTCCGTCCAGTGCTGGGCGGAGATGTCCTGGTAGGCGCCGCGTACCAGGCGCAGCCGGCTCTGCGGATCGCGCACCGGCTCCGCCACGACCCGGATGTGCCGGGTGACGCCGTCGGGGCGCTGGAGCCGGAAGGCGGTGGAGGCCGGCCGGCGGTGGTGCAGCAGGGTGCGCAGGAACCGGCCGATGGTGTGCCGGTCGTCCGGGTGGGCGTGCTCGGCCAGTTGGTCGATGGAGATCGGCTGCGCGGTGGGCGGCAGCCCGTGCAGCTCGTACAGGCTGTCGTTCCAGACGATCTGACGCGTGCGCAGGTTCTCCTCGAAGCCGCCGATCCGGCCCAGGCGCTGCGCGTGCTGGAGCAGCCGGGCGACCCGTGGCGTGCCGTCGTCCAGCCGCCAGACGACCACCAGATGGGGGCCGTGCCGGCTGATGCTCACCTGCGCCCGGGTGGTCAGCGGCACCCCGTCGACCAGGGCGGCCAGCCGCATGTCCGGGGTCCGGAACGGCTCTCCGGTGGCGAAGACGTGCTCGACCTTCTCGGCGAGGCCCCCCGGTTCCGCTGCGAGCGGGTACGCCTCCAGCAGCCGGGTGCCCACGATCGCGCTCGTGGGCCGGCCGGCGAAGTCCACGAAGGACGGGTTGACGTGCCGCACCAGGAACCGCGGCGGCACCTCGCCGTCCTCCGGTGCCACCCGGAGGACCAGACAGGGGTCGAAGAGGCCGTCCGTGAGCTGCCGCAACTCGTCGAACCGGGCGTCGGCCAGGTCGGCCGCGGGGAACTCCCGGGGCTCCCAGGACTCCAGCGTGGCGGCCGCCACCTCGGCGAGGGCCTCGAACTGCCGTTGCAGCGGCTGGGACTGCTCGGGCAGGCCCTCGCGCCAGCAGATCTCCAGGACGCCGATCAGCCGGCCGCCGACGCCGGCCGGCACGGCCAGCCGCCCACCGCGGACATCGTGCTGGCCGATGGAGGGCAGCGAGGCGTCGGCGAGCATGTGGTAGCCGATGGCCGTGCGTTCGTCCAGGGCCCGGCGGGCCGGCGTCGGGACGCCGGGCGGGACGTGGCGCCAGCGCCGGGCCTCCTCCGGCTGGAAGCCGGCGCTGCCCGCGAGGGACAGCGAGAGGTCGGGGTGGGCGGCCCAGATCGCCACCGCGGCCACGCCCAGCGGGCGCAGGGCGTGCTCCAGCATGGAGCGGGCCGCCGTCGCGGCGTCGCCGCCCGCGATCGTGTCCGCCTCGGTGCTGCGCAGACGCAACGCGACCGGATCCGCGCTCCTGGCCACCGCACCGGCGCCCACCCCGGCCCGGACCGGCCGGACCGCGCCGCCGGTCCCGGCCGCCCCGTCCGTTCGGGCGGCCTCGTCCGTTCGGGCCGCCCCGTCGGAGCGGGTCACGGCGCCGGCCACGAACTCGCGGGCGAGCGCCGAGATCTGGTCCGACGCGGCCTGGTTGAGCAGGTCGGCGGCCAGCGCCAGCGTCGTCACCCCCGCCTGCTCGGCGAGGCCCTCCAACTGCCGGGCGGCTTCGGTGGGGCCGCAGTGCAGGCGCTCCACCAGCACGCCGACCGCCATCTCCAGCACGGCCCGCCCCGCCGAGTCGGCCTGCGCCTGGTCCAGCTCCCGGCGCAGGCGCTCCACCGTGCCGGCGAGCCGGCCCACCGCCGTGGCCGTGCGGTCAGGCTCCGGCTCCCGGGCGGCGGGCGCCTCCGGGCCGGTCGAACCGCGCTGGGCCCCGACCCTGGGGGTACCGACGGCCGGTTCCGTCGCGGGGCGGCCCTTCGCGAGCTGCTCGTCGGGGTGCTGCACGGTGGTGGCTCCTGGGGTCTGGGCTGCTGCTCCGGTCGGCGGCCGGGGCCTGTCCGGCAAGATCCGCCGGACGGGCCCTACCGCGTGAGGTGGTGCGTGATCCGGCTGATCACCTCGTCGGCGTCGACCGGTTTGGTGATGTAGTCGCTCGCGCCCGCGGCCAGGCTCTTCTCCCGGTCGCCGATCATCGCCTTGGCGGTCACGGCGATGATCGGCAGGCCCTCGTGCTCGGGCATGGCGCGGATCGCCGCAGTGGCCGTGTACCCGTCCATCTCCGGCATCATCACGTCCATCAGGATCACGTCGATGCCGGGGTGGGCGGTGAGCGACTCCAGCGCGGCGCGCCCGTTCTCGGCCTGGAGGACGTGCATGCCGTGCAGCTCCAGGATGCTGGTGATCGCGTAGAGGTTGCGGTCGTCGTCGTCGACCACCAGGGCCGTGCGTCCGGCCAGCGCCGGTTCGGCGCCGGGGCTCCAGGAGGGCATCCGGTCCGTGCCGCGTCCGGGCGGGAGCGCGCCGCCGGGGCGGTCGGCGCTCATGTGGAGGGCGATCCGCTCACGCAACTCGTCGAGGCTGGCGATCAGTTCGAGTGGCTGTCCGCTCGGCCGGGAGACGGAGTCCGCGCGCTCGCCGGTGACGCCGCGGTTGTTGTGCGCCAGCACCGGCACGGTGTGCAGGGCCGGGTCGCCCTCTATGTCGGCCAGCAGCGCGGCGGCCGCGCCGTCCGGCAGGTCGAGTTCCAGGACGACGCAGTGGCACGGCGCGGTGGCCAGTGCGGTGGCGGCCTCCTGGGCGCCGACGGCGGTGACGACCTCGACCTGCCGGTGCCCGGCGGAGTAGCGGGCGAGGTCGGCCACGGCGTTCTCCGCGACGAGGGTCAGCAGGCCGCTGGGCCGCCCCTCCACGACGAGGAGTCGCCGCGGCCGTTCGGAGGAGGCGTCGTCGGCGGGATCGACGGGCTGGTCCGGGGAGGGCCCCGCGGCGGTGCCACCCGGCGTTCCGGGGGGCGACGCCGGTTCGCCGGCGGTGACCTCGGAGTGCTCGGCGGGGAGGTAGAGGGTGAAGACGGTGCCCTGGCCGAGGGTGCTCTCGACGGTGATGGCGCCGCCGAGCAGGAAGGCGATCTCGCGGCTGATGGACAGTCCGAGGCCAGTGCCGCCGTACTTGCGGCTGGTGGTGCCGTCGGCCTGTTGGAAGGCGCCGAAGACGGTCTCCAGGTGCTGGGGCGCGATCCCGATGCCGGTGTCGGTCACCCGGAAGGCGAGCACCGGGCCGCCGCGCCGGACACCGTCCGGGAGTTCGGCTTCGAGGGCGGGTTCGATGCGCAGCTCGACCTTGCCGTGCTCGGTGAACTTGACGGCGTTGGACAGCAGGTTGCGCAGCACCTGGCGCAGCCGGTAGTCGTCGGTGAGGAGCTCGCCCGGGACGCCGGACGCCGTGTGGACGGCGAAGGCGAGGTTCTTCTGCCCGGTCATCGGGCGGAAGGTGGCCTCGACGTAGTCCAGCAGCGCGCGCAGCGGCACCGCGTCGACGTTCAGGTCCATCTTGCCGGCCTCGACCTTGGACAGGTCGAGGATGTCGTTGATGAGCTGGAGCAGATCGGAGCCGGCGGAGTGGATGATGCCGGCGTACTCGACCTGCTTGGCGGTCAGGTTCCTGGTGGGGTTCTGGGCGAGCAACTGGGCCAGGATGAGCAGGCTGTTGAGCGGCGTGCGCAGTTCGTGGCTCATGTTGGCCAGGAACTCCGACTTGTACTTGGAGGCCAGGGAGAGCTGGTGCGCGCGGTCCTCCAGCTCCTGGCGGGCCTGCTCGATCTCCAGGTTCTTCGTCTCGATATCGCGGTTCTGGGCGGCGAGGAGTTCCGCCTTGTCCTCCAATTCGGCGTTGGAGAACTGGAGTTCCTCCTGTCGGGCCTGGAGTTCCTCGGAGCGGGCCTGGAGTTCGGCGGTGAGTCGCTGGGATTCGCCGAGCAGCTCGTCGGTACGGGCGTTGGCGATGATGGTGTTGACGTTGACGCCGATGGTCTCCATCAGCTGTTCCAGGAAGTCCCGGTGGACCTGGGTGAACGGCTTGACGGAGGCCAGCTCGATGACGCCGAGGACCTGGTCCTCTACCACGATCGGCAGCACCATCAGGGACAGCAAGTCGGTGCGGCCGAGGCCGGAGGAGGCGGGGAGGTAACCGGCCGGCAGCGCGTCGACGCTGATGGTGCGCCGGCTGCGGGCGGCCTGGCCGACGAAGGACTCGCCGAGGCGGAAGCGGGTGGGGCGCTCGCCGTCGGGGAACGCGTAGGAGCCGACCAGCTGGAGGATCGTCCCGTCCGGGCTGTCCTCGGCGAGGTAGAAGGCACCGCACTGCGCGCCCACCAGCGGGGCGAGTTCGTCCATCACGGACTCGGCGACGACGCCGAGGTCGCGCCGGCCCTGCATCAGGGCGGAGAAGCGGGCGAGGTTGGTCTTCAGCCAGTCCTGTTCCTCGTTGGCGCGGGTGGTCTCGCGCAGGGACTCCACCATGAAGTTGACGTTGTCCTTGAGGTCGGCGACCTCCCCGGAGGCGTCCACGGTGATCGAGCGGGTGAGGTCGCCGGCCGCGACGGCGCTGGTGACCTCGGCGATCGCCCGGACCTGCCGGGTCAGGTTGCCGGCCAGCTCGTTGACGTTCTCGGTCAGCCGCTTCCAGGTGCCGGAGACGCCCTCGACCTTGGCCTGGCCGCCGAGCCGCCCCTCCGTGCCGACCTCGCGGGCGACCCGGGTGACCTCGTCGGCGAACGAGGAGAGCTGGTCGACCATCGTGTTGATGGTCTCCTTCAGCTCCAGGATCTCGCCCCGGGCGGTGACGGTGATCTTCTGCGACAGGTCGCCCTCGGCGACCGCGGTGGCCACCTGGGCGATCGCCCGGACCTGGCCCGTGAGGTTTCCCGCCATGGAGTTCACCGAGTCGGTCAGGTCGCGCCAGGTCCCCGAGACGCCGACGACCCGGGCCTGGCCGCCGAGGATGCCCTCGGTGCCGACCTCCCGGGCGACCCGGGTGACCTCCCCGGCGAACGAGGAGAGCTGGTCGACCATCGTGTTGACGGTGTTCTTGAGCTCCAGGATCTCGCCCCGGGCGTCGACCTCGATCTTCTGGGTGAGGTCGCCGCGCGCCACCGCCGTGGTGACCTGGGCGATTCCGCGCACCTGCCAGGTCAGGTTGCCGGCCATCGCGTTGACCGAGTCGGTGAGGTCCGCCCAGGTGCCGGAAACCCCGGGAACCTGCGCCTGGCCGCCGAGGCGGCCCTCGGTGCCGACCTCCCGCGCGACGCGCGTCACCTCGGAGGTGAAGTGCGACAGCTGGTCGACCATGCCGTTGAACACCGAGGCGATCTCGCCCAGCAGCCCGTGCGCGTCGTCGGGGAGCTTGGTGCTGAAGTCGCCGTCCCGGACGGCCGTCAGGCCGGCCAGCAGTTGCCGCAGTTCGGGCTCGTTGCCCAGCGCGGCCTCCGGCCCGTGCGCCGGGCGGTGCTGCGAGCCGTTGATCGTGGTCGGGCCAGCCATCGAAGGTCGCCTCCGTAGAACGCCGGGCCGTGGCCCGCATCCGGTCGTGGGCATCGCCGAACCCGGGCGGATGGATCCGGTCGTGGGTCGGGTGCGGTGCGTACCGTCACGGAGGCTACCCCAGCGCCGACGCCGCCGGAAACGTCTGCGACCAGGGAGGGAGGTGCTCCGGACGGCGGATCCGGTGCGACGCGGTCTTCATGAAACCTTCACGACGCGCGGCTGCATCGATCCCGCGCTCCGGGGTAGCAGGGCCCCGTCGTACCGTCGCGGGAAAGGACTCGGATGCTCACGCCCACCGGTGAACTGCTCGCCCCCACAACCGTCCCGGCCGGGAGGACACGGGAGCTGCTCCCGGCCGACCTGCCCCAGGGGGAGGACCTGCGCGAGATGGCGCCGGCCGACGCGCGGGAACTCACCCGCGTCCTGCTGCGCCGCCTCGCCACGCTGGAGGAGGGGACGAGGGAGTACTCGTACGTCCGCAACACCCTGGTGGAGATGAACCTCTCCCTGGTGAAGTTCGCGATCCGCCGCTTCACCTCACACCGCGAGCCCAGGGAGGACCTCCTCCAGGTGGGCGCAGTCGGCCTGGTGAAGGCCATCGACCGGTTCGACCCGGACCTCGGTGTGGAGTTCACCACGTTCGCGATGCCGACCGTCCTCGGTGAGCTGCGGCGCCACTTCCGCGACACCACCTGGGCCGTGCACGTGCCCCGGCGGCTCCAGGAACTGCGCATCGTCCTTGCCAGGGCCCAGGAGAAGCTGTCGCAGGAACTCGACCGCGCCCCCACGCCCGCCGAACTCGCCGAGCACCTGTCGCTCTCGGTCGAGGAGGTTGTCGAGGGGCTGACCGCGGCCAACGGCCACACCGCGGGCTCGCTGGACCTCGGCGGCGCGGAGGACGAGGACGGCCCCGGCGCGCTGGGCGAACGCCTCGGCGAGGAGGACCGGCGCCTGTCCCGGGTCGAGGACCTGGTGGCGCTCAAGCCGCTGGTGGCCGCACTGCCGGAGCGGGAGCGGCTCATCCTCTCCATGCGCTTCTGCGAGGACCTGACGCAGACCCAGATCGGGGCCCGCCTCGGGCTCTCCCAGATGCACGTCTCCCGGCTGCTGAGCCGCACCCTGCGGAAGCTGCGGGAAGGGCTGGTCGGCGACTGACGGTCGCCGAGGGCCGTGTTTGGCGCAGTGGCCCGGCCTACGTATGGTCGGAAGGCACGGACATGGAGGGGACGACGATGATGCCATCCGACAACGGCCAGGGCGAAGCGGCCCTGGCGGCCGCACCCAGGCCCGGCCTGGTCCTGCGCAGCCGCACCACGGAGACCGGGGCGGCGGTGTGCGCGCTCGCGGGCGACCTCGACATCGAGACGCTGGCCTCGGCCGCCGAGGAGCTCACCGAGCTGGTCGCGCGGCGCCCGTCCGCACTGGTCATCGACCTGAGGGAGGTCGCCTTCTGCGACTCCTCCGGGCTGAACCTGCTGCTCCGGACGCGCATCGCGGCCGAGAAGGAGGGGTTGCACCTGCGGCTCGCGGCGGTGGCGCCGACGGTGCTGCGGGTGCTGGAACTGACCGGCGCGCGAACGGTGTTCACGATCCACGAGACGGTCGAGGAGGCCCTGCGTGCCGACCGGGTGAGCGTGTGACCGGGTGAGCGCGGGCCTGCCCGAGCGCGGGCCCGCGCGAGCGTCCGGTCGCCTGACCGCCCGAGCGCCGGGCTGTCCGAGCGGCGGGCTGTCCGAGTGCCGGGCCGGCGCGCCCGGCTACCGGGCGGCGCACGGGGAGAGGCATAATCCCGGAGCTGCCGGGAAACCGAGCTGCGAGAGTCGTCGATCCGGAAGGGTGCCCTTAGATGTCGATGAGCCGGGGAACCCTGGACGGTGACCCGCTCGCGGGCGGGCTCGTGCTGCCCTCCGGCGGGCAGCGCAGACGGTTGCCCCTCGCCGGCCTCCCCAAGCCGGTCGCCCGCGCCAGGGCCCACACCGTCCGTGCGCTGAGCGACTGGTTCGCGTCCGTCCCCGGCCCCGGGGCCGGCGGGGAGACCGTCGAGGACGTCGTCCTGGTGGTCGCCGAGCTCGTCGGCAACGCCATGCTGCACGGCGACGGCCCGCTGGAACTGGTCCTCGACCTCACCCCGGACCGGCTGCGGATCGAGATCAGCGACCGCAGCACCGACATGCCCGCCCCCCGGGAACCGCACCACCCCGCACAGCCCGGCGGCCACGGCCTGTTCATCGTGCAGCGGATCGCCGACCGCTGGGGCGCCGAGCCACACGCCCAGGGCAAGACCATCTGGGCCGAGTTCGAGGCGTCCCGCCTCCTGGGTGCGTGACCGGGAGCCCAGCGGCCTCCCGAATCCGAGCAGTACGTCCTGACGGCAGTGGCGCCGGCTCTGCCGGCCCCGCCGCTTCGCCCGTCTACCCCGCCCGGCCGGGCGCATGCACCCGCCGGGCCGCAGCCGGGCACCGGCGGGACGGGTGGTTTCCGTGCCCCCAGCGGGGGAAGCCGCTGGAACAGCCGCTGTCCGGCCGGTCGTCGGCGCCCGTCCCGGACGCCTCGGGGGCTTCCCCTTCGCGTGCGGGCACGGTGGCTTCCACCGAGACCGGAGCACCGGGCGGCGAACCGCCATCACCGTACGGAGGCCGGACGACGGCTCCCCGACCTTGGAAGGAATTCAGCGATGGGCATCGTCATCAGCAGCCCCCTGCCGGACGACGAACGCAAGACGACCGGGGAAGCGCTGCAGGGCGCCCTGGTCGACCTGGTGGACCTCTCCCTGGTGGCCAAGCAGGCGCACTGGAACCTCTACGGGCCCCGGTTCCGTTCCGTCCACCTGCAACTCGACGAAGTGGTCACCACCGCACGCAACTTCGCCGACGAGGTGGCCGAGCGCGCCGCGGCGATCGGGGTCAGCCCCGACGGACGGGCCGTGACGATCGCCGCCTCCAGCGGCCTGCCCGGGTTCCCTGAGGGCTGGATCGCCGACGAGGTGGTGATCGAGCACCTGGTGAAGGCGTTCCGGGCCGTGATCGAGCGGATGCGGACGCGGATCGACGAGACGGAGAAGGCGGACCCCGTCAGCCAGGACCTGCTGATCGGACTCACGGCTGCGTTGGAGAAGCACAGTTGGATGTTCCAGGCGGAGAGCCGGGGCTGACGCGTGCGGGCCCTGCGCGGCTGAGCGACGGGCCGAGGACTGCGACTGCTCCCCGGCGGAACCACTGACTGCCGGACCACTGTCGCCCTGACCACTTACGCCCTGACCACTGACGCCCTGACTACTGTCGCCCTGACCACTGACGCCCGCCCGGTGCTTGCCGCCGGGCGGGCGTCGGCGCGTGGCGCCGGGTGCCGGTGGGCGTCGGCCTGCGCCCGCCACGGCTCGTGGCACTCGGGTCAGGCCGGGTGGCCGGCCTCGATGTCCGCCACCTCGCGGAACGAGAGCACGGGCATGGCCGGTCCCGGCGCGTGGACGTGGCGCGGCTCCAGGAGGAAGCCGGTGTGGTCGCCCCAGTCGGCCCGGTCCAGCACCGCGCCGACGAACCAGGCCGGTGCCCGGTCCAGGACCGGGACACCCTCCGGCCCGCGGTGCCAGGCCGTCTCGGCGAACTTGTCGCAGTCGTCACCGGTCCGGCCGCCGAACAACTCCGCCAGCCGGTGGTCGGGAGGCAGCAGGTGGACGCCGAGCGCCCGCGCTCCCAGGGCGACGGCGTGGGTGCGGTTCGCCTTCGACAGCCACACCGTGAACCGCGCCGGATCGATCGAGCACTGCCCGGCGAACCCCACCAGGCAGCCGGCCGGCTCCGGCCCGGCCGCCGTCACGACGTACATCGGGTAGTCCAGTAGCCCGGTGAACGCGTCGAAACCGGTCATCTCCCGTACCTCCGCCAACCTCGGGGCGGCCCCGCCACCGGGGCGCTCTTCAACCCGTCCGTGTGCCCGCCGACAGCCCGGGCACACCACCGGGCGCGGCCACCGCCGAGGCCGCAGGCACCCACTGCGGTTCCCCGGCGCTTTCGGCGCAGACGTCGGCATCATCGGACCCGTCGCGGTGCACGCCCGCGCCAAAACGGCGGGTGCGGAGATCATCGCCGAGCTGCACGAGACCGGCTACGGACGGCACGGCTTCGCCGACCGTGCGCAGAGGGCGACCCGCAGGCTTTCGGGACCCTCCCCGGCCGGCCAGGGCGACCGGCACCCCCGCAGCGAGCCCGGCAGCTCCTGTCGGCAGCGCGTGTGAACGGGAGGGACCGGGAACACGCCGCGCATGGGATGGTTCCGAAGAGCACACGGTGAATACGACGGCGGGTCCGTCCGCGATCCGCAGGAGGCAGCGGAGCGGGGCCCGGACGAGCCGACGCAGGTACCGGGATCGGGTGGTTCGCCGGTGCCTCCGGGGTGCGGTTCGGTCGGTCCGGTGCCGTTCCTATCGTCTGGCGGCGGCGGGGCGGTGGCGACAGGCCGGGCGTCATCCCGGCCCGGTCGGTGCCGGGCCGGGATCGGGTGGATCGGGGGGTGGTCGGGTGTACGGGTGGCGGTTCGGGTCAGGAGTCGGCGCAGGCTGCCGTGAGACCGCCGGCGGCGCTGGTGATCGCCCCGATGTCAGGCTGTTTGCCGTTGGAGACCTTGTCGATCGCATCGTTCACGGCCTTGGCGAGCTTGTCGGCGGCCGGATCGAGCTTGCTCCCACCTTCCTGGCGGATCTTCTTGGCATCCTCGACGATCTTCTTCAAGGCGTCGACGGTGTGTTTGCGGCGTTCCTTGTCGGTGATCTGACCGACGTTGACTGCGGAGTCGGCGAGGTCCTGGACATCGCCGGTGAGACTGATCGCCTTCTTTCCGCAGTCCAGGGCCTGATCGGCGTTCTTGCACGCGGTGAACAACGGGGCTGCGATGAGCACCGCGAGTGCGGTGGCGGCCAGGCGGTACGGCTTCCTTGTCATGTCACTATCCCTCCCGTCATCGACAACGCCACTTCGGCGTACGACGGTTCCGATCGGACGGATGAACGTCCGGCGAATTCGGTGGTGGTGGCTGAATATGATGTGTCGTCAGTTGTGGCGCGGTCGATCGGTGGCGTCCGGTCCGAGGAGATCGATGCAGGCCTGCCATGCGGCGGGCGGCAGCAGGTCGTCGACCCGGGCGAACAGGCCGTACAGCGCGGGCCCGTGGCGGGTGGCCAGTTCGGCGTTGTGGGCGAGGACGTCGAGCTCGTTGGCGGCGGTGACGGCGAGGAAGGCGCGCAGGTCCTCGTCCGTCGGGGTGTGGTCGTCGCCGGTGAACCGGTCTCGGAACAGCGGCCGTTCGTCCGTGCCCAGGCGGGGGTAGGTGGCGGCCCGGTCGCAGCTCGCGTAGAGGTGGACGAGTGCTTCGGCGGGCAGGCCGACGAGTTCGGCCAGGTCCGACCGCCGGTCGAGCGCCAGCAGGGCGCGGTCGAAGCCGTCGGTCCCGTAGGCGGCATGGCAGAGCCCGGCCGCCTGGACCGCGGGGGTGCAGCCCCAGGTGGCCAACAGGGCTGCCACTCGCCGTAGATGGGCCAGGAGCGTGCCGCCCGGGTGCGGGATCCGGTCGGCGCCGTGGGTGTGGAGGAAGTCCTCGATGCGGTCACGGTCGGGAATGCCTCGGTGGTCGGAAGGCGTCACCCCGCGAGTCCTACCCCCGAGGTGACGCCCGACAATCGCCGTCGGATCCCTGGCTGGAACCGTGGCTGGATTCGTGACTGGATCCGTGGCCGGGAACCGTCAGCGGTCGACCGTCAGTGGTCGGCTGAATCCGATGCCGGGTTCGAGAGCTCACTCACCAGACGGGTGAGGGTCGGGACGGCCACCCCGTGCGCGTGGGCGGCCCGCAGGACGGCGCCGCCGATCGCGTCGAGCTCGGTCGGGCGGCCGGCCTCCACGTCGCGCTGCATCGAGGACTTCGTCGTTGCGGGGATGAAGTCGAAGGAGGCGAGCAGGTCCTGCGCGTCGGCCGGTGCGCCGACCGCCCGGGTGACGGCGGTGATCTCCTCCAGGGCGGCCAGGAGTTCGGGCCGGTGCTCGGTGCGCACGGTGCCGATCTCGCTGGCGTGGCGGGTGGTGAGCAGTGCGAACGGTGCGAGGAAGGAGAGCTTGCCCCACAGCATTGCGGTCTCGTCCTCGTTCAGCGCGACGTCCAGTCCGGTGTGCCGTAGCTGTTCGGCGAACTCCTCGACCGGGCCGGCGAGTTCGATGGCCGCGAACGGGCTGCTGTGCTCGATCCGCCCGGGCGCCGTCCGGGTGGCCTCGACCCGGATCGTGCCGGCCGTGACCCGGGCGGCCGGGTAACGCTCGCGCAGCAGCGCCATGTGGTCCAGGCCGTTGAGCAGCGGCACCACGATCGCGGGGCCGAGGGTCCGGGCGGGCAGCCGGTCGAGCGAGCCGGCCAGCGCGGTCTCCTTGACGGTCACGAACACGGCGTCCACCGGCTCGCGCAGCTCTGTGGCGGCCTCGACCCGGGCGGTGAACTCGCCGAACTGCCCACTCCGGACGTGCAGTCCGTCCCGGGCGATCACGGCGGCGGTCTCCTCGCCGGCCAGACAGATCACGCGGTGGCCGTCGCGGGCGAGCAGCCCGGCGATCAGGCCGCCGACACCGCCCGGCCCGAGGACGGCGACGGTCAGCTGGGCAGTGGTCATGGTGACTCCCTTGGAAATGACGAGGGTTGTGGATGGGTGGGTCATGGGACTGCCGGCCGTGCGGTCGCTGCAGGTCACGGGACTTCCCCGTGGAAACGGACCTCGGAGAGGCGGCGGGGTCGTTCGGCGGCCTCGGACGGATCCGAAGGTTCGGCGTGCTCGGCCGGTGCGTCGGCCGGTGCGGCCGGTGCGGAGAGGAACGCGGCATCGAAGGTGAACGGCTCCTCGTGGCGCGGCTTCCGCCCCGGGCCCGGCCGCCGGCGCGGGGCCGGGTGGCGGTAGAGGTGGAGCGAGTCGTAGCGGAGGGTGCCGTGGGCAGGATCGGGCACCGACAGGCCCGCGGCGCGCAGGGCCTCGACCAGTTCGTGCGCCGGCCAGCCGAGCACGTCGACCCCGTGGTAGCCCACCGGGCAGGCGGGCCGGTCGTCGCTCGGGTTCCGGCCGACGCCGACGCCCCGGAAGCGGTCGCGGCCGTCCGCGCAGAGGGTGACGCTCACCCCGGGCAGTTGGAAGGCCAGCGCCCAACGGCAGCCGCAGACGAAGGTGTTGCGCACGCCGCCGGGCAGCAGGTCGCCGTGCGGGGCCAGCAGCCCGCGCACCGCGGCCTCGGTCAGACCGAAGCGCAGTTCGGGCAGCGGGGCCGGCAGGCGGACCCCGTGGCCGGGTAACAGGTCGATGGTCACCCGATCATGATTCCTCGTGAGCTCCGCGGACGGGAGGCCGGGGGCGGAAAAACGACGGGCTCGCCCGGGCTGCGCCGGGTTAGGGTGCGCCGGGCCCGGCAGCGTCCGGGCGCAGCCGGGAGACCTGGTCCGCACTGATGGCGCGCCACCGGCACCCGGACCCGGCCCACCGCCGCTTCGTCGCCTCCCACCTCTCCATCGCCGACGTCCCCTGGCAGGACGGGTACCCCTGCTACCTGGACGAGGAGGCCGGCCTGCTCGCCGCCTGGGCGCTGGTCGAGCCGGACGGCGAGGTGCCGGCGGAGGTGCTCGTCGGCCTCGGCAGTCGCGAACATCCCGCGGGGGAGGCCATAGGGCTGCGCCATGCCGACCATCCGGACCCGCGGGTGCGCCGCGAGGTGCCGCGCTGCCTCGGTGCGGACCACGGCGACCGGCTGTCCGCCGCTGCCACCGCCTGCGTGCGGCGGCCGGCGCTGGACCCGGACGAAAAGGTCCGGGCCGGCGTCGGCTGGGCGCTTCAGGGCTGCCCGGTCACCTCCGGCACCAGGGCCGCGCTGCTCACCCTGGTCCGTGACGAGGCGCCCGCCGTGCGGCTCGCCGCCGGATCCGCCCTGGCCGCCTCCGCGGACCGTACGCGCGAGGTCGCCGACGCCCTGGCGGCGCTGCTGGACGAGGACGAGCAGCGGCTGCGCCTGGAGGGCACGTACGGCCTCCTCCTGCGGGACGACCCGCGCACGGCGGCGGGGGTCGAGCGCCTGGGACCGCTGGCCTGGCCCGAGTACCGGTACGACCACCGGGCGGAGCCGGTGCGGCAGTGGCGGCGCCGCAGGGACCGCCGCGGAGAGCGGGAGGAGCACGAGGGGGCGTAGCCCCGGTGCTACCACCACCTGCGGGGTTCGGTTTTCCGAACCTTCGATTCGGGTGCCAGCACAATCGATCCCGCGGCTCCGGATGCCCAGGATGGAGGGCATGAACGGGAAGACGACAGCCGCGGCCCCCGGGGGCCCGGCGACGCAGGACGCGGTGTCGACTACGGCCCTGAGCGGGGACGGGCTGCACCGCGAGTACGGGCGCGGCACGGCGGTGGTCCGGGCACTGCGCGGGGTGTCCGTGGCCTTCGCGCCGGGGACGTTC
Source organism: Streptomyces sp. 1331.2 (assembly GCF_900199205.1). NCBI lineage: Bacteria > Bacillati > Actinomycetota > Actinomycetes > Kitasatosporales > Streptomycetaceae > Streptomyces > Streptomyces sp. 1331.2. The sequence continues at coordinate 170,283 of NZ_OBMJ01000001.1, read as the reverse complement.
ACGGCGGTGATGGGGCCCTCGGGTTCGGGCAAGACCACCCTGCTGCACTGCCTCGCCGGGATGGACCGGCCCACCCGGGGCACCGTCCGGTGGGGCGGCACGGAGGTGTCCGGGCTGCCCGAGCGGCGGCTGGCGGAGCTGCGGCGGACCCGGATGGGGTTCGTGTTCCAGGCCTTCAACCTGATGCCGGCGATGACCGTCGCACAGAACGTCGAGCTGCCGGGCCGGCTGGCCGGGCAGCCACCGGGCCGGGCCCGGGTACGGGAGGCGCTGGCGCGGGTGGGGCTGGCCGGGCGCGAGCGGCACCGGCCCGGGCAGCTCTCGGGCGGCCAGCAGCAGCGGGTCGCGATCGCCCGGGCGCTGGTGGCCCGGCCGGAGGTGCTGTTCGCCGACGAGCCGACCGGCGCGCTCGATCGCGCCACCGGGCACGACATCCTCGGCCTGCTGCGCGAGGGTGTCGACGTCGACGGGCAGACCTGCGTGATGGTCACCCACGACCCGGTGGCCGCCGGCTACGCGGACCGGGTGCTGCTGCTCGCGGACGGTCTGTTGGTGGACGAGCTGGTCAGTCCGACCGCCGATCAGGTCGGTGCCCGGCTGAGTCGGATGGGCGGGTGAGCGCGGTGAGTCCGGCGGGTTCGAGGGGGTCAGTGAGTCCGGTGAGTCCGGTGAGTCCGGTGGGTTCGAGGAGTTCGGTGAGTCCGGTGGGCAGTCCTGTGCTGGCCCTGTCCGTGGGGCAGATCCGGCGCCGCCCGGCGGCCTTCGCCGGACTGGCCGCGGCGCTGCTCCTCGCGATGGCGACGGTGACGCTGTTCGGCTCGCTGGTCGCCGCACAGGTGACGGCACCCGGGGCGGTGGCGCGGGCGCCGGTGGCCGGGCCGGGCGTGCTGGTGATCGCGGCGGCGTTCGGTGAGATCGCCGTCCTGGTCGCACTGTTCGTGGTGGTCAACGCGCTCGGCTTCACCCTCCGTCAGCAGCACCGCGACCTCGCCCTGCTGCGCACCGTCGCGGCGACGCCCCGTCAGGTGCGGCGGGTGGTGCGCGCCCAGGTCGTGGCGACCGTCCTGCTGGCGGCCGTCCCCGGCTGTGCGGCAGGCCTGCTGGCCGCCCGGGTCTTCCTCACCGCCCTGCAGCGGCGCGGGATGGCCGCGCCGGGCCTGCACATACCCGGGACGCCGGTGCCGATGGCGGTCGCGCTCGGGGTGGCGCTGCTGGTCGGCCTGGCGGCGTCCGCCGCCTCGGCCTGGCGGGTCACCCGGCCCGCCCCGGCCGTCGCCCTGGCCGAGGGAACGGCCGAGGGCGCGGGTACGGGCACGGGTGCGGGAACGGGCGGGCTGCGGGGTGCGGCTGTGCTGCGGTCGGTGGTCGGGGTCGCGGTGCTGGCGGGCGGCGTGCTGCTGCTGCGGCTGGCCGCGACCCGGCCGGCCGGGGAGCTCGACAAGGCGGGCCAGGCCGCCCTGCTCGGCTCGCTGGTGCTGCTGGCCGCGCTCGCACTGCTCGGGCCCTTGGCGGCCCGGGCGCTGTCCGCCGTCCTCGGCGCCCCGGTCCGGGCGCTCGTCCCGCGGGCCGGCTGGCTCGCGGACGCCAACCTGCGCGGCTACGCGGCCCGGCTCTCCTCGGCCGTGGTTCCGGTCGCGCTGCTGGTCGGGCTCTCCGGCACGATGCTCATCATGACCAGCACCGCCGAGCGGGTGGTCCGGGCGACCGGAGCCGCGACCAGCGTGACCAAGGCGAGCGACATCTGGCTGCGACAGGCGGAACTCGGGCTGCTGGTCTGCTTCGCGGCGGTCTCCACCGTCAACACCCTGGTCGCGCTGACCGCCGACCGCCGCCGGGAGTTCGCCCTTCTGCGGCTGGTCGGGTCGACGCGACGGCAGCTGCTGCGGATGCGCTCCGTGGAAGCGGCCCTGACCACGGCGATCGGCGTGCTGCTGGGGGCTGCGGTGGCGGCCGCCGCCTCGGGAGCGTTCAGCTGGGCGGTGCGCGGGTCGGCGGTGCCGGTGATACCCGGCGCGCAGTGTGCCTGGGTGGTGCTGGGGGCGGCGCTCCTGACGGTGCCGGGGATCGTGGGCACGGGGGTGTGGGCGAGCGGCGGTTCGGCGGTGGCGTCGTGAGCGGCGAGCGGGGGTGAGGCGACGGCGGTGAGAGCGTCGGGCCGTCGGGCGGGGCCGGGCGGGGCCGGGCCGGGCTGGGTCGGGCTGGGTCGGATCGGGCTGGGTCGGGTCGGGCTGGGGGGCGGTCGGAGGTCGGAGGTGGTGGTTCCGGCGGCCACTGGTGGATGCTGGGGCGGGTCGGGGGAGGGGGAGCGCAGCGCGTGGACGGTGAGCGGACGGTGGTCGAGCAGTGAGATGGACGGCGGTCGGGCGGCGACGGCTCCTGGCGGTGCGCGGGGGCGAGACGGCGTTCGCCGTCCTCGGATTGCCGCTGGGGGTGCTCGGAGGGGTCTATGCCCTGGCCGTCCTCTACGCGGGGGTGCTGCTCTCGCTCACCGTGCTGGGCCTGCCGTTCCTGGTCGCCGCGCTGCTCGGAGCACGGCGGATCGGCGGGCTGCACCGCCGACTGGTCGCTCGGCTGCTCGCTGAGGCGGTGCCCGCGCCGCCGTCGCTGCCCCGCCCGTCCGGGGTTCTCGCCCGCGGCCGGGCGGTGCTGACCGACCCGGTGGCCTGGCGGGTCCTGCTCTACCTCGTCGTACGGCTGCCCCTGGGGGTGGTCGGCTTCCTGGCCGCGGTCGGGCTGCCGCTCGGCGCGCTCTGGCTGGTGGGCTTCCCCCTCTGGGTGCGGCTGATGGAGCCGGGCCCGCGACCGTTCGGCTGGCTGGACCTGGCCGCGGTCCCGGTCGGCCTCCTGGTGCTGGCAGCCGTCCCCGCCGGGCTGCGGGCGCTGAGCCGGGCGAACCGGGCGCTCGCCCGGACCCTGCTCGGCCCGGTGCGCTCGCAGCAGCGGGTGCGCGAACTGGAGAGCGCCCGGGCCACCCTGCTCGCCGAGAACACCGACCGGCTGCGGCGTCTGGAACGTGACCTGCACGACGGCACCCAGGCGCAGCTGGTCGCGCTCGCCATCACCCTTTCGCTGGCCGACGACGCCCTCCTCGACCCGGGCGCTCCCGACCTCGGGCGGCTGCGCACCCTGGTCGACCGGGCCCGGGGACAGACCGACGACACCATCGCGGGCCTGCGCCGGCTGACCCGGGGCATCCACCCGGTGGCGCTGGACGGAGGGTTGGCGGAGGCGCTGCCCGGGCTCACCGCCACCTCGCCGGTACCGGTCGCCGTCCGGCTGGACCTGAGGGAGCGTCCGGAGGAGGTGATCGAGCGAGCCGTCTACTTCTGCGCGGCCGAGCTGCTGACCAATGTCGCCAAGCACAGCGACGCGCGGTCGGCGGAGCTGACCGCGAGCGCGGGCGACGGAAAGGTCCGGTTGACGGTGCGCGACGACGGGCGCGGCGGCGCCGCGATCGGGGCGGGCACCGGACTGGCGGGCCTGGCCGAACGCCTGGCGGCCGTGGACGGGGTGTTGCGGGTGGACAGCCCGCCGGGCGGGCCGACGGTGGTCAGCGCCGAGGTGCCGAGCAGGTTGTGAGGGGCGTTCATGACTGGTCATGAGCGTTGCTCATGGGGCTGGGTCATGAGGAAAGCTCATGGCGCTGGGTCATGAGGAAGGCTCATGGGAGCGGCGCATGAGGAAAGCTCATGGCGCCAGGGCATGAGGAAGGCTCATGGGTCCGGTCATGAGCAACGCTCATGGGCCAGCCTCCTGAGCAACTCTCATGAGCGTTGCTCAGGAAGCGCCGTTCTCGGCGAGGTAGGTGAGTACGGCCTTGACCCGGCGGTTGTCGGCGTCGGTCGCGGGCAGGTCGAACTTGGTGAACACGGCGGCCACGTGCTTCTCCACCGCGCGCTCCGACACCACGAGCAGGGTGGCGATCGAGCGGTTGGAATGACCCTGCGCCATCAGCTCCAGCACCTCGCGCTCTCGCGGGGTGAGGGCGTCCACCCGGCTGCGTCGGCGGCCCTGCAGCAGTCCGGTGACGATCTCCGGATCGAGCGCCGTACCGCCTGCGGCCACCCGGTGCAGGGCGTCGACGAACACGGAGGTGCGGGCGACCCGCTCCTTCAGCAGGTAGCCGATGCCGGCGGCGCCGCCGGCCAGCAGCCGGGCGGCCCAGACGGTCTCCACGTGCTGGGAGAACACCAGGATCCCGGTCTCGGGCTGTGCGGCCCGGATCTCGACCGCTGCCCGGATCCCCTCGTCGGTGTGGGTGGGCGGCATCCGGATGTCCACCACGGCCACGTCGGGCCGGTGCTCGGTGACGACGGCGATGAGCTCGGGCGCCGTACCGGCGGTGGCGACCACCGCACAGCCGCGCGCGGTGAGGAGCTCGACCATTCCGTCCCGGAGGATCACCGAGTCCTCGGCCAGGACGACGCGGAGCTGCTTGTCGATCATGCCGTCATTATTCCGGGGGCGCAGCGGTGCCCTCGTCCGCCCTCCCCTCGGGAAATCCTTCAGTCCAGACTGGACAGTTCAAACTGATGAAATTACCGTGGAATCGTGACCGAGAACCGAACCACCCCCGACTCCGCGGTCCTCGCCGCCCGCGAGCTGCGCGCCGTCTTCAGCCGGCTGCGCCGCACCCTGCGGGAAGCGAGCGGGACCAGCGACCTCACGCCCTCCCAGGCCGCCGTGCTCAGCCGGCTGATCAACGACGGCCCGGCCTCCGCCAGCACGCTGGCCGCGGCCGAGCGAGTCCGTCCGCAGTCCATGGCCGCTACCCTCGCCGCCCTCGAACAGGGCGGCCTGGTGGGACGCCGACCCGATCCCGAGGACGGGCGCCGCCAGCTGGTCAGCCTCACCGAGGTCGGGCTGGCCCGGATCGCGGACAGCCGTCAGGCGCGGGAGGAGTGGCTGACTCGGGCCCTGGCGGAACACTTCACCGAGTCCGAACGCACCACCATGCTGGCCGGGCTGGCCCTGATGGACCGGCTGAGCCGGCTATGAGCGGCCCGGAAGCCCGGCCGGCCCGGCTGGGGTCGGGCCGGAGGGCCACCCGCCGACGGCCCGCCCCCGACGACGGGTTCAACCGTCGGCTGATCGCCCCGATGGTGCTCGGCTCGGTGCTCAACCCGATCAACTCGTCGATGATCGCGGTGGCGCTGGTGCCCGTGGGCGCGGCCTTCGGTGCGCCGCCCGCCGAGACCGCCTGGCTGGTCACCGCGCTCTACCTGGCCACCGCCGTCGGCCAGCCGGTGATCGGGCGGCTGGTGGACACCTACGGGCCGCGCCGGCTCTACCTCGCCGGGACGGCCCTGGTCGGCATCGCCGGCCTGCTCGGCGCGCTCGCCCCCTCGCTCGGGCTGCTGATCGCCGCCCGGGTGCTGCTCGGGCTGGGCACCTCGGCGGCTTACCCGGCCGCGATGCACCTGACCCGCAGCGAGGCCGAGCGGACCGGGAGGTCCAGCCCCACCGGGGTGCTGACCGTACTGGCCGTCGCCAACCAGACCGTCGCCGTGGTCGGCCCTACCCTCGGCGGCCTGCTGATCGGCGCGGGCGGTTGGCGGACCGTCTTCGCCGTCAACGTTCCGCTCGCGCTGGCCTGCCTGGTGCTCGGCGCCGCCCGCCTGCCCACCGCCGCGCCGAGCCCCGACAGGTCGGCCGACCACGACCCCGACCGCCCCGACCGCCCTGAACACCGCGACCGGCCCGATCGCCTCGACCACGTCGGGATCGCCCTGTTCGCCGTGTTGCTGCTGGCGTTGATGCTGTTCCTGATGAAGCCGAGTCCGACGCTCTGGTACCTGCCGGCCCTGGCCGTGTCGGCTGCCATCGGCTTCGCCGTCCGCGAGTTGCGAGCCCCCACCCCCTTCATCGACCTGCGGGCGCTCACCCGGAATCGCCCGCTGGTCGCCACCTATCTGCGCCAACTCCTCGGCTACACGGCGATCTACGCCTTCCTCTACGGCTACACCCAGTGGCTGGAGGAGGGGCGCGGCCTGTCGGCCGTCTCCGCCGGGCTGGTCCTGCTGCCGCTCTCGCTCACCGCCCTCGCGGTGTCCGGCCTCACCGGCCGCAGTGCGGCCGTGCGCGGCAAGCTGCTGGTCGGGTCCGCCGTGCAGATCGCGGCCTGTGCGGCGCTGCTGCTGGTGGACGCCGGCAGCCCGTTGGTGCTGCTGATCGTGGTCGCCGTACCGGCCGGAGTCTCCCAGGGGCTGATCGGCCTCGGCACCCAGACCTCCCTGTACCACCAGGCGGATCCGGTCTCGATCGCCTCCGCGGCCGGGTTGTTGCGCACGTTCATGTACCTCGGCGCGATGGCGGCCTCCGCCGCGAACGCCGCGTTCTTCCCGCACGGTGCCACCACGATCGGGCTGCACCACCTCGCACTGTTCATGCTCGGCGGTGCGGGGCTGCTGTTCCTCCTCACCCTGCCGGACCGCTCGCTCGGACGGATGACCGGCCCGGACCGCAAGGACAGTTGACGCTGCGTCCGGCATCGTCGCCACCGGCGTGCCGCGACAGCCGCGGACGCCGCGGACGCCGTGGGAAACGGCCTCGCGAAAAGGCGGCGAGTACGATACGGGGTGTTTGGTTTGTTTGCCGGGTGCGGGGGTGGGGTGGTTGGGGTGGCGCGGCAGGAGCGGGCGGTCCGGACACGTCGGCTGATCCTGGAGGCGGCGGCGACGGTCTTCGACGAGCGCGGGTACGAGGGCGCGACGATCGGTGAGGTGGTGGCCCGGGCGGGAGTGACCCGCGGCGCGGTGTACTTCCACTTCGCATCGAAGCGCGAGCTCGCCCGCGGGGTCGTGGCGGAACGGTTCGGCCGGGACGAGATCCCCGAACGGCAGTGCAAGCTCCAGGAGTTCGTGGACCTCGGGATGGTCGTCGCCCATCTCCTGCCGCGTGACCCGCTGTTGAGCGCGGGCGCGCGGCTCGCCCTCGGTCAGGACGCGCTCGGTGGCTTCGGCGGCGGCGCCGCGTCCGGGTGGATCCAGCGGGCCGAGAGCCTGCTGGTCGCGGCCCGCCGACGCGGTGAACTGCTGCCCCAGGTGGTGCCCGCCGAGACGGCCTGGCTGGCGACCGCGGCCTGGACGGGCGTGCAGGTCGAGTCCCACCGGTTGTCCGGCCGGGCGGACCTGGAGCGCCGAATCGCCGTGCTGTACCGGCACCTGATGCCGAGCATCGCCGTGCCCGGCGTCCTGGTCACGCTCGACCTCGGAGCGGACCGGGGCAGCCGGGTGGCCGCCGAGCTGGCGGCCGTCCGGGACGCGGAAGCCGCCGGGGCCGGGGGCGCGGTCGGGGTCGGAGTCGGGGGCGGTGTCGCTCCGCGCCGACGGTGACAGAAACCGTCCGTCCTGTTTTCGAAGAGGCGCCGGACTCGCGCTCAGTGGGCTTCCGGTCGGCGCAGGGCGAGGTAGTCGCCGAGGCGGGCGGCGGCGGTGAGCATGGCGAGGCCCCGGTCGGTGAGGCGTTGGTGCCAGCCGTCCAGGGCGGCGGCGAGCTCGCCCGTGCCGCCGGCCGTGCGGATCTGTCGGATGACGGTGGCGATGTGCTCCAGCAGGTAGCCGCCCCGCCGGAGCAGGTGGGCGAGTTCGGCGTCGCGGACGTCGACCGGGTGGTAGACGCGGTGGCCGGTGGCACCGTCGCGAACGGGGTCGAGGATGCCTGCGGCCTCCCAGGCGCGCAGGGTTGCGGGGGTGACGTCGAGCCGGTGTGCGAGTTCGCCGATGCTGAGCGGGGCTGGCGGGGCTGGCGGGGCTGGCAGGGCGGGCAGGGCAGGTGGGGCGGTGGCCCCGGAGGGGGGCGTGGCGGTGAGGTGGTCGACGGCTTCGCGGACGGAGGCCAAGGTCTCCCGGTCGCGCAGCAGTCGGGCGTGGCCGCGGTCGAGGGCGGTCAGTGCCTCGTCGAGTCGTCCGGCGTGGACGCTGGTCATCACCGCGCCGGCGGTCGCGTGCCCGTACGCCGGGACGAGGGCGAGGAAGGCGCGCAGCGCGGCTGCGTGCAGCTCGGTGTAGATCCGGTAGCCGGTCGGGGTGCGTGCGGCGGGCGGGAGGCAGCCGTCGCGTTCGTAGTTGCGGACCGCCTGGGTCGAGATGCCGTGTTCGCGCGCGAGATCGGAGGGGCGCATGGTCGTCTTCCGTTCGGGCCCGTTTGAGGCTTCTGGCGCTGGTGGCCAGGCTGGCAGGGAGAAGGCCGGGAAAAGTCTCAACCGTTCTTTTAAGGATACGCTTGAGGTCCATGAGCCAGGACCTTCATGACTTCATCACCCCCTCGTGCGAGCTGCTGGGGCTCGGCGAGCCGACCCACCAGGAGCCGGCCTTCGGGCTGGTGCGCAACCGACTGTTCGCCCGGCTGGTCGACCGGGGCTTCCGGTCGATCGCACTCGAAACGGACCGCGTGGCCGCGCTCGCCGTGGACGCCTACGTCCGGGAGGGCGTGGGCACGCTGGAGGCGGCGATGGGCGAGGGCTTCTCGCACGGCTTCGGGGAGCACCAGGCCAATCGCGAACTCGTCGCCTGGATGCGCGAGTTCAACCGCGGCCGCCCGTCCGGGGAGCGGCTGGCCTTCCACGGCTTCGACATTCCGACCGAGACCTACAGTGCCCCGAGCCCGCGCCGCTACCTCGAACACGCCCGCGACTTCCTGCAGCTCGACGTCGGTCTCGACCTCAGCCTCGGCCTCGGTCTCGACCTCGACGTCGCGGGCCCGGCGGGCGAGGACGAGCGCTGGAGCCGGGCGGAGGCGGTGCTGGACCCGGCACAGTCGCCCGGCGCCACCGCGGAGGCGGTGAGGCTGCGCTGCCTCGCCGACGACCTGCTGCTCCGACTCCACGCGGGCGCGGCGGAGGCGATCGAGGCGACTTCGCTCGCCGCGTGGCAGGAGGCACGGACCCGGCTGACCGCCGGCACCGGCCTGCTGCGCTACCACGCGCAGGCGGCGATCCGGGGCCTGGATCCGAGCACCAGGTTGAGCGGTCTGCTCGGCGTGCGGGACGCGCTCATGGCGCAGAACCTGCTCGACATCCGCGACGTCGAGGCCCGGCGCGGGCCGACCCTGGTCTGCTCGCACAACCAGCACCTGCGGCTGACTCCGAGCGCCTGGGCGCAGGGGGAGTTGGACTGCGGGTGGAGCAGCGCGGGTCGGATCGTCGGCGCCCTGCTGGGCGAGCGGTACGCCTTCGTCGTAGGGAGCCTCGGGCGCAGCGCGGCGATCGGGCTGGCCGAACCCGCGCCGGACACCTACGAGGCGGCCCTGCAACGGCTCGGCTCCCTCTGGGAGTTGACCGCTCCGGCGCTGCCGACCGACGGTCGTACCAGCACCCGTACCGACACCACGCCGCAGCAGGGCTACTTCCCGCTCGACCGGGAGGTCGTCGACGGCGCGGCCGCGCTGCTGCACATCGCCGACGGCGCGGCCGCGGCGGCCGCACTGGCCACGTCGGGGGCCTGAGGCCCTGCCGGCCCCGGGTAGGCCGTCCGCAGGTGGGAGAGCAGGGCGGCGGTCGGCGGCGAGGCGGGCCGTCCGTCCGGCCAGGCCAGTGCGATCCGCACCGTCGGAACGGGGTCCGTCAGCGGGCGGATCCGGAGTCCGGGGACGGCGCCCGGGTCCGGCAGGACGGCCACGCCCATTCCGTGCGCGGCGAGTTCGGCCAGCTGCGGTGGCGCGGCCGCCTCGACGCCGATGGCCGGGTGCGCCCCGGCCTCGGCGAGGGCGCGTTCCAGTGCGGTGCGCATGCCGGTGCCGCGCGGGGTGCTCACCAGGTCGTGCCCGTCCAGCGCCGCGACCGGGAGGGCATCCACCGGCAGGGCATCGACCGGGAGCGCGGCACCCGGGTGTGCATCGGTGGCGACGGCCGCGAGCGGGTGCTGCTCGGGGCAGGCCGCGAACAGCGGGACTTCCAGCACGGTGTGCAGGGCGAGCCCGGCCAGCGTCGTCCAGCCGTCGTCGTCCTCGCGCCCGCTCGCGGCCGTGGGCAGGCCGATCACCGCGAGGTCCAGGTGCCCGTCGCGCAGCGCGGCGAGCATCCGGGCGGTGGTGTCCTCGGTCAGCGCGAAGTCGATGCCGGGGTGCTCCTGCCGGAATGCGGCGAGGGTGGTGGCGAGTCCGGGGAAGGTGCCCAGTTCGGACGGTGGGGTGAGCGCGGCACCGGCGACCATGCCCAGCCGTACGTGCCCGCGCTGCAGCCCGCCGAACTCCTGGGCCGTCCTGCGGGCCGCCTCGGCGGCGGCGAGTGCGGCCTGCGCGTGCGGCAGGACGGCCTCTCCGGCCGGGGTCAGCCGTACGGTTCGGCTGGAGCGGTCGAGCAGCCGGTGCCCCAGCTCCCGTTCCAGCTGCCGGATCTGGGCGCTCACCCCGGGTTGGCTCAGGTGCAGCAGCTGCGCGGCCCGGGTGAAGCTGCCGTGCTGGGCGACGGTGACGAAGTACTGGAGCTGCCGCAGTTCCATAACTGTCGATTATAGACGGCAGAAATTCCCGGTCTTGGACGGGTGTACGGCTCCGGCCGCAGGCTGGAGGCATGGAAATCGCACCACAGGAACCCGCACCACAGGAATCCACGGCACAGGAAACCGCGCCGCAGAACCAGGACACCGGGAGCCAGGACACCGGGAGCCAGGAAACCGGGCGGATCGGCTGGATCCGCGAACAGATCGCAGCCGAGCGCCGCGAACTGGCAGAGGTTTTCGCCGACTTCACCCCCGAGCAGTGGAACTCGCCGACGCTGTGCGGGGGTTGGCGCGTGCGGGAGGTGGCGGCCCACATGGGCAGCGGGTTCCGGCGTTCCACGGCGGCCATGGTGCTCGAACTCGCCCGCTCGGGCGGCCACGTCCACCGGATGGCCGACCGGCTCGCCCGCCGCGACGCCGCCGTCTTCACCGAGCGTGAACTCGCTGCGGCCCTCGCCGAGCACGCCGACCACCCGTGGCGCCCGCCGGTGGGCGGCCGGATCGCCGCCCTCGCCCATGACGCGGTCCACGGCCTCGACATCACCGTCCCGCTCGGGCTGCCGCCGCGGCTGCCGACCGCCCGGACCGCCGCCCTGCTGGCCGAGGTCTCCGCCCGCACGCTGCGGTTCTTCGGGGTGCGCCTGGACGGCGTCCGCCTGCGGGCGAGCGACACCGAGTGGTCGTACGGGAAGGGGCCGCTGCTCGTCGAGGGCCGGGCGGAGCACCTGCTGCTGGTCGCCTACGGCCGCCGGGTGCCAGCCGGACTGCTGGCGGGCTCGGGCGCAGCGCGGTTCACGCGGGGCTGAGGGAGGATCCGGGCGGGGGAACGGCATGGGGCGGTGCTCCGTACGGAACACCGCCCCTGCTTCACGTGCCCGGGTGGGTCACTTCGACTCGTAGTAGCCGAGCAGGTCGACCATCAGGTCGATGTCCTGCCAGCCCTGGTTCCACAGGTCGACGATGCCGCCCTTGCCGCCGGAGGTCTGCGCGACGTTCGGGACGGTCGCGCCGGCCGTCCAGTTCAGCGTCGAGGAGACCGGGCGCTGCGGAATGTCCGCGGTGCCGTTCTTGTAGGCGGACCAGAGGTTCGGGTCGGGGTCGACCGACAGGAAGCCCGGCCCGCTGGTGTTGGTGACGGTGGTGTTCAGCACCCAGCCGTCGACCTCGGGGGTGGTGACGTCGCCTTCGAGGCTCAGCGCGAGGAAGCCGCGGGCCGGGATCGGGCCGGCCGTGCGGCCCCAGCTGTCCTTGCGGCTGTCGATGATCCGGAACGGCACCCGGGCCGACACGAGGGCGGAGCGGCTGTCCGGGGTGTAGTAGCCGACGACGTCGACCACCACGTCCGTCGGGCGCCAACTGCCGTTGCGCACCGTGATCCTGCCGTCCGGGCCGACCGGCACGATCACCGCGTTGGCGACCGTCTGGTCGGCGGTGAAGTTCAGGTTGGACGTGGTCGGCGCGGCCTGCCCGCTGGGGTAGGCGGTCAGGTGGCCGTCCTGCTGCGGGTTGGTGGCCGTCAGGTTGAGCGCCACGGCGGTGATGCCCTGCGGCACGCGGTTGGTGCCGGCGATCTGGACGTCGAGGCTCGACTGCCCGTCGAGCTGGCCCTGGGAGACCCCGATGCCCGCGCGGGTGTCGACGGCGCGCACCTGGGGCACCGACTGGTAGCCGCTGGCGGTCGACGGCGCGAAGTAGCCGGTGACGTCCGCGATCAGGTCGACCGGCTGCCAGCCCGCGTTGAACAGGTACACGTACCCGTCGGCGCTGACGGCCGCGACCACCAGGTTCGGGACGGTCTGGCCGGCCACGTAGTTGAGGTTCGAGGTCTCGGCGGTCTCGGCGAGGTCCTTCGCGGGCTGCACCGAGACGTGGCCGGGGCCGGTGGTGTTGGTGACGGTGACGTTGAGGACCACCGCGGAGACCCCGGCGGGGACCTTGCCGGCGCCCGCGACCTTCAGGGCCACCGTGCCGCGGGCGGCCACCTGGCCCTGGGCGGTGCCGATGCCCGCGCGGCTGTCCAGCAGCCGGGTGGGCGTGTGCGGGGTGAACTCGGCGCCCGCGGTGACGAACTGGACCTGGTTCACGGCCTCGACGGCGTTCGCGGCGTCCTTCGCCGTGACCTTGATGTCGTACGAGCCGACCGCGGCGTAGGTGTGCCTGGTGTTGCGCAGGTCGGAGGCGAAGCCGTTGAGGGTGGCGGAGAAGGTGTCCGAGGTGCCGTCGCCCCAGGAGATGGTGACGTCGAGGGTGGAGTTGATGCTCGGGATGACGATGGTCTGCAGATCCACGCCGTGCGCGTTGACGGTCGTGGCGTACAGGCCGATCGTGATGCTGTTGGCCGCGCTCTGCGCCCCCTGGGCACCCTGGGTGCCCTGCGCCTCCCGGGAACCCTGTACACCCTGGGCACTCTTGGCACCCGGTGCCGGAGCCGCCACCCCGGCGCGCTCGCCGGACTTCGGCGCGAGCACCGTACGGTCGGCGGGGCTGCTGAAGTTCTTGCCCGGAAGCTTCCGGGCCGCGTCCGTCCCGGCGACGGTGCCGCCCGCGGCCGCACCCTGGCCGGTGGGGGCCGCGGGCGCCGGGCCGGAAGCCTGGGCCACCCCGGGCGTGAGCACAACACCGGCCGCCACGAGGGCAGCAGGAATCACAAGTCGGCGATTGCGCACCGATCCCCCCACATTTCTGTCAAACGTCGAACAGGTTCCCCATAGTTCGAATGCGCGAGCAGCGTACATGATCGGTTAGGGAGGGGTTGTGGATTATTCGTGGGACCCGCCTGGCGAGCAGGTGTGCCTGGTGTGCCCGGTGCTCCGGTTCGCCCGGTGCTCCGGTGTGGCGGTATCCGCCGACGGCCCCGGGGCGGCCGCCATGCGGGTCGCGGGCGCCCGTGGCTACGATCGGAGGGATCGGAACAAGCCCTTCCGGATGGTCGGGAGACGGAAGCCAGGTCGCCGATGGCCCCGAGGTCCGTGCAGTGGCCGCCGTACGTGCGGGTCGCGCCGTGGTTGCTGATCGTCGGCGGGCTGGTGTGGAACGCGCTGGATCCGGCCGACTACTGGGGTGATCCGCTGCTGGCGGCCGCCGTGGTGCTGGCCGGGGCGCTGCTGCGGTTGCGGGACACCGTCGCGGTGGGCGTGGCCAATGTGACCGGGATCCTGCTGCTGTCCACCCAGGACGCGTCGATCGGGACCGGCGACGGCTACCTGGAGCTGGTGAACACGGCCTTCACGGCGCTGATCGGGGTCGGGGTGAACCAGGTGGTGGCCCGGCACGGGCGGCACCTGGAACGGGTGCGGTCGGTGGCCGAGGCGGCGCAGCGCGCGGTGCTCCCGGAGCCGCCGGGGCGGGTGGGGCGGCTGTCGGTCGCGGCCTGCTACCGGGCCGCCCAGGACGAGGCGCTGATCGGCGGTGACGCGTACGCGCTGCAGGTCACCCCGTACGGCGTGCGCGGGCTGATCGCGGACGTGCGGGGCAAGGGGCTGCAGGCGGTGGGGGCGGTCTCGGTGCTGCTCGGGGCCTTCCGGGAGATCTCCTCCCGGGCCGCGGACCTGGCCGCGCTCGCGGACGGGCTGGAGGCCTCGCTGCTGCGGGAGGTCGACCGGCTGAGCGAGGAGCTGCGGTTGGAGGGGTTCATCACGGCGCTGCTGGTGGAGTTCCCGCCGGGGGAGGAGACGGTGCGCACGCTGGACTGCGGGCACCCCGGCCCGTACCTGCTGGGCGGCCCCGGAGTGAAGGTGCGGCGGCTGGATGCGGCGGATCCGGGGCTGCCGCTGATGATGGGCGTGCTGGGAGTGGCACGGCCCGAGCCGGAGAGCCGGCCGTTCCCGCCCGGGTGCACGCTGCTGCTGGTGACCGACGGGGTGACCGAGGCCCGGGACGCCGCGGGGGAGTTCTACGACCCGGTGCCGGGGCTGGGCCCGCAGGGGCCGTTCGGCGGCCCGCAGCAGGTGCTGGATGCGTTGGTGGCCGATGTCGAGCGGTGGACCGGCGGGCCGCGGGACGACGATATGGCGGTGCTCGCGATCACCCGCCGGTCGGCTGATTGAAGGTGGGGGAGCTCGGCGGCGAGCGATTGAAGGGGTGAAGCGGGCGGTCGGGGTTCCATTCGACGGTCGCCATCCATCGTGCCGATATCACGATGGGGTGACGGCGCCGTGGCGCCTCGTGCGATCCGGCCAAGTTGACCGCCGTCGTCCGGTGGCCGGAAAGCACCTGTCCGAATAGCGGACGGCGAGATGGACGGACCACCCCGGCGGCGCCCGAGGTGCCGTGGACGGCCGTCCGACGGGTCGCCGCCTCGGTCGATGGGCTTCGCGGGCGGTGCGAGTGGTCCATAAGGGGCCGTGAAGGAGGCAGAAGAGCCGGTCGGCCAAGGGGCGGGATCCGGCCGAGCTGCGGCTCGTCCGGAAACGGACCCGGTGTTTGCTCTGTGTAGAAGAGGTGACCGAGAGTCGCACCAATGAACGATTTGCCTCGCCCCCGCCAGGCCCGTCTGCTCGGCCACCGCGACTTCCGGCTCCTGCTGACCGGTGCCGCCACCGCCCAGACGGGCAGTCAGGTCACCCTCGTCGCGTTGCCGTTGGCGGCGGTGGTGGTGCTGGACGCCACCCCGTTCGAGGTCGGACTGCTGACCGCCGCCGAGACCGCCGCCTTCCTGCTGGTCGGCCTGCCGGCCGGCGCGTGGCTGGACCGGATGCGCAAGCTGCCGGTGCTGATCCGGGCCGACCTGGTGCGCTGCCTCGCCGTGGGATCGATCCCGCCGGCGGCGGCGCTCGGCGTGCTGACCATGCCGCAGCTCTACCTGGTGGCGCTGGTCACCGGAGTGGCGACGGTGTTCTTCGACGTCGCCCACCAGTCCTTCCTGCCCGCCGTCCTGCCGCGCGAGCAACTGGTCGGCGGCAACGGGGCGCTGGAGACGGTCCGCTCCTCCGCCCAGATCGCCGGGCCGGGCCTCGGCGGCGGGCTGGTCCAGCTGCTCGGCGCGCCGCTCGCCATCGTGGCCGACGCCTGCGGGTACCTGGCCTCCGCACTGCTGCTCGCCCGGATCCGGGTTGACGAGCCGCGGCCGGAACCGGAGCCCGGGCGCTCGCTGCGCGCCGAGGTGGCGGCGGGCGTGCGCTTCGTCCTGGGCCACCCGCTGCTGCGGGCGATCGCCACTGCCACCGCCGTCTCCAACCTGTTCGCCGCCGTCCTGATGGCCGTGCAGACGGTGTTCTGGGTCCGGGTCCTCGACCTGGAGCCGGGCACCATCGGCGTGCTGCTCTCGGCCTCCGCCCTCGGCGGGCTGGCCGGCGCGCTGTGCGCCGGGCACCTGGCGCGGTGGGTCGGGCAGGCCCGGCTGATCTGGCTGTCCACGGTGGTGACGGCGCCGTTCGCGGTGCTGTGGCCGCTGTCCGGCGGCGGCGCGGGCGTGGTGCTGTTCGGCCTCGCCTCCGGGGTGGTGCTGTTCGGCGCGGTGGCCTACAACGTCGCCCAGGTGAGCTTCCGGCAGAGCGTCTGCCCGCCGGAGCTGCTCGGCCGGATGAACGCCACCATGCGCTTCCTGGTGTGGGGCACCATGCCGATCGGCGCCCTGGGCGGCGGGCTCGTCGCCGACGCGGCCGGACCGCGCGCCGCGCTCTGGCTCTGCGCGGCCGGGTTCCTGCTCGTACCGGTGCCGCTGCTGCTGTCCCCGCTGCGCCGGATGCGCGACCTGCCGCTCGACGGCGGGTCGGGCGGCAGGGCGCCGGGCGGTGGCGCACCGGACGCCGGGGGCGCGGCCGCCGCTGCCGGGGAGGGCGTCGCCACCACCGAGGAGCCTGCTGCGCGTCCCACCGCCTCCTGACCGAACCGCCTCCTGACCGAAGCACCGCCTGACCGAAGCACCGCCTGACCGAAGCACCGCCTGACCGGCCCAGGCCGGGACCGAGCCACCGCCTCGGCGAGCCACCGCCTCGCCGACCCAGACCTGCCGAGCCGCGACCGGAAACCGGAGACCGTTCCCGTGCACGCCAGCATCACCGCCGCCTACCTCGCCCGGTACCGCGCCGCCGCCGCCGACTCCCCGGTGGAGCTGCTGCCGCTGACCGGCGCCCAGCGGCGCTTCCTGATCACCCGCAGGCTCACCCCGCAGAGCCGGTCCGACATCGTTCCGCTGCTGTTCGCCTACCCGCGCGGCACCCTCGACCAGGACCGGCTGGCCCGCGCCGCCGCCACCGTCGCTGCCCGCCACCCGGCGCTGTGCGGGGGCTTCGCGACCGTACGCGGCACACCGGTCCTACGGGTCGGCGGCCCCTCGGTCGAGGTCGCCCGGATCGACGCTGCCCGGATCGGAACCGCACCCGGCGGCTCGGCCCGCGAGGCCCTGCGCCGGGCCCTGCTCGACTGGCCCCTCGACGGGCCCGCACTGCGCCTGCTGGTGGCCCAGGATCCGGACGGTGACGAGGAGTTGCTGGCCGTCGCGCTGGACCACGCGGCCGGTGACGAGCAGTCGTTCGGGGTGCTCACGGCCGAACTGAGCGAGGCGTACCGCCAGGACGGGACGCCACCGCCCGCGGCCGGGCCCGACCCGCAGGCGCTGGCCGACTACCGGCAGGCCGTCGAACTCCAGCTCGCCGCCGAGGACGCCGCCGGGGGACCCGCCGCGCAGGCCCACTGGGGGCGCCGGCTCGCCGGACTGGCCGGTGCGGGCGGCGGTGCGGCCACGTCCACCGGAATGCTCACCGAGCGGCTGCCCGCCGTCGGGGCCGCCGCCCGCGGCGCCGTCTTCCCGGCCCTGCTGGACGCCGTCGGGGCCGTCGCGCACCGGCTGTACCGGGCATCCGGCTCGCGCCCGCCAGAGGCCGGGGGAGGGGCGCTCGCGCTCGGCTACCCGTGGGGCGGCCGACCGCCCGGGGCGCCCGCCGCACTCGGCTGCTTCCTCAACACCCTGGTCCACCCGGCCGTTTCGGCCACCGCGACCGACCTGGACGCCCTCGCCGACGCCTGGTGGGACGACCTCGACCATGCCGGCACGCCGTTCGACGAGGTGGTCCGTGCCGCCCGCACCGCGGGCGCGCCGTGGACGGGTTCGCTGGACGCCATGCTCTCCCTGGAGGACCTGCAGCGCCGCCCGCCGCTGGTGCTCGGCGGCGTCCCCGGCCGGGAGACCCACCTGGCCGGGCGCCCGCTCGCCGCGCCGCTCGCCGTCTCCGCCGAACACGGCGACGACCTGCTGATCCGGCTCGCCTGGGACAGCGACCGCTTCCCCGAGGACGACGCCCACGCGGCCTTCGGCGAGCTCCTCGTCCTGCTGCGGCACCACCTGCACGGCGCGGAACGGCTGCCGGCCGACGCCTGAACCGGCCTGCCCTGAACGGGACGTGGGAGCCACGGCAGCCGAGCCCTGATGCCTCACCCGCCACGCCCGAGCCCGCAGGCCAGAACTCCCCCACCGGATCCGCCCTTCCGGATCCAGCACCTTCCCGGCCGCACCCGCACCCCGGGTGCCGGTCCGGCCCCACCGGACGGAGCGGGACCACCCCACGCCCGCCACCGGCCACCGCGGTGCCGACAAGTCCACCACACAAGGGAGCCGTCCATGTTCGCACTCTCTCCGTCACAGGAGATCGTCTGGCTGCACGAACAGATGCTGCCGGGCAGCCGCGCCTACAACTTCACCGCCGTCCTCGACCTGTGGGGCACCCTCGACCGCGAGGCGCTGCACACCGGACTGGCCGCCGTCCTGGCCCACCACCCGGGCCTGCGGCTGGAGTTGGTACCCAGCGCGGAGGGCCTGCCCGGCCAGCGGGTCGCCGAGAACTGCCAACCGGAGCTGCGCCACAGCGACTTCGGCGCCGAGGCCGACCCGGAGGCCGCCTTCCGCCGACTGCTCGCCGCCGAGGCCGCGGAGCCGCTGGACACCGAACGGGCGCCACTGCTGCGCTGGCACCTGGTCCGGATCGCCGAGGACCACCACCGGCTGATCCACGTCGAGCACCACCTCGTCCACGACGGCCACTCCTTCGCGATCCTGCTGCGCGACCTGTTCACCGTCTACCGCGCCCAGGTCCTCGGCGAGTCGTACGAGCTGCCCGTCGCCCCTTCGTACGAGGAGCACGCGCGCGCCGCCGCCGACCTCCCGCGGGACCGCGGACTCGACTTCTGGACCCGGGAGTTGGCCGACGCGCCGCGCGAGGTCACGCTGCCCGGGCTGGCCCGGCCCGGCACCGAGCGCCGCCACCACGGCGGGCAGCTGCGCCAGGCGATCGGCGCCGACCTGGCCACGCGGCTGCGCGAGCGCAGCACCGCGGACGGCCACACCCCGTTCAGCACCCTGCTCGCCCTGTTCGCCGAGCTGCTGCGCCGGCACGGCGGGCACCGCGAGCTGGTGATCGGCACCGCCGTCGGCAACCGGCCCGAGGGCTACGAGGGCACCGTCGGCATGTTCGTGAACACCGTGCCGCTGCGCCTGCGGCTCGACCCGGCGGTCTCCGGGACCGAGGCCGTGGACGAGGCGACCGACGTCCTGCTTCGCGCGCTGCCCCACCAGGACCTGCCGGTACAGGAGTTGACCCGCCGCCTCGGCCTGCACACCGGCGGCGCCGACAACCCGCTGTTCAACGTCATGTTCAGCGCACACGACGCGGCACTGCCGGACGTCCAGGCGCCCGGGCTGGAGGTCTCGCTGTACGAGGGCTTCAACACCGGCACCACCCGCTTCGACCTCGACCTGGTGCTGCTGCCCGACGACCGCCGGGTGGTCGGCCGGAAGCACGGCGCCGCCGGGATGACCCTGGTCTGGGACTACGACGCCGACCTGTTCGGCGAGTCCGAGGCGGTGCTGCTGTCCGAGCGGCTGCTGGAGCTGCTGCGCTGCTACCTGGACCGCCCGCAGGCGCCGATCGCCGCGCTGGCCCCCGCGGGCGACGCCGTACCGCCCGCCGACGCCCCCGCCACCGAAACGCCCGCCCCCGCCCTGCTCGACCCGGCCGCCGCCCACGACCCGACCGCGCTCGCCCTGCTGGCCGGCACCGAACGGATCAGCTACGGCGAACTCGACCGCCGCGTCACCGAGTTGGTCGAACGGCTGCGCGCCGCCGGGGTCGCGCCCGGCCAGCCGGTGGCCACCGTGCTGCCGCGCGGCGCGGACAGCGTGGTCGCATTGCTCGCCTGCCTGCGCCACGGCGCCGTCTACGCGCCGCTGTCCGGCGAGGACCCGGCCGCCCGGCTCGCACTGCTGCTGGAGCGCCTGCGCCCCGCCCTGGTACTGGCCACCCGGCAGAGCGCGCTCGCGCTGCCCGCCGGGGCCGTCACCCCGGCCCTGCTGGACGGCCCCGCCTTCCCGCAGGCCGAGCCCGCCGCCACCCTGGACGGCGCCGCCTACCTGATCCACACCTCCGGCTCCACCGGCGTGCCCAAGCCCGTCCTGGTCGGCCGCTCGGCCCTCGCCGGATACGTCGCCGCGATCGCCGCCCGCTACGCACTCACCCCCGCCGACCGGGTGCTGCTGTTCGCCCGGCCGTCCTTCGACGTGGCGCTGGAGGAGGTGCTGCCCGCGCTCGCCGCCGGGGCCGCCCTGGTCGTGCCGCAGCGCGAAGTGCCCACCGGTCCCGAGCTGGTGGCCGTCCTGGCCGCCCGCGGCGTCACCGTCGCCAACCTGCCGACCAGCTACCTGCTCGCCGTCCGCGAGGACCTGCGCGAGGCGCTGCGCGACGGCCGCTGGACACCCCGGCTGCTCGTCCTCGGCGGCGAGCGCCTGCCCGCCCGGGCGCTCGCCGGGCTCACCGGGGCCACCACCGTGCTGAACGCCTACGGCGTCACCGAGGCCACCGTCACCTCCACCGTCCACGAGGTGACCGCCGCCGATGTCGCCGAGGACGGCGAGATCCCGCTCGGCACCGAACTCGACGGCGTGCGCACGTACGTCCTGGACGAGACGCTGCACCCGCTGCCGGCCGGCTGCGTCGGCGAACTCGCCGTCGGCGGAGCCATGGTGGCCGAGGGCTACCTGGGCCTGCCGGACCCGACCGCCGCCCGCTTCGTCACCGTCCCCGCACTCGGCGGCGCCCGCGTCTACCGCACCGGCGACCGCGGCTACCGCGACCTGAACGGGCGGCTGCGCTTCCTCGGCCGCGCCGACAACCAGGTCAAACTCCGCGGCCACCGGATCGAGTTGGAGGAGATCGAGGCCGCGGCCTCCGCCGAACTCGGCGGCCGCTCCTGCGCCGTGGTGCTGCACACCGACCCGCGGACCGGCCCCCGCCTGGTCGGCTTCCTGGAAGGAGCCGAGCGCCCCGACCAGGCCGCCCTGCACGACGCGCTCGCCCGCCGACTGCCCGGCGGACTCGTCCCGGCGAGCTGGACGGCCGTCCCGGCGATGCCCACCCTGCCCGGCGGCAAGCCCGACCGTGCCGCGCTCACCCGGCTGGCGGACGCGAGCGCCGAGACGGCCGCGGGCGAGGAGACCGCCGAGGAGCGGAGCGCCTTCGCCGACCCCGGCCAGGAGCTGATCGCCGCCGCCTGGCGCCAGGTCCTCGGCCACGACCGCTTCACCGCCGACTCCCACTTCTTCGAGGTCGGCGGCCACTCCCTGCTCGCCGCCCAGCTCGCCGCCCACCTGGAACCGCACCTCGGCAGCCGCCCGCCGCTGCGCACCCTGTTCCGGCACGCCGTCCTGGCCGACCAGGCCCGCGCCCTCACCGGCCGGAAGTGAACCCGGTGACGGGAACCGGCGGACCTGACGGAACATCACGAACCCTGGAGACCACGATGGAAGCCCTCAGCATCGGGTACGGCCGTCCGCACCGGGACGGCGCAGTCCTCGACCTCTTCACCACCTGGGTGCACCGCACCCCGGACGCCCCCGCCCTGATCGACGGCGAGCACGTCCACAGCTACGCCGAACTCGACCGCCTCGCCGACAGCGTCGCCCAGACCCTGCGCGGCAAGGTCGGCCCCGGCGACCTGCTCGGCGTCTGCCTCGGCCACTCGGTGTCACTGGTGGCCGTCACCCTGGCCGCCGCCAAGCTCGGCGCCGTCCACCTGCCACTCGGCCCGCGCCCCGGCGAGCGCCGGCTGCGGGCCGTCGCCGAGCAGCTCCGCCCGGTCTGCCTGGTCGGCGCACCCGACCTGCTGCCGCCGGGCGGCGAGCGCCTGCCGCTGGACCTGCCCACCGGGGGCGTGGTCGCCGCCCTCACCCCCGGCGAGCAGGTGCGCGTCCCGGCCGGCACCCACTACGCGGTGCTCACCTCCGGCTCCACCGGCACCCCGAAGGCCGTCGCCGTCACCGAACCCGCGCTCGGCGCCCTGCTGCACTGGTACCGCGAACTGACCGGCCTCGGCCCCGGCTCGCGGCACAGCCTGCTGATCGGGGTCGCCTTCGACCCGCACCTGCAGGACCTGTGGGCCCCCCTCACCGCCGGCGCCGCCCTGGTCGTCGCCCCCGAGGCCGTCCGCTGGGACACCGGCGCGCTCACCGACTGGTGGCGCGAGGCCGGCATCACCGTGTCCGTGCTGCCCACCCCGCTCGCCGAGCCCGTCCTCGGAAAGCCCTGGCCCACCGGGCTGGCACTGCGCCACCTCATGATCGGCGGCGACCGGCTGCGCCGCGCCCCCGGGCCCGACGTCACCGCTACCGTCCACAACGCCTACGGCCCCGCCGAGGCCACCGTCGTCACCACCGTGCACACCATGGCCCCCGGCGGCGACCACGGGGCCGGCGCCCCGCCGATCGGACGGCCCATCCCCGGCGCGATCGTGCTGGTCACCGACCAGGACGGCCGACCGGTGCCGCGCGGCGTCCCCGGCGAGCTGCGGATCGGCGGCCGGGGCCTGGCCGCCGGGTACCTCGACCCGGAGCTGACCGCCCGCCGCTTCGTCGGCGCGCCGGAGGGCGTCGACGGCACCGACCGGGTCTACCGCACCGGCGACCGGGTCCTCATGCGCGCCGACGGGCTGCTGGAGTTCCAGGGCCGGCTGGACGACCAGGTCAAGATCAGCGGCGTACGGATCGAACCCGGCGAGGTCGAGGCCGCGTTCGAGCGCGACCCGCGGGTGCGCCGGGCGGTGGTCGCCGCCGAGCAGGCGCCGGCCGGCGGCGTCCGGCTGCTCGCCTTCGTCCAGCTCGACGGCTCGGACGAGGGCGAGGGCGAGGGCGAGGGCGGCGGCGAGGGCGGCGGCGTCGACGCAGGCGCCGACCCGGCGCGACTGCTCGACGCCGTCCGGCCCTGGCTGCCCGAGCAGGCGGTGCCCTCGGCCGTCCGGCTGGTGGACCGCTACCCGCTGGACGCCAACGGCAAGGTGGACCGCGCCGCGCTGCTCGCCGCCGAGCCGCCGCAGCCCGCGGGGGAGGACGGCGACACCCCGGTCGAGCGCACCGTACTCAAGCTCTGCCGCGAGCTGATCGGCCGCGCCGACCTCGTGCCCACGGACAACTTCCTGGCCTCGGGCGGCAATTCGCTCGCCGCCGCCCGGCTGCTGGAAGCGCTGCAGAGCGAGTACGGGATCCGGCTGCGCGCGCCCCTCGTACTGCGCCAGCCGGACCTGCGGGCCCTCGCCCGACTGGTCGAGGAGCGGGTCGACGCCCTGACCACGACCGCCTGACGTGGGGCGTTTCCTGCCCCAGCCCGCACCTCCTCAGCACGGCGCCCCGGCCCACACCGCCGGGGCGCCCGGAAGGGAACGAACGCCATGACCACCGCGACCCGGCTCACCGCGACCCAGCCCGGTGCCGCCCCGCCGGGCACGACGCAGCCCGCTGCAGCCGTGCCCACCGCGAGCCTGCCCACTGCAGCCGCGCCCACCGCAGCCATGCCCCCGGCCACCCTGCCCGCGCTGATCGCCCGGCAGGCCGAACAGCAGCCCGACGCGCTCGCCGTGACCGACGGCGCCACCGTCCTCACCTACCGCGAACTCCTCGACGCCGCCGGGCGGTTGGCCGCCGTCCTGGCCGCCCGGGGGATCGGCCCCGGCAGCGCCGTCGGCCTGCTCTGCGCCCGCTCCACCCGCCTGGTCGTCGCCCAGCTCGCGATCTGGCGGGCCGGCGGCCACGTCCTCCCGCTGGACCCGGCCTACCCGCGACCGCGGATCGCCGAGATGACCTCGGACGCCGGCGCCCGGCTCGTCCTCGGCGACAAGGCCCTGCTCGCCGAGGCCGGACTGACCGAGGAGCAGACCCTCGTCCTGACCGAGCAGGGCACCGACGAGACCGGGCCGGTGGCACCCGACGCCGCCGACCCGGCCGCGCCCGCCCTGGTCTTCTACACCTCCGGCTCCACCGGCCGGGCCAAGGGCGTGCTCGTCCCGCACGGCGCCGTGACCGACCTGGTCACCGCCCCGGACGCCATCGCGGTCGGCCCGCGCGACCGGGTGCTCTTCCACTCCGCCGTGACCTTCGACGCCTCCACCTTCGAGCTGTGGGCTCCGCTGGCCCGCGGCGCCGCCGTCGCCGTCTCCCCGGCCGACCGGCCCACCGCCGAGGAGCTCGTCCGCGACGTCGAACGGTTCGGCGTCACCACCCTGATGCTCACCAGCGCCCTCTTCCACCACCTGGCCGCCCGTCAGTCGCGGATCTTCGGGGTGCTGCGAACCCTGGCCGTCGGAGGCGAGGTGCTGGCGCCCGAGCACGCGGGCGCGGTCCTGCGGGCCTTCCCCTGGCTCGAACTGGTCAACGTCTACGGGCCGACCGAGGCCACCACCTTCACCACCCTGCACCGGGTCACCCAGGCCGACTGCACCGGCCCGATCCCGATCGGCCGGCCGTTCGGCGGAGCCCGCGTGCTGGTCCTGGACGAGCAGCTCGCTCCGGTGCCGGCGGGCACGGTCGGCGAACTGTGGATCGCGGGGGAGCGCTTGGCCCTCGGCTACCTCAACCGGCCCGAAATGACCGCCGAACGCTTCCGCGAGCTGCCGGGCACCGGCCGGGCCTACCGCAGCGGCGACCTGGTCCGCCAACTGCCGGACGGCACACTGGAGTTCCACGGCCGGACGGACGATCAGGTCAAGGTGCGCGGCTTCCGGATCGAACCCGGCGAGATCGAGCACGCGCTGCTGCAACTCCCCGAGGTCGCCGAGGCCGTGGTCGTGGTCCGCCGGGCCGGACAGGCCGACGCCGCCCTCACCGCCTGCCTCGTCCTCGCCGAAGGCGCCACCCCGGCCGTCGAGACCCTGCGCGACCGGCTCGCCGAGCGGCTGCCCGCCCACCTGGTGCCCACCGCCTGGACCGTCCTCGACGCACTGCCGCTGACCACCAGCGGCAAGGCGGACCGACGGGCACTGGCCACCGCCGGCGCGACCCTCGACGGTGCAGTCGCCGACGCGATCGCCCCGCACCCCGCCACGGCCGGCACGCTCAGCCCGATCCAGCAGGTCGTCGCCGAGGCCTGGAGCCGCGCCCTGGAACGCCCGATCACCGACCCCGCCGCCGACTTCCTCGCCGAGGGCGGGCACTCACTGCTCGCCATGTGGGTCGTCGACGACCTGTGCCAGGACCTCGGGGTCGACCTGTCGCTCGCCGACTTCCTCGCCCACCCCACCGTCGCCCGGCAGGCAGAACTGCTGGAACAGGCCCTGCGTGACGCCGACGACCCGGGCGGGCCCGAGGAACCGGACGGACCTGTGGGTCCGGGTGGCCACGACCGCCCGGAGGGCGCCCGATGACCGCCGTCGACCAGGCCGACCTGCTGCGCCGCGCCCGCAGCCGCCGGGGCGCCGCCGTCGCCGCGCCGCCCGAGCACCCGGCCGCGCCCGATGGCCCGGCCCCGCTCTCCCACGCCCAGCAGCGGATGTGGCTGATGGACCACCTCGGCCAGGGCGGCGCCCTCTACAACGTCCCGATCGCCACCCGCCTGCGCGGCCCGCTCGACCACGCCGCGCTCGCCGCCGCGATCACCGCGCTCACCGAGCGGCACGCCGTCCTGCGCACCCGCTACCCGAGCCGCGACGGACAGCCGTACCAGCAGACCGTCCCGGCCGCCCCGGTGCCGCTGCCGGTCCTGGACGCCGAGACGGACCAGGCGGCCACCGAACGGCTCACCGCCGAAGCCGCCCGCCCCTTCGACCTTGCCGCGGGGCCGGTGCTGCGCGCCCTGCTGCTGCGGCGCGGCCCGGAGGACCACACGCTGATGCTGACGATCCATCACATCGCCGTCGACGGCGGATCCCTGCCCGTCCTGGCCGCCGACCTCGCCGCGCTCTACGCCGCCGCACGCGACGGCGCCGAGCCGCAACTCGCGCCGCCCGGACCGCCGTACGCCGAGTACGCCCGCCGGGAACGCGCCCGCGACCCCGAACTCACGGCTGCCGCCGACACCCTCGCCGCCCGACTGGCCGGCGCCCGCCCGCCGGCGCTGCTGCGCCCCGTCCCGCCCGGCGCCCGCGAACGCCGGGCGGCGCTGCACGCCGCCCCGCTGGACCCCGCCGTGGTGGCCGGCCTGCGCAGCCTCGGCGCCCGGCACGGCGCCACACTGTTCACCGTCGTGCTGGCCGCCGCGTTCGCCACCCTGCGGACGGCCTGCGGGCAGAGCGACCTCGTCCTCGGCTGCGCCAGCGGCCACCGCGCCCGGCCCGAACTGCGGCGCACCGTCGGCCTCGCGGTCAACACCCTTGCGGTACGCGTCGATTCGGCCGAGGACGCATCGTTCGCCGAACTGCTGGCGGACGTGCGCGGCCGGCTGCTCGACGCGCAGCAGCACCACGAGGTGCCCTTCGACCTGGTGGTCGAACGGCTCGGCGCGGCCGCCCGCGGCGCGGACGGCACCCCGCTGCTCTCGGTCACCTGCGACCTCGTCCATCCCGTCGCGCCGCTCACGCTGCCCGGCCTCGACTCCGAGAACGTGGAACTCGACCTGGGGCTCGCCAAGTTCGGGCTGGCGCTGCTCCTGGAGGACGGCCCGGAGCCGCGCTGCCTGGTCCAGCACGACCGGGACACACTGGACGAGACCACCGCCGGGCAGCTGCTCGACGCCTTCGCCGCCCTGCTCACGGCCGTGGCCGCCGACCCGGAGCAGCGGATCTCGGAGCTGCCCGGAAGCCTGCTGGTCGCCGCCCGGCACCCGGTGGTGGAGGGCCTGTCGGCCGAGCCGGGCGTGGCCGAGGCAGCCGTGGTCGAAACCGCCGACGGCCCGCCGCTCGCCTACGCGGTGGTGCGCGGACCCGTCGCC
The DNA here is from genome assembly GCF_900199205.1 of Streptomyces sp. 1331.2. Taxonomy (NCBI): domain Bacteria; kingdom Bacillati; phylum Actinomycetota; class Actinomycetes; order Kitasatosporales; family Streptomycetaceae; genus Streptomyces; species Streptomyces sp. 1331.2. The sequence continues at coordinate 143,726 of NZ_OBMJ01000001.1, read as the reverse complement.
CCGAACGGCGCCCAGCTGCGGGCCGCCCTGCGCCGTCGCCTCCCGGCCGCCGAACTCCCGGACGCGGTCACGCTGGTGGACCGGATCCCCCGGCACCCCGACGGCACCCCCGACCACGGCCGGCTGCCCGGCGCCGCGGCGCACGGGGGCGGAAATCCGCCGAGCGGTCCGGTGGACACCGTCCGGGAGGCCTTCGGCGAACTGCTGGGCACCACACCGCCCGCCGACGGCGACTTCTTCGCCCTCGGCGGCCACTCCCTGATCGCCGTCCAGCTCGCCGAACGCCTGCGCACCCGGATCGGACTGCCGCTCACCGGCCTCGACGTCCTGGAGCGGCGCACCCCGCGCGCCCTCGCCGCCCTGCTCGCCACCCGCGAGGACGAGCGCCGCGCCGCCCTCTCCCGCACCGGCGCCCACCCGCGCACCCACGCCCGCGGCGGCACCCGCACCGGCACCGTGCTGCTCACCGGGGCCACCGGCGGCGTTGGCGCGGCCGTCCTGCAGGAACTGATGGCCCAGGGCCGGCCGGTCCGCGTCCTGGTCCGGCCCGAGTCGGCGCACCTGCCCGCCCTGAACGGCGCCGAACTGGCGGAAGGCGACCTCGCCGACCCGGACAGCCTGCGGCGCGCAGTGCAGGACGTGGACGCCGTCATCCACTCCGCCTGCACCTTCACCGACCACGCCACCGACCTCGCCGCGATGCGCACGCTGCTCGACGGCTGGCGGGGCGGGCCGTTCGTCTTCGTCAGCAGCATCGACGCGTACGGCCGACCGGCGGACACCGAGGTCCCCGAGGGCGGACCGAGCGGTCCGGCGGTCACCCCGTACGGGCAGGCCAAGCTGGACTGCGAGCGGATGCTGTTCGAGGCCGCCGGCCGCGGCCCCGGCCGTGGGCCGGTCACCGCCGTCCGCGCCCCGATCGTCTGGGGCCCGCACCACCGGCTGCGCGACCAGCTTCGCTGGGGCCCCACCGGCGACCTCTACCAGGCCGCGCTGGCCGGCCGGCCGATCGGCCTGCCGGAGGTCTCCGAGGGGGCCTGGTACGGCGCCTCCTGGGTCCACGCCGCGGCCCTGGCCCGCGCGCTCGCGGCCTGCGCCGTACCGGACCACCCGGCGGCCGGGCGGATCGTCAACGCGGTGAGCGGACACGTGTCCTGGGCGGAGTTCACGGCCGAACTGGTCCGGCTGCTCGGCTCCGCCAGCCCGCTGAGCGTCGGCCCCGACGCCGAACAGGAACTGCGCCGCCCCTGGCGCTACCGGTCCGAGACCCTGGCCGGCCCGCTCACCCCCGAACCGGGCGAGGACTGGCGCACCGTCCTGGCGGCCATGGTCGGCTGAACCGACCCGAGCCGACCCGCGCCGGGCGGAGGGGTCCGCCGTCCACCGGACCCCTCCGCCCGGCTGCCGCAGCTGCCGGCCGGGTACTCGCCCGTCCCGTGGTCAGTGCCCACCCGGTATCGCGCTCGGCTCGGCGAGGACGTGGATCTCGTGGACGGCGTTCCGGTCGCCGGTGAGCGGCTGGACGCGGCCGGCGGAGTCGGTCGCCCGGCAGCGGATGCGGTGCGGGCCCGGGGCGAGGTCGTGGCGGAGGCGGAAGCGCTGCCAGGCCGGGTCCGGGCCGCGCCGGTCCAGGGTGGCAGGCTGCCAGTCGGCGTCGTCCACGGCGATCTCGACCGACGTCACCTCGGTGGAGCTCCAGGCGTAGCCGGCCAGTTCGCAGCTGCCGGCCGGGACGGAGCTTCCGTCGCCCGGGGTGAGCAGCTTGCTGCTGACGTCCTTCTCGCGGACCGGCCGCGCCTCGTACTCGCCGGGCAGGACGCGGGTGTAGAGGCGGGTGGTGAAGACGTGGTCGGGGCGGTCGGCGGCCAGCACGATCCGGCTCAGCCACTTGACCGAGTTGGTGCCGAACATCCGGGGCGCCACCGCCCGCAGCGGGTAGCCGTGGTCGGGGCGCAGCGGCTCGCCGTTCATGGTGTGGGCGAGGACGACCTCGCTGCTCGCCTGGTCGAGTGGCAGGTCCTTGAGGTAGCTCAGGCCGCTCTCGCCCGCGAAGTCCCCCGTGTCCGCACCCTCCAGCCAGACGTGCCGGGCCTGCGGGAGCGGACCGGCGAGCTCCAGCACGGCGGCGAGCGGGACTCCGGCCCACTCCAGGTTGGTGACGGCACGGGTCGGCACGGTGGGGCGCAGCGGGTTGCCGAAGCACTCGTGGACGGCCGTGAGGCGGACCTGCGGCAGGGCCTGGACGGCTGGGAAGTCCAGCCGCAGCGGCCGTTCCACCAGGCCCTCGACGGTGAGCGACCAGGTCGCGCGGTCGAGCCGCGGGTGCGGTCCGAGGTGGTTGCGGACGAAGACCTCGTCGACCGGGGTGAGGAAGAGGTCGGGTGTCTCCGGATCGGTCCTGATCATGTGTCGTGCCCCCGTGTCGAACGTGCCGTTCTTGCCGTCGTGTGCGATCGACAGTACAAGGAGGGACTGACAACGCCCGGAGAAGGGCCCCGGGCGGTCGGCCACCCGCTCATCCGATGGTGACCACCCGGGCCCACTCCGGCGGCGATTCCGGCCGGTAGTCCGGGTCCTCCGCGGCGCCCTCGTCGTGGTGGCCGGGGCGGGGGAAGAGGCCGACGACCGTGCGGCAGGGCGGTGGGGCGGACGGCCACGGGGTCTGACCGTCGGTCAGGGCCGCCACGACGTCGGGCCGGGGGGCGGTGCGCAGGGCGGCGCGGAAGCCCCTTCGCGGTGTCCGGTCAACCCGCCGGATGGCTGGCCGAATCGGCCCGCCTCCGCCGCCCGGCGGGTCGCGGCGGCCAAGTCGTCGGAGCAGACTGGCCGGTGTACCGCAGTCCCGACCCGCGAGGGGGCAGGCATGTCCGTACGAACCGGCAGGCGCAGGGCAGTTGGAGGGCTCCGGACGGCGGTCGGCGCGCTCGCCGTCGCCCTGGCGGCGGGAGCGGCGGTCTCGCTGCCCGCGGCACCGGCGGAGGCGGCCGGCGGGGCGGGTGGCAAGGTCGTCTACCTCACCTTCGACGACGGCCCGAGCCCCGCCTACACGCCCAAGGTCCTGGCGACGCTGGCCCGTTACGGGGTGCAGGCGACCTTCTTCGAGATCGGGCAGAACGTCGAGGCCCATCCCTTGCTCACCGCGCAGGTCGCCCGCCAGGGCCACAGCGTGCAGAACCACTCCTGGTCGCACCCCGACCTGCGCAGGCTCTCCGGCGCCGCCCTGGACGCGCAAGTGGCGAACACGGACCGGGCGATCCGCGCCAGCACCGGCCGCACCCCGAACTGCCTGCGCCCGCCGTACGGCGCGGTCAACGGCACGGTGCGCTCGCACGCGGCGGCGCTCGGCAAGCAGGTGGTGCTCTGGTCGGTGGACCCAGCGGACTGGTCCCGGCCGGGGACGGCCGCCATCCGGTCGCGGGTGCTGAACGGCGTCCGCCCGGGGTCGGTGATCCTGCTGCACGACGGCGGCGGTGACCGCAGTCAGACGGTGGCGGCGCTGCCGGCGATCATCTCCACCCTCAAGGCGCGCGGGTACGGCTTCGCCACCCTGTGCCGCTGAGGCCGTTCGACCGTTCGGCCGTTCGACCGCACCGCCGGACGGCCGAACGCCGGGTGGTCCGATAGTGCTTTCCCATTTGCCTAAACCATTTAGGTAATTCCATACTGGATGTAGCGCACCGGCGTGACAGCGCCGGTGCCGCCGCACACCGGTACGGGAGGAAGCACATGGCACGGGCAGGCCTGACCGTCGAACGCGTGGTCGCCGCAGGCGCCGAGCTCGCCGACGAGGTCGGATTCGAGCAGGTCACCGCCGCCGCTCTGGCCCGGCGCCTCGGCGTCCAGACCGCCAGCCTCTACTCCCACGTCAAGAGCTCGCAGGACCTCAGGACCCGGATCGCCCTGTACGCCCTGGAGGAACTCGCCGACCTCGTCGCCGACGCCCTCGCCGGACGCGCCGGCCGCGACGCGCTCGGCGCCTTCGCGGACGCCTACCGCGACTACGCGGCCCGCCACCCCGGCCGCTACGACGCCACCCGCCTGCGCCTCGACGCCGAGACCGCCGCCGCCAGTGCGGGCGTCCGGCACGCCCAGATGACCAGGGCGATCCTGCGCGGCTACGACCTCACCGAGCCCGAACAGACCCACGCGGTCCGCATGCTCGGCAGCGTCTTCCACGGCTACATCAGCCTGGAAGCGGCCGGCGGCTTCAGCCACACCGCCGTCGACCCGCGGCAGTCCTGGGACTGGATCATCGACTCCCTGGACACCCTGCTGCGCGCGGGCGGAGCCCGCACCGCCACCTGAACTCCCGTACGGCCCCCGCGAGTCCGCGGCCCCGTACGACGACCCGAAGAAGCGCCATGACCACGATCACCACCCCCGTCACCGAAGACCTCCTGCACGGCCACCTCGACGTCGAGCACACCCGCCGCGGCCTGCTGCCGCACCGTCTCCCGGCCCGCGCCCGCCGCCGGATCCCAGACGACCAGCTCGCGATGGCCGAATCCCAGCCCTCCGGCGTCCGCCTGGCCTTCCGCACCCGCGCCACCGCGATCACCCTGCACACCGTCCCCACCAAACGCGCCTACCCCGGCGTCCCGAACGTGCCCGACGGGGTCTACGACCTCCTCGTGGACGGCGTGCTCACCGCACAGGACACCGTCGCCGGCGGCAACCTGCGCACCGTCGACCTGGCCACCGGCCGCTTCGAGCTGGCCGAAGGGCCCGCCGGCAACGCGGAGTTCACCGGTCTGCCGGACCGGGACAAGACCGTCGAGATCTGGCTCCCGCACACCGAGACGACCGAACTGATCGCCCTCGACACCGACGCCCCGCTGGACGCCCTGCCGCTGCACGCTGCCCCGCCCGGAGCGGCCGGCCCGCGCAAACGCTGGGTGCACCACGGCAGTTCGATCAGCCACGGCTCCAACGCCGCCCACCCGACCGGCACGTGGCCCGCCCTGGTGGCACTCGGCGCGGGACTCGACCTGGTCAACCTGGGCTTCGGCGGCAGCGCCCTGCTCGACCCCTTCACCGCGCGGACGATCCGCGACACCCCCGCCGACCTGATCAGCCTCAAGCTCGGCATCAACCTCGTCAACGCCGACGTGATGCGGCTGCGGGCCTTCACCCCCGCCGTCCACGGCTTCCTGGACACCATCCGCGACGGCCATCCGACCACACCGCTGCTCGTCGTCTCCCCGCTGCTCTGCCCCATCCAGGAGGACACTCCCGGCCCGCTCGCCCCCGACTTCAGCGACGGCACGCTCCGCTTCCGGGCCACCGGCGACCCTGCCGACCGCGCGGCCGGCCGCCTCACCCTCACCCTGATCCGCGAGGAGCTGGCCCGTATCGTCGCCGACCGCCGTGTCGACGGCGACCACGCCCTGCACCATCTGGACGGCCTCGCCCTCTACGGCGAGCCCGACCACCACACCCACCCGCTCCCCGACGGCGTCCACCCCTCCCCGGAGGCCCACCGCCTCATCGCCGACCGCTTCACCCGCCTCGCCCTCGCCCCCGACGGCCCACTGCCCTCCTGATCCGAGGGGCCGTGGGCGCCGGCGGGTAGGGGGTGGGTGTCCGGTCGGTGGTCACCCGGTGGGGGTGGCGGAGCCGGGCAGTAGGATCGGCGGCGTTGCATTCCCGTACACCGCCGGTAGGAGGCTTTTCATGGCTCAGGTCACGCTGAAGGGGAACCCGGTCCAGGTCGGCGGCGCGCTGCCCGCCGCCGGCGCCCAGGCCCCCGCGTTCACGCTGGTCGGCGCCGGACTCGCGGACACCTCGCTCAAGGACTTCGCCGGACAGCGCAAGGTCCTCAACATCTTCCCCAGCATCGACACCCCCACCTGCGCCACCTCCGTGCGCACCTTCAACACCCAGGCCGCCGCCCTGGAGAACACCGTCGTGCTGTGCATCTCCGCCGACCTGCCCTTCGCCCAGGCCCGCTTCTGCGGCGCCGAGGGCCTGGACAACGTCAAGACCCTCTCCACCCTGCGCGGGCGCGACTTCCACGACACCTACGGCGTCGCCATCAACGACGGCCCCCTCGCCGGCCTCACCGCCCGCGCCGTCATCGTCCTCGACGAGAACGACACCGTCCTGCACACCGAACTCGTCCCCGAGATCGCCGACGAGCCCGACTACCAGGCCGCCCTCGCCGCCCTCAACTGACCCACCCCGCACCGACACCACAACGGCCCGCCCCCACACCACGGGAGCGGGCCGCCGTGCTACCGGTCGTCACCGGAGCGGTGCGGTCCCCGGCCGGTGCGGCCGGGGTGTGCGGCGGTCGGTGGTCAGTTGAAGACCGCGACGTCGGTGCGCATCGGCAGCGGGCTGCCCCAGCCGATGTTGATCTTGAACGTCACCACGCCGTTGCCGGGGGCGATGCTCGACACCTGGAAGGCCGCCGCACCGACGAACCGGTTCCCGTTGGCGTCGATCTCCGAGGCCGTGATGACGACCGTCGAGTCGATCCCGATGACGTTCCACGGGATCTGGAGGTTGAACGTCCCGTTGCCGGGGGTCCACGTCCACCACCCCCGCCACACGGCGCCGACGTTGCCGCCGATCGCGAGGCCCTGGTGCTGGTCGGTGGACTGCGAGCTGCTCGCGATCTGCGGCACCTCGGAGGCGGAAAGTTCGGCTGCGGACATGACGGCTCCCCTCGCGCCGGAAGGGCCCTTCAAGCCCTCCGTATACGTTGAGTGTCCGTTAGTGCGCGCAGCGTCACAATCACTCGTGCGAGTGAACCTCCGGCGTGTCGCCCCCGCCGCGGGGGAGGGCACCCGCCTCAGGAGTGGCGGTCGAGGAGGGCCTGGAGGTAGTCCTCCAGGCGGGCGGTGAGGAGGGCGGGGGTGAGGTCGGCGCGGCCCAGTTCGCGCCAGGGGGTGGCGACCTTCTCCGCGTCGGGGGCGAAGGCGAGGGCGTCGAGCAGCCGCCAGTACAGGTGGTCGCGGTCGTCGCCGAGCGGGGCGCCGGTGGCGCGGTAGTGGTCGGCGAAGGCCAGGCCGGCGGCGGGGCCGTGGAGCAGGGCCAGGGTGGTGGAGCAGTGGGCGACGTCGAGGTCGCGCGGGCCCCAGGAGGTTTCGACCCAGTCGACGATGCCGCTGACGGCCAGGGTGGCGCCGCTGCCGGTGAACAGGACGTTGCCGGGGTGGAAGTCGCGGTGCAGGAAGTGCGGGCGGTGCGCGGGTGGTTCGCGGCGGATCGCGTCCACCGCCCGGGCCCACAGGCCGGGGCGGCTGGTGTCGGCGGGGATGCGGACCAGGTCGGGGGCGGTCCACGCCTGCCAGGTGCGGGGGCGCCGGTCCTCGCCGACCTCCAGGGCGTGGATGGCGGCCAGCTGGGCGGCGAGCAGCTGCGCGCGCCGGGTGACGTCCTCGTCCTGCGCCAGGCGCACACTGCCGGGCAGGTGGGTCATCATCAGCGACGGGTGGTCGCAGTGGGCCGCCTGCGCGTCGAGGGCGACCGGCCGTGCGGCCGGGATCCCGACGTGCTCCAGCAGGCGCAGAACGTCGGCCTCGCGGGCCAGCATGGCAGGGGCGTGGCGGCGGTAGAAGGGCATGACGAAGGAGCGCAGCACCAGCGTGTACGGGGGTGCGCCGCCGGGGCCTTCGATGTCCAGACGGCGCATCCGCGAGGTCCACCCGCCCTTGAGCGCCGTCACCCGCGCTATCCGCTCGCCGGGCGCGAGCGCCCCCTCGGCCCACCGCCGGGTGGCGGCCCACCCCTCGCCGGAGTCGCCGCCCTCGCTACTGGTGCTGCCGCTGCCGCTGCTGCCGTCGTCGTTACCGATCATGGACCGACAGCCTACGTCCCCGACCCGCGCCCGCCCCCGGCCTGGCCCCTCCGTGCGGCCGGTGATGTGTCAGGCCCGGCCGGGGAGTTGGCGGGCTTCGGCGTCCGCGGCGGCCACCACCGCCGTGAGCAGTCCGGGGAAGCGGTCTTCGAGTTCCTCGGTGCGCAGGGCGTTCATCTTGGTGGTGCCGACGTAGTACTGGCGCAGCAGGCCGGCTTCCCGGAGCACGGTGAAGTGGTGGCTGGAGGTCGAGCGTCCGACCGGCAGGTCGAAGGAGCCACAGCTGAGGTCAGCGCCCGAGTGGGCGAGCGTGCGCACCACCGACCTGCGGGCCGGGTCGGCCAGTGCCTCCAGTACCTGTTGGACGTTCACGTCCTCCACGCCAGGGTGCACGATCACCCGTGCTGCCACGCGCGCCCGTCCCACACCCACCACCCCTTCCCAACGTCGACCCCCGTCTGCTGTGTGGTCAAAAGCCGCGCCGTGTGCGTGACTTCACGCTCCGACGCTACTACGCCGGGCGTGCCTGTCGCGTCCACCGCAACACCTCCGCAACACGCCCGCCGGACACGTGCCGGTCACCCGGGGCGGGCTCGGCCCGGCAGAGGGCGCCCGGCGGGCGGTTGCACGCCCCGGCTCGCGTGCCCGGGCGGTACGGGCCGGTTCGTGGCGGGAGTCAGTTCGTGGCGGGAGTCAGGGCGTGGCCGGGACCGCCCCCGGGAGGAGGGTCGGCAGGGCGGTGCTGTGGAGGAGGTGCGCCCGTGCGGGCAGGGCGGTGTGCAGCAGGGTGTCGTGGGCGTGGGGTTCGGGTCCGCGATGGCGTCGGACAGGAGGTGGAGGCGGTAGTCGCGGTCGGCGGCGTCGGTGACGGTGGACAGGACGGCGCCGCTGGTGCTGAGGCCGCAGACGACCAGGGCGGTGATGCCGTGTTCGCGCAGTCGTCGGTCGAGACCGGTGCCGGACAGGGCGCCGTGGCGGGTCTTGCGGATCAGGAGGTCGCCGCCGCGGGGGACCAGGCGGGGGTGGAGGGCGGCAGCGGGGTCCTGGTGGTGCAGGGCGCGGTGGTGGGCCACTGCGGCGAAGGTGGCGTTGGCCCCGGGGACGGCGTCCCAGTCGGCCTCGGTGAAGGCGGTGCGGACGAACACGACGGTGGCGCCGGCCGCGCGGGCGTGGGCGAGGGCTGTTTCGACGCGATCGAGGAGGGCGTCGCGCCGGGTGTCGTCGGGCAGGGCGGCCAGCACCGCGGGCTGGCAGTCCAGGACGAGGAGCGCGGTACGGGCGGGGGCGAGGGCAGAAGTGGCGTTCATGGGGTGGTCTCCGTGCCGGTGGCGGGGCGGGGGCAGGGCGGGTTTCAGGAGGGCGTGCGGGCGGGTCGTGGTTCGGGCCGGGCGGTCCGGGCGGTCCGGGTGGGCCGGGGGAGCAGGAGGGGAGTGGTGAGGATGAGCAGTCCTGCGGCCGCGAGGGCGGTGCGTGGGCTGGTGGCGTCGGCGAGCAGTCCGCCGAGTGCGGTGAGGGTGGCGATGGCCGTCTGCTGGCCGATCGACCAGGCGGTCAGGGTGCGGCTGACGAGGTGCTGGGGGGTCTGTTCGAGCCGGTAGGCGGCGAGGACCGGGGTGTACAGGCTCATGTGGACGATGATCGCCAGTTCGACGGCCATCACGGTGAGCAGGCCGACGATGCCCGGACGTACGAAGGCCAGGCCGATCAGCCAGACGGCGCGCAGGGTGCCGGCGGTGCGCAGCACCCGGGTCCGACCGTGCCGGGCCACCACGCGCGGGGCCAGCCGGGAGCCGAGCAGGCCGCCGAGGCAGGGGAGGGCGAAGGCCAGGGCGTACTGCCAGGCGGGGAAGCCGAGTCGGCCGAGCAGGAGGACGGCCAGCAGCGGTTCGGTGGCCATGATCAGGCCGGAGACGAGCATGTTGTTGAGGTAGAGCGCCCGCAGGGTGCGGTCGCCCAGGATGTGGCGCCAGCCCTCCAGCAGCGCGCCCGCCGGCACCGGGCCCCTGCCCCGTTCCTGTTCGTGCTCCCGTCCTCCGTGCGGGGTGCTTCCTCGCGGCGGCGGATCGCGGTGATGCCCAGCGCGGAGAGCAGGTAGCTGAGCGCGTCGGCCACCACGGTGGCGACCGGTCCGAACAGGCCGACGGCCGCCCCGCCCAGCGGTGGCCCGATCGCGATGGAGCTCCAGTTCGTGGACTCGAAGCGGGCGTTGGCCACGAGCAGGTCCTGCGGCCGTACGAGGGCCTTGAGGTAGGCGCCGGTGGCCGCACCGAAGGCGATCTTGGCCGCGGCGACGACGGCGGAGACCACGAGCAGCTGGACGAAGCCGAGCAGGCCGAGCGCGTAGGCGACCGGGATCGTGGCCAGGGCGGCGGACCGGACCAGGTCCATCGCGATCATGACGGGGCGCTTGCGCCGCGACTCCATCCACGGCGCGAGCGGCAGCGCGACCAGCGCACCCACCGCCGGCCCCACCGCGGACAGCGCGGACACCTCGCCCGGGCCCGCGTGCAGTGCCAGCACGGCGATCAGCGGCAGCGCCCCGAAGCCCAGCCCGGATCCGTACGCGCTCACCGCGTACGCCGCCCACAGCCAGCCGAACTCCCGTCCCAGCGCCGTTCGGCCCGACGCCGGCTCGCCCGGTTTCGCCTCGCCCGTCATGCTGCCCCCACACTCCCGTCCGAACAAACCGAGGTTGACCGGAGAGAGCTAACCGAGCAGCACAACGGCCGGTCAAACAACCGAGCTCCCCGATCTGCACAACCATTCGTTGTTCCCTAAGGTGGATCGGCATGGACCTCGAAGCCGTACGCACCTTCGCCGCGGTCGTCGACGCCGGCCAGTTCCAGAAGGCCGCCACCGACCTGTCGCTCACCCAGCAGGCCGTCTCCAAACGCATCGCCGCCCTGGAACGCGACCTCGGCGTACGGCTGTTCACCCGCGCGCCCCGCGGCGCCGAACTCACCATCGACGGGCGGGCGTTCCTGCCCCACGCCCGCGAACTGCTGCGCGCCGCCGAACGCGCGCTCGCCTCGGTGCGCCCGGGCAGCCGCCCGCTGCGCGTGGACGTGATCGCCTCGCGCGGCGCGGCGGCCGGCCTGATGCGCGACTTCCACCGTGCGAACCCGGGCGTCGACCTCGACGTACTGATGCTGGTCGAGATCGAGACGGCCCTGGCGGCGATCCGCTCCGGTGCGATCGACGCGTCCTTCCGCGCGGTGGGCGCACCCGGGCGGCCCCTGCCCGAGGACATCGCCTCCGTGCGGGTCCTGGACGAGCCGCTCCAGCTGCTCACCGGCCCCGCCCACGCGCTGGCGGGCGCCCGCCGGGTGAGCCTCGCCGAACTGGTCGGGCACCGGATCTGGATGCCGGGCATCGTCCCCGGCACCGAGTGGGGCGCCTACTACGACGACCTCGTCGCCGAGTTCGGCCTCACCATCGAGGCCACCGGCCCCAACTTCGGCTCCGACGCACTCCTCGACACCATCGCCGACACCCCGGCCCTGGCCACCTTCATGGGCGAGCACACCCGCCTCATCTGGCCGGCCGACCACGGCCTGCGCCGCATCCCGATCACCGACCCCACCCCCGTCTACCCGCACTCCCTCCTCTGGCACCGCGACAACCCCCACCCGGCCCTGCCCACCCTCCGCACCCACCTCGCCGCGACCACCACGGTGCCCACCACCTCCAGCACCCCCGACACCTGGCTCCCCACCTGGACATCCCCCCACTGAACCCCGCCGCCGCGCCTGCTGCCGCCGCCGTGACCGCTTCCGCCCTCTCTCGACGCCCGCCGCCCGCGCGCGGCGCCGAACCCGCGCACCCCGGGCCGCCCGCCGTCTGCCGCCCGCGGGCGTCCCGGGGTGCGCGGCGGCCGGTCAGGGGGTGTGGATGCCCTGGCCGGGGGTGAGGATCCCGGCGGGGTCGTAGCGGTGCTTGGCCCGCACCACCCGTTCCCACAGCCCGCCGTAGTGGCGCTGCCAGTCGGTGCCGGTCATCCCCGGGACCGCTCCGATCAGGTAGCGCTTGCCGCCGAGCCGGACGGCCCGGTCGTAGAGCCGCCGGTTGCGTTCCAGCATCGCCGCCGTGTCGGCGCCGGGGCCGGGGAAGGCGAGCAGGTCGAAGTGCCAGCCGATGTCGGAGTCCGGGAGCACCGCGAGCGGTGTCCTCACCTGCTCCCGCCGGTACGGGTAGAACAGCAGCAGCCCCGCGCCCAGATCCTGGGCCGTCAGCACCTCGGCTGCCTCCGCCATGAACACCCGCGCGGTCGACGCGGGCAGGAACACGCTCAGCCACGGCTTCGGCAGCCCCCAGAAGCCCGTGGCGCGCAGGTATCCGGCGAAGGCGTCGACCCGGAAGGCGTACTCGCGCCGGCTCTGCTCCACCACCGACACCCCGTCGGCCGCCGGGCGCAGCCCTGCCAGCAGTGCCTCGCGGTCCACCGTCTGCCCCGCGTCGGCGAACGCCACCAGCTCCGCCTTGTAGCGCCACCGCGTCCCGTCCGTGCTGCGCTCCACGTCGCCGACCTGCAGGTCGAAGCGGCCGTCGGCCATGACCTTCTCCTGGTCGGTGAGGTAGGTGTCCAGATCGTCGTAGTACAGGGAGAACACGTGGGCGCGTTCGCGGACCGGGACCAGGGCGAGGGTGGCGCGAACGATGATGCCGGCCTGTCCGCCGCCGGCCAGGACGGCCTCGAAGAGGTCCCGGTTGCGGGTGGGGGAGGCCGTCACCAGTTCGCCGGCGCCGGTGACCACGTCCAGTTCGAGGACCTGATCGGTCTGCAGGCCGTGGCGCTGCACGCCGCCGCCGATCCCGCCCACGCTGAGCGTGCCGCCGACCGACAGGTGCAGGTAGTCGGTCAGGCACGGCGGTACCCAGCCCGCGGCCAGTCCTGCGTCGACCACCTGTGCCCAGGTCACGCCGGCCTCGACCACGGCGCGCCCGGGGCGTACGGAGACGATCTCGGACAGGCCGCGGGCGTCGATCGCGATGCCGCCGCGCGGGTTGGCCTGGCCGTAGCTGGAGTGCGACTCCAGCCCGGCCTCGCCGACCTGCGCCAGGTCCCCGCTCTGCCCGTTGACGGCCACCGGGATGCGGTGGCGGCGGGCGAAGGCCACCACCTGCTGAACGTCGCGCACCGAGCCGGGCCGCAGCACCGCCCTGGGCGCGGCGCTCACCAGGTGCCCGAAGTCGCCGCGGAACCGCTCCGGTACGGCCCCCTGGAGCGTCACCATGCCGTCCAGCGGCGGCAGTCGGACGATGTCGGCGCCGGGCTCGGCGGCCCAGGCGCGGGCGGCGGTGTCCCAGCCGGCGACGGTGGCGGCGGCCCCGAGGGCGGCGACCCCGGCGGCGCTGAGGAGGGTGCGGCGTGACGGTGCTGGCCTGGACATATCAGAGGTTCTCCGATCAGTCGTCAAAGAGGGATTGTCGTACCGTAGCCGTCCCGTTTTCCGGTTGCCGTCCCGCCCGCTCGGCTCATCGCCGCCGTTGCCGCCCGCGCCTCTTCCGCCTTGTGGTCAAAACCCGCGTGGTGTGCGTGACTTGACGTCTCGGCACTGCTCCGCTCGACGGGTCCGCCGCGTCCGCCCGTGACATTTCCACGGGTCCGCGGGTTGGGGGTGTGTTCGGCGTAGTGTCGGTGTGTTGTCGGGTCGTCGGGGTTTCGGTGGGAGTGACTGGTCATGGTGGATGCGCGGGCCGGATTGCCGGTGGAGCTGGATGATCTGGTGGATGTGCCGGAGCTGGTGACGGCCTTCTACGCGGTGCGTCCGGATCCGCTGGAGGTGGGCCAGCAGGTGGTGTTCGGGACGTCGGGGCACCGGGGTTCGTCGCTGGACGGGTCGTTCAACGAGGACCACGTCGCGGCGGTGACGCAGGCGATCTGTGAGTTCCGGGCGGGGCAGGGGGTGGGCGGCCCGCTGTTCCTGGGAGCGGACACCCACGCGTTGTCGGAGCCGGCGCGGGTGACGGCCTTGGAGGTGTTGGCCGGCAACGGCGTCGAGGTGCTGGTGGACGAGGGGGGTGGACACACGCCGACGCCGGCCGTTTCGCATGCGATCCTTGCCCACAACCGGCGCAGTCCGCGGGCGTTGGCGGACGGGATCCTGGTGACGCCTTCGCACAATCCGCCGCGGGACGGCGGCCTGAAGTACAACCCACCGAGTGGGGGGCCGGCGGGTTCGCAGGCGACGGGGTGGATCCAGGACCGTGCGAACGAGCTGATCCGCGAGGGCCTGCGGGGGGTGAAGCGGGTGCCGTACGCGCGGGCGTCGGCCGCGGCGACGACGGGCCGCTACGACTTCCTGGGTGCGTACGTGGAGGATCTGCCGTCGGTGGTGGACGTGGCGGCGGTGCGTGCCTCGGGGCTGCGGATCGGGGCGGATCCGCTGGGCGGGGCGTCGGTGGCGTACTGGGGGCGCATCGCGGAGGTGCACGGGCTGGACCTGACGGTGGTCAATCCGGTGGTCGATCCGACGTGGCGGTTCATGACCCTGGACTGGGACGGCAAGATCCGGATGGACTGTTCGTCGCCGTACGCGATGGCCTCCCTGATCGGTGGTCGCGACCGGTTCGCGATCGCGACGGGCAACGACGCGGACGCCGACCGGCACGGCATCGTGACACCGGACGGCGGGTTGATGAACCCCAACCACTATCTGGCGGTGGCGGTGGACTACCTGTTCCGGCACCGGGCCGACTGGCCGGCCGACGCGGGGGTGGGCAAGACACTGGTGTCCTCGTCGATGCTGGACCGTGTCGCGGCTGATCTGGGGCGCACCTTGGTGGAGGTCCCGGTGGGGTTCAAGTGGTTCGTCGACGGCCTGTTGGAGGGCTCGATCGGCTTCGGCGGGGAGGAGAGCGCGGGGGCGTCGTTCCTGCGCCGCGACGGCGGAGTGTGGACGACGGACAAGGACGGCATCCTGCTCGCCCTGCTGGCATCGGAGATGACGGCCGTGACGGGCGAGACGCCCAGCGCCCGCTACCGGGAACTGACGGACCGCCACGGCGATCCGGCCTACGCCCGGGTCGACGCTCCGGCGGATCGCGAGCAGAAGGCCCGGCTGGCGCGGCTGTCCCCCGAGCGGGTCGGCGCCGGGGAACTCGCCGGGGAGAAGATCACCGCGGTGCTGTCCCACGCTCCGGGCAACGGCGCGGCGATCGGCGGCATCAAGGTCTGCACGGACAGTGCGTGGTTCGCCGCTCGTCCGTCCGGGACCGAGGACGTCTACAAGATCTACGCCGAGTCCTTCCACGGCCCCGATCACCTCGCCCGGGTCCAGGACGAGGCCCGCGCCCTGGTCGGCGAGGTCCTGGCAAGCTGACCGCCCCGCCCGTACGGCCGACCCGCGCGCCGGGGTCGGCCGTACGGACGGGATGCGCCGCACCGACCCCGACACCCGCTTCCCCGGCCTGCCCGACGCTCCTGGCCTCCTCCGCCGCCCCGCCACCGGCGGGAGGGCGTAGAACCTGTACGGTTCCCGGACGGGCCGGGTGAGCCGGGCGGCGAGTCGGCAGGGGAAGGACGGACTGTGCAGGTCAGAGGTGTGCTCTTCGATGTCGATGACACGTTGTTCGACTATTCGGGGTCGGAGGAGGCCGGCATCCTCGCGTACCTGCGGGAGTCGGGGCTGCTGGAGCGTTTTGCCTCGCCGGCGGCGGCGCTCGACGTGTGGCGCAGCATCATGCGGGTGCAGTACGGGCGTTTCCTGGCCGGTGAGTTGACGTTCGTGGGGCAGCAGTGCGAGCGCACCCGGCAGTTCCTCGCCCATCTGGGTGAGGGCGGCGCCGAGCAGCTGACGGACGGGCAGGCGGCAGCCTGGTTCGCCGGTTATGCGGTGCACCGGGATGCGGCCTGGGCTGCGTTCCCCGATGCCGCACCGGTGCTGGCCGCGCTCGCCCCCGTCTACCGGCTGGGGGTCGTCTCCAACTCCTCGGTCGGCCACCAGCGCCGCAAGCTGGACGCCGTCGGGCTGCTGGGTCATTTCGAGGACGCGGTGCTGGTCTGCTCCGACGAGTTCGGCCAGGCCAAGCCCGCTCCCGGGATCTTCCGGGCGGGCTGCGAGCGGCTGGGCCTGGCCCCGCACGAGGTCGCCTACGTGGGGGACAACTACGACCTGGACGCGCTCGGTGCCCGTGACGCGGGCCTGCGCGCCTTCTGGCTCGACCGCAGCGCGGGAGGCGCCGCGGTGGCGGAGGGCATCGGTGTCCTGCACACGCTCACGGACCTGCCCCACGCGCTGGCTGCGCACTGCCCGTAGCCCGCCAGTCCGAGGGTCCTCCGCCTTCGGGTCGGTGACCTACAGTCATGTCATGCGCGCACACCGTGACACGGCTCGGCCTGGGGGGCGGCTCCCCACCCTCACTGCGCTGCGCTTCGCCGCTGCCCTTGCCGTCTTCCTCTTCCACGTCTTCCTCACCACCGACCCGCTGTACCCACAGGCGCCCCTGACCCTCTTCGCGGACCCGCGCACTGCTTCCGTCCTCGCGTGCGTCACGTCCAAGGCCGGCTATGCCGGGGTGTCCTTCTTCTTCGTTCTCAGCGGCTTCGTGCTGACCTGGTCGGCGCGCGGCCCGGAGCCGCCCGGGGTGTTCTGGCGCCGGCGGCTGGCTCGGATCTATCCGACGCATCTGGTGTTGTGGGTCGCGGCTCTCCTGTTGTTCGCTCGGGCCGGGCCGGTGCGGGTGTGGTTGCCGAATCTGCTGCTCGTGCACGCGAACTCGCCCGATGCGGACGTCAATTCTGGGATGAACATGCCCAGTTGGTCGCTCTGCTGCGAGCTGCTGTTCTACCTGCTCTTCCCGCTGCTGTACCGGGTGCTGCGCCGTCTGCCCGAGCGGGGCGTGCTGCCTGCTGCCGGCGTGTGTCTGGTGGCGGCCGCGGTGGTGGCCCTGGTCGATGCCGTCCTGTTGCCCGGGCGGCCGAGGATTCCCCAACTTCCTGTTTCGCTGGACCAGTTGTGGTTCGGCTATCTGTTCCCGCCGGCCCGGCTGCCGGAGTTCGTCCTGGGGATGCTGCTGGCCCGTGCTGTCGCCGCGGGCGTTGCGCCGCGTCTTGGCCTGGCCCCGGCTGCCCTTCTGCTCCTGCCCGCGTACGCGCTCACGCTGGTGGTGCCCTCGCCGTTCGACTTCACGCTGCCGATGGTCGTGCCGCTGGCCCTGGTCATCTGCGCCGCCGCTCACCGGGACCTCCACCGTCCGTGCCCGGCGCACCCGTTGGGGCAGTGGCTGGGCAAGGTCTCCTTCGGCTTCTATCTGTGCCAGGGCGTCGTCCTCTTCCACGGCCGCCCTCTCCTGTTGGGCGAGCGCACCTTCGCCGCCCCGGCCGCGGCCGCGCTCACCCTCGCGGCCTTCGCCGTGACACTGGGGGCGGGGGCGCTGACGTACACGGCGGTGGAGCGGCCCGCTGTGGGGTGGCTCGCCCGGGCGGGTACGCCGGCGCGGGGCAGCGGCAGGGAGTGGGCCGGCTGACCGGGGGAGCGGTCTGTTTCTGATATGGGAAACGCTATGTTGCTTTCAGAAGGTTGACAACCATATCGTTGCGTCACATCAGAGTCCGGGCAGGTCAGCTGCGAGAAACCGTTGCGACAGGCGAGGTCTAACGCAACGTCACCTGTCGAACTCATTGCAATGGATGCGAGATGAACGCTAGGGTGGGGATCAAGGACCGCAGGAGCGTCGAGGACCTACCGAGGAGACCGTGATGCCGGGAGGCAGGCTCACCCAGCAGGAACGCCGGCAGATTGCGCTGGGACTGGCCGACGACCTCCCCTACGCCGAGATCGCCCGCCGCCTGGAACGCCCCACCTCCACCGTCACCCGTGAGGTGATGCGCAACGGCGGCCCCACCGCCTACCGCGCCGACCTGGCCCACCGCGCCACCGAACGCCGCGCCCACCGCCGTAGGCCGGCCCCCGCCCGGGGACCGCAGGCCGGCGACCAGGCGCACGGGCGCGACGGCCAGGCCGTGGCCGAGTACGAGGAGTCGCTGACCACCGTCCTCATGGGCTCGGGCCTGTCCAAGATGACGGCCCGGGTGCTGACCTGTCTGTTCACCACCGACGCGGGCAGCCTGACCGCCGCCCAGCTCGCCCAGCGCCTCCAGGTCAGCCCGGCCTCCATCTCCAAGGCGATCGCGTTCCTGGAGAGCCAGAGCCTGGTGCGCCGCGAACGCGACGAACGCCGCCGCGACCGCTACATCGTCGACGACGAACTCTTCTTCCAGGCGACCATCGCCAGCGCCCGCGCCAACGACCAGCTCGTCGCCACCGCACGTCGGGGCGCCGCCGTCCTGGGCGCCGACACCCCCGCCGCCCACCGCCTGGAGAACGTCGCCCGCTTCCTCGACTTCATCAGCGAAAGCATCGTCCGCGCCGCCGAACAGGCCCGTGACGTCCTCCACACCAAGCCGGCCCCCGCCCCGGACCCCGTCCCCGTCCCCGTCCCCGTCCTGGACCACCAGTAGCCTCCCGCCAGGGCAGACCGGGGGTCGGTGGCAGGCGGCCTGGGTGGGCCAGTGCGCGGGTGCGGGGTCAGGTGGCCTCGGGCAGGTGGCGGGCCGCCGCGAGATCGGCCATCGTGCGCAGCCGGGTGAAGTAGGCGGCGCAGTAGGCCTCGTCGAGCACGGGCACGACCGTGGCGAGGCCGGCGATGCGCGACCACAGGGCGGCGACGCCCTCGCCGTCGAGTCCGCCGTCCAGCTCCCGCCGCACGAGGCCGGCGACGTCGGCGTCCAGCAGGACCAGGTCGGTGCCGTCGATGTCCACGCCGCGAAAGCTCGCCGGGAACGGGGCGCGGCGGTGCTCCTCCCACAGCCGCGCCAACCGGTCATGCGGCCCTTGCGCCCCGGCTTCCGTCTGCGCCTCGGCCTCAGGCCCGGGCAGCAGCAGGGCGACGCTGTCGAACACG
This sequence comes from Streptomyces sp. 1331.2, assembly GCF_900199205.1. Classification (NCBI taxonomy): domain Bacteria; kingdom Bacillati; phylum Actinomycetota; class Actinomycetes; order Kitasatosporales; family Streptomycetaceae; genus Streptomyces; species Streptomyces sp. 1331.2. The sequence continues at coordinate 125,017 of NZ_OBMJ01000001.1, read as the reverse complement.
GCGCGCAGCAGGTCGACGGCCCTGACCGGGTTGACGGTGGCGCTGGTCGCGCTGCCCGTCGCGAGCCGCTCGCGCAGCAGCAGCGCGCGCTCCAACTCCCCGGCCAGGTACACCGAGACGAGCCCTGCCCCGGCGGCCCGGGTGATCAGCTCCCGCAGCGGGGCCCGGGCGCCCAGGCGCTCGGCGAGGACCTGCTCCAGGGCGGACAGGGCGTGCGTGACGGCGACCGTCGCGAACTCGTACCGGTAGTAGGAGTGCCGTACGAGCTCGCGGGAGGTCTCCAGCGTGCTCATCACGGACATCGGCGCGCCCTCGGGCAGCACCAGGTCGGCGACCAGCGGGTGCATGCCCGGGTAGCCGGGCACGACATCACGGACGCGCAGGTCCGGTACGGGAGTGTCCATCCCCGCAGTCTCCCCGCCCACCGCCCGCCACTGCCACCGGATTCACCCAACAGTCCCGAGCCGGACGAGTTCAGCCTCGACCGACCATCGCGCGAGCCGGGGGGCGGCGGGACAGCCGGACAGTGGCCAAGAGGCCGTTCATCGGGGGAGCGGCCCTCCGGCGGGTGCGGCTGCTGCTTCCCCGGGTCCGGAATTCCTCCTGCGCTCGGCGAAGCTGGCGAACAGGCCGCCTGCCCGTCCTTCGCCACGGCCGGTGCGACGGCTGGGCTCAGGGGGTGAGTACCAGGCGCCCGCGCAGCCCGCCGTCGGCCAGGCGCCGGTGCGCCTGCGCAGCCTGCTCCAGGGGCAGAGTGTCCGCCACCCGCAGGGTGAGCCGGCCGTCGCCCGCGAGCGCCGCGAGACGCCCCAGGGCGGGTCCGTCGGCGGTGATCCAGACGTTGGCCACCCGGATTCCGCGCAGCCCCACCGGTTCGCTGCCGCCCGCCACCGCCACGAACGCCCCGCGGCCGCGCACCGCGCCCAGCGCCCCTACGCCCAGCAGGGCCGCGTCCACCGCACCGTCGATCCCGCCGGGGACCAACTCCCGTACGGCTGCTGCCACATCGCCCACTCCGCGGGGGACGAACCACTGCGCGCCCAGGGACCGGACGAGCTGTTCGTCGTCCTCTCCGGCGAGGGCGACGACCCGAAGGCCCCGCAGCGTGGCCAGTTCGACCGCGAAGCCGCCGACACCGCCGGCCGCGCCGGTGACCAGCAGGGTGGAGCCGGCGGGCAGGTCGAGCAGGTCGAGGGCCTGCAGCGCGGTGAGCCCGTTGAGCGGCAGGGTCGCTGCGGCCTCCAGGGACAGGCCGGCGGGGACGGGGGCGAGGGCGTCGGCGTCCAGGACCACGTGGTCGGCGTAGGTGCCCAGGTCCACGTCCAGGCGGTCGCGCAGTCCCACCACCCGCTGCCCGGGCGCAAAACCCGTGACCCCCGGCCCGACGGCGTCGACCGTGCCCGCCACGTCCCAGCCGATTCCCGTCACCGCCCGGGGCGCCATCAGCCCGGCCCCGGCCAGGGTCCCGGCGCGGGTGACCGCGTCCACCGGGTTGACCCCGGCGGCCGCCACCCGCACCCGCACCTGCCCGCGGCCCGGCCGCGGCAGCGCCACCTCGACCAGCTCCAGCGCCTCGGGACCGCCGAACTCCCGCACCACCACGGCACGCATCACGCACACTCCAGTCGACTCGACACAGCAGATCCGGGAACAGCGCCCAACCTAAGGAGAGTTACTCCCCATCAGGAAGCACGCACTTCAAGGTGCGTACCGCACGCAAAGGAGAGCGAGCCCGTGCCCACCACGACCGCCGCCCAGCGCCGCGCCGCCGAGGCCGCCGGCTACGACGCCTACCTCGCCCAGTGCCCGGCCCGCCAACTCCTGGACCGCATCGGCGACAAGTGGACCAGCCTGGTCGTCAACGCCCTCGCCGACGGCCCACAGCGCTACAGCGACCTGCGCCGGCGGCTGGCCGGGGTGAGCGAGAAGATGCTCACCCAGACCCTGCGCGCACTGGAGCGCGACGGCCTGCTCACCCGCACCGTCACCGTCACCGTCCCGGCCCGCGTCGACTACGAACTCACCGCGCTCGGCCAGGACTTGCTACCGCTGATGCAGGCCATCAAGGCGTGGGCGGAGTCCCACATGCCGCAGGTGCTGGCCGCCCGGGCCGCCCATGACGGCGGGAGCGGGGGTGCGTCGGAGTGAGCGCGCCCGGGCCCGGGTACAGCGGCCTGAGTTCAGTGGCCCGAGTTCAGCGGCGCGGGGCCGTGCGGCCGCGGTAGCACTGCGCGGCGACGCCCAGGCCGGCGGTCACTCCCGCCGCAGGGTCACCCCGGTCCGGCGCGCCCTCCTCCCGGGAGGGGAGAACGGTCCCCGACCGGCCCGGGAGGGCTGAGCCCGTCGCACCTCAGGTCAGGGCGGCGGCCAGGCGCTCGGGCAGGGTGGCGTACGGGCGGCAGGCGAGCACGGGCAGGGCGTGGGCGGCGGCCTGGGTGGCGAGCCAGTGCGAGTAACGGGCGCTGACGGCGGCGCGTTCGTGCTGCAGGCCGAGGCCGGGCTCGCGGTCCGCGTAGTTGGCGGCGATGCGTGCGGGGTCGTCCTCGTGGAGGAAGAGGGCCCGTACCCGCCGGCCCCGGGCGGCGGCTTCGGCGCCGGCGCGGGCGGCGGCGGCCGGGGTGAGGTAGTCGCCTTCGACGATGGCGGGAACGTCCACGGTGAGGCGGTTGCGCACGACGCCGAGCAGGGCGTCGTCCAGGGCGCGGGCGGTGGCGATCTGCAGGGCCAGGACGCGGTCGGCGCCCATGGTCTCCTCCGCGGCGCCCGGGGCGCCCTGAGCGGCGGCGAAGAGGTGCAGGCCGGGGTGGGTGGCCGCGGTGGTGGCGGCCTGCAGGGCGGCGACGACGTCGTCGAACTCCACGGTGAACGCGCCGTGCCGGGCGGCGAGGAGGGCGGCGGCACGGCTCTTGCCCAGACCCGAGGCGCCGCCGATCAGCAGGACGTCCCACGGGGTGTCGTCGGTGTGCATACCGGCACGGTAGGCGCTCCGGGGTCCGGGCCGGTTCGGCGGGGTGGGTCCGGTGCGGGTGTGGGGGTCAAGCATTACGGCCGGTGTCCGTGCTGCCGTCCAGGCGGCTCTGCCAGGCGGTGAGCAGGTGCTGCAGGGCGGCGGCCTCCTCGGGGGAGAGGTGGCCGAGCAGGCGGTGCTCGTTGCGCAGGTGGGCCGTGAAGGCCTCGTCGATCAGGCGCAGGCCGGCGTCGGTGAGGGCGACCACGCGCCCGCGCCGGTCGTCCTCGGCGGGGCGGCGGGCGACCAGCCCGGCGCGTTCCAGGCGGTCGATCCGCTTGGTCATCGCGCCGGTGGTGACCATGGTGTGGGCGGCCAGTTCGCCCGGTGCGCGCTCGTAGGGGGCGCCGGCGCGGCGCAGGGCGGCGAGCACGTCGAACTCGCCCTCGCCGAGGCCGTACCGCTGGTAGACGAGGGTGAGCTCGGCGGTCAGGCGGGCGGCGAGGCGGTGCAGGCGGCCGATGACGGCCAGCGGGGAGACGTCGAGGTCGGGGCGTTCGCGCCGCCACGCGGCCTGGATCTGCTCGACGTGGTCGGGGTGCTGCTCCGGGCGTTCCATGTGCCCATCGTACTCCCAATAGCTTCCGAGGAAGTTATATTGTCTTCCATGGAAGCCAATGCCCGGTGGGTGCTGCCGACCGCCCTCGCCCCCTTGCGTGGGGCGCCAACTACTACGTGACCCACGCCTACCTGCCCGCCGGTCACCCGCTGTGGGGAGCGGTCCTGCGCGCCCTGCCCGCCGGTCTGCTGCTGCTCGCCCTGGCCCGCCGCCGCCCGCACGGCCCTGGTGGTGGCGCAGCGCACTGCTCGGCCTGCTCAACACCGCCGTCTTCTTCGTCCTGCTCTACCTCGCCTCCCAGCTGCTGCCCACCAGTGCCGCCGCCACCGTCATGGCCGCCTCCCCGCTCGCGATGCTCCTCACCGCTTGGGCCCTGGCCGGCCGGCGCCCGCACCGCGCGCACCTGGTCGGTGCGGTGGTGGGCCTGGCCGGGGTGGCACTCACCCTGCTCGGCACCGGCGGTGCGGTCGGCTTCGGCGGACTGGCGGCGTCGGCGGCCGCGATGCTGGTCTCCTCCGTCGGCTACGTGCTCGCCGCCCGCTGGCGTGAGGGCGCCGATCCGCTCGCCGCCACCTCCTGGCAGCTGACCGCCGGGGGTCTGATGCTGCTGCCGTCGGCCGTTGCCGTCGAGGGCGCACCCCCGCCGATGGACACCTCCACTCTGCTTGCCTTCGGCTACAGCACCCTGATCGCGACCGCACTCGCCTTCGCCTGCTGGTTCGCCGGGCTTCGCCAACTGCCGGCCGGGACGGTGGGCCTGCTCGGCCTGCTCAACCCGCTGACCGGGGTGCTGTTGGGCACCGTGCTGGACGGGGACGCCTTCGGAGTGCGCCAGGGGCGGGCCTGGCGCTGGTGACGACCGGGATCCTCCTGGGCCTGCCGCGCCGCGGCGGCGCCCGGCCGGACGGCGCCAGGCCCGAAGCCGCGCAGCCCGACGCCATGCATCCCGCCCTGACGCCCCTGACGCGCCTGCGGGGCCTTCTCGGGTGCCGGACGGGCGCTTGCCCCGAGGCCGGGCGACGTGATCCGATGGCGGCGGCATCGCGTGCCGGTGACGGACCGCGTCAGGCATGGAGGTGCCCGACCGAAAGGGATCCGCCACCCGTGGCCTCCCCGACAATGGCCGTACGGCCGCCCTCAGCCTTCAACTCACCCTTGCGCACCGGGAACTGCGTCGTCGCCTCGCCGAGGTCCGCGCCAACCTCGGCCGCCCCCGCCCGCGGGCGACGACCACCTCCTCACCCACTGCCTGGCCTTCTGCACCGCCCTGACCAACCACCACCAGGGCGAGGACGACGGCCTGTTCGCCCAACTCCTGCGCGAGCGCCCGGACTTGGCGCCGACGATGGCGAAACTCGTCGAGGACCACGGCTTCATCTCCGCCATCCTCACCCGCGTGCGCGACCTCACCCAACAGTCCGCCGCCGGTTCGCCCGATGCCGACCGGGAGGCCATCGCACGCGAACTCGACGGCCTGGCCGCCATCATGGAGTCCCACTTCGGCTACGAGGAACGGGCCCTGGCCGCCGCCCTCGACGCCGGGGTGGACGACGACGGCTGGTCGCGGCCGGTCCTGCAGTTCAGGACACCGTGAAAAACCCTTCGCCCCGCCGCGCCCGTCGTCCCTAGACTCGCCACGCAGCCGCGCCCCACCGTGCGCGGCGACCGTACCGGCGAACGAGACGACGAACGAGACGAGAGAGGGGGCGAGCGGCCGTGCCGAAGCAGCGTGCTGCCGCTCCCTCTCCCGCGTCGCGGTACGAGGTGATCCTGGTGTCCCCGTCCTTCCGGTGCCCGCTGCGCGGCCGGCACCGGAGCAGTGCCGCCGCCATCTGAACCCTGGTCCTCCGAGCCCGCACGGGCTCCGCCGGTCAACGCCGTTGACGGATGATCGGAGTCGGCTCGGCACTGGCAATCGCGCGCCCACCCGTAGGAACCGCCTCGAAAGGCACCCGGGCCATGCGCACCGACACCACCACAGCCACCACCGCCATCTCCGCCGTCCGCAACCTCGGCATCCTCGCCCATGTCGACGCCGGCAAGACCACCGTCACCGAACGGATCCTCTACCTCACCGGCACCACCCACAAGCGCGGCGAAGTCCACGACGGCACCACCGTCACCGACTTCGACCCCCAGGAACGCGACCGCGGCATCACCATCTTCGCCGCCGCCGTCAGCTGCGCCTGGGCCGGGCACCGGATCAACCTCATCGACACCCCCGGCCACGTCGACTTCGCCGACGAGGTCGAACGCTCGCTGCGCGTCCTGGACGGCGCGATCGCGGTGTTCGACGCGGTCGCCGGTGTCGAGCCGCAGAGCGAGTCCGTGTGGCGCCAGGCCGAACGCCACGGCGTGCCCCGGATCGCGTTCGTCAACAAGCTCGACCGCGCCGGCGCCGACCTGGACGCCGCCGTGGCCTCCATCCGCGAGCGCCTGCACCCGCGCCCGCTCGCCGTCCAACTGCCCATCGGCACCGAGGAGTCGTTCACCGGCGTCGTCGACCTGCTGCGTCTGCGCGCGCTGACCTGGCACGACGACGGCACCCCGGTGGACGGCCCGGTCCCCGTCCACCTCACCGACCAGGCCGCCGAGCGTCGGCGCGCCCTGGAGGAGGCCGTCGCCGAACTGAACCCCGAAGCCCTGGAGGAGTTCTGCACCCACGGCACCGTCACCGCCGCCACCCTGGCCGCCGCCCTGCGCGAACTGACCCGCACCGGCGAGGCCGTGGTGGTGCTGTGCGGCTCCGCCTACCGCAACCGCGGCATCGAACCCCTCCTGGACGCCGCCGTCGCCTACCTGCCCTCCCCACTCGACGTCCCACCCGTCCACGCCACCGGGGCAACCACCGGCACGACCGTCGACGCGACGCAGCAGCGCACCGCCGACCCCGAACAGCCCCTGACCGCACTGGCGTTCAAGGTCGTCGCAGCCCCCACCGGCCGCCTGACCTACCTGCGCCTGTACGCCGGCACCCTGCACAAGGGAGCAACCGTGCTCGACGCCGCCACCGGCCGCACCGAACGCATCGCCCGCATCCTGCGCGTGATGGCCGACCGCCACACCGAGACCGACCACGCCTGCGCCGGTGACATCGTCGCCGTCATCGGCCCCAAGGCCGCCCGCGTCGGCGCCACCCTGTGCGACCCCGACCACCCGATCCTCCTGGAGGCACCCGTGAGCGCCGAACCCGTCGTCACCGTCGCCATCGAGGCCCGCCGCAGCGCCGACACCGACAAACTCGCCACCGCCCTGGCCCGCCTGGCCGAGGAGGACCCCTCGCTGCGCCTGGCCACCGATCCCGAGACCGGCCAGCGCACCCTGTCGGGCCTGGGCGAGCTGCACCTGGAGGTGGCGGTGGAGAAGGTGCGCCGCGACAGCGGCATCGAGGCGGTCACCGGGGCACCGAGGGTCGCGCTGCGCGAGGCCCTGGTCGAGGGCGTCACCGGCTTCGTGTACCGCCACGCCAAACAGGACGGCGGCGCGGGCCAGTTCGCCCACCTCGTCCTGGACGTCCGGCCCCTGGCGGACGGCAGCGAGGCGGAGTTCGTGTTCTCCTCGACCGTCACCGGCGGGCGGGTGCCGCGCGAGTACGTGCAGGCCGTCGAGGCCGGCTGCCGCGAGGCCCTGGCCGAGGGGCCGCTGGGCGGCCACCCGGTCACCGGCGTCGCCGTCACCCTCACCGACGGGGCCACCCACCCCAAGGACTCCTCCGAGCTCGCCTTCCGCACCGCCGCCCGCCTGGGCGTGCGCGAGGCGCTACGGATCTCGCGGATGCGGCTGCTGGAACCTGTCGCGGAGGTGACGGTCACCGTCCCCGAGGACGCGCTCGGTACCGTCCTCGGTGACCTCGCCGCCCGCCGCGGCCACGTCCGGGCCACCACCCCCGGGCGCGGCACCAGTGCCCAGGTGAGCGCGGTGGTACCGCTGGCCGAACTGTTCGGCTACGCGGGCCGCCTGCGCGGACGCACCCAGGGCCGCGGCACCTTCACCACCCGCCCGGCCGGCTACGCCCCCGCCCCCGCGAGCGCCGGCTGAGCCCGCCGCCCGGCCCCGCACTCCACGGCGGGGCCGGGCGCCACGGAGGCCTCGGCCTCCCACGGTTCACAGGGCCCCGGCCTCGGCCGCCGTCCACGCCGACGGGTACAGCGGCCGCCAGCCCAGGTCCCGGCGTGCCGCCGCCGTGGACACCTGCCCCTCCCACGGGTCGAACGTCGTCTGCGACGAACCACCCGGGTGCGTACGGTCGTTGAGGACGTGCAGGTCCCAGGCCGTCAGCGGCGCATCGTCGGCGACGTTGTACGTGCGCCCCTCGATCCCGGGCGCCGTCGCCGCCCGCCACAGTGCCTGCGCCACGTCCGCGTGGTGCACCACCGCCAGGCGCTGGTGCGGGGGCCAGTGCGCGGCCCACTGCAGCGACTGCGCCAGGTGAGGGTCGCCCTGCCCGTACACGAACGCCAACCGCACCACCACCAGCGGCAGGGCGGCCTCCGCCTCCAGTGCGCGCAGTCCGGTCTCCGCCGCCGCCTTGGACGCCGCGTACGCCCCCCACGCCGGGTCCGGCGCCGGCCGGTCGCCCTCCACGGCGGGGCGGCCCAGCCCCCGCCCGTACACCAGGTTGGTGCTGGTGTGGACGAACCGGGCCACCCCGGCCTTCGCGGCTTCCCGGCCCAGTGCCACCGCAGCGTCCCGGTTGACGGCCCACGCCGTCTCGTCCGGCACCCCGCGCAGTGCCGCCGCCACGTTCACCACCACGTCGGCCCCGTGCAGCGCCCGCGCCCGGTCCGCCTCCTCGCACAGGTCGCCGACCACCACCTCCACCCCCAGCCGGGCCGCCGCGGCCGCCTTCGCCTCGTCCCGCACCAGCACCCGCACCGAGGAGCCCTGCTCGCCCGCCCAGCGCACCAGCCGCGGCACCAGCCGGCTCCCCACCGAACCGGTCCCGCCCGTCACCAGAATCCTCGCCATGGTCCGTCCCCTCCAGGGAAGTCGATGTCCTCCGACACCCACCACCCTGCCCGCCCCGCACCCGGCCCGGCAGAGACCTCCCGAACCAGGGACCGCCGATCCCTGGATACCGCCCACCCCCGCAGGCCATGCTGGGGAGCATGATCGACCGCGCGGCGCTGGCCGACTTCCTCACCCGCACCCGGGCCCGGCTCACCCCCGCCGACCTGGGCCTGCCACCCGGCACGCGCCGACGCACCCCCGGGCTGCGGCGCGAAGAGGTGGCCCAGGTGGCGGGACTGTCGGTCGACTACTACGCGCGCCTGGAACAGCGGCGCGGCCCACAGCCCTCACCGCACCTGCTCGCCGCCCTGGCCCGGGCCCTGCGCCTGAGCGAGGACGAACGCGACCACCTCTTCCGCCTCGCCGGTCACGAGCCGCCGCGCCGGCACGGCCCGCTGGGCCACGTGCGCCCCGGACTGCTGCTCATCCTGGACCGCTTGCACGACACGCCCGCCCAGGTCGTCTCCGACCTCGGCGACGTCCTCGCACAGAACCCGATGGCCGCCGCCGTCTTCGGCGACCTCGGCGCACTGCCGCCGCCGCGGCGCAACCTGCTGCTGCGCTGGTTCACCGAACCCGGGGCCCGGGACCTGTTCCCGCCCGAGGACCACGAGGACCTCGCCCGCGCGCACGTGGCAGGCCTGCGCGCCGCCCACTCCACCCGTCCCGCCGACCCGCGCGCCGCCGAACTGCTGCGGCAACTCCTCGCCAGTGGTGGGGAGTTCGCCGCCCACTGGGAGCGCCACGAGGTCGCCCAGCGCCGCAGCGGCCGCAAACGGCTGCTGCACCCGGTGGTGGGGCCGCTGGAGCTGGAGTGCGAGGTCCTGGCCGCCGGCGGCGAGAACCAGCTGCTGCTCGTGCACACCGCCGCACCCGGCAGCGAGTCCGCCTCCCGCCTGGAACTGCTGCGCGTCGTCGGCGCCCCGGCCTGATTCCCCGGGCCTCAGGCCCCCGCCCGGCGTCCGGGCCCTGCTGCGCCGTACCGCCGGCCGCTGCCCGTAGGCTGGGCGGGGCCGCCGACGGTACGGACCGTCACCAGCAGGGCGGAACACGACACAAGCGGGCAGGCAGAGCCGATGCAGTTCGACGACCAGGGCGACCTCGACACCTCGCAGGTGGACGACCGGCGCGGCATCCCCGGCGGAAAGGTCGCCATCGGCGGCGGGGCCGTGGGCCTGATCGCGGTCCTGTTCGCGATCGTCCTCGGCGTCGACCCGCAGCTGCTGGGCCTGTCCTCCGGCAGCGCCTCCACCTCCTCCACCGGTGTGCGCACCGCCGGCGAGGCCCAGCAGGCCTGCAAGACCGGCGCGGACGCCAACAAGCGCCAGGACTGCCGGATCGTGGCGGTCACCAACAGCCTGCAGGACTTCTGGCGCACCGAACTGCCGCGCCGCACAGGCATCCCGTACAGGAACGCCGAGACCGTGCTGTTCACCGGCCAGGTCTCGACCGCCTGCGGGGCGGCGACCTCCGCGGTGGGGCCGTTCTACTGCCCCGGCGACAAGAAGGCCTACTTCGACCTCGGCTTCTTCAACGAACTCTCCGCCCGCTTCGGCGCCAAGGGCGGCCCCTTCGCCGAGTCCTACGTCGTCGCGCACGAGTACGGCCACCACATCCAGACCCTCACCGGCGCGATGCAGAAGGTCGGCGGCGACCGCCAGGGCGCCAACAGCGCCGCCGTACGCCTGGAACTGCAGGCCGACTGCTACGCCGGGGTGTGGGCCCACCACGCCACCACCACCCCGCAGCCCTCTACCGGGCGCCCGTTGATCGCTTCCCTCACCGACCAGGACATCGCTCAGGGCCTGGATGCGGCCGCGGCCGTGGGTGATGACCGGATCCAGCAGCAGGCCACCGGGCGGATCAACCCGGAGGCGTGGACGCACGGTTCCGCTGACCAGCGCAAGGCCTGGTTCACCACCGGCTACCGCGGCGGCGACCTCGCGCAGTGCGACACCTTCTCCGCCGCCAAGCTGTAGCCGGCAGTCGGTCCCGCCGGTTCGTCAGCTGCCGCCGCCCGTCGCCCCGCTTCCGGTTCGCCGATCGAGCGCTCCACGGGGGACGTCCGCCACGGTCCGCCGCCACCGCGCAAGGCCGCGCGACGGCGGCACGTCCTCACTCCGGCGCGCTGACCCTGACTCCCATGGCGCTGCCGCTGCCGACCGAGGCACCCCGGCAGCCGTTCCGGGGCCGGTACCCCGGGGTCTGCCGACGACTGTGCCCCGCCGTCTCTGGGAGACGGCGGGGCACAGGACCTGCGGGTTCCCGCCGGCTAGCTGCGCCCGGCGGTGCGGGTGCGGCGGGTGAGGGAGTCGAGGACGACGGCGGCGAGCAGGACGGCGCCGGTGATCATGTACTGGATGGCCTGGGCGGCGTGGACCATGTCCAGGCCGGTGGTGATGGACTGGATGACCAGGATGCCCAGCAGCGCCGACCAGGTCTTGCCGCGCCCGCCGAAGAGGCTGGTGCCGCCGATGACGGCAGCTGCGATCGCGCTCATCAGTACGTTGCCGCTGCCGAGCTGCTTGTCCGCCGAGCCCTGCTGGGAGGCGATGAAGAGGCCGCCGAGTGCGGCCAGCAGCGCGGAGAGCATGAAGACGGAGATCCGCACCCGGGCGACGTTGATGCCGGCGCGACGGGCGGCCTCCACACCGCCGCCGACCGCAAAGATCTGCCGGCCGTAGGAGGTGCGGCGCAGCACGAAGTCAGTGAGGACGACGACGCCGAGCAGCACCACCAGGGGCAGCGGCAGGCCGCGGTCCTGGTTGAGCATGTAGGCGCCGGTCAGGGCGAGGACAGCGAGGGCGCCGGTGCGCAGGGCGATCTCGCCGGTGCCGCGCGCGGGCAGGCCGGAGGCGGTGCGGCGGCGGGCGTCCAGGAGCTGGGCGGCAAGGAAGGCGGCGACGGAGAGGACGGCGAGGAGCCAGGCGTAGAGGATGTCGCCGTCGCCCAGGAAGTACGTGTCCAGGTTGGCGACGATGCCGTCGTTGATGTTGTTGACGGTGCCGAGCTTGCCCAGCGTGTAGTCCTGCAGGCCGCTCCAGGCGAGCATGCCGGCGAGGGTGACGACGAACGCGGGGACGCCGATCCTGGCGAAGAAGAAGCCGTGCAGGGCGCCCAGGGCGACGGCGGCGGCGAGGGCGAGCAGGATGGCCAGACCCTCGTTCAGGCCTTCGCGCACGGCCAGCACGGAGGTGAGGGCGGCGCTGACGCCGGCGACGGAGCCCAGGGAGAGGTCGATCTCGCCCAGCAGCAGGACGAAGACGACGCCGACGGCGATCAGGCCGGGGCCGGCGATCCACTTGGTGATGTTGGTGAGGTTGTCGGCCTGCAGGAAGTGGCCGGTGATGCTCTGGAAGATGACGGCGATGAGGACGAGGCCGATGACGACGGGCAGTGAGCCGAGGTCGCCGCTCTTGATCCTGCGGCGGAACTCCTCGGCGTAGCCGCCCAGGCCCTGGCGGCGCACCAGCAGGCGGGGGTCGACGGCGCTCGCGGCGGGGGCCGTTCCGTCGGCGGGAGTGGTGGCCGGGGTGGGGGTGGTCTGGCTGGTGCTCACTTCGCTTCCTCCGCGATGCGTGCCTGGCGCCGGGTGACGGCGTTGTCGGTGGCGCCGGTGATGGCGGAGATGATCTCCTCGTGCGAGGTGTCGGCGACCGGGAAGACCCCGTTGTTGCGGCCCAGGCGCAGGACGGCGACGGTGTCGGCGACGGCCTTGACGTCCGCCATGTTGTGGCTGATCAGGATCACGCCCAGGCCGCGCTCGCGCAGGCGCTCGACGAGGTCGAGGACCTGGGCGGTCTGCTCGACGCCGAGGGCGGCGGTGGGCTCGTCCAGGATGACGATCTTGGGGTCGCCGACCAGGGCGCGGGCGATGGCGACGACCTGGCGCTGGCCGCCGGACAGGGCGGCGATGGGGATCCGGACGCTCGGGATGCGGATCGAGAGGGTGTCCAGCAGTTCCTTGGCGCGCCGTTCCATGGCGACCTCGTCGAGCGTGCCGTGGCGGCGCAGTTCGCGGCCGAGGAAGAGGTTGGCGACGACGTCGAGGTTGTCGCACAGCGCGAGGTCCTGGTAGACGGTGGCGACGCCGAGGGCCTGGGCGTCCTGGGGGCGCTCGATGCGCACCGGACGGCCCTCCCAGCTGATGCTGCCCTCGTCGATCGGGTGGACGCCTGCGATCGTCTTGACCAGGGTGGACTTGCCGGCGCCGTTGTCGCCGACGAGCGCGACGACTTCGCCGGCGTGGACGTCGAGGTCGACGTCGGTGAGCGCTTGGACGGCTCCGAAGCGCTTGGAGACCTCGCGCAGCGCCAGTACGGGTGCGCCTGTCACGTGAACCATCTCCTGCGGGGTTGTACGGGGTGGGGTGGGGGGTGCGAGGGCCGGCCCCGCACGCGCCCCGCCCACCCCTGCCCGCCCGCGCTCGGGGGCGGGCGGGGCGGGGCGGGTTACGGGAGGGGGTGCGGGGCCGGTGCCGCGGGGCCTACTTGATGCCGGCGGTGGCGCAGGCGGCGGCGAAGTCGGCGGTGCAGATGTCGGCGGCCTTGTAGAGGCCGTCGGCGATGACCGTGTCGTTGATGTTCGCCTTGGTGACGACCTTGGGCTCCAGCAGCTTGGCGGGGATGCCCTTGTCGGTGGCGCTGTCGACCGTGGAGGACGCGACGGTCTTGACGTCCTTGCCCTGCAGGAGGTCGACGGCCAGTTCGGCGGCGTTGTCGGCGAGGGGCTTGTAGGCCTTGTAGATGGTGTAGGCCTGGTCGCCGGCGACGATGCGCTGGACGGCGTCGAGTCCGGCGTCCTGGCCGCCGACGGGGATGGTGATGCCGGCGCTCTTGAGCTGGGTGATGATGGCGCCGGCCATGCCGTCGTTGGCGGAGTAGACGGCCTGGAAGCCGGTCTTGCCGAACTGGGTGATCGCGGCGCCGATCTTCTGGCCGGCGACGGTGGGCTTCCATTCGCCGGACTGCTCGTAGACGACCTTGCGGATCTTGCCGTCGAGGGTCTTGTGGGCGCCGGACTTGAACTGGGCGGCGTTGGGGTCGGCCTCGTCACCGTTGATCATGACGATGTCGGAGTCGGCGGCCTTGGCGCCGAGTGCGTCCAGCAGTGCCTGGCCCTGGAGTTCGCCGACCTTCTCGTTGTCGAAGGAGACGTAGGCGGCTACCGGGCCGGTGGCCAGGCGGTCGTACGCGACGACCTTGACGCCCTTGGCGGCGGCCTCCTGGACCCAGGACTGGGTGGACTTGGCGTCGAAGGCGTCCAGGACGATCACCTTGACGCCCTGGGCGATGAGGGTGTCGAACTGCTGCTTCTGCTTGGCGGCGCTGCCCTCGGCGTTGCTGTAGAGCACCTTGCAGTCCGCGCACAGGGCCTTGACCTTGGCCTCGATGAACGGGCGGTCGAAGGACTCGTAGCGGGTGGAGGAGGCGTTCTCGGGCAGCAGCAGGCCGATGGACTTGGTGTCTGCGGCGGCGGCGCTGTCCTTTTTGTCGGCGCCGGCCTTCCCGCAGGCGGCCATGGACAGGGCCAGCGCCATACCGGTGGTGGCGATGACGGCGCGACGCATCGTGGCGTTCATGTGGGGGTGCCTCTCCCTGACGTCGCCGCGACTCTGCGGCTGGGTGGGGGGAGTTAAACCTGGACCCGCGCATGACGTCAACAAGTAAACCGACTCAGACCGGAATATGCCTCTATTCGTTATCTTCATGAACACTCGACCCGGGCGGACCACCGGGCCCGAGCAACGGGGTAGGTCAGAGGGTCGGCACAGGGGGAACGGGGTGGAACAGGGGGCCGAGGAGGGGGCGGAGTAGCGGGGTGTCGCAGCAGGGAACGGAAGGGGGCTTCGGGTGATGGAGAGGTGGGGGGTTTGTGGATGAGCCTGCCGTTCAAGAGTTTGACTGGAAGGCCGAATGCATGTCAGGGGCACGTCAATACGGACGAGGGTGTCCGCCGCTCCCCGGTGGCAGCGGACACCCTCTTTCCCGTGGGTGACCGAGGGTGAAGGGCCGTCAGGGGCCGATCCGGGTGGGGGCGTCTGCTGTCCCCGGTGCGGCAGGCACCCCCGGGCTTGTGTCCGCGTGCTGTGCGCGGATGCGGATGTGATGAATGGTCAGGGACGGTCGAGGGTGATCGAGTTGATCGGTCCGAGGTCGTAGTAGACGCCGTTTCGGGCGGGGATGTCGTAGACGCAGTTCGTGCCGCCGGAGCCGCGGCACAGGTGGGCGTGGGCGCCGGCGGTCTGGTTGTTGAGGATCCAGTGGTTGCCGTACTGGTTGCTCAGGTTGTGGGCGCCGTAGCTGTAGTAGACGTCGGTGGGGGACAGGGCCGGGTTCTGGTTCTGCGGGTAGATGCAGACCGCGCCCGAGGGGCAGTTCGCCCAGGAGCCGTCCGCGGCGCCGGCACTGCCGGTACCCATCGCGGTCAGGGCGGCGGTGGCGAGGGCGAGGGCGGCTGCGGTGTGCGTGATCGCGCGCATGGGGTGGTTCTCCCTTGGCTGGTGCGGGGCCCGGCGGGTCGGCCCCGGCCGGTGCCGTCAGCGTAGGGACGGGGCCCTGGGCAGCGGTCCCTGACATCTGACAGGGGCGCGCCTGCTTGCCGCGCCCCTGTCCGGCGCGCCGGACCCGGCGGGGGAGGCCTTCGCCGGGGGCCTGGGGGTTTCGGTGCGGGTGGCCGGGGCCGGGGCCGGGCAGGGCAGGAGCAGGAAGCCGGCCTGCCCGACTTCCTGCTCCGGCCCGCAGGCCCGTGCGGCCCGCAGGCCCGCCAGGCCCGTGCGGCCTGCAGGGCCCGCGGGTTCAGTGGGGGTGACCCAGGTAGGGGAAGTGGGGCAGCAGGTCGGTGTGCGGGCCGATGTGGTCGGTGGCCACGGTGGCGTCGGTGAGCATCGACAGCCGCGTCGAGGTGACGTCGTCGGTCAGCGTGCGCCCGTTGGGGTAGCCGGGTGGGCGGGTGCGGTCGTAGCGCAGGATGTCCGGCAGGACGATGCGCAGCTGTGCTTCGGCGGCCTGGGTGGTGTATCCGCCGAAGTGCTGGAGCTTGGCCGTCCACGGTTCCCGGTAGGTCTGCCAGTCCTGGGCGGGCTCGCCCGCGTTGTAGGCGTCCTTGGCGTCCTCTTCGTTGAAGTACGCCGTCAGCGACGGATGCGCGCCGCGGTCCACCGACACCAGGTGCCCGTCCTTGCGCACGCTCACCCGCGCCCACACGCCGATCTGCGGCGCATCGCCGAACTCCGCGTCCGGTGCCTCCAGCACGATCCCGAAGACGTTCTTGTCCGCGCCCCAATCCACCCCGGTCCACTGGAAGTCGTGGACGATGCCGTCCAGGTCGGCGAAGAACGGGTCGCTGCGCAGTCCCGCGCTCACCCGGTAGGGGCCCGCCTCGACCACGGCCGGGTCGGCGGTGAAGCTCACCGGCGCGCCCGAGGCCAGTACCTGCCCGGTGGCCTCGTGCCCGCGGGCGCCTTCGCCGGTGGCGCGGCGCACCGTCATGGTCTGCGCGCCGTCCACGGGTTCGGAGAAGGTGAAGCTGAACGCGATGTCGGCCCGGTTGTCGCCGTCGGTGTCGATGT
Source organism: Streptomyces sp. 1331.2 (assembly GCF_900199205.1). Lineage (NCBI taxonomy): Bacteria > Bacillati > Actinomycetota > Actinomycetes > Kitasatosporales > Streptomycetaceae > Streptomyces > Streptomyces sp. 1331.2. The sequence continues at coordinate 108,871 of NZ_OBMJ01000001.1, read as the reverse complement.
TGATCCGGTACACCGCCTGCGGGTGGAAGGCCTGTCCGCCGGTCGGCGCGACCGGGTTGACGTTCATGATCAGTACGGTGCGGCCCGCCACCGGCGAGGCGAAGGCGAACAGGTCGGTCAGATCCAGGCGCGCGTCACCGTCGGGTGAGCGCAGGTTCGGTCCGCTGAGATGGTGTGACAAGACGCTTCTCCTGAACATCGTGCGTACGGGCCCCGCCCTCGGGCCATTGCTAACACGCCCGCCCCGCCCAGGGCCCGTCACACTGCGCCGCGTGGGGCCTGCCCTGCCTTACCGGCCGCACGGCAGGGCAAGCCGGGGGAGTTGGGGCGAGGGGAGGGGCCCTGGCCGGCCCGGTGGTCCCGGGGATCGCCTCGCCCCGGGGAATGGTCACCCCGCTCGGCAGGTGGATGTCCTGGACGGCGTAGCGCAGCGGCAGGTGCGCCACCGGAGCGTCGCGGCCCAGCGTCTCCTCGACCACGTCGTTTGGCCGGCCTTGCCTGCGCGCACCCGGGCGAGCCGGTCGGGTGGTTCCCGCCGTCGGTCCCTGCCGCCCGCCCCCGCCCCCGCCCCCGCCCCCTGCCGCCGGTCCCCGACCCCTGGTCCCCGCCGGTCCTCGCCGCCGGACGGGTGATTGCCCCCGGCCCCGGCGCGCGGCGCCCGCCGGGGCGCTGGCGGCGCGTCGAATACTCGCGCCCAGGCGGCGCACGGCCGCTCCGCCCGGACGAGGGAGGACCCCCATGCGCCACCACGGCCCAGCCCGCCCCGCCGCCGCGCCCCTGCCGGCGGCCCTGCTGCTGAGCGCAGCGCTGCTCGCAGGGTGCACCGCCGCCACCGCTGGCCCCGAGGCCCCGCCCAGCACCACCACCCCCACCACCACAGCGGCCACCGCCCCGGCCACCGCGCCGCCGCGCCAGCCCCCGCCCCAGCTGACCGACCAGCAGGTGAACTCTGCCGTCGAGAGGATCGACGGCTACGTCCAGGACGCGATGCGCCGCACCGGCGTGCCGGGCCTGGCCCTGGCCGTCGTCCACCACGACAAGGTGATCCACGTCAAGGGCTTCGGCGTGCGCGAACTCGGCCGGCCGGACACCGTCACCCCCGACACCGTCTTCCAGCTCGCCTCCCTCTCCAAGCCGATCTCCTCCACCATCGTCGCCGGCGTCGTCGGCCACAAAACCGTCGCCTGGGACGACCCCGTCTCCGCCCACGACCCGGGCTTCGCCCTCGCCGACCCCTGGGTCACCGGCCACGTCACGATCGCCGACCTGTTCTCCCACCGCAGCGGCCTGCCCGACCACGCCGGCGACCTCCTCGGCGACCTCGGCTACCAGCGCGACTACATCCTCCAGCACCTGCGCGACCAGCCCCTGGCCCCCTTCCGCGCCTCCTACGCCTACACCAACTACGGCCTCACCGAAGCCGCCGTCGCCGTCGCCAAGGCCAGCGGCACCACCTGGGAGGACCTGGCCGCCGCCACCCTCTACAAACCGCTCGGCATGAACTCCACGAGCTCCCTGCGCTCCGCCTACGACAACGCGCCGAACAAGGCCACCGCGCACGTGCACACCGCCGCCGGCTGGCAGGTCTCCACCACCGAGAACCCCGACCCGCAGTCCCCGGCCGGAGGCGTCAGCTCCACCGTGCAGGACCTCGCCCGCTGGATGCGCCTGCAGCTCGCCGACGGCGCCTTCGAGGGCCGCCAGGTCATCGACGCGGCCGGCCTCGACCACACCCGGGTCCCGCACATCGTCTCCAACCCGCCCCAAGCTCCCGCCGCCGTCGCCGGTTTCTACGGCCTGGGCTGGAACGTCAACCAGGACTCCCACGGCCGGCTGCGCCTCAACCACTCCGGCGGCTTCGACCTGGGCGCCGCCACCACCGTCACCCTGCTGCCCTCCGAACAGCTCGGCATCGTCGTGCTCACCAACGCCCAGCCCACCGGCCTGCCCGAGGCGGTGGCCGAGGAGTTCTTCGACGTCGCCCAGAACGGCCACGAGAGCGTCGACTGGCTCACCTTCCTCGGCAAAGTCGTCCCCGCCGCCGCCGAACCCCAGGTATCCCCGACCGACTACACCAAGCCCCCGGCCGGCGCCGCCCCCGCCAAACCGGACGCCGCCTACGTCGGCACCTACGCCAACGGCTACTACGGCCCGCTGACCGTGACCGCCGGCGCCGGCGGGCTGACGATGAGCCTGGGCCCGGGCAACCTCCAGTTCCCGTTGCGGCACTACGCCGGCGACGTGTTCAGCTTCCAGACTCGCGGCGAGAACGCGGTGGGCCTGTCCGGGGTGACGTTCACCGTCGCCGCCGACGGCAGGGCCACCGAGGCGGTGGTCGAACAGCTCGACCACGAGGGCCTGGGCACCTTCACCCGCGGCTGAGCCCGCCCGGGGCCGACAGGCCGGCGTTCGCGGGCCTCACGCGTGGGAGCTGATCACGCCGCCGGCGGACAGCACGATATAGATGCCGTTGGCGACGGCACCCGCGTCGTGCCGGTCCGCCTCCAGCGCGCCCATCACCGCGTTGTCGCTGCCCAGGACCTGCGCACGGTAGTGGAGTTCACCGACCTTGGTGACCTTGGCCCGCCAACCGCCCGCGAGCGTGAACGTGCCCGGCCCCTGCTGCTCGCCGCCCATCCACGAGTGCACCGTACCGTCCATCGACAGCACGACGAACATGCCGTTGCCGTCCAGCCCGGCATCGCCGTCGTGGGTCTCCAGTGTGGCAAGGACCGAACCCTTGTTGACGATCCTGGCGCTGTAGTTCTGGTTCCCGCTCGCCTGGACCTCGGCCGTACTGCCGTCCACCAGCGTCTGACCGCGCGCCGGGGACGTCCCCTTGCCCGTGGCAGCCGCAGCGGCGGTGGCCTTGGACGAGGACGGCTTGGGGGAGACCGGCACGGTGGTCGCAGGCGCGGAAGGCGCGGCGGACGTCGCGGTCGCGGTGTCCGCAGTCGGCGCGGCAGGCGTGGTCGCCGCGGCGGTGCCGTGCGCGTCGGAGGAAGACGAGGAGGAGCACGCCGCCGCGGCAGGGACGAGCAGAGCGGCGGCCAGCACAGTGCCGGCCAGACGGGTCGTCACGAGAGGCATGCGGGATCTCCTGAGCACAAGGACGGGTGAGAGCACGAACAGTGCGCGGCGTGCACGATCGAACCTAGTGCGAACAGTCGACGGAATGACGCCTTCCGTGTCACCGCACTGCAACGCCCGCCCCGGCCGCCCTCCGTGCTGCGCCGCAGGTGCATCAGCGGCGAGTCGTGGCCGACACTACGGGCCAGGTGCGGGGTGACCAGGGCGTGCTCGTCGAAGCGGAACACGGACAGGAAGTGGAGGCGGTACCTGTCCTCGGGCTTGCGCTGCAGTGTCTGTGGCAGAGCGGGCTGCTTCAGGCATACCGAGGTAGGTGGTGTGGGCGGGGAAGTCCTCTGACCGGGTCTCGGGGGTCAGCTGCGTCCACACCGCCCCGGGGCCGGGCCGAACGGAACGGGTAGACGGCGAACACTTACTTCCCAGTCGTGCCCGGTTTTCAGAGAGCCGGCGTTCCACTGTCCTAGCTGTAACACCGGCCCGGGATGCCGGCTGGGGGGGGATGGGTGGGCTGCGGTTCTGTGTTGTTGAAGTGTTGGTTGTGGATGGTGGCGCGGTCTCTGCGGGCACCGGTATCGCTGTCTTGCTGCGGCGTGTCGGTGGTTTGTTCGGTGTCTGTTTCGTCTCGGTCGGTGGCCTGTCGCGTCGCGTGGTTGTCTTCCGGGCTGGCCGGGTTGTCGAGGTCCTTGCCGGATATGGGGGGAGGAGGAAGGCCGCTGCCCGGGACGGCGGGTTGGCCGGTTCGGCGGGGGGTCTGGTGGCCGGGGTGTCAGGGGGTGGTGCAGACGGCGGTGGCGCGGATGGATTCGTTGACGGTGTTGGTGTTGGTGCCGCGTACGACCCAGGCGCTGCCGCTCGGGTAGGAGTCGGTGAAGAAGATTTTGAAGGCGCTGGTCTGGCCGCCGCCGCCGGTGGGTACCTCGCCGGAGGGGCAGTCGACGGTGGCCACCGCGTTGCCGCCCGGGCCTACCACGACCCAGTCTCCGGTGACCTGCACGTGCCCGGCCAGCAACGAGGCGTCGGTGACGGCCGGGTCGCCCGGGACGGTGACGACCGGCTTCGCGGCGGGCTTGGCGTCGGGCCGGTCGGCGGGGCCGGCGTCGGCGATGGCGGCCGCGGTGCTTGCGGCCAGGAGCCCGAGGGCGGTGAGGGCGGCTGCAACGACGGGCTTGCGGCGGGCGGTGCGGGTGGTGGGGGTCATGGCGGTCTCCTGGGTCGTGTGGGGTGGGGCCGGGGGTGCAGTGCAGCGCAGTGCCGGATCGGGCGGCGCTTCGTGATGTCCCGTCACCGGTTACCCTGCGCGGCCTGCGCGTCCTGTGCGTGCGTGTGGCGCTTCACCCGAACGGGGCCTGCCTGCGCACCGGGCGGCCCTGCGCCGCGGAGTGGGAAGTCGGCGCGGGCGACTTCCCACTGCGGGTCACTCCCGTCGTGCCTGCTGCCGCTGCGGGCGCAGGTCGGGGTCCGAGGCCGGGTCGAGGTGGGCGGGCTTGTCGGGGTTGGACGCCGGTGCAGGGCTCGGAGGGTGTCGTCGGTGATGTCGAGTGCGATGGCGGTGGCGGTGCGCTCCTGGGGGTCGGGCAGGTTGGCGCCGGGGCGGCGGGTGATCCACTTGGCGCGGGTCAGGTTGAGGAAGGTGTCCTGTACCGGGTCCTCGGTGTCGCCCACCGAGCCCGTCATTTTGTGAGCGATGGAGAACAGCAGCGGCCGGTACCCGGCCGCCGCCTCCGCCCCTGCCGGCCCCGCAGCCACCGCAGCCCCTGCTGGTCCTTCCGCCGGATCTTCCCCGCCTGCGCTGTCTGGCTGTGGGTGGCGCACGTCACATTCGGGTGGTGTCACAGATCGCTTGGTTGTCCTGTCTTCATGGGCAACAGCGGACAACGTAGCGAGGAGCGCGTCATGGAAGCCCGTCTGAACCCGTTCACCAGCCCCGTGATGGGCAAGGTCTTCAAGCATCTGATCGCCGCGAACCAGGCGCTGCTGGCCTCCACCCTGCCCCTGGCCACCCAGGAGCTGGTGAAGCTGCGGGCCAGCCAGATCAACGGCTGTGGCTACTGCGTCGACATGCACTTCAAGGACGCCGTCCACGGCGGCGAGGACGCCACCCGGCTGAATCTGGTCGCCGTCTGGCGCGAGGCGACGGTGTTCACCGACGCCGAGCGGGCCGCCCTGGAGCTGGCCGAGGAGGGCACCCGCCTCGCGGACGCGGCGGGCGGGGTCAGCGACGAGGTGTGGGCCAACGCCGCCAAGTACTACGACGAGGAGCAGCTGGCGGCGCTGGTGAGCCTCATCGCGGTGATCAACGCCTTCAACCGCGGCAACGTCATCACCCGCCAGCGCGCCGGCGGCTACCAGCCCGGACAGCACCACAGCCTCTGACCCGCAACCGCTGCCCGCCCGGCCCCGTACGTCCGTACGCCCGTACGCCTGCAAGGAGAGTGCCCGTGAACCTCGCACTGTGGATCGTCGCCGCAACGCTGGCCGCCGCCTACCTGGCGGGCGGTGTCTTCAAGCTGGCCGTGCCCAGGGCGAGGATCGCCGCCGCCGGGCGCAGCGGCCGCTGGGTCGAGGACTTCAGCGCGGGCGCGGTGAAGGCCATCGGCGCGGTGGAGGTCGCGGCGGCGGCGGGGCTGGTGCTGCCCGCCGTCTGCGGTATCGCGCCGGTGCTCGTCCCGCTGGCCGCCACCGGGCTGGTGCTGCTGATGGCCGGCGCCGCCGTCGTACGGGCACGGCGCCGGGAGTACCGGCTGGTGGCGGTGGACGCGCTCTACATCCTGCTGGCGGCCTTCGTGGCCTGGGGCCGCTTCGGCCCCGCACCGTTCCTCAACTGACCGGAAGAACACGGACAGCGGGGCGGGCCGCCCCCACCCGCCCGCCCCCCGCCGCCCGACCCGGTCGCCGCCGTCGCCGTGGCCGGGTCGGGCGGCGAGGTGGCCGGCACTGCGCCACGGGCCCCGGGCGCGGGACTCGGCCAGGCCCGCGGCCAGGGGGCGCAGACAACGGGCGCAGGGCGCGGCCGGTACGGCGCACGCCAGGCCGCCAGGCCGCCGGGGGCGGTGAAGGTCAGCAGCGGGTGCTCGTCCAGGCTGCCGATGTGCAGCAGGCTCTCCCAGCGGGCCGGGCCGAGTCCGGCGCGGCCCTCGGCGTGGCCGTTGGTGAGGATCCGGGTGAGGCCGAGGCCGGCGCCGCGCAGGGGGCGCGTCTCCTGGCCGGCGATGCCGGCGACCTGCCCGGCCGTCAGCAGGTGGGCGTTGCAGGGCATGTTCCCCTGCACCGGCGGGTTGTGGAAGGCCGAGCCGCCGCCCTGTACCGGTGAGCGTCCGGCGAAGGACAGCGTGCCCGCCGGCGGGTGGCCGCTCCTCCGACAGCGTCCACAACCGTCGCCCGGCAGCCGGGGTGGCTGCGCGCCGCGCCTGCCGGGCGCTCGCCGTGCAGGTGGCAGGCGAGGCGGGCGGCGTGCAGGTTCGGCCTGTACGCCACGTACCGGATAGACCGCGCTCGCCTCCCGTCCGGGCCCGCCGGGGATGCCCCCCCGCCCCTGTCCGGGGGGGCCTGGGATGCCCTCGTCTCCCCGCCCTCCGTCTGTGGTCGTGTTCTTGTTTTCTGTTTGGGTGTTGGGCTGGCGGTGGTGTGTGGGTTGTGTTGTGTGGTGGGTTTGTGGGTGGTGTCGGGGTGGTGTGGTGGTCTGGTCGAGGTCTTTTGGTGGGGTTGCTGTTCCCTGATGGTCGGTAGTGTGTCGGGCGCGGTGGTGTTTGTCACCCTCCTTGTTTTGCTGGGGTGGTGTCGTGTGGTGGGGTGTTTGGGCTTCATCGGCGGGTTTGATCGGCGGTACCCGGGGTGGTGTTCGGTTTGTTCTGTTGTCGGGGTTGTTCGGTGCGGATTCATGAGAATTGTCTGTGATCGTGTGCTGGCTGCATCCGGTGTAGGACCGGTGGGGTCATGGTGGGTGGGCGCGTTTGCCGTGCGGTGACGCGTGTGCCGTTTGCTGTCACGGTCTGTCTGTGCTGTCGGTACGACCGGAGTCGAGGGAAACCCATCTGATGGACGCACGTGACGACTTGTCGGGTCCGGGCACGTTGGACCGCCCGTGTCCGGGTCAGGTGGCGGGCTGGCCGTTGTCGCGGCCTGCGCATCCGCGTAGCTTGTTCGATGTCATCGCTGCTACTGCTGACGCCCATCCCGATGCGCTCGCGCTCGATACCGGTGACACTGTGCTGGACTATCGTGCTCTGCTCCGCCGGGTCGATGTCCTGGCCGCTTCGCTTGCCGCCCGTGGTATCGGTTGTGGTGACCGCGTGGGTGTGCGTATCCCTTCGGGTACGGCCGGCCTGTACGTCGCGATCCTTGCCGTGTTGCGCTGCGGCGCTGCTTACGTTCCGGTGGATGCCGAGGATCCCGACGAGCGCGCGGAGATGATCTGGCGGGATGCCGGTGTGTGTGCTGTCCTGGGCGCGGACGCTGTCCTGGATGCGGGGTGCGCTCGCCCGGGTGGGCGCCCGGCGTGGCCTGCGCCCTCTGACGATGCCTGGATCATCTTCACTTCCGGTACGACCGGCCGTCCCAAGGGTGTCGCGGTGACTCACCGTGCCGCTGCTGCTTTCGTCGATGCCGAGGCCCGTCTTTTCCTGCGCCATCGCCCCTTGGGTCCCGGTGATCGTGTCCTGGCCGGTTTGTCGGTGGCTTTCGATGCCTCGTGTGAGGAGATGTGGCTGGCGTGGCGTCACGGCGCCTGCCTTGTGCCTGCCCCGCGCTCTCTCGTCAAAGCCGGCAGCGATCTCGGCCCCTGGCTGGTGGAGCGGCGTATCACGGCGGTGTCCACCGTTCCTACCCTGCTCGCCTTGTGGCCGCAGGAATGCCTGGAGGCGGTGCGCCTGATCATTGTCGGCGGTGAAGCCTGCCCGGCCGAACTCGTCGAGCGTCTGGCCATCGGCGGCCGCGAGTTCTGGAATACCTACGGTCCTACCGAGACCACTGTCGTCGCCACTGCCGCCCGTCTGTTGCCCGGCCGTCCTGTGCGCATCGGTGCCCCTCTGGACGGCTGGGAGATCGCCGTCGTGGACCCGGCCGGAAACCCCGTGCCCTGGTACGGCAGTGGTGAACTGCTGATCACCGGCGTCGGTACCGCCCGCTACCTCGACCCCGTCAAGGACGCCGAGAAGTTCAGCGCCCACCCTGCCCTGTCCTCACCGCGCGTCTACCGCAGCGGCGACCTGGTGCGTAACGACCCCGAAGGCCTGGTCTTCCTCGGCCGTGCCGACGACCAGGTCAAACTCGGCGGCCGGCGTATCGAGCTCGGCGAGATCGACGCTGCCCTGCAGGCCCTGCCCGGTATCCGGGCCGCGGCCGCCGCCGTGCGCAAGACCCCCGCCGGCGCCGACCTGCTCGTCGGCTACCTCGTCGCCCGCCCCCACACCACCCCCGACCTCGCCGCCGCCCGCCGCCACCTCCTCGAACAGCTGCCCGCCCCGCTGGTCCCGGTCCTCGCCCTCGTCGACTCCCTGCCCACCCGCACCTCCGGCAAAGTCGACCGCGCCGCTCTGCCCTGGCCCCTGACCACCACCACCGGCCCCGCCGCCACCACCACCACCACCGCCGGAACCGCCACCGGCCCCGGCCTCGACGGCACCGCGGGAACCACCGGCCTCGGCGGCACCGCCGGCACTGCGGGAACGGCCGGTCCCGGCCTCGGCGGCACCGCCACCGCCGCCGGAACTGCGGGAACGGCCGGTCCCGGCCTCGGCGGAACCGCGGGAACCGCCGGCCCCGCCACCGCCGCGGGAGCTGCGGGAACGGCTGGTCTCGGTTTCGGCGGTACTGCCGGTCTGCTCGCCGCGCAGTGGGAGCGGCTGCTGGGTAGCGCGCCCGGTCTCCGTGATGACTTTTTCGTCCTCGGTGGTTCCAGCCTTACCGCTGCCCGTCTTGTCTCGGAGCTGCGTACCCGTCACGGTGGCGTCTCTGTCGCCGATCTGTATGCCCACCCGGTCCTGGCTGACCTCGCGGCCTATCTCGACACCCTCACCCCCACCACCGCACCCCCCACCACCGCCGGCACTGACACCGCCGCGGGAGCTGCGGGAACGGCCGGTCTCGGTTTCGGCGGCACTGCCGGTCTGCTCGCCGGACAGTGGGAGCGGCTGTTGGGTAGCGCGCCTGGTCTCCGTGATGACTTCTTCGTTCTCGGTGGTTCCAGCCTTACCGCTGCCCGTCTTGTGTCGGAGCTGCGTACCCGTCACGGTGGCGTCTCTGTCGCCGATCTGTATGCCCACCCGGTCCTGGCTGACCTCGCGGCCTATCTCGACACCCTCACCCCCACCACCGCACCCCCCACCACCCCCGACACCCGCGACACCGCGGGAACCGCGGGAACGGCCGGTCCCGCCGGCACCCGCGACACTGCCGGCACTGCCGGCACCCGCGACACTGCCGGCACCCGCGACACCCTCACCCCCACCACCGCACCCCCCACCACCCCTGGCACCGCCGGCACCGCCGGCACCGCCGGCACCCGCGACACGGCCGGCATTGCCGACACCCCCGCACCCCCCGGCACGGCCGGCACTGCCGGCACGGCTGGCACTGCCGGCGCTGCTGGCACTGCTGGCGGGCGGGCTGGGCGTGGTGACCCGGCCGGCGGTGTGCGGTGGCGCCCTGTGCGGCGTATCCCGCGTACTGCCGTGGTCTGGCAGAGTCTGTTGCTCTTGGCCATGTTCACTCTTGCCGGGCTGCGTTGGATCCTGGCGCTCATTGCTTTGGACAATCTCACCGGTAACCATCTTTCCTGGGCCCCGCACAGTTCCTGGTGGCCCGTTGCTGCCGGTCTCGTTCTCTTTTACAGTGCCCCCGGCCGTACCCTGCTCGCCGCTGCCGGCGCCCGCGTTTTCACTGCCGGTATCCGCCCTGGCAGTCATCCCCGTGGTGGCCATGTCCATCTGCGCCTGTGGGCTGCCGAACGCTACACCGCGCTGTTTGCTACCGCGGCGCTCGCCGGTACCCCTTGGGCGGTGCGCTATGCCCGTGCTCTGGGTTGCCGGGTCGGGGAGGGCGTGCGCCTGCACACTCTGCCTCCTGTCACCGGCCTCGCCCGCCTGGGTGCCGGCAGCTGTCTGGAACCCGAAGCCGACATCGCCGGCTGGTGGCTCGATGGTGACACTCTCCACCTGGGCCGCATCGACGTCGGTGAAGGCGCCCGTATCGGCCACCGTGCCACCCTCATGCCCGGCGCCCGTATCGGCGCTCACGCCGAGATCGCCCCGGGCTCCTGCGTCACCGCCACCGTCCCTGCCGGCGAGCACTGGCACGGCTCCCCGGCCCGTCCCGCCGCCCGACCCGGCGCCTGCTGGCCCGCCGAGCCCGCCCCTGCCGCGCGTACCCGCAATCCCTGGAACCTCGCCTACGGTGCCGCTTTCGCCTTCCTGGGCCTCGTCCCGGTCATCTCCGCCCTGCCGGCCCTGGCCATCGTCTACCCCCTCATCGACACCGACCGCACCCTGGCCGACGCCCTCCTGCAGCTCCTGCCCGCCACCATTCCCCTCGCCGCTCTCACCCTGCTGTGCCACGCCGCGCTCATAGTGCTGCTCGTGCGCCTGTTCTCCCTGCCCCTGACGCCCGGCCACCACCGCGCCGACGGCCGTGTCGCCTTCTGTGCCTGGGCCGTCAGCCGCCTCAGCGACACCGCCCGCCGCACCCTGTTCCCCTTCTACGCCGGCTTGTTCACCCCCGTGTGGCTGCGCCTGCTCGGCGCCCGCATCGGCCGGCGTGTCGAAGCCTCCACCGTCCTGGCCCTGCCCGGCCTCATGCACGTCGACGACGGCGCTTTCCTCGCCGACGACACCCTCATCGCCCCCTACGAACTGCGCGGCAACTGGCTGCGTCTGGGCCCCGCCCACATCGGACGCCGTTCCTTCGTCGGCAACTCCGGCATCGTCGGCCCCGGCCGCCACCTGCCCGCGAACTGCCTCGTCGGCGTCCTGTCCGACGCCCCCCAGGGCGCCCCCGAAGGCTCCTCCTGGCTCGGCCGTCCCGCCTTCGCCCTGCCCCGCGTCGCCGACAGCGGCGCCGACGCCCGCACCTACAACCCGCCCCGGCGCCTGATGTGGGCGCGTGCCGGCGTCGAAGCGTGCCGGCTGCTGCCCGTCATCCTCGCCGCCCTCCTGGGCGACCTCGTCCTCGCCGTCCTGCAGGAACTGCGCGACGCCTACGGCCTGGGCACCGCCCTGGCCGGCGCCGGCCTCGTCCTCATCGGCGCCGCCGTCATCGCCTGCGCCCTCACCACCGCCGCCAAATGGCTGCTGGTCGGACGCTTCCGCCCCGCCGAACACCCCCTGTGGTCCACCTTCGTGTGGCGCAACGAGCTCTACGACACCTTCGTCGAGGAACTCGCCATGCCCTTCGGCGGCCACACCCTCACCGGCACCCCCTACCTGAACGTGTGGCTGCGCAGCCTCGGCGCCCGCATCGGGCGCGGCGTGTGGTGCGAGACCCACTGGCTGCCCGAGAGCGATCTGGTCACCGTCGAAGCCGGCGCCAGCGTCAACCGCGGCACCGTCCTGCAGACCCACCTCTTCCACGACCGCGTCATGCGCCTGGGCCCCGTGCACCTCGGCGCCGGCTCCACCACCGGCCCGCACTCCATCGTCCTGCTCAACGCCACCCTGGGCGCCGGCGCCTGCGTCGGCCCCGCCTCCCTCGTCATGCGCGGCGAGAACGTCCCCGGCGCCACCCGCTGGCTCGGCAACCCCGTCGCCGCCTGGAACGCCGACCCCACCCCACCCCCCGGCCGGCGCGCCCAACGCGGGCGCCGCCGCAGCACCACCCGCTGACCCGGGACCGGCCACCGCACACGGCCCCGGGCCCGGGTGCCGCCCGGACACCGGCATCCGCTCACGCACCGGCGCTGCTCATGCACCGGCACCCGCTCACGCACCGGCGCTGCTCATGCACCGGCACCCGCTCACGCACCGGGACCGGGCACCGCACACGGCCCCGGGACCGGGCCCAGGTGCCGCCCGGACACCGGCACCCGCTCACGCACCGGCGCCCGCTCACGCACCGGCACCCGCTCACGCACCGGCGCTGCTCACGCACCGGCACCCGCTCACGCACCGGCGCTGCTCACGCACCGGCACCCGCTCACGCACCGGCGCTGCTCATGCACCGGCACCCGCTCACGCACCGGGACCGGGCACCGCACACGGCCCCGGGACCGGGCCCAGGTGCCGCCCGGACACCGGCACCCGCTCACGCACCGGCGCTGCTCACGCACCGGCACCCGCTCACGCACCGGGACCGGGCACTGCACACGGCCCCGGGACCGGGCACCGCACACGGCCCCGGGACCGGGCCCAGGTGCCGCCCGGACACCGGCACCCGCTCACGCACCGGCATCCGCTCATGCACCGGTGCTGCTCGTGCACCGCAGGTGCGGGCGCGTAGCTGGTAGTGGAGGTCTTCCCGGCGCCCGGCGCCCGGGCTGCGGTGGTTCCTCAGGCCGGCCCGGATCTCCTCCAGGGTCGCCGTGCCGGGTGCGTCGCCGCGCAGGGCCAGCGCGGCGGCGGCTTCCAGACGGGCGTCGACGTGAGGGTCCGCGAGGCGGGCCGCCAGCACGGCGCGCAGCGCCGGGGAGTCGGTGTCGCAGTGGGCCAGGCCGTGCAGCGCGCTCGTCCGGATGTGCTCCACCGGGTCGTCGGCCAGGCGCAGCAGGGCGGCCAGGGCGTGGGGGCGCTGGGCCGTGAGAGCGGGCAGCGTCCGGGCGACGGCCCCGTGTACGTCCGGGGCGCGGTGGCCGGCGTGGGCCGGGACGGCCGCCGGTTCCTCGCGCGTGCATGGACGCGCTCCTCGGGCTGAGGCCCGAGGATTGCGGCCCGTGCCGCAGAGTGCGGCACGACCGTGGCTTCCTGCTTCACCGACCTGTGCCGACGCTTGCGCCGGTCTTACCTGGTCTCCACAGGCCTTTCGAACCCGAGGGTTGCGTTCCCGCCCGTCCGGCGGTACCTGACCCGTCGGCCGTACCTGACGCCGTTGCGCCGTGACGGCGAATCGGCTCTTTCTGACCCGCTGACGCGGGAAAGTCGGCTTCACCACCGCCGTGAACGGCGGAACACTGCCGACGATCCCGGTAGCCGGTGAAGGCGGAGACGACGGCGGCTCGCAGGGCGTACGGGTCGCGTTCGGTGCCAGCAGCGGGCGCAGGAACGCTCTGCCTCCCGGGCGTACGGCGGTTCGCCCTCGACCTCGGGGTTGAAGCCGTACCCCAGGAAGTCGATCGCGTCGAGCGCGAAGCGCCTACGGCCCAGCGCCCCGCCGCCGCCGTCGCCGTCGCCGCTGCCGCTGCTGCCGCTTGTCGCCGTCGCCGTCGTCGTCGTTGCCGTTGCCGTTGCCGTTGCCGCTGCTGCCGCTTGTCGTCGTTGCCGCTGCTGTCGCTGTCGCTGTCGCTGTCGCTGTCGCTGTCGCTGCTGTCGCTGCCGCTGTCGCTGCCGCTGCCGTCGCTGTCGCTGCCGTCGCTGCCGTCGTCGCTGCTGTCGTCGAGGGCGTCTTCGGCGGCCGCGTGGGCCCAGTCGAACATCTCCTGGCTCTGCGCGAAGGCGATCCGGCACAGCGACTCGTGCCAGTCGTCGTGGCCGGGGTCGGCGTGGACCAGGGCGCGGGCCATCAGCTCGTCCGGCGGGTGGTGGATGCCGGGCCTTGCCTCCACAGCGGTGATGACCGCCCACAACGCCGACAGCCCGCACCGCCCCGGCCCCGGCCCGGGCCATGCGCAGCGCGCGCCGGTGCGGGCTGTCGGCGTCCGGCGGGTCGCGCAGGGGGGGCATCGGCGCGTCCAGGGTCCGGTAGGCGCCGTTCCCGGTGGCCCAGGGGCGGGTCGGGTCGACGTCCCAGCGCACGACGAACTCCCCGGGCGGCCTCCGGGCGCCCGGCGTACGCGGCGGGCGCCGGCAGCGCGGTGCCGTCCTCGTTGGTGAACCCGCGCGCGTCCTCCAGTACGTCGAAGACCGTGGTGTCGTCGCCGCGCTCGACGGCGGCCGGCAGCATTGGAAGACCCCGCCGGCCGATCATGCCCGCGCCGCGCCCATCCCTGGGCGAGCGCTTTTGCCGGCGACCGCCGGCCGTCCCTTCGGCGCCCGGGGTGCCGGACAAGGCCGGGGGCCGGGGCCGCCGACGGCACGATCGAAAGACGGCGGCCCCGGCCCCGGGTCCGGGTTCCGTACGGGCGGGGGCATCGACCGCGGACGTGCCCGTACGGGTGCGGTCGCCCGCCATTCGACAACTTCAACAGGACTTGAAGTCAAGCCCCCGCACCTCCCGGCAGGCCACCGGCAGGCCACCGGCACCTCCCGGCAGGCCCCCGCCAGGGCTCCGGCAGGGCCCCGGCCGTCCGTGTGGTCCCGGTGCCGGGTAGCCTCGCTCTGGGCAGGGCCTTGGGACGAGGCGGACAGGGCGGGCGGATGACGGAGCAGCAGCGCAGCTACTGGCGGGTGTCGGACGGTGCGGCCGTCAGCGCCTCCCAGGCACAGATCGTGTGGACCAGGGCGGCCTACCCCGCTCTGGTGGAGGTGGCACGCCGCTACCACGCGGTGATCACTTCCGCGGACCTGGCCGAGGCGGTCCAGGAGGCCTCCGGGGTGCGTACCCGGGTCAACCAGCGGCACTGGATCGGCAAGGTCCTGTCCCTGGTGGTCCTCGAAGCCCACCGGCGCGGCGACCCGCCGCTGACGGCCCTGGTGGTCCACGCGGCGGACGGCAAGGTCGGCGCCGGCTACCAGGAGGTGCTGGCGGTGGCCGGACAGCCGCCGCTCGCGCAGGAGATGGACCGCGAACAGCACGCCGCCGCCGCCCGCCTGGCCTGCTACCGGCACTTCGGCGCCGACCTGCCCGCCGACGGCGGCACCCCCGCCCTCGCCCCGCGCCTGCGCGCCGCACTGCAGCGCAAGACGGCCGCCACCACCACCCGCACCTCCGCGCACGCCGCCGCCTCCGTCTCGGCTGCGGCCGCTGCGCCGCGGCCGCCGGCGATCTGCCCGAACTGCTTCCTGGAACTGCCGGCCACCCGGGTGTGCGACTCCTGCGGGCAGAGCGTCGCACCCTGACCGCCCCTTCGGGCGCAGGCGGCCGGTGGCCGGCCGTCACCGGGTGCCGGCTGTCACCGGGTGCCGGCCGGCGCGGGCATCCGCCCGGGCATCCGCCAGCCCTGGGCCAGCCGTGAGGGGGCCAGGCGCCGCCCGCCGCCGAAGAACTCGCAGAACTTCATGATCAGCGGGTCCCAGCCGAGCGGGTCCACGTAGTGGCCGGTACCCGGCACGATCAGGCTCTCCTCGACGTGCGCGCGCACGACCGTGACCTCGAAGGCCGTACAGCCCTCGTTGCCCGCCATCGGCGTCGCCGCCTCCAGCCGGCACTCCAGCTGCACCGGGCACTCGGCCGCCCGCGGTGCCCGCACCAGCTCGCCCGCCACCTCGGTCAGCCCGGCCGCGGCGAACTTGCCCCGCTCGTGGCGGTAGCCCTGGCGCAGCCGGTACTCGGCGATGCGCGGGTTGGCGGTCAGCAGCGCCAGTGCGTCCACGGCGTCCACCTGCGCCGAGGAGGGCAGGTTCAGCACGCACTCGCCCTCGCGCCGCAGGTTGGCCGAGGTCTGGGAACTGTTGCCCAGCCCCAGCACGCAGGACTGCCCCAGCCACCACGCCGAGGACATCGGCGCGAGGTTGGCGCTGCCGTCCTCGTTGCGCGAGCCGATCAGCACCACCGGGGTGCCGAAGTACAGGACCTTGAGGTCGGTCACCTTGTGCACGGGAACTGCCGTCCTTGGGGGGTCGGGGGAGGGGACTGTCGTCGGCCACCGACTCTGCCCCCGCCCGCCCGGCGGCGCTGGCGGGGATCGGACATCCAGTTCCCGCCACCCGCCACCCGCCGCCCGCCGCCCGCCACCCCGCCACCCGCCGCTCCGCCGCTGACGGACCGGCCGGCCTGTCAGCCCACCGGTCCCCGGGCGGCGACCTGACGGGCCTGGCCGTCACGCAGCCGGTAGGACAGGCCCACCACCGCCACCGTGCCCTGGGCGACCTTCGCCGCCAGCGCCTGGGAACGCTCCACCAGCAGGTCCACCGTCTGACGGATGTGCTCGTCCACGATCGCGTCCCGGTCCTCGATGCCCGCCGCCTTCGCGGACAGCACGCTCGGCGTCACCCGCTCCACCACGTCCCGCACGAAGCCGCCCGGCATCCGCCCCTGCTCCAGCGAGTCCAGCGCCGCCGCCACCGCACCACAGGAGTCGTGCCCCAGCACCACCACCAGCGCACAGCCCAGCACGCTCACCCCGTACTCGATGCTGCCCAGCGCCTCCGCACCCGTCACGTGCCCGGCGGTACGCACCACGAACAGGTCGCCCAGCCCCTGGTCGAAGATGATCTCGGCGGCCAGGCGGGAGTCCGAACAGCCGAACAGCACCGCGAACGGCCGCTGCGCCGGCGCGAGCGCGGCCCGGCGCCCGGCGTCCTGATTGGGATGCTCAGGGTTGCCCGCGACGAACCGGGCATTGCCCTCCAGCAGCACCCGCAGCGCCTCGCCGGGGTCGGATATCGGATCGGGATCGGAAGCCGCCGTGGAGACGGATATCGGTGTGGGGATCATGCCAGCACCCTAGATCGTCCCAGGTCGGGCCCGCAGCCGGGGGCCGGGCGGGGGCCGGGCGGTGCCGGTCGGTGCCGGTCGGCCGCGGGCGGGTTGCCACCGGGCTGCGCAGGGCCAGGACGCCCGGTGCCCTGCTGTCCCCTGCGCCCGGCCGGCCGGGCCGTCCCCCGGGCCGTCCCCCGGGGTGGTCGGCGCGGTGGGGCGGGCGCAGGCGGGCCGCGCCGGACGGGGAGGCCCGTCTGTCACCGCCGGTGGGTACGGTGGCAGGCGTGTCCACCCCCGAGCCCCGCCCGGCCTCCGAGCCCCGCCCCACCTCCGGGCCCCGCCCGGCCTCCGGGCCCCGCCCGGCCTCCGGGCCCCGCCCGGCCTCCGGGCCCCGCCCGGCCTCCGAGCCCCGCCCGGCCTCCGGGCCCCGCCCGGCCTCCGAGCCCCGCCTGGCCTCCGAGCCCCGCCCCACCTCCGAGCCCCGCCCGGTTCGGGTGCCCGTCGCCGACCTCGTGCGGCTGCGCCGGGCCCGCGACCGGATGGACCGCGACTACGCGCAGCCCCTCGACGTGCCGGCACTCGCCCGCACCGCGCTGATGTCGCCCGGCCACTTCTCCCGCAGCTTCCGCGCCGCCTACGGCGAGACCCCGTACAGCTACCTGATGACCCGCCGGATCGAGCGGGCCAAGGCGCTGCTGCGGCGCGGGGACCTGAGCGTCACCGAGGTCTGCCTGGCGGTCGGCTGCACCTCGCTGGGCTCCTTCAGCACCCGCTTCGCCGAACTCGTCGGCGAGAGCCCCAGCGCCTACCGGGCCCGCGACCACGAGGACGGCGCCGCGATCCCCGCCTGCATCGCCAAGATCCGCACCCGCCCGGTGCGCCGCCCGCAAGCCAGCGGCGGGATCCCTCCCGTAGCGTGAGCCCCATGAGCATCGAACTCGCGCAGTGCTTCATCGCCGTCGACGACCACGACCGGGCCCTCGCCTTCTACCGCGACGTCCTCGGCTTCGAGGTGCGCAACGACGTCGGCTTCGAGGGCATGCGCTGGGTCACCGTCGGCTCGCCCGACCAGCCCGGTGTCGAGATCGTGCTGGAGCCGCCGCTGGCCGACCCCAACGCCTCCGAGGACGACCGCCGGGCCGCCGCCGAACTCCTCGCCAAGGGCCTGCTGCGCGGCGTCATCTTCCGTACCGACGACTGCGACGCCACCTTCGAACGCCTGCGCGCGGCCGGCGCCGAAGTCCTCCAGGAACCCATGGACCAGCCCTACGGCGTGCGCGACTGCGCCTTCCGCGACCCGGCGGGCAACATGCTGCGCTTCAACCAGCCCCGCACGGCCTGACCGCCCACCGCCCCGGTCCGGTCCACCCCCGTGGGGCCGGGCCGGGGCAGCCGGCGGGCGATCAGTGGTCAGGGGCCCGGCCGGTGGGTGCGCAGGCAGGCCAGCAGGACCTGGGCCACCGTGAGGGCGGCAAGCACCGACCACGGCAGGAGCCCGGCCCCGCGGCCAGGATCGCCGGGGCGAGGACGGGCCAGACGGTGGCCAGGCCTGCGCCCGGGTGCGGGTGCGGGTGACGGAGCATCATCGGTGCTCCTGCGGGCATCGCGGCGGGCGGGTCTTCGGGCGGGCCGGTGTGCGGGCCGGTGGCGGTCATGAGGCCTGGCGGGCCCGGTCGAGGAAGGTGCGCAGCGCGGCCCAGGCGTCGGCGGGGGCATGGGGGTCGCCGGACATCGCGGCGGGGTCCTCGCGCCAGGCGGTGCGCACGGCGCTCGACAGGGTGGTGTCGCCGCCGCTGAAGAGGCGGGCGAGTTCGTCGAGGCGTTCGGCGATGCGCCGCACCCGGGGGTCGGTGGGGGCGGTGCCGGCGGTGCGCAGGGCTTCGGCGCGCCGGTAGAGCTGGGGCCATTCGACCTCCAGCAGGTAGTGGGCGGCGGGGCCGAGGGCGGCGGCGTGGTCGGCGAGGGCGTGCAGCTGGTCGTCGTCGAGGTGGCGGCGCAGGGCCTCCTGGGCTGCGGGGCCGGTGGATCCGGTGGCGCCGGTGGCCCGGACCAGGCGCAGCAGGTCGGCGGTGTCGGGGGTGCGTGAGGCGGTGAGTTCGCCGTGCAGGTGGGCGAGGCGTTCGTGCAGGGCCTGCAGGGCGGTGAGGGAGGCCTCGGTGGCGGCCAGGTGCTCGCCCACCAGCCGCACGGGGTCGATGCCGGCGTCGAGGCAGGTGGCGATGGTCTCCAGGCCCAGGCCCAGGCGGCGCAGGGCGAGGACCTGGTAGAGGCGCACGACGTCCTGTTCGGTGTAGGCGCGGTGGCCGGAGGCGGTGCGCCGGGAGGGGCTGAGCAGGCCGATCCGGTCCCAGTGGTGCAGGGTGCGTACGGTCAGGCCGCAGGCCTCGGCGAGCGGGCCGACCTTCCAGGTCTGTTCGGTGGGCATGGCACGAGCATCCCTCCTCACGTCGCGTCAGGTGCAAGCCCGGGTGCCTCAGGCCCGGACCTCCCGATGCGAGAACCCCCGCCCGCCGCTTCGCCCCGGCCGTCGGCGCCGACGGGCTGCACTGCGCCGTGCGCCGCCCCGGCGTTCGGCCCCGAACAGGGCCACTGCCGCCCGTTCGGCGGCTGCCACGACCGGTCCACCGTCCACGACCCCGCGCTCGCCCGCGACCTCGACGGCTGGTTCCTGACGGACAACGCCCCCGGCGGCCGGGTCGCCGGCGCCCGCCCGGTGCGGCACGCCCGTTCCGCACGCCCGTTCCGGCCCGCCCGTTGCGGCACGCCCGTTCCGGCCGTCCGGCCGTGCGGCCGTGCGGGCTCAGGGGGAGGGGGCCGGCGCCGCGCCGGGCGCGGTGTCGCCCGTCAGGGTGCGCAGCAGGTCCTCGCCCAGGGCGAGGCCGGCCTCGGACTCGTCGGGCAGGCCGTAGTCGCGGTACCAGTCGCCCGGGGCCTCCGGGTGCGGGCCGCTGACCGCCACCCGCCCGGCACCGTACGGGGCGACGACCACGGCCGGGCGCCCGCCCGGGTAGCGGGCGAGGACCTGGGTGCCGGGGCCGTCGACGTCGAAGTACGGCCCGTCCTGGAAGTACATCCGCTGCGGGCGCCCGCGCCACAGCACGTCGACCAGCCGGTCCCGCTCGTCGCTCACGCTCGCGCCCGGCGAGCGCGCGTACTGCCCGGAGTCGCCCGGCAGCAGGTCGAAGCCCGGGTCGCCGGCCAGGTAACCGCCCATGCACAGCCCAGGTACCGCCCGCCGCCGCGCACATAGGCCCGCACCAGCTCCGGGGAGAAGCCGCTCTCGCGCCCCAGCAGCTCCCACGCGGTGCTCACCTCCTGCCCGTTGCTGCCACCGGGCTGCACGTACAGCGCCACGCCCGCCAGCGCGGACGGGCCGAACCGCAGCCGCTCCCGCGGCCCCACGTAGCGCACCGCGAACCCGCCGTGCTCCAGCATCGTGCGCGCCGCCTCCGGACAGCCCTCGCAGGCTGCCGGCCCCCGGTACACCAGCGCCAGCGGCCGGCCGTCCGCCGGCTGCGCCTGCCCGTCCCGCCGGGGGAGCCCCCGCAGCCCGCCGCCACCACCGCCAGCACCACCGCCAGCGCAGCCCGCACCCGACCACCCCGCACCCCGCACCCGCGCCACTCCTCCCCGGGGCCGCGAACCGCCTGCCGCGACGACGCTACGTCCCGCCCGCGGCCCGCCGCGAACCCGGGCCACGATCGGGTGGGTCCGCCGCGCCCGCGTTGACGACCGGTCCGGCTGCCAACGGTGCGGGCAGGCAGGGCAGTTACCGGTTCCCGGGCAGGCAGCCCGCCACCGCCGGCAGGTCCTGCTCGGCGATCGGCGCATCCGCCGGCCGCACCTCGCGGGCCGGCTCCTGCAAAGCGCCCAACTCCCCGGCCATCGCCAGCACTTCACCGGCCACCGTCACCGAGGCGACGATCGCGCCGATCACCACCACCAGCTTCCACGCCGCCCCCGCCCCCGGCCCGCCGCAGCGCCGCACCCTGTCCGCCGCAGCGCCGCAGCGCCGCACCCTGCCCCGCTGCTCCAGGACGGGCTGCGCGCGGTCCGGGTCGGCGTCCTTGCCGCCCGCGGGGACCATCAGGTCGCCGGTGGCCGCCGGTCCCGCACTGCCGATCACCGGCGCATCCACCAGGGCGACGCCGTACGGACGTTGTGCCCGCAGCCCGGCGACGGCCCGCGGGCCGATCGAGGACATGTCGATCCACGGGTGCCCGGCGCCGGCTCCGGGGCGAACCGCCGGGCGTGGCGGCCTCGGTGACGCCCCCGGCCCCGAGAGCGGCCCCGAGAGCGGCCCCGGGAGCGGCCCCGGGAGCGGCCCCGGTGGTGGGGGTGACGGTGAGGGCGGCCCGGGTGAGGCCGTCGGCGCGGCCGGGGGAGCGGTTCCCCCGGTCCGCGATCTCCCGGCAGGTCGCCACCCGGGAAGGCGAGTCGGGTACCGCGCTGTTCGACTGCCTGGCCCGCGCAGTGCGCCTGACCGGACACGGCCGCACCCTGCTTCCGCACGCCGAGGCGATGCCGGAACGCCTCGGCGCCACCCGCAGCGACCTGGCCGCGCTCACCGAACTCACCGCCGGGTGCCTGCGGGTGGGCGCCTTCGACAGCGCCAACGCCGCCCTCGTCCCCGCCGCCTTCCGCACCGCACACCCGCAGGTCGCGATCAGCCTCACCGAAGGCCTCTCGGCCCACCTGCTGGACCTGCTCGACGACGGCGCGATCGACCTCGCGGTCGTCGCCTGCTACGCGCAAGCCGCCTACGACAGCGAGAAGTTCGCCCTGCACCCGCTGCCGCAGGACCCGGTGCCGGCCTTCCTGCCGCCGGCCCACCGCCAGGCCGAGGCCACCCTCCTCGCGGCCTGCCTGCGCAGCGGCTTCCAGCCCCGCATCGAGGACACGGCCGCCGCCTGGAGCGCCGAACTCGGCCTGGTCGCCGCCGGGTTGGGCCTCACCCTGATCCCCTTCCTCGCCGCCCGCGCCGCCCGCGCCGCCCGTGCCGCCCGTGCCGCCCGCGCCGCCCGCCCCGACATTGCCCTCACCCCCCTGCGCCCCGGCGGCACCCCTGTCCGCCACGTCCACACGGCGACGAGGAAGGGCCGGCGTGCGGCGCCGGCGGTGGAGGCGTTCACAGCCCTGCCGGGAGAGGCCGCAGGGGGAGCGGGCGGGGCCGCCCTGCCGGGAGAGGCCGCAGGGGGAGCGGGCGGGGGCCGCTCCTACCGGCGCAGGGCGAGGACGCCGGCCAGGGTGCTGAGCGCGGGGCCCAGCAGCAGGAGCAGGCGGCGGGGCCGGGACTGCAGGGTCAGGCGCAGCCCGCCCACACGCAACTCCAGGAACGGGCGGGCGGAACGCTGCTGTCGGCTCACGTGGATCTCCGGGGATCGGGACAACTCGGTACGTCCCCCAGCACAATGGCCTGCACGGCAGTTGCGGCAGGCCGCAACCTCGACTTGCGGCGAACGGACGCACCATGCCGGCCGTGCAACACCGAGGAGGGCGTGCGTGACGCGGGAGCAGATGCCCGTACGGCGGGGGCTGGCCCCGCTGGACGAACGGCTGTCGGAGCCGGAGCGGCGCTGCGCGGAGCGCCTGCGGGAGCTGCGGGAGCGGATCGGCCTGTCCTCGCAGGAGTTGGCCGAGCGGCTGAGCGGGACGGGATCCGCGTCGACCGGACCCGGCTGTCGAAGTTCCTCAACGGCCGGGAGGTGCCCCGCCGCGAGATCGCGCAACGGCTGCACCGGCTGGCGGCCGCGTGCGAGGGCGGGGAGGTCTCGCCGCAG
Source organism: Streptomyces sp. 1331.2 (assembly GCF_900199205.1). Taxonomy (NCBI): domain Bacteria; kingdom Bacillati; phylum Actinomycetota; class Actinomycetes; order Kitasatosporales; family Streptomycetaceae; genus Streptomyces; species Streptomyces sp. 1331.2. The sequence goes on along the minus strand of NZ_OBMJ01000001.1, from coordinate 86,402 downwards.
GAGGTCGCGCAGACCCGGGCGCTGATGTACGCGGCGGCGTGCGAGCGGAGCCCGCTGCAGGCCCGCGAGTTCGAGCTCGCCACCGCCCGCGAGGACCTCTACCGCCACCGCGCCCGGGCCGTCCAGGAGTTGGCCGACCTCAAGCAGGAACTCCAGGACGAGCGCGTCCGGCGCCAGGACGCGGAGCAGGCCCTGGAGGACCTGGTCTCCCGCGGCCGTGAGGAGGCCCGCATGCTGACCGAGGAACGGGACGCCGCGCTTGAGCGCATAGCCCGGCTCGAAGAGCAGATCCGGCAGGCCAGGGCCGCGCTCAGGCTGCGGGAGCGGGCCGTCGAAACCCTCGACCAGCTCTCGTGCGCCACGGATGTCGAACTGGCCGTGTGGGAGGGCGGCGGCCCGGGGGGCCTGGCGGGGATCTGCGCGGCGGTCGTCCACCTGCGCGACGCCGACGAGGACGAAGCAGCCGAACGACTCATCGAACAGACCGTGCTGGGCTACGCCGTCCGGGACGTCATGCGTCTCGTCGAGGAGTTCGAGGCGATGCGCCGGGTGTACGACAGCACCAGCGTCGAGCGTGCGCTTGCCCGGCTGCGCAAGCCCGTCGACCTCTTCCACTTCCTCTCCCGGGAGAGCGGGGAGGCAAAGGCGCGCTCGGCCCTGCTGACGGCGGTGGCCTCCTTCGCGCCCGTCGAGCACCTCGTCAGGCTTCACAAGGCCTGTGTGGAGCACGGGAGTTCGGAGCTGGACAGCGCTCTTCGCCGGGCCATGCTCAAGGAGGGACGGACGGTCCCGCAGACCAGCGAAGGCATGTGGGCGATGGACCTCAGGAACGCACTGGGCGTCTGAACGGACGGGCGGGACCGGGGTCCGGCGCCGGCCCGACCGGCGTGAGCGGCCTTGACCTCAAGGCGGCTTGAGATCCTACGGTCGATCGCATCCAGGCGATCAGCGGCCGGACCGGACCGGCAGAAGGAGAACAGGACATGACGACGATCAACACGTACGCGCCGGAGGTCATCGCCGCCCAGCCCATCGGCGCCTGGAGCGGGCAGACCTACCGCCGCGTGGTGGGCGCCCTGCGCGAGCAACTCGCCGTGGAAGGCCTGACCCAGCCGCACTGGTGGACGCTCAACCACGCGGCCGGCCGCCCCGGCGGCTGGACCCGCACGGCCCTCACCCAGCGCCTCACCCCCTACGACGACCAGGACACCGCCTTCGACACCGTCTACGACGACCTGATCGCCCGCGGCTGGCTCACCGAGGACGCCGACGGCGCCTTCACCCTGACCGAGGCCGGCGAAGCCGCACGCCTGCGCGCCCGCGACCGCAACCTGCGCATCCACGAACGCGCCCACGAAGGCATCGACCCCGACGACTTCGTCACCACCATCAACGTGCTGCGCCGCATGGTGGCCAACATGGGCGGCAACGGGAACCTGCCCGACTGAGGCGCCGGACGGGGAGCGGGGACACAGGGGAGCGGGGGAGCGGGGGCGGGAGAGCTGAGGCGCGAGGAGCGGGGGCGTCGGGGCACTGGGGGGAATTGACCCATGGAAACGGTCACGATTGCCACCTGATCATGGGCCTTTCCGGCCGTAGGTTGATCACATGACGACGACGAAGAACCCCGCTCCCGCCGCCCCCGCCCAGGCCCCCGCTCCCGCCACCTCCGCCCAGGCCTGCGCCGCCGCCCCGGTCCTGACCCGCTGCGCCGAGGCCGAGACCTGCGCCGACCCCAGCTCCACCATGACCCTGCTCGCCGAGACGGACCCCGGCCAGGGCGGCTTCACCGTCTACCGCTCCACGTTCGCCCGCGGCGCCGCCGGCGCCCCCTCGCACTTCCACACCCGGGCCTGGGAGCTGTTCTTCGTGATCAGCGGCTCGCTGGAGGTGCTGGTCGGCGAGGAGACCACCGTCCTGGGCGCGGGCGACTTCCTCGCCGTGCCCCGCACACCCCGCACGCCTTCGCCGCCGCGCCGGGCGCCGAGGCCGACGTGCTGTTCGTGTTCACCCCCGGCATGGACCGCTTCGACTACCTGCGCCTGCTCGGCAGCGTCATGCGCGGCGAGACCGAACCCGGGGCGATCGCCGCCTCCGGCGAGCGCTTCGACAACCACTACGTCGACAGCCCCGCCTGGCGCGCCGCCCTGGCCGCCCGCACCTGAGCGGCCCTACCGGCCCCGGGCGCTCGACGGGCCGGGCCGGGCCGGTGTGGAACGGTGGAAGACCGGGGGTGCCCCGGTTGCGAGAGGAGTGGCCATGTCGTCGAAGCGCCGCCGCAAGAAGAAGGCCCGGGCCAGGCGCGGGGCCAACCACGGCCGCCGCCCCAGTGCTGAGCGGCTGAGCGGCCGACCCGCGGCCGCCGGCGGACCTTCGCCGACGGCCGCACCCGGCTGCGCACCGCGCCCCGGGACGTCACCGTCCGTGGTCGCAGCAGCCGGTGTCCCGGGGAGTCGGCGGGCATCCGGCCGGGTGCCGGCCCCGCCACCCCACGGCAGTCAACCAACGATGGACGACGCGGCCCGGCCGCGTCGTCCATCGTTTGTCGGCCGGTGCGGCGCATCGTTCCTGGCGGCCCCGGCCACCGTCCAGGCCGCCCGGAGCACCACGGTCCACCTGGCCAACGGGAGCGGCTGTCATCGACGCCCGAGCCCCGACCCCGAGACCGCCATCGCCTGAGCGACATCGAAGGCCCCCATCACACGATGGGGGCCTTCGCCTTGTCACAGCAGGTGTCGACCGTCATGGGTCCGGACACTTGGTGCGCTGTCGCCCCGAAGCGCGTCCAGGACGCGCACGGCATAGACCTCGGCCATACGTTCGGACACCTCGGCCGGTGTGAGCCAACCGACCTCGACCGACTCTTCCGAGAGCCGCATCGCCTCGCTCTCCGGTCGGCAGCGGAAGACGAGGGCGACGATCCCCGGCTCATGTTCTTGTAGACGCCGGTCAGCCGCTCGACGCCGACCTTGACCCCGGTCTCCTCGTAGACCTCGCGACGCACGCCGTCCTCAACGGACTCCGCCAGCTCCAGGACCCCGCCCGGCGGTTCCCAAGCTCCGTTGTCAGCCCGACGAATCACCAGCACCCGGCCGTCCTCGCGCACCACCACCCCCGCGACGGACACCGAGTGGAGCGGCGTTGACTGGATCTTCCCGGCGCTGTTACTCATGTGCAGGAGGATAGGAGCCCTGAAGGACTATGGCGAACGGCGAGGTGGCCTCGTCGGCCACAGCGAAGTACCTGCAGATCGCGGCTGACCTGCCGCGCAGATCAAGTCGGGCGCTCTCCCTCCCGGTGCGGTCGTGCCGAGCGAGGCCGAGCTCATGCAGCGGTACGGGGTCGCATCCGGCACAGTTCGCAAGGCTGTCGCCGAACTCCGAACGGCTCAGCTCGTCGAGACGCACCACGGTCGAGGCTCGTTCGTCCGTTCCCGCCCACCAGTACAGCGGAAGTCCACGGACCGATTCCGCCGCACCCATCGCGAAGCCGGCAAGGCCGCGTACCTCGCGGAGGCGGAGATCTCCGGCGGCATCCCGTCCGTGACCGTGCTGTTCGTGGGCCCCACAGCAGCACCTCCCGAGATCGCCGATCGTCTGGGTCTTCCAGCCGGCACCCAGGTACTGGCCCGCAAGCGCCGGTACTTCCGCGACGGGGTACCCACCGAGGAGGCCACGTCATACCTGCCGTGGGATGTCGTCAAGGACATCCCGGAAGTCTTCGCCGAGAACCCCGGCGGCGGCATCTACGCCCGCCTCGAAGAACACGGACACTCCCTCGCCGAGTTCACCGAGTCCGTGCGAGCCCGGCTCGCGACCAAGCCCGAGACCAAAGCGCTCGCCCTGAGCCCCGGTGCGCCAGTGATCCACCTCGTTCGCGATGCCATTGCCACGGGTGGCCGCGTAGTGGAGGTGTGCGACACCATCATGGCCGCCGACCAGTTCGTTCTCGACTACCGCTTCCCCGCGCACGACTGACCGGCAATCAACTACCCGCAACCCGCCGCGAGATCCTTCTCGCGGCGGGTTGACTTATGTACAGGAGTCAGGCACTCTTCCGCCCACTGCTCATGTACATAAGTGCATGTGCATGGAGGCATCTCATCTAGAGGAAATGGTTGTGTCGTAGCGCGCGACCACTGGATGGCGCCGCAGCAGGAACAAGTGGCGCGACAAGTCTCTTCATCCGCACCTGACTTTCCCCGGGTACTTCGCCATGCTCGTAACCTGCCGCCCCCGCACGTTCGCCGCCCGCCTGGACTCGCGGACCGAATCCACGCCGCTCGCCCGGTACTTGCTCCGGGCCTACCTCGCCGCCCTGCCGGCCGGCGACCGCTACGGCGACGTCGCCGAACTCCTGCTCGGCGAGCTGTTCGCCAACGCCGTCCAGCACTGCGACGCCCCCGCCGACCGCCTGATCGAGGTCCGCTTCGCCGTGGCCAACTCCAGCCTGCGGCTGGAGGTCCACGACGCCGGCAGCGGCCGCCCCTGCGTCGGTTCCGCCACGCCGGACGACGAGCACGGGCGCGGCCTGTTCCTCGTCAGCGAGCTCGCCGAACGCTGGGGCTGCTGCCCGCGTGCCGGTGGCATCGGCAAGTTCGTCTGGGCCCTCGTCGCCCCCAGCCACCCCTTCATCGCCGCCGTCGCGGTCTGAACAGGAGGACCGCCCCCGATGCGCCTCGTCCTCACCGCCAAACACCTCCTGGACACCGGCGCCACCCTCGCCCAGGCCTACGCCGCCCTCGCCCGCCGCACCCGCGCACCCCTGCGCTGCGCCCGCGCCGTCTGCACCGCCCTCGGCATCCCCGCCGCCGAAACCGCCCGCCGCCACCCCACGGCAGTCAACAAACGATGGACGACGCCGCGCGGCCGCGTCGTCCATCGTTTGTCGGCTGGTGCGGCGCATCGTTCCTCGTCGCGGCCCGGGACAAGGCCCGTGCCGCCCACCCAGGACACACGGAATCGAGGGAGACCATGCGCACCCCCGCACGCCTCGCGGCGCTGGCCGCGGTGACCGCCATCGGCCTCGGCACCATCGCCACCGGCACCGCCCAGGCCGCCGCGCCCGCCCCGGCCACCGTCCAGGCCGCCCGGAGCACCACGGTCCACCTGACCAACGGGAGCGGCTGCACGCTGCAGCGCACCGACTACTCGCTGGCCCACGGCATCTGGTCGCCGGGCATGGAACCGTCACCGACGGTGGGCAACGGCTGGGGAGCGGTCTTCGCGTCGGAGAGCAACGGCTTCCTCACCGGCACCGAGGGCACGGTGACGTACCGGGCGTACGACTGCGAGGAGGGCTGGCGCAACGGCCGGACCGTGGTGCTGCACTGGGCCAACCCGTATGCGGGCTCCAACAGTTACGACGAGGCCGGCACCGACCTCGGCGCCTTCCGCACCACCCGCGAGGGCGGCACCGGCAACAACGCCGACGTCTCCTGGGGCGTGTGGAAGAGCTGACCTCGGGTCGCCCAGGCCGGGCGAAGCACAGAGGGCGGGGCACCGGGTGGTGCCCCGCCCCCGTGCCGCTCGGAGCCCGGCTCAGCCCTCGGCCGGGAACTCGCCCGCCCGCACCGCGGCGATGAACGTGCCCCACGAGGAGACGGGGAAGGCAAGCACCGGCCCGTCGGGGTCCTTGGAGTCACGGACCGGTACCTGACCGGAGGACCCGATCGCCGCCTCGACGCACTGCCCCTGCTGAGCGCTGTAGGAGCTCTTCCGCCAGTTCGTCATCGCCAACTCCTGAAATGTCCTTACGCCGGCAGGTCGCCCCTGCGGACGGCCGCGACGAAGGCTTCCCAGGCAGAGGCAGGGAAAACGAGGACCGGCCCACCGGCGGCCCCTGGCCCGGCCAACGCCCGCAAGGCAAGCAACAAGAAGACCCCATCAACCGTCCTGCCGGCAGTGGGTCTTGAACAGTTCACAAGGCGCGTCAGACGTCACCGAACGGCCCCCGCCGCCCGGGCCGTTCGGCAACCGCGCTCACCCTTCCGGCGCGCCCGGCCGGGACACGGTAGCGTCCTGGTAGCACCGCAGGTTCACGCAGCGAGCAGGCGGGCGGGCGTGAGCGCGGGAGGACTGCTGTGCTGGAAGAGCGGGAGTCGATCGGCAAGCGGGTACGGCGGGCGCGGCTCAGGCTGGGCATGACCCAGGCTGACCTGGCCGCCGCGATCGGCAGGACCCAGGGCTGGGTGTCGAAGGTCGAGAAGGGCGCGATCGAGCTCGACCGGGCAGGCGTCATCAACCAGATCGCGGCAGCCCTCCACTGCCACCCCAACGATCTCATAGAACGCCCGTTCGTCGCGGGCAAGGCGTCGGAGAACCAGTGGCAGGTCTCGGCGGCTGCCATCCTGCGGGAGCTGCGCCGGTACGACCTCACGCCCGTCTTCGACGGCAGCCCCCGAACGTCCGCGGAGCTCTGGCGAGAGACCGAGCGTCTGCACCGGCTGCGGGACGCGGCCGCCAACGTGGCCATCCTGAAGGTACTTCCGGACATGCTCCGCGAAGCACGCGCACTGGCCGAGGTGTCCACCGGCCACGAGCGCGAGGAGGCCTTCGCGATCTACACGATCGAGTGCAAGTTCGCGCACACCGCCGCGCACGCACTCGGCCACCCCGAACTGATCGCCATGGCCTGCGAGCGGGCCGCGTGGTCGGCCCGGCTGTCCGGCGACCCGGTGACGGAGGCCGTCGCGGACTGGATGCGGGTGTGGGACATGTGGGCCACCGCGGACTGGGACGACGCCCTGACACTGTCCGACAAGGCACTTCGGCGCGTTGAGGACCAGTACCGCGCCAACGACCCACTGGCCGTGCGGGCCTGGGGAACCCTCCACCTGCGGGCCGCCGTGTCGGCCGCACGCGCCGGCCGCCGGCTGGAGGTCGAGGACCGCATCCAACACGCCCATGCCGCAGCCGAGTTGATGGACAGCGGCCGATCCGAGCCGCCTTTCGACCGGCACTCGCTGACCTTCTCCAGCGGCAACGTCCAGATCCACGCCGTGTCCGTCCAGTTGGAGATGGGCGACCACGCCAAGGCGCTCGTCCTCAACGAACGCGCCGACCCGCAGAAGATTGCCGCCCTCCCCGGCTCCAGGCGCGGCCACCACCAGATGGACCTTGCCCGCGCCTGGCTGTGGGACGGCAACCGGGACAAGGCGCTCCAAGCCCTGGAAGCGGCGGAGAAGATCGCCCCGCAACTCGTGCGCAACCACCCGATCGCCCGCGCCACCCTACGGAAGATCGTCTACGCCGAGCGCTCGGCTACCCGCGAGAAGCTGCGCCACATGTCCGACCGCTTCCACCTGGACGGATAGGGCTGTATTCCGCTGATTCATATTCAGCTGTAGTCGCACCCTTACTGTCGGTGCTCGTGAACGGACGACGCACCGCCGCGGGGACTCGCATCATGCCGCGCCTTCGTGGGCGCCTCGCCTCAGCGACCTCGCCCACGACACCGCCACCGACAGGGTCGGTGTCGTCGTGGACGTGCCCGCAGAGGGCGTCCACGGCTATCACCTGCGCCCGGGGGGCAGGCTGCGAGGGCGAGTGGGTAGCCCCGAAAGACGGCTCCACCCTTCGTCCCGCACCCGAGCCGTAGCGTCCGGTCAATGGACGGTGCTGCGCCGAACATGCGCAGCCCCGCCGATGCCTCCTATTCGCACACGATTTCCCATTGGGGTTACTTCGCCATGCTCGTAACCTGCCGCCCCCGCACGTTCGCCGCCCGCCTGGACTCGCGGACCGAATCCACGCCGCTCGCCCGGTACTTGCTCCGGGCCTACCTCGCCGCCCTGCCGGCCGGCGACCGCTACCGCGACGTTGCCGAACTCCTGCTCGGCGAGCTGTTCGCCAACGCCGTCCAGCACAGCGACGCCCCCGACGACCGCCTGATCGAGGTCCGCTTCTCCGTCCTCAACTCCCGCCTGCGGCTGGAGGTCCACGACGCCGGCAGCGGCCGCCCCGCCGTCGGTTCCGCCGAGCCGGACGACGAGCACGGGCGCGGCCTGGTCCTCGTCAACGAGCTCGCCGAACGCTGGGGCTGCTGCCCGCGCGCCGGCGGCATCGGCAAGTTCGTCTGGGCCCTCATCGCCCCCAGCCACCCCGCAACCGCCCACGCCGCCTGAAAGCACCCACCCCGATGCGCATCGCCCTCACCGCCAAACACCTCCTCGACACCGCCGCCACCCCCGCCCAGGCCTACGCCGCCCTCGCCCGCCGCACCCGCGCGCCCCTGCGCTGCGCCCGCGCCGTCTGCACCGCCCTCGGCATCCCCGCCGCCGAAACCGCCCGCCGCCTGGACGACTGCTACGACGCCCTGCTCGCCAGCCCCCGCCCGAACTCCGAGGCCGACACCGGCGAACTCCTCGAAGCCCTCGGTGTCTTCGACGTCCCCAAGCCGCTCACCCCCACCGAACTCGCCGTCGTCGACCTCTTCCTGGTCGCCGTCGGCGCCATGGGCGGCATCCGCCCCGGCCACCAGCACGGCCTCCACCGCTGGTTCACCACCGGAAACCTGATCACCGCCTACCTCTCCCTCACCGCCGCCCGCCCCATGCCCCGCACCGGCGACCCCACCCTGTACTGGACCACCCTCATCCAGGCCGGTGAACTCCTCACCACCACCCCCAACCCCGACACCCGCCTCAAGTACGCCCTCCACCGCTGCCGCACCCACGCCACCCAAGAAGCCCAGGCCGCCCGCCCCTGACCAACACCCCACCCCTGCACAGGAAGTCGACCTCGCCGACTTCCTGTACAAGGGTCGGGTGTTGGTGCCGGGGGAGTCCGATCAGTCGATTGCGTCCACCGGCGCCGGCCGCCACGCCACCTGCGAGAGACCCGGTTCGGGTCGGGCGGCTTTCACCATCGGCCGAGGCCGAGCACGGTTCCACAGGTCACGTGCGTGCCGGTTGCCCTGGTAGGGCTTGATCATGGCCGGCGTCGAGAGGACTCGCAGAACACCCTCTCACGGCCGGTCGTCATGGGGTTCCCGCCGGTGAGTGTCAGCAAGGCCAAGGAACTGTCCCCGCATCGACAACACGATCGGGTGGCGCCCTGACAGGCTCTCTGCGCAAAGCGGGTGTCGGACCGTGGCTGCGAGTCGGTCCGGTGCCGTTCGGACGGGACGCGCCGAGCGGCGGCCCGCATCGAGGGGGCGAGCGGGACCCGGGGGCGTGGCGTGCGACGCGGCCGGCAGACGGAGTCGGGAGGGGACGTCCGTGTTGGAGGTACTGGGGCTGACAGCCGAGGCGACGGCTGTGTACGAGGCCATGCTCGACCATCCGGGCTACGGCCTGGACGACATAGCCGCCCATTGCGCCCTGCCCCGTCGAAGGTTCACGACCACCTCGACGAGTTGAGTCGGCTCACCCTCGTCCGGGCCTGCGCCGAGCATCCCGGACGGATGCGGGCGGTGAGCCCCGAGGTAGGTCTGGCCGGCATGCTCGCTCTGCAGGAAGCCGAACTGGCAGCCCGTCAGGCCAAGCTCGCCGCTTCGCGCGTCGCCGTCACTCGTCTGGTCGCCGACCGAGCCAAGCACACCTCGGCCCACGGTGAACGGATCCTCGGCATGAACGCCATCCACAGCCGCCTCGAAGAGCTGGGCCGCACCGCCACCACCGAGGTCCTGAGCAGCCAGCCGGGCGTTCAGGAGCCCGAGGACCTGAACGCCAGCCGCCCGGCCGACGCCGATGCGCTCGGGCGCAACATCACGATACGGACCCTCTACCAGGACGCCGTCCGCAAGCAGCCCCATGTGGCCGTCTACGCCCACTGGTTACTGGGCCTGGGCGGCGAGGTTCGGACCGCTCCCACGATTCCCCAGCGCATGGTCGTCGTCGACCGCGCTCGGGCGCTGGTTCCGATCGATCCCGCCGACCACCGCAAGGGCGCCCTGTACGTCACCGAGCCCGGCATCCTCACCGCCCTCCTCGACTTCTTCGAGCAGGCCTGGAGCACGGCTGTCCCGCTGGGCGCCGTAGTGCCCGAGGATCCGCGCAGCGGCCTCACTCCTGCCGAGCGTGAGCTCCTGCGTCTGCTCGGTTCCGGTCTGACCGATGAGGCCGCGGGCCAGCGCCTGGGCATCTCCTCCCGCACCGTCGGCCGCCAGATGTCCTCGATCATGGAGCGGCTCGGCGCCGGCAGCCGATTCGAGGCGGGTATCAAAGCCGCGCAGAAGGGCTGGCTCTGAACCGCGCCCGTCCTCGGTCCTGACGGGCAGTGCGGGCTTGCCCGGGGCCTTCGTCCGGTCGACCGCGTGCCCCGGTCCCGCCGGGCCGTGACGGCACCGACCACGGTCCATCAGTCCTGCGCCGACCCCGACCCCGACCCTGATCCCGATCCCGACTCCGATCCCGACTACGATTCCGATTCCGATTCGGATTCCGACAGGGACTGCTGCCGGTGCTCGCGGGGTGAGAGCCCGTACGCGGCTTTGAAGGCGCGGCTGAAGTCCGAGGCGCGAGGGATGCCCCAGCGGGCACCGATGGCGTGGATCGGTACGGCGCGCTGCACGGGGTCCGCCAGGTCACGGTTCGCTCCCCGCAGCCGCTGGGCCCGGATCCACGCGGCGACGGTGTCGCCCTGCGACTGGCGGGCGAACAGGCGGTTCAGATAGCTGACGGAGATGTAGTGTGCGGCGGCGATCGCGGGCGGTGTCAGCCCGGGGTCGTGGAGGTTGCGCCGCACGTACGACCGCACGCTCTCCACCAGGACCCGTTGCCTTGCGCCGGGCGTCACCGCCGTCTCGACGTCGAGCTCCCGGGCCAGCCACACGGCTGCCAGGTCGAGCGCGACCGTTCCCAGGCGGTACCTCTCGTCGGCCCCCAGGACAGCGGCCTGCCGCTCCAGCCCGAGCAGGAACTCCGCCAGCAGCGCACCCGTCCCCTCACGTCCGGAAAGCCGCCGCCCCAGGAGGTCGCGCAGCCGGTCCGGGGACACCGACAGCAGCGACACGGGCAGGTCGATGCCCACGCCGGCGACCTGCGGCTCACCGCCACCGGACCCGTCGGCATCGAAGAACCGCCCGTCGTAGGGGTGCGAGCTGTCGATCAGCTGCAGGTCTCCGGTCCCGAACAGCTCCTTCTGGTCCCTGCCGCGCCTCAGGGCGCTGGCGCCGGCCGTCAGCAGCGTCAGGTGGTAGAACTCCTCGTCGGAGCTTCGGATCATGCGCTCGGTCCTGCGGAAGCGCGCCGACGGGAACGACGTCCCCAGCAGGGCCACCGGTCCCAGGGCGGTGCGTCGCGCCTGTGCGGTGAAGGTGTCGACGTGCGCGCTGGTCGCATCGCACACCCGTGTCTGCCCGACCAGCTCCCGCCACTGGTCGAACTGGTCCGGCCCGGCCCGGTACTCGCTCCGGTCCGGGCTCTGCGTCCCCGCGGTCACTTTTCCACCCCTCCCCCCTGCCGGTCGGCAGGGCATCCCCACCGACATCATCGGGTACCGCGGCGGCCGGGCGTGCGGGAGGAGGGGATCGGACGGGATCGGACGGGATTCGTCGGAGGGGTATGCGGGTGCGGCCCCGACTCGGTCGAGTCGGGGCCGGCTGTCGGAGTCCTGGTGGTCCGTGGACGGAGGGGCTACTCGGCGGGGGTGCCGACGAACCCGGTCAGGTCGGTGGTGGCCCAGGCGCCGTTGGTGGGGTGGTAGGTCAGCTGCAGGTGGCCGTCGGCGTAGTTGCGGCTGTAGAGCACCAGGGTGCCGTCGGGGTTGAAGGCGGCGCTGAGGTTGGCGCCGTCGGTGGCGGGGGTGCCGGCGTAGCCGGTCAGGTCGATGGTGCTCCAGGCGCCGCTGCTGGGGCGGTAGGTCATCTGGAGGTGGCCGTTGGCCGCGTTCGCGGTGACGATGCCCAGGGTGCCGTCGGCCTGCTGGAACAGGGCGGGCGAGGAGCCGGCCGAGACCGGGGTGCCGACGGAGGTGGTCAGGTCGGTGGTGGTCCAGGTGCCGCTGTTGTTGGCGATGTAGGTGAGCTGGAGGTGGCTGTCGGCGGAGTTGCGGCTGTAGATCGCCAGGGTGCCGTCGGAGCCGGTGAAGGCGCTGACCGCGCCGTCGGTGGCGGGAGTGCCGACGTAGCCGGTCATGTCGGTGGTGGCCCAGGTGCCGCTGGGGGCGCGGTAGGTCAGGCGCAGGTGGCCGTTGGAGGAGTCGGTGGTGATCGCGCCGATCGTGCCGTTCTGCAGGGCGAAGGCCGCCGGGGCCTTGTCCGCGGTGGCCGGGGTGCCGGCGTAGGCGGTGAGGTCGGTGGTGGCCCAGGCGCCGCTGGTGGGCAGGTAGGTGAGCTGGAGGTGGCCGTCGGCGTAGTTGCGGCTGTAGATCGCCAGGGTGCCGTCGGAGCCGGTGATCACGCTGTAGGTGCCGTCGGTGGCGGGAGTGCCGACGTAGCCGGTCAGGTCGGTGGTGGCCCAGGTGCCGCCGGCGGAGCGGTAGGTGAGCTGGAGGTGGCCGTTGGCGGCGTTCGCGGTGACCGCGCCCAGGGTGCCGTTCTGCTGGACGAAGGCGGCCGGGGGGCCGCCGGCGGAGACGGGGGTGCCGGCGGTGTTGGTCAGGTCGGCGGTGGCCCACTTGCCGCCGGAGGGCAGGTAGGTGAGCTGGAGGTGGCCGTCCGCGGCGGAGCGGGTGAACGTCATCGACGTCCCGTCCGTGCCCAGCACGGTGCCCTTGTCGCCGCGGATCGCCTTGGCCGGGACGGCGGGCGCGGTGCCGCCGCCACTGCCGGTCGTGACCGGGGAGATGTAGCCGCTGATCCGCTGGCCCCACGGGGCGCTGCCCACCGAGTAGTTGGGCGTGGACTCCTGCTGGACGATGCCGTTCGGGTACCTGCTGTGGCCCTCGTTGCCGCCGGTCACGGTCATGGTGCCGTTGCCGACGGCGGTGACGATCGCGACGTGGCTGGCCCAGTCCCGGTCCGGGTTGTAGTCGTAGACCACCGCGTCCCCGGGGTGCGGGGTGCTGGACAGCGTCCCGTACCTGACGCCGTAGTCGTAGAAGCTGGCGGCCCCGTCGGTCAGGTCGCCCAGGTGCTGGACCCCGCCGCCCTGGGCCCAGGCCCACCCGGCGAAGTCGGCGCACCAGGGCTGGAGGTTGGCGGAGCTGGTCTGCCCGGCGCCGTTGCTGTAACCGCTGCCGGGGCCGTGGTTGATCTGGCTCTGGACGGCAGCGACGATGCTGCCGGCGGTGTCGGCGTGGGCGGGGACCGCAGTCATGCCCGTGACGGCGGTTGCTGCGACGGCGATGGCGACGGCGGACTTCTTCAGACGGGCGAATGTAATGGTCATGACAGATCATCCTCGGGAGGTCGGTACGCGCGGGTGCACGGAGGCGTGCGGGGTGCCCGATCGGGCGCTCGGGCCGTCTCCGGCGGCGGCTGTCCTGCAGGAACAGCCGACCGGGGAAGGCCGGGGCGTGCGGAGGGAGCGGATGGAGCGGATGGAGCAGGGGTGGAGCCGGGTTGGAACCGGGATGGAGCGGGATGAGGCGCGTCGGCGTCGGCGTCGGCCGAGGGGAATTCGCCACCGCGTCCCGGCATCCGGGGCGGGGGTGGGAGTGGACGGCTGCCCTGCAGGAGCAGCGGTCGTCGGTCCTGCGTGCGCGGGGCCGCGAGAGCGAGCGGGGCGGTCGGCGCAGGGGTTCCGGCGCGGGTCAGTCGATACGTGCGGCGGGTGCAGCCGGCGCGGCGGTCACCGGTCGGTGCAGTCCGTGGCCTCCGGCGGCTCCGGGGGCAGGTAGCACCGCAGGAGCATCGGCGATGTGCGGTGGCTGCGGGCGATCAGGCTGTGCGCGCGGCAGACGGCGTCGACCCGATCGGGCCGACCCGACGAGCCCGGCGAGCCCGGCGAGCCCGACGAATCCGATAGGCCGGACGAGCCGGACGAGTCGGACGAGTCGCGGCTGAGCAGGTAGAGCAGGAAGTCGATCCGGTCGTCGGCGGGCTGTGCGCTGGCGTGCTGGAGGCCGTCGGCGGGCTCGGCGTGCGCCCAGAGGGCGTCCACGGCCGCGGCTGCCTCGGCCGCTCCGATCGCCTCGGCCGCATCACCGGGCCACCGGCGTTTCAGGCTGGCGTAGACGATGTCCATCCCGTGCTCAGCTGCCCCAACCGAGGCTGGCCTGGGTGACGCCGCCCCAGCCGAGGCTGTCGGTGGAGGTGGGCGTGGTGGGGGTGGTGACGCCGCCCCAGCCGAGGCTGTCGGAGCCGGTGACGGCCGCGGTGCTGGTGGCCGCGGTGCTGGTGGCCGCGCAGACGCCCGGGGTCATCAGGAGGGCGGTGAGCGAGACGGCGGCGACCGCGGCGGCCTGGGCGATACGGGTGCGGATCATGACGGAGCCTTTCTGACGTTGACGGGAGAGGTGTGCCGGTCCGATGGGGCGTCCCGCGGTTGACGCTCCGTTCGGCTGCCGTCCGGGCCGATCCCTGTCGGGCTTCCCTGGCGGCGATCACTACTTTCGTCGACCGCCGGCACCGCCGGAAGGCCTTCCGGCTGTCGCCCATCGGCCTGACGGGAACCGGACGCTGTGACGCGTACATGTCAAGCTTGCGTGCTGTGCAAGGCGCATGACGCCACCTGAACCGGATGCTCACGTTCATGCCACGCAGGACGTCGATCCCGCCGACTTCCCGTGCAGTGTGCCGGGTGGTTCCCGCCGGCCCGTGGCGCCGGGTGCCTGCCGCGCAGTCTCCGGGAACGCAGAGAGACCGCCTCGGGCCACCAGGGCCGGGCGGTCTCTGCTGTCCGGGCGGGCCCATGCGCCAACACGGCCCGTGCCGATGTTCCCGAGATTTGTTGGAGTGAACAGCGCCCCCCGGGTTCCGGACCCGCAGGTCCTGGTGACGCTGCTGCAAATCGTCACATCCGGCCCGGAGGGCTTACAAGAGGACGCTGCACAAAGGCGCATCAAAATCCGGTTTCAAATCGCTGAACTGCCCCTTTCTGGTACGGCGTTCACGAGATCACGGGCGGGGGCCGGGACGGCCGCGCATCAATCTGCGCGATGTTCACCGAACCGATTGGGAATCACCCGTATGCCTGACAGAGTGTTCGCCTACGGGCACCCAGTGCGACGCCAACCGCGCGAAGTGCCCCTCCGTTGGAGTGGACAGTGATAAGGAGAACCCCCTCGATGACGAGGAAACGGAACAGGCGTGCCCGCATCCAGTGTGCGGCCGGCTCCCCCAACCCCGTGCGCCCGCGACCGCGACCGCGCCTGCCCTGGCGGCCCGCCGCCGGTGAGGCCACCGTGGTCGTCGTGGTGATCGTCCTGGCGGCCGCCCTGGTGGCGACGGGCATGTCGGCCGGAGCAGCCCTCGAACTCGCCACCGGCGCCTGGCTGCTGGCCGCCAGACTGCGACGGGAGCGGGCCTAGCGGGGAGCGCCTGCCTGCGATGGGACGCCGGGAGAAGCCGATCGAGGCGACCGAGCCGGCACTGAGCCGACTCGCCGCCTGGCTGCGAGAACAACGCGAACGCGAGCAGCTGACCTACCGTCAGCTCGCTGCTCGGACCAACTACCACGCCACCACCCTGCAACGGGCCGCCAGCGGCCGCTCCGTACCGAGCTGGAAGGTCGTCGAGGCCGTCACCCGCGAATGCGGCGGCGACCTCAAGACCGCCCGGCGCAAATGGGTCCAGGCCAACTACTGGGCCCACGTGCCCCGCCCCTCCGGGACCCGGCGACTGCGGGCACCCCGGCGGGTCGACCCCGAACAGGTCGACTCCTTCGCCGACCTGCGACGGGCGATGCACGAGATGCGCCGCAAGGCCGACTGGCCCTCCCTGAAGGAACTGGACCGCCGGGCCCGCGCCAGGGGCAGACGCCTGCCCTCCAGCACCCTGGCCCTGGTCCTCAAGGGCGAGGCCCCGCTGCACAAACCCGTGTTCCTCACCTTCATGGAGGCCTGCGAGGTCCGGGAGGTCCGCCGCACCCTGTGGGCGGCGGCCTGGGACCGCACCAACAACGCCCGCACCCCGGTCCCGGTCAACTCGCGCACGCACCACGCCGAGTTCGTCCGGGCCATGCAGTCCTCCAGCGCCGGCACCTCGACGGACATCCTGTTCCGCCTGTGGGTGACGCTGCGCAACAGCCTGGCCGCCGAACGGGCCGACGACCCCGGCCACCCGGGCGCGCCGGGCCGCGAAGGCACCGACGACACCCCGCCGGTGCCCGTGTGACCGGGCCCGCGGACGGAGCGCGACACCCGCGCTCCGTCCGCGGACCAGCACCCACCCGCGCCACCTCGGGACACCACCATGCCGACACCACCACACCGACCGGCCGCCCCCGGAGCGGACCTGGGCCTGTGGGCGCTGCACGACCTCCACCTGCGCCACTACCTCGACTACGCCGCCCTGCTCCTGCCACCCGCCGACGCCCCCCTGGCCGTCCGCGACGCCTTCGAGGAACTCGGCGGCCACTGGCTCGACGCCCTGGCCACCGCGAGCCCGGCCGCCTGCGCCTGGCAGGCGGTCCGGCGCCGCGTACGCACCCTGGCCGGGCCGCAGCCCTTCGGCCCGGTCGCCCACCTCACCGCCCCACAACAGGACGTCCTGCTGCTGCACCTGGTCCTCGACCTGTCCGCCGCCCAGGTCGCCGCCCTCACCGGCACCGAACCCGCCACCGTCCACGTCCAGCTCCGCTCCCTGGCCACCGCCCACCGCTGACCCCCCGCCGGGGCCGCACCGGAAGTCGACGGGGCCGACTTTCGGTGCGCCGCGGGCGATCGGCGCCGGGGGGTGAGAGGTACCGGGCCGGCCGGCCGGCCTGAGCCGGCGGGCGGCCGGCGGCCGTAGACGTGGAAGGGGCGCCCTCTGCCGGAGTGGGCGCCGCGGCGTCAGGAGACAGGCATGCTCAGGTTCCACGGCGCGTGGCGGATCACCGTGGTCGGCCGCAGCGCCGACTTCGACCAGCGGGCGGTCGTGCGCAGCCCGTACGGGGCCCGGGTGCTCCCCGGGCGGGAAGGGGCGGTGCTGGACGTGGACGAGGAGAGCTGGACGCTGTCCCTGGAACACCACCTGTGGGGGCGCAGCTGGCAGCCGAACCTGCGCACCACCCCCGGGCCGCTCACCGAACGCGACGGCGTCCGCAGCCAGTTGCTCACCAGCAACGACTGCCACTGGCCGGGCAAGCCGCTCGACTACGTCAACTTCGTCCTGCGGCTGGACCAGGCGATCGCCCCGGCCACCGTACCGGGGCGCACCGCACGGGCGGCCGGTGCAGCCGGGGTGCCGATCGCCGCGCCGGTCCAGGCCGTCCGCACCTCGTCCTCGCACACGACGGCCCCCGGGCACACGACGGTCCCCGGGCACACGGCGGTCCCCGGCCGCACCGCTGCTCCCGTGTCCGAGCGGGGGCAGACCCTGCGGGCCCCCTGGTAGCCCGGCGGCGGGTGCGGGGGACAGCCCCGGGTCGCGGCGGCCCGCAGGCCACACGGTCCGGCGGGCCGCCCCCCGGGTTGGCCGGACGCATCCGCATCGGCCGACCCGAGAGGCCGTCACCGAGTAACCCGAGGATGCCCCGGCTTTTACCCCGGGGAGGGATCGGGTTTTCCGCGTAGCGGGTCAGGGAGTTGGTCGGCACCATCTCACGCCCGGGCCCGTACAGCGACGTGCCCGCCTACGCGCCCTGGATCCGCGCCGCGATCGCGGCCGGCTGACCCGGCCGTGAGCGCAACCCGTGACCGCCGGCGGCCGCGGCCCCGCGGCTAGAGTCGCAGGTGATCACCGCCGCGCCCGAGGAGACCACGCCATGCCGACCGACCCCGCCGCCACCGCCCCCGCCCGCCCGCACCCCGCGCGGCTGGGCCTGGGCACCGCCGCCGTCGGCCGGCCCGGCTACATCACCCTCGGGCGCGACGCGGACCTGCCCGCCGAGCGCTCCGTCGAGGCGCTGCGCGAGCGCACCCACGCCCTGCTCGACGCCGCGTACGCCGCCGGAGTGCGCTACTTCGACACCGCCCGCTCCTACGGCCGCGCCGAGGAGTTCCTCGCCCAGTGGCTGGACGCCCACCCCGAGGAGGCGCCCGAGGTGACGGTCGCCAGCAAGTGGGGCTACACCTACACGGCGGGCTGGCGCAGCGACGGCGTCGCCGCGCACGAGGTCAAGGAACACTCGACGGCGGTGTACGACCGTCAGATCCGCGAGAGCCGCGCCCTGCTCGGCGAGCGCCTGGACGTCTACCTCGTCCACTCCGTCGTCCCCGCCAGCCCCGCCCTCACCGACCCGGCCCTGCACGAGCGGCTGGCCGCCCTCGCCGCCGAGGGCGTGCGGGTGGGCCTGTCCACCAGCGGCCCCGCCCAGGGCGACACCATCCGCGAGGCCCTTGCCGTCACCGTGGAAGGACGCCCGCTGTTCACCGCCGTCCAGGCCACCTGGAACGTGCTGGAGACCTCCGCCGCCCCCGCCCTCGCCGAGGCCCACAAGGCCGGCTGGCTGGTCGTGGTCAAGGAGGGCATGGCCAACGGCCGCCTGGCCGGACGCAACGCCACCGGAGCCGACACCGCCGCCCTGCGCGCCGTGGCCGCCCGCACCGCCACCACCCCCGACGCCCTCGCCCTGGCCGCGGCCGCCGCCCAGCCCTGGGCCGACGTCGTCCTGTCCGGCGCCGCCACCCTCGACCAGCTCGCCTCCAACCTCACCGCCGCCCGGGCCCGGCTGACCGCGCAGGACCTCGCCGCCCTGGCCGCCATGGCCGAGCCCGCCGAGGCGTACTGGCGCACCCGGGCGTCCCTGCCCTGGGCCTGAGCCGCCCTCGCGGACGCCACTGGTGGGACTGAGCGGCCGTGCCCGGCGGTCAGTACTGCGCGCTGGGCGCGGCCGTGGTCGGCCCGAGGTCGGGCTGGTCGCGCAACTCCACTGCCCGGCCGTGCCGTTCGAGTTCGAGGACGACCAGTTCGTTGCCGCCCGTCCGCCACAGGGGTGCGGGGGCGTAGAGGGTGCGCTGGGGGCCGGCGGCGCAGTAGCGGCCGAGCAGGAAGCCGTTGAGCCACAGCAGCCCGCGGCCCCAGCCGGGCAGGGCGACGAACGCGTCGGCGGGGGAGGGGAGCCGGGCGGTGAAGCGGTGGAACGCCGGTTCCCCGTCGCGTGTCTGCGCGTCACTGTGGGTGAAGCGCAGTGCGGACAGGTCGGTCAGCGGCAGCGGGCGGATCCGCCATCCGAACAGTTGCTGGCCGCCGTGCCAGACGCCGCGGGTGATGCCCTTGCGGTCGTCCATCTGCGGGCCGTAGTTCACCCGGCCCAGGGCCTCGACCAGGATGTCCAGGGTGACCCCGCCGGCGTCGGTGGCCAGCGGCAGGCTCGCGCCGGGGGAGTTGCGTTCCAGCACGCCCAGCGCTCGCCCGTCGGCGAACACCTGCGCCCGGTCGGCCAACCCGTCGATGCGCAAAGGAAGTTCGGGGCGCGGCCCGGGCACGCGGGTGCGGTAGTGGATCAGGCCGCGGTCCTGGCCGAGGCGTTCCATGGGCAGCGGCGCGGCGTGCTCCACCGGCTGCGACAGCGGGTCCAGGTTCGCCAGCAGCGCCGCCCGCCCGTCGGCGCGTTCCAGGCGCTGCGGCGCCACCCGCGGCAGGGGGGCGGGCGGTTCGGCGCCGGGCAGGTCCGGGTCCGCCGGCGGCAGGTAGCGGCCGATGACCTCGCGCAGGGCGTGGAACTTCTCGGTCAGCTCGCCCGCCTCGCCGATCGGCGCGTCGTAGTCGTAGCTGGTGACGGTCGGCTCGTAGCCGGCGTCCTGCGGGTGGGCGCCGCTGTGGTTGGCGCCGGCCCACAGGCCGAAGTTGGTGCCGCCGTGCGCCATGTAGAGGCTGACGGAGGCGCCGGTGGCGAGCAGTTCGTCCAGGGCGGCGGCGCTCTCCTGGGCGTCGCGCACGTGGTGGGGCAGGCCCCACTGGTCGAACCAGCCGATCCAGAACTCCATGGCGGTCAGCGGCCCGTGGGGCTGGTGGCGGCGCAGCACCGCCAGGCGTTCGGGGGCGCGTGAGCCGAAGGTCGCGGTGGCCAGGTGGCCGGGCAGGGCGCCGCCCTGCTGCATGGTGTCGTGGGCGCCGTCGGTGGTGAACAGCAGGCAGTCCACGCCGCGGCGCACCCATCCGTCGCGCAGGTGGCGCAGGTAGGAGGTGTCGTTGCCGTAACTGCCGTACTCGTTCTCCACCTGCACGGCCACCACCGGCCCGCCCCGGCTGGCCAGCAGCGGCAGCAGTTCGGGCGCCAGCGCATCGAACCAGCCGTCCACCTCGGCCAGGAACGCCGGATCCGCGCAGCGCAGCCGCAGCCCGTCCACCGCCAGCAGCCGGGCCGGCAGCCCGCCGAACTCCCACTCCGCGCAGATGTACGGCCCGGGGCGCAGGATCACGTCCATGCCCAGCTCCCCGGCCAGCCGCACGAACCGCCCCACATCCCGCCACCCGGTGAAGTCGGCCCGCCCGCCCGGCAGTTCGTGGAAGTTCCACGGCACATAGGTGTCCACCGTGTTCACCCCCAGCGCCCGCACCCGGCGCAGCCGGTCCTCCCACAGCCCGGGGTGGACACGGAAGTAGTGCACCGCCCCGGCCACCACCCGGTGCGGCACCCCGCCCCGGACGAACCCGTCCGCGTCGTACCCGAGCATGCGCACACCCGCCCTTCCCACAGGAGACCCCGGCACCGGCGAGCCTAGCGGCCAGCCGGTCGAGCAGGAATGGAAGCCCGCCGGACGCGGCAGCTCCCAGTCGCCGGGGGGCAAGTGCACCACCTGCCGCCGCCCCACCTCACCCGTACGCCCCGCCGTCTTCCATCCCGAGCCCCCCAAGCCCCTGTTCGACAAGACCGCGGCAGCCGTCCAGCGCCCCGCGCACCAGCTCGACTGGACCCCGCCGGACCCCCACCAGGCCCCCACCGTCATCGCCGCGTCCTACAGCTCCGCCGACCTCTCCGCGATGCTGACGGTCCAGCCCAACGTCACCCCGACCGTCGTCGCGGCCGCCTCCGGCCCCCAGCCGGGCACCGAGCCGAGGCGAGGAGAAGAGCCCTGCGTTGATGGCCCACTGGACACCGCTCACAATGCGCATGGGAACATCACGTACTTCCCCCGGGAGCGCTTCAAGCCCGGACCGGATGGTTGCCGTGCAACTGGCACCCACGGAGAATTCAACAGCCCCGAGGACCTGGATGACGGCACCGCAACAGCATGGAAGAACGATCCTCGGAGACCTATGGTGACTCCGCCGGAATTCTGGCTGCTGCCAGATCATCAGCACGGCCGGGCCCGCGGTCATCTCATGGGTAAGCAGTTCGGTGGTTCTGGAGACAATCTGCGCAACCTTGTGCCACTCCATGGATGGGCTAACTCCCCGTGATGAGCGGGATCGAAACCAAGATCAAGACTGAGATCAAGACGGGACGTCAGCGGGTCACCTACGACACGAGGGCGATCTATGCGCCCGGCAGTGGCACCCCGTTGGCAATCCACTTGGAGGCCCGTGGGACAGGGGGCATGAACGTGGACTGTCTGGTCCTCAATGTTGCCGATGAGGACAATGATCCGATCTGTTCGTCCAAGGCTTACGGAGGTTGATGACGGTGGGAACGCCCGGAGGAATATTTCGTGATTTGGTTCGAGTAGACCCGTGGATTCGGCCGCCGCGCCCCGAGTCGTGGGCTGCGGTAGAGACGTGGGCAGGTGCCAAACTTCCCGCAGATTTCAAAGAGTTCGTTCGTCTGTACGGCGACGGTCTGGTGATGCGGCACCTCAATGTCCCGCACCCGGATGGAATCGACCCGATGGTCGATTTTATGGCGCGGGCTCGGCGCAAGCTCGACAGGGTGCTGCCCGACTACGTCGAGGACCTCCGTTCGCTCTCTTTTGATCCGGCCGATTTGGTTCCTTGGGGATATTCCAACTGGGATGGTGACGACTGCTTCCTGGTGCCGCGATCCGGAGGGGAATGGGACGTCCTTGTCATATTTCGACAGTTGGGCCGCATTGTGACCTACGAAGGTGGGTTCACTAAGTTCATCACTGGGGTTCTTTCAGGTCGGGAGGTGCCATCGGGGTGGCCTCTCTTCGAGCCGAAATGGGGGCCGATTCCAGGTTCGCCGCTTCTTTGAGTCGACGGCACCTGCGCCTGGGCGGTCGAGGCGGCTCAGAACAGTCCCGACGAGCCGCTGTGGGTCCTCAGGGTGACTGGAACCGGGTGGAGTAGGGAGAGCAAGGCGACCTTGTCAGGTTCAGTCAGCCGCCCTGGGGAGATCATGGGAGAGCACGATGGCAGGCGAAGCACTCGAACGTTTGCGGAAGGTTCTCCCGCTGTCTGCGGGCAGCGGGAGAAGGCGCGGAACTGGACCTGCGGCAGGTGGTGGCGGCCGAGGCCGCCACCACCTGCCGGGACCTCGCCTACGACAAGGCCGGACGCCTGATCCGGCACAACTCCTCGAACCTCCCAAGGGGGATCTCATCGATTATTCAGAGAGGGAGATCTACAACGAGAAGGGTGGACACAACCTTGAAGCGGCTTACTGAGGTTGTCGGGTGGTATTCACATGCGTGACGCGGTGAGAGAGCTCGTGCGACTGTCTGGCTGGGTGATTCCGCAAGGAATCCCTGAGGTGCCGTGGGATGATTCCCTGGGGCTGGTCGGAATTCGGTTCCCCGCAGACTACCGGGAGTTCATCGAGACTTTCGGGTCCGGGGAGGTTCGAGGCGACCTCGGTGTTCTCGACCCGCTGCCGCGTCCCGGTGGGGTGACCGCGAACGGCGGGATGGCCGCCATGGTCCGGCGAACCGCGGAGGATATCGGTCCGCAGTTCAGGGCTATGCGAGAAGAGTCATCCGATCTCTGCCCGTACCGGATCTATCCTGAAGCCGGCGGCTTGTTGGCGTGGGCGGGAAACTATAATGGCGACTTCTGCTTCTGGTTGACGGAGGCGGAGGATCCGGACCGCTGGCCTGTCGTAGTCTGGCGCAGAGGGCGCTTTCCGGATGCCTGGAGTCGGTACGACATGGGCATGGCGGAATTCCTTCTTTTGGTAATTGCTGGCGAGGATGGCGAGCTGGGCGATCTGGCGTTCCAGAATTCTTCTGCACCCGTCTGGGTTCCTGAGCTCCACGCGCCGTAGGCGCGGTCATCTCGCAAGGTTGGCAGTACGTCGGAAAACTGACCACCTCGGACCACTGGATATGGTGTGGGCATGGAACTCGCACGCCTGTCACGGATCCTCGGTGAACCGACCGAACGGCCGGCCGTAACGCCGTGGGAGCGGTCCATCGGGGAGGTCGGGTTCGCGTTCCCATCTGACTACCGGGAGTTCGTGGATGGCTATGGAGGCGGGCGGATCAACGGCGAGCTCTCCGTGCCGGTGCCGACCCCAGTTCGGACCTCTTGTGTTGGGTGGTCTCGGACTCCCCTGCAGATTCGTGGCCGGTTGCCGTGTTCAATCGCGGGAAGGCTCGCTGGGGAATTTATGGATGCGGGATGGTCGACTTTCTGGTCGGTATCTTCCGGCAAGACTTCGATGAGTGCCCGATAGGTGAGGTCTCGCTCTGGGGGGCGCGTGAGCCAAGGTTCCTCAATTGGCGGGAGGAGAAGCGCTTGATCGCCGCGGGGATTCACCCATGGAAAGGTGGCCCCATACAGTCGTTCTGAAGGTCAGGTGGTCGACCACCAGGTGACCAGTGCGCGGCGGGAGCGGACGCCGGCCCCGCCGAGGATGGTGCCGACGTGCCGCTGGACGGTAGGCACGATCGGTGCAGCAGCGCCGCGATGTCCTTGGTGCCGGCGCCGCGCACCGCGGGCAGGGCGGCTTGCTGTTCGACGGGCGGAGCACGGGCGGCCAGGGCTTCGCGCCGAGGCGACGTGTGGGTGGGTCAGCCGGCCGGGGTGGTCGGGGCGGCCGGGCCGAGGGTGATGATCGGGCCGAGGGGGTGGCAGCCGTCCCAGGAGGCGATCTGGCCCCGCGGGCAGGAGGAGGGCGGGGACGGCAGTGTCGGCTGCGGCCTGGGCGGGACGGTCCCGTCAGGAAACGGCTTGGCGGCCGGCGCCTGGGCAGGAGCGGACGGCTGCTTCTGCGCCGGGGCCGAGGCGGCTGCGGGGCGGGAACGGGCCGGGGTCGGCTTGCCGGCCTCCGGCTCGGCAGTGGCCGAGGGCGCAGAGGGCACGGAGGGGGCGGCCCCGGTCTCGTCCGCGGCCGGCGCGACCGTCGGCGACCCGGCCGCCGTCGGAGCGGGTGCCGCCGTGGCCTCCGGGGCGGGCGCGACGGGGGAGGCCGTGGCCGTGGCCGCCGCATCCGGCGCGGGCGGGGCCGCCGGGGCGGAGCCCGACCGGCCCGCGAGCAGCAGCGCCCCGCCGACCCCGGCCACGCCGAGGACGCACGCCCCGGCCGCGAGGACGAGCGCGCGCCGGCGCCGCGTCACAACCCCGCCCTGCGGCTCGCTCCCGGTGCCGTCCGGCATCCGCCCCACCCCACCCGTGTCGATCATGTGTCCGAGCTGCGCGGATGCTACCCGAACAGCCCCGGCCACAGCTACGCAGGGCCTGCCGATACGTGACGGATTCGCCCGCCACCCCCGGCCCCTACCGTCGAAGACAGCGAACACCGCACCCACGAAACCAGGAGCAGCACATGAGCGCCTACGCGATCGCCCAGGTCCACTCGGTCGACTTCGGGCCCGACATCGTCGAGTACCTGGAGCGCATCGACGCCACCCTCGACCCCTTCGGCGGGCGGTTCATCGTCCACGGCGGCCGGTACGAGAGCGTCGAGGGGACATGGGGCACCGGCGGCACGATCGTCATCGAGTTCCCCGACTACGGGCGGGCCCGCGCCTGGTGGGACTCGCCCGCCTACCGGGAGATCCTGCCGCTGCGCACCCGGCACATGGCGGCCGACATCGTCCTCATCGAGGGCGTGCCGGCCGGCTACCGGGGCGCGGACTCGCTCAAGCACTGAGCAGGGGGCCATGGGCTCAGGGCTGCAGGCGCTCGCGCCACCAGGCGACCGTCGCCGCGACCTGCTCCTGCAGCGGGGTGGCCCGCACCGTGAACGCCGCCTCGTAGGCGGAGCAGTCCACGGTGAACGGCCGGTCGAACTGGTAGCGCACCTCCCGCAGTTCGCGCAGCAGCGGGGAGAACAGCCCCGCCGCGCCCAGCAGGACGGGGGACAGGCGGCGCACCGCGACCGGGCCGGTGCCGGCCTCCGCGGCCAGCAGGCCGACCATGGCGCGCACGGAAGCGGCCGGCACGGTGGGCACGTGCCAGGCCCGGCCCCAGGCCCGCTCCTCGACCGCGACCTCGGCCAACGCCCGTGCCACGTCCGGCAGGTAGGTCCAGCTGTGCGGGGCGTCCGGATCGCCGAGCACCGCGACGGGGCGGCCCTTGAACACGTTCGGCATCACCCGCGCCGCCAGGTGGCCCCCGTCGGTGACGCCCGGGCCGAAGAAGTCCGAGGCGCGCACCTCCACCGCCCGGATCCGCCCGGCCTTGTGCAGCGCCCGCGCCTGCTCCCAACCCGCCGCCCGCACCCGCCCCTTGGGGCCGGCGGCGGCCGGCGCCAGGTCCTCGGTCAGCGGGCGGGCGGGGCCGGCCTGCGGCCCGTAGCCGTACAGGTTGCCGAGCATGACCAGCACCGCGCCGCTGTCCTCGGCCGCCGCGCACAGCGAGGAGACCAGCGCCGGCCAGCGCGCCGCCCACTGCGGCAGCGGCGGCGCGGCGCAGCCGTGGAGGGCGACGGCCCCGCGCGCGGCCCGGGCCAGCGCCGCCGGGTCGCCCGCGTCCAGGGCCAGGTGCTCGACACCCTCGACGGCCGGGACCGCACCGCCGCCCGGCCCGGAGCGGGTGACGACCCGGACCTCGTGGCCCTGTTCGGCCAGCAGGCGGGCGGTGGCGGCCCCGGCGGGCCCGTGTCCGACGACCAGGTGAAAGCTCATCCGCCACACCTTAGGGCCTGCCTCCGAGCCCCCGTCAGCGGGGCGTGGGACCCGGCACGAACCCGGTGGCGCGAGGACGGGCCGGGGACGGACCGGGGACGGCCCGGGGACGGCCCGTCAGCCCTCGGGCGCGGCGAACCGGCGGGCGATCCGCTCCCGCTCCCGGGCCGAGTTGCTGCCGTCCAGCTGCCCGGCGAAGGCCCGCCGCGCCGCCGCGACCAGCTCGGGCGACACGTCGGGACGGGCCACCTCGATCGCCCACAGCGCGTCCTCGGTCTCCATGCCAGGCCCACGCAGGTGGGCACCCCGCGCCCGGCCAGGGCGGAGGCCAGCACCGCCTCGAAGACGGCCCGCAGCCGTCCCTGCTCCCGTTCCCGTTCCCGGTCCCGCTCCTGCTGCGACATGCCTCAGTTCCCCCCGCCGCCCGAACCGCGGTGGCGGCGCCGGTTGCGCTGGTACCCGCGCAGCGCCTCCCCGGCGCGGATCGTCAGGTCCGCGACCACGCGCGCCCAGGGCGGCCCGCCCCGGTCGGCCCACACCACGCACCCGCACCCGGCGAGGACCAGCACCAGCACCCCGACCAGCACCGCACCGACCACCACGGCCACCTGCCCTTCCTCCGCGAGCCCTGCACGGGCCCTTCGCGCGCCTCGGCAAGCCCTCCGTACGTTCCCGTACGGTCCGACGTGCGGATCCTTCCACCCGGTTCGGCCGCGTACTCACCGGCTGTGCCAGGATGCCGTTGCCGATCACCTGGTCACGCACCAGCCGCACCAGCCGCACCGACCGCACCGACCGCACCGACCGCACCGACCGCACCGACCGCACCGACCGTACCGACCGCACCGACCGCACCCGAGGAGTCCCCCGTGGCCACTGCCCGGTTCGCCACCCTGCACACCACCGCGGGCCCGATCCGCCTGGAGCTGTTCCCGTTCCACGCGCCGAAGACGGTCCGCAACTTCGTCGAACTCGCCGAGGGCACCCGCGAGTACACCGATCCGCGCACCGGGGAGCCGGGCAGCGGCCCGTACTACGACGGCACGCTGTTCCACCGGGTGGTCGCCGGCTTCATGATCCAGGGCGGCGACCCGACCGGCACCGGCACCGGCGGCCCGGGCTACGCCTTCGCCGACGAGTTCCACCCGGAGCTGTTCTTCACCCGGCCGTACCTGCTGGCGATGGCCAACTCCGGCCCGGGGACCAACGGTTCGCAGTTCTTCGTCACGGTCGGCACCCCGGCCCACCTCAACCGCAAGCACACCATCTTCGGCCAGGTCGCCGACGCCGCCTCCAAGGCCGTGGTGGACGCGATCGCCGCCGCCCCCACCGAGGGCGAGCGCCCGGTGCAGGACGTGGTGGTCACCTCCGTCGAGATCACCTGGTCCTGACCGCGATGACCCCCGGCACGGAGCAGAGCTTCCCGGCGCACCCGATCCGCGCGGTGCAGGCCCGCCACGTGCGCCAGAGCGGCTGCCCCTGTGACGTGGCGATCGTCACCGTGGACTTCGAGCCCGGGGCGCCGGGCGTGCGCCTGGAGGTGGCGCCGGACGCCACGGTGCGCGGCGACTGCGATCCGCACTACCTGGCGCTGTTCCACGCGGCGCTGGCCGAGGGGGTGCGCGAGGAGCTGGCCGAGCGGGCGCCGGGACGGGCGGTGGCGCTGGCGGTGGTGGTGCATTTCACGCTCGTGCACGCGGTGGACTCGCGCGAGCACTCCTTCCGGGTGGCCGGACGCCTGGCCGCGCGCGAGGCCCTGGCCCGGGAGGGGCAGCCCGCCTGAGGGGACGCGGACGGCCGCCGCCCCGGTGGAACGAGGGGCGGCGGCCGGTGAACTGACGATGCGTCAGGCGCAGGTGGTGAACGTCGGGCTGGTGTTGGCGATGTAGAGGGTCGCGCCGCCGCTCGGGTCGGAGGTGAGCGGGATGGTGATGGTGTCGTCGGCGGTCCACGGGATGCCGCGGGCGTCGAAGGTCCAGGTGCCGGTCACCTTGCGGGCGAGCTCGGCCAGGGTGACCCAGCCGTACTCCTGCGGCGGGACGTTGACGGTGACGCTGTTGTTGACGGTGGTCGAGCCCTGCCAGACGTTGCTGTAGTTGACCTGGGTGGAGACCTCCGCCTTGAAGACGTCCCCGGGCGCCGCGCCGCCGATGTTCGTCCCGATCTGGCCGCCGAGGGTGCTGGACCAGCCGCTCATGGTGGTGACCGCGAAGTTCTGCTGGGCGGCGCTGCTGGTGTTGTTGAACCAGACCGAGGAGACGCAGACCCGGGGCAGTGGTGCGGCCGGGGCCTCACTCTTCACGGCCCAGGAGCAGGAGCCGGGGTCCTTCTGACACTGCTTGGCGGCGTGGTCGAGTGCCAGGCCGCGGGCGGCTGCCGGGAAGCCGGTGGCCCACTGCTGGTTGGCGGTGCCGTTGCAGGTGTACTGGTCGGTCCAGGCGTCGTCGTACTGCGCGCCGAGCAGCAGGTCCAGGCAGGTGTTGTCGCCGGCGTGGCGGATCATGAACGCGTCGCCGCCGCCGGGGGCGGGCTGCAGGAACCAGCGCTGGCTGGCCTGCCCGGCGCAGGTCTGCTGGCGCAGGCCCGGGGTGAACCAGGACGCCAGGTCGATGCACTTGCCGGTGTCGTTGTTGACGATGGTGAAGGTGTAGTCCGAGGTGTCGACGTTCAGCCGCCAGGACTGGTGGTAGCCGGGCGCGGAGTTGGTGACGACGTAGACCCCGTCGCCGGTGTTGCCGTTCTGGACGTCGAGCTGGCGCCCGTTGCTGAGCGACTTGATGGTCAGGCACTGCTGCGGCGTGGCACACGCGGCGGCCGCGGCGGCGTGCGCGGGCGCGGCGGCCAAGCCCAGGGCGGCACAACAGGTCACCAGGAAGGCCGCGAGCAGGCGCAGCCAGGGCGCCGTGCGGCCGGGGGTGGCGGTGGCGGGCACGAGGGATGTCCTTTCGTCGGAGGAACGGGGAACGGGGAACGGGGAATGGCGAAGCGGAGCGGCCCGGGCCTCAGGGCGCGGCGGCGAAGGCCGCCTCCAGGCGCGGCACGTAGTCCACGAGGTCCTGGGCCCAGCAGCCTGCGGTGTGGCCGCCGTGGCAGTCGGCGCCCCAGCCGGTGCCGTCGCCGTAGTCGACGTAGTGGTAGGGCAGGTGCAGGGCGTCCAGGCGGTCCTTGACGCGCTTGGCGGTGCCCTCGACCCAGAACTCCATGTCGGCGGGGTTGCCGTTGCCGTTGCCGGTGTAGAGGGCGATGCCGGTGTGGGCGAGCAGGCCCAGCCGGGAGGCCGGGTCGGCGGCGTTCCAGCGCCAGTCGGCGTTGAACACGGGGTACGGGGTGCCGAAGACGGCGTCGCTGGAGACGGTGGGCCCGAAGTCGTACCCGCAGGGGTGGCCGTCGCTGGGGCCGCACAGCACGGTGCCGACGTTGGTC
Organism: Streptomyces sp. 1331.2; assembly: GCF_900199205.1. Classification (NCBI taxonomy): domain Bacteria; kingdom Bacillati; phylum Actinomycetota; class Actinomycetes; order Kitasatosporales; family Streptomycetaceae; genus Streptomyces; species Streptomyces sp. 1331.2. The sequence goes on along the minus strand of NZ_OBMJ01000001.1, from coordinate 57,099 downwards.
AGGGTGGCGACGACGGCGCCGCGCATGATCATCTCGTCGGTGGACAGGTCGTTGGCGCCGGACATGCTGAGGACCTGGCCGAACAGCTCGGGGCGGTCCTGGGCGTAGTGCAGGGCGCCGAAGCCGCCCATGGACAGGCCGCCGACGGCCCGGTGGGCGCGGTCGGTGCGGGTGCGCAGGTTCGCCTCGACGAACGGGACGACCTGGCCCAGGTGGAAGGTCTCCCAGTTCTGCGCGCCGGCGGCGCTGCCCTGGTCGAGCCAGTCGGTGTACCAGCCGCGCAGGCCGCCGTCCGGGATGACCGTGATCATCGACTGGGCGGCGGTCAGCGCGGGGTAGGCCAGCGCCGCATCGCTCGGGTTGTCCGAGGCGCCGTGCAGGAAGTACAGCACGGGGTAGCGCCGCTGCGGGTGCTGCGCGTAGTCGGCGGGCAGCAGGATCCGGATGGTGTGCCGGCCGGCGACCTGGGGGGTGGTGACGGTGATGACGAAGTTGGTGGCGCTGCCGGTGGCGGTGCCGACCTGGGTCAGCCCGAAACCGTCCGTCAGCGGCGGCGGCCCGGCGGGCTCGGCGGGCTCGCCCCCGGCGGCAGTGGCAGCCGCGGGCACGGAGGAGGGCGTGGCGGCGGCGCCGGTCGCGGGCACGGCGAGCAGGAGCAGGCCGGCGGCCAGGGCGGCGACGGCCGTACGGGCGGCGCGCCGCGGCCGGGCGGGCAGGAGCCGGGCTGGGGTCATGGGGTCGTCCTCGGCCTTCGACGGGTCGGTCGCGACGGGTTGTCCCGACGTGGTGTCCTGACGGGCGGTCCGGATGGCAGGCGGTCCGGACGGCAGGCGGTCCTGGCACGGACGGCCCTGACGCAGGCGGCCCTGACGGACCGTCCCGCATCGCCTGTCTGAACATCGACAACTCTCGCCACGTGCCCCGCCCCCGCGCCAGTGCGCCCGGCGACGCACCTGGGCCACTGGCGCATGTGCGCCACCCGCCCGGGTAGGTTCCCCGCAGCCGCCACCCGGCGCGCCCGGGCCACCCGGTACGCCCGAAGCGCACCGACGGATGGCCGACGGAGGCCGGGGGCGGGACGACTTGGGGGGCGCCATGCACGACGTACTGGATCCGGACTCCGAACGCGGCCGCGTCTACCGCTGCCTGGTCGCACGGCCACGCGCCCTCGCCGCGGACCTGGCACACAGCGCCGGCCTGGACGAGGACACCGTGCTGGCCGTCCTGCGCGACCTCGCGGAGGAAGGCATCGCGGTCGCCGTCGACACCGCCGGCAGCACCGACGACCGCCACCACGTCTGGGAGGCACTGCCGCCCGGACGGGTCGTCGAGACGGTCCTGCAGCGCGACGCGCTGCGCCAGGCCACCGCCCGCCGGGCCGGCGCCGAACTGGAACGCCTCTACCGCTTCGCCCGCCGCGACACCGGCAGCTACGGCGCCCTGGACGTGGTCGAGGACCCGGCCGAGGTGCTCGCGGCCAGCCGCCGCCTGCAACTGGCCGCCCGTCACCAGGTGCGCGTCATCGACGTGCCGCCGTACTCCGGCAGCCCCGCCCACTACGCCGACCAGGAGGTGCTGCAGCGCCGCCGGATGGCCGCAGGCGTCGTCTACCGCGCGATCTACCAGGGCTGCGCCTTCGAGGACCCGGTGGCCGGGCCCAACATGGCCCGCATGGTCGAGGCGGGGGAGCAGGCCCGCACCCTGGACGAGCCGCCGCTCAAACTCGCCATCGGCGACGACGACCTCGCCATCGTCACCCTGCCCGCCGACGACCGCCCCGGCGTGGTCTCCCTGCTGGTGCGCCCCTCCAGCCTGCTGCACGCCCTGACCGCCGTCTTCGAGACCCTGTGGCGCCTGGCGGTCCCGGCCAGCGTCGCCGGCGTCGACCTGCGCATCGACGACCGCGACCGCCGCATCCTCACCCTGATGGCCTCCGGCGCCACCGACGACGCCATCGCCCGCCGCCTGGGCCTGGGCCGGCGCACCGTGGTGCGCCGCGTCTCCGTCCTCCTCGCCCACCTGGGCGCCACCACCCGCTTCCAGGCCGGCGTCCAGGCAGCCCGCAAGGGCTGGCTCTGACATCCTCCCCGTCCTGGGAGGACGGGGATTCCTCCCGCGCCTGCGGCACGGACGCCCGTGAACCGCTGGTCGCCGAGGCGGATTCCCCGTTCAACGGGCCGTGCCCGGCGCGGGATCGCCACACCGAGGCGAGCCACGCCCGCTCGGCGGTCCCCTTCGCCGCCGTGATGACCTGCTTCTGCAAGTCCGTGGACTTCGGGTACGGCAGACCGCCCTGGCGGGCTTCCTTCCGCCGAAGAGCCCTTCCGGATCAGGCGTTCACCACCGTGATCCCGAGCATCCGCGCCCCGCTCTCGGTGCGCGGCCGGTGCCGGCTGCCCGGCGCGAAGGTGACGTAGCTGCCCGCCGGATGGCGCTCCTCGCCCTCGATCACCTCGCCGCTCAGCACGAAGTACCGCTCCTCGGTGGCGTGCACGTCCACCTCCGGCCACCGGCTGCCCGGCGCGAAGTCGATCAGCCAGCCGCGCGCGTACCCGGTGGCCGTCAGCCGGCGCCGCACGATCCCCGGCGCGACCTCGACCGCCTCTACCTCGTCCACCAGCACCGACGTCTTGAGTCCTGCGTCATTTCCGTTCATGCCCCCCACTGTCGCCGCCCCGCACCCGCCGCCCCAGAGTCCGGAAAGACATCCTCGGGTACATTCCTGCCATGAGCGTCGCAGCCCCGGATCCCCCCGCCCCCGAAGCCCCCGAAGCCCGCGAGAGCGCCCCCGCCGGGCGCCGCCACCGGGTGGTGGCCCTGCTCGGCGCACCCCAGTCCCCCTTCGAACTCGCCTGCGCCGCCGAGGTCTTCGGCACCGAACGGGCCGGGCTCCCCACCCACTACGACTTCGCTCTCTGCACCCGGGCCCCCGGCCCGGTGCCCACCACCCTCGGCGCCCCGCTGCTCGTCGAGGACGGCCTGCAAACGCTGGAGCACGCCGACACCGTCGTCATCCCCGGCTGGCAGCCGCCCGGCTCCCCGGTGCCGGGCGACGTCCTGGCCGCGCTGCGCACCGCCCACGCCCGCGGAGCCCGGATCGTCTCCATCTGCACCGGCGCCTTCGTCCTCGCCCAGGCCGGACTCCTCGACGGCCGCAGCGCCACCACCCACTGGGGCCGCACCGCCCAACTCGCCGCCGAATACCCCGCGTTGAGAGTGGACCGGAACGTCCTGTACGTCGACCACGGCGACGTCGCCACCAGCGCCGGCTCCGGCGCGGGCATCGACCTGTGCCTGCACCTGCTGCGCCGCGACCACGGCGCCGCCTACGCCGCCCGGGTCGCCCGGCACATGGTGCTGCCCCCGCACCGCGAAGGCAGCCAGCTGCAGTACGCCGACGCCCCGCAGCCGGCGGCCCGGGCGGACGAGTCGCTGGCGCCGCTGCTGGAGTGGGCCGAGGAGCGGCTGGGGGAGCGGCTGACCCTGGACGGCCTGGCCGCCCGCGCCGGGGTGTCCGGCCGCACCCTGGCCCGCCGCTTCGCCGAGCAGCTCGGCACCAGCCCCGGCCAGTGGCTGCTGGCCCGCCGGATCGACGCCGCCCGGGTGCTGCTGGAACGCACCGCCCTGCCGGTGGAGGCCGTCGCCGCCCGCGTCGGCCTGGCCTCCGCCGTCAACCTGCGCCGCCGCTTCCACGCGGCCCTCGGCACCACCCCGGGCGCCTACCGCCGCACCTTCGGCAACACCACCGCCGCCGAAGCGAATTGACGCGAAAGCCGATTCCCGACCGCCCCGGCTGCGACCACGGCCTTTCGGCGTGCCCGATTGCGGTTGGATCACGACGTGTCCGATTCATCGACCATTGGGCGAGAGTGTGGTGATTGATTTGGTTGGCAGTGGTCTCAGCGGGCTCTCATAATGCCTGCTGACACGCGTGACGGACGGTCCGGAGAACCCGCCGGGGGGAGTGGTTCCCACGAGGGGCCCCGCGCGTGCGAATTCCGCATTCTTATCCCTGGGGGGAATCCCTTGTCCGAGCCCGATCCCGAGCCCGAATCCGAGAACGAGAGCGCCGCCGCCGAACCGCAGGCACCGGCCGAACCCCAGCCGCAGGCCGAACCCCAGCCGCAGCCGCCGGCCCCGCGCCGCCTGCCGCGCGCCGTCGGCGTCGCGCTGGCCACCGCCGGCCTGCTCGCCGTCACGGCGGCCAGCGCCGCGGTCACCGTCGCCGTCGGCAAGCCCGCCGCCCGCCCGGCCGCAGCGCCCGCGCCCGCCGCCGCCCCGACGGCGAGCGCGAGCACCGGCGCCACCGCGAGCGCGTCGCCGAGCGCCGAACCCGTCCCGGTGCCGAGCGCCGTCCCGGCCGAGCCCGCGCCGGCCAGCACCGTCAAGGGCACGGTCAACGGCGCCAAGCACGAGGGCGACCTGCGCTTCTTCCTGCTCCCGATCCCCGCCGGCGGCGAGTCCTACGGCCCCGCGGACGGGATGACGATGAGCGACGAGGACGTCGCTGCCCTGTTCGGCAAGCAGGACGGCATCAAGGACATCCTCGCCTCCTACGGCTACAGGGAGGGCGCCAGCCGGATGTACCGGACCGCCGACGGCAAGGCCGAGGTGACCGTCACCCTGCTGCACTTCGGCTCCGCCGCGATGGCGAGCGAATTCGTCAAGGGCTACAAGATCAAGTCGCTGGACCCGATCGACGTCGACGGCGTCCCCGACGCCCACGGCTACCTGAAGAAGCCCAAGCAGCAGGCGTACACCGGCTCGATGACCGGCATCGCCAGCCAGGGCGACGTCCAGTACACGATCGACGTCGACGTGAAGGGGACACCGGACAAGGCGCTGCTGAGCGAGCTGATGAAGCGCCAGCGCGACTGGCTCGCCTCGGGCGGCTGAGCCCCGCGCCCGTCCTCCGACGCCACCCTTCTCTTCCTCCTCTGGAGCCACTTCCGTGACCACCGAACCCGCGGAGCCGGTACCCGCCGCGCCCGCCGTTGCGCCACAGCCCCCGGCACCGCCCACCGCTCTTCCACCCACCGCTGTTCCGTCCGACTCCCTGCCGCCCGCCCGGCCCGTCGAGCCCGTCGAACCGGGCGGCCCCGTCGAACCGGGCGGGCCCGTCGGGCCGGGCGACCTGCCGGAGTCCGGCCCCGACCGCGAACCCCGCGCCCCGCGCCGCCCCCGCCCGGTGCGGCTGGCCGCGTACGCCCTGGTGCTGGGCACCGTGGCCGGCGCCGGCGTCGGCTACGCCGTGCAGGCCCAGCGCCCGCCCACGCCGCTGCCGCCGCTGCAGGTGGCCCGCCCGTCCTACCCGGTGGAGGCGGTCGACCCGGCCGCGCACGCCGCCGAGCAGCCCGCTCCGCTCGCCATCGACGGCGACCTGACCAAGCTGCTGATCACCGCCCCTGAGGGCAGCACCCCCTGGTCCGACTACCCGGACAAGCCCAGCTGGATCTCGGTCGGCGAGATCTCCGAGCGCGCCGGCGACGCGGCCTTCCGGTTCAAGGACCTCACCTCGCGCGGCTTCCGGCGCGCGGCCGAGGTGGACTGGAAGAAGGACGACGTCCGCTACCGCGTCTCGCTGATGCAGTTCGCGCCGGACCACTCCGACCAGGCGAAGTCCAACACCTGGGAGCCCTTCGCCGGCGACGGCGCCAACGGCGGCTACAAGGTGGAGAGTTCGCCCCGCTACTGGGCCGAGAGCACCGATCAGTACTACTACGGCCAGGCCGTTGCCAAGCGCGGCTCGCTGCAGATGACCGTCGAGGTCTTCGGCCCCAAGCCGGTGGACTCCGCCACCCTCAAGGACCTCGCCAAGCGGCAATGGGAGCGCCTGGTATGAACGACGACACCGTGACCGCGACCCCGGCCGCGCCCGCCGCCGAGCCCGAGTCGATGCCCGCCCCCGAGCAGCCCGCCGCCACCGGGCCCGGCACGCCCGACCCCGCCGACCCCGCCACCCCCGGCGCCCCCACCACCCCCGGCTCCCGCCGCCTGCTGCGCGCGGGCGCCGCCACGGCCGCGGCCGCGCTGGTCGGCGTGGCCATCGGCATCGGCATCATCAAGACCCAGTACGACGACCCGGCCCCGGCCACCGCCGCCGCCCCCTCCACCGCGCCCACCCCGACCGCGAGCGCCACCCCGTACGGCGCCAAGTCCAACGGCAGCCACTTCGGTTCGCTGCGCGACCTGCTGCTGCCCGTCCCGGCCGGCTACCGGCCCGGTCCGGACGACGGCGTCTACGGCAACGACACCGAGCTCAACGGCGAGCAGCTGTCCGCCGAGCTGGACGCCGAACTCCAGCAGATCCCCAAGGACAAGCGCGACAAGCTCCGCTCGTACTGGGAGGGCCTGCACGTCAAGGCCACCGGCGTGCGCACCTACCTCTCCACCGGGGACGACCTGGTGATCGGCCTGAAGCTGCGCCAGTTCAACCAGCAGGAAGTGCAGCGGATCAACGAGTACACCGCGGTCTTCACCGGCGACACCGGCCTCTTCCGGATCGGCCCGAGCATCCCGGGGCACCCCGAGGCGCACTGCTACCTGATGCCGGCGCCGCCGTCCGCGCCGATCGACTACCTGGAGTGCTCGGCCGCCGAGGGCGACCTCCTGGTCATCATGAACGCCGAGGGCGTGGCACCGCTGCCCAAGGACAAGATCGTCGCCCTCTTCACCCTGCAGCTCGACCGCCTCGCCCGCCCGGGAGCGTCCGCATGACCGACCACGCCACCCCGCCGCCGCCCGCCTCGGACCCGCTCCCGCCCCAGCCGCCCACGGCTCCGGCCACCCCGCCGGCGCCCGAACCGGCCATCGGGGCAGTGGAGTTCACCGATTTCGCCCCCACCCCCGAGGAACTCGCGCAGCAGCAGGCCCGCCGGGCCCGGCGCCGCAAGGCCGCCGTGCGCTGGAGCTGCGCCGCCCTGGTGTTCGCCCTGGCCGGCACCGGCACCGCCCTGGCCGTCACCGCCCCCGAGCGCACCGACATCCCGGGCCTGGCCACCGCGGGCGACGGCCGCTACACCTTCCCACCGCTGACGCTGCCCCCGCTGCCCTCCGGCAAGGCCGCCCCGGACGGCAAGGGCAAGGCCCTCCACTACGCGGACCTGCGCTACCTGCTGCTGCCCGCCCCCAAGGAGGCCGGCGGCACCATGACCGCGCCGTCCTTCCCGGCCCCCACCCCGAAGGCCACCGCCTCCGGCTCCCCGACGGCCTCCCCGACGGCCTCCCCGACCGGATCCCCGGCCACCTCCCCGGCCGCGTCCGCAGCCCCCCATCCCGGCGCGGCTCCCGCCCCGGCCCTCGCCGACTGGGTGCCCTGCGACGCGATCCTCGCCGAGCAGCAGGACCCGGCCAAGCTGCGCGAACTCCTCCTGGAAGACGCCTGCCGCGCGGCCACCGTCCGGGAGTGGACGGCCTCCGACGGCACCCGCACCCAGATCCGGCTGCTGCGCTTCGGCTCCGCGGCCGAGTCCTGGGACGCCTTCTCCTCCCTGCGCTCCAAGGGCCGCACCAAGGCCGCCCCGGACACCAAAACCACCGCCCACAAGGACTGGGACACCGTCGACGGCGTCGACCTGACCGCGCTGGAGTCCACGGCGAACGGCCCCAAGGGCACCCCCACCGCCCGCGTCGCCTACCTCTGCGCCGCCGACATCCTCGCCGTCATCACCATGACCAACCCCGACGGCGTCCCCACCCCGCCCTTCCGCCAGGTCGCCACCCTCCAGTCCGACCTCCTGGCCGGACCGCCCGCCCGACCGACCGTCTGACCCCGCACCCGCCCGCGCGCAGGAAGTCGGCCCCGCCGACTTCCTGCGCACCGCAGGCCGCGCACCCGCGTCGTCAGGCCGTGGCCGCCTCCCACGGCAGGCGGCTTCCCGCGGTGAAGCCGGCCTGAGCGGCGAGGGCCAGGGCGCCGGCCGTCCGCTGCTCCTGCGGATCGGCCAGAAAGGCCAGGACCGGCACCAGTTCACCGTCGGTCAGCCGCTGCTCGCGGGCGGCGGCCAGCAACTCCTCCAGCCGCCGGTGGAACCCCTCGACGTACGCCCACTCGTCCAGCTCCTCCTCCGACTCGTCCCCGTCCTCGTCGTCCGGCTCCGGAATCCGCTCCCAGACCCGGTCGGCCAGACGCTCCTCGACGTGCTCCACCGAACCGGTCAGCCGCATCCCGGGATCCGAAGCACCGGCCGCGCACCGCCAGCCCCCGCCGTCCGACTCCCACCAGAAGCAGAACCCGGCCCGCTCCGCCGGCGCGGGCACCCACGGCGGCGCGCCCGCCAGCAGCTGCGCCACCTCCCGCTCGGTGCTGTAGTCCACGTCGAACCCGCTGATCACCGCCCGCCCGCCCGGCAGCCAGGCCAACTGCCAGCCGTTGCCGCTCCCGTCGTCATGGCTCAGCACACCGCCGGGCCCCACCCAGTACCCGAGCTGTTGCCCGATGCCCTCCTGCAGCACGGCCGTCACCCCGCCCAGCAGCCAGGACTCGGCAGGCGACGGCGGCAGGTAGTCGGACACGACGGGCTCCTCGGGTGATCCGGACACGGGTACGCCTCCCCGGACGCCCACCCGCCCCGGAAGGTTCCCGGCCACCCCCGGCGCCGCAGCCTCCGTCCGCAGATCCCGCCCGCAGATCGCGCCCCGCAGATCCCGCCCCGCAGATCCCGTTGACGTCAGGCGCCCGTGACCGGCAGCAGGCCGCGTTCGGCGAACACCTTCTTGGCGACGAAGGTCGCGTTCAGCGCCTTGGGGAACCCGCAGTAGCCGGCGGAGTGCAGCAGGGCCTCGACGATCTCCTCGGGCGTGAGCCCCACGTTCAGGGAGGCGTTGACGTGGACCTCCAGCTGGGGCTCGCAGCCGCCGAGCGCGGTGAGCATCCCCAGGGTGACCAACTGGCGGTCGCGCGGCGCGAGTTGCGGGCGGCTGTAGATCTCCCCGAAGCCCCAGGCGACGATCTGGTGCCCGAGTTCGGGGCTGATGTCGCCCAGCGATTCCACCACCCGGACCCCGGCCTCGCCGTCGATGCGCTCCAGCACCTCCAGCCCGTGCTCGAAGCGCTCCCGGCGGGCCTGTGCGTCGTTCGCGGCCGTGCTCATGGCGGTCCCTCTCTCCCGGCCGCACCTGCCGGCGGCCACGTCCCGTTCAGCCCCGCCGGGCCGGCGGGGACTCACGGCAAAACCGTAGGACTTGGAGTGCGCTCCAACTCAAGCCCGACACCCGCGCCGCCCGGCTACGGCGTTGCGGGGGCACGGGTGCCACAAGGCCGGGGTGCCGGCGGGTCAGGCGCGGTGGTACTGGACGGGGGTGGGGACCTCCCCGTCGAGCGCGGCGGCGGCGCGGCGGGCCCAGTACGGGTCGCGCAGCAGCTCGCGGCCGAGCAGGACGGCGTCGGCGCGGCCGCCGGCGACGATGGCCTGGGCCTGGGCGGGCTCGGTGATCAGGCCGACGGCGGCCACGGGCAGGCCGGCCTCGGTGCGCACGGCCTCGGCGAAGGGCACCTGGAAGCCGGGCGCGGCCTCGATCCGGGCGTCGGGGACGATGCCGCCGGTGGAGACGTCGAGCAGGTCCACGCCGTGGGCCTGGAGTTCCTTGGCGAGGCGCACGGTGTCCTGCGAGGTCCAGCCCTCGCGGCCGTCCTCGGGGTTCTCGGTGAGCCAGTCGGTGGCGGAGACGCGGAAGAAGACGGGCAGGTCCTCGGGCCACACCGCACGCACCGCGTCGACGACCTCCAGCGCGAAGCGGATGCGGTTCTCGAAGGAGCCCCCGTAGCCGTCGGTGCGGCGGTTGGTGTGCGGGGAGAGGAACTGGTGGATCAGGTAGCCGTGGGCGCCGTGGACCTCGGCGACCTGGAAGCCGGCCTCCAGCGCGCGCCGGGCGGCGTCGGCGAACTCGCCGACGATCTCGCCGATCTGCTCCTCGGTCAGCTCCTGCGGGGCGCTGTGGGCGGGGGAGAAGGGCTCGGCGCCGGGGCCGACCGGGGCCCAGCCGTGCTCCTCGTCCACGGCCAGCGGGCGCCCGCGCTCCACCCAGGTCCGCTCGGTGGAGGCCTTGCGCCCGGCGTGGGCGAGCTGGATCGCGGCGACGGTGCCCTGCGACTTCAGGAAGGCGGTGATCCGGCGGAACGCCGCGGCCTGCTCGTCGTTCCAGATCCCGAGGTCGTACGGGCTGATGCGCCCCTCGGGGCTGACGGCGGTGGCCTCCGTGATGATCAGCCCGGTGCCGCCGGCGGCCCGCGCCGCCAGGTGGGTGAAGTGCCAGTCCGTCGGCACGCCGGCCGCCGCCCCGTCGGGCGCGGCGCTGTACTGGCACATCGCCGCCATCCAGATCCGGTTGGGGACGGTCAGCTCCCGCAGGGTGTACGGGCTGAAGAGAGTGGTGCTCATCGGATCTCCTTCGTGGCTGCCCCGGCGCCGGCGCAGGGGATACACCCGCAACTGATTGCAGCTGCAACTTATGCCCATCAAGATAGTTGCACACGCCGGACACTTGCAAGGGGGTGCCGCCCCGGGGCGCGCGGCGCTCCACGGCCGGTGAACCGACGGCGGCGCCACCCGGGACTCCCGGGCGGCGCCGCCGCTGCGTCAAACGACGGCCGTCAGCACACCCGCCGTCAGCGCACCGGCCGTCAGCGCACCGGCTGCGGCACCCGCTGCGCCGGGACGCCCGGCGCCGTGCCCGCACGGCCGGGCGCGGCAACCGGCGAGGCGCCGAGCGCCGTACCGCGGGTCTCCTCCGCCCACAGCACGCACACCAGCAGGCCCAGTGCCGTGGTGCCCGCGGCGATCAGCATCGTCGGGCCGGTGCCCAGTCCTGTCAGGGACAGCGGCAGCAGGTAGGTGCCCACCGCCGCGCCGATCCGGCTCACCGAGGTGGCCACGCCCACGGCGGTCGCCCGGATCTCGGTCGGGAACAGCTCGTTCGGATACGTCCAGTCGAGCACGTTGGGCCCGCCGCACAGGAAGGCGTACGCGCACAGCGCCAGCAGGGCGATCGCGGCCGGGGCGGTGGGCCACACGCCCAGCAGGGCCAGCGGCACGGTCATCAGCGCGAAGGACCAGATGATGACGGGGCGTCGGCCGCGGCTGTCGATCAGGCGCAGCGCCGGGTAGCAGCCGAGCAGGAAGACCAGGCTGATCAGCCCGGTGCCCAGGGTCTCCATCACGGTGCCGCCGGGCATGCCGAAGGAGGAGAGGATCTGCGGGCCGAAGGTGAGCATCGCGAACAGCGGGCCGACCTGGCAGAGGAAGAACAGGCCGCAGAACAGGGTGCGGCGCCGGTAGGGCGGGGTCATCAGCAGGCGCAGCCCGCTGGGTCGTGCGGCCTCGGCGGGGTCGGGCATCAGTTCGCGGCCGTCGACCCGGACCCCGAGGTGCTTCTCGACCACGCGCACCGCGTCCCCGACGCGCCCGTTGGCGGCGAGCCAGCGCGGCGATTCCGGCGAGCCGCGCCGGATCACCAGGAAGACCGCGCACAGCACCGTCGAGCTCGCCAGCATCCACCGCCAGCTGCCGGGACCTGCCAGCTCCAGGAACAGGTAGCCCACCACGTAGGCGAGCACCGAGCCGGCGTACCAGGCGACGATCTGCTGGCCGAGCAGGCGGCCGCGGTGCTTGGCGGGCAGCCACTCGGCGAGCAGCGAGGTCGCGATGGGGTAGTCGGCGGCCACGGCCATGCCGAGGACGAAGCGCAGCAGGGTGATCGCCCACACCGCGTCCACCCAGAAGGAGAGCACCGAGCAGGCGACCATGACGAGCAGGTCGGCGGTGTACATCACCTCCCGGCCGATCCGGTCGGTCAGCACGCCGAACAGGGCGCCGCCGACGAACATGCCGACCAGCGCGGCGGCGCCGATCAGGCTGACCTCGGCGGTGGACAGGCCGAGGTCGGGGCGCATGCCGATCAGGGCGACGCCGACGATGCTGAGGATGTAGCCGTCCAGCAGTGGCCCTCCCGAGCAGGCGAGGGCCAGCCTGCGGTGGAAGGCGGTATACGGGGCGTTGTCGATCGTTCGGGACATGGGTCTGGGGGTCCTCCGGAGCGTACGGGGCCGCGCTTTTCACGCGCACCGTGCGCCGGGTAGACGGCAGGGTCGACGCCGCCCACCTCGGACGGCGCCACCGCCCGATCACACCGGGCGACCGTCCACGGTTGCCCGCTCCCGCACCGGTCACCACCGGGCCGAAGGTCGACCGGATTCATGCCCAAAGTCCCGAACCGGACAGGGCCTTCGCCCGTGCCGAACCACGCCCTTCCCAGTCCCCGCGGGCCCCACCGCCGTTCGCAGGCCCGCCGGCGCCCGCCGCGTGACCCTTCTCACGGTGAGGCCCCCAGGCCCCCTGCCGGCGCCGTCGGTGTGGCGGGCGTCCACGGGAGCGCAACGGCGCGGGCCCGCGCCGTTGCGCTCACACCGAGGTCAGGTCACGCGCGCCGAGCAGGTCCTGCGACTGCACGGTGCCGGCGGCGTCAAGGCCGTCACTGCCGCCACCACCGGCTGACCGTCGCGCCCACCCGGTCGCGCTGGTCCGTGCGTTGCGCGGCTTACTGGCCGCCGGGCTCGTGCCGGGCCCGGTGGCGGTGTTCCCGGGGGGAGAGGCCGTAGGCGGTTTTGAAGGCGCGGCTGAACTCGGAGGCGCGGAACATGCCGCAGCGGGCGGCGATGACGTGGACGGGCAGGTCCTGCAGTGCGGGGTCGGTCAGGTCGCGGTGGGCCTTGCGCAGTCGTTGGCTGCGGATCCAGGCGGCGACGGTCTCGCCCTGGGAGTGCTGGGTGAAGAGGCGGTGCAGGTGGCTGACGGAGATGTGGTGGGCGGCGGCGATCGTGGCCGGGGTCAGGGCGGGGTCGTGGAGGTTGTGCCGGATGAAGGCCCGGATGTTCTCGACCAGGGCCCGGTGCCGGGCGTCGGGCGGGAGCTGGGAGGCGGCGTCGAGTTCCCGGGCGAGCCAGGCCGCCGTCAGGTCGACCAGGACGGTGCCCAGGCGGGCCGCCTCGGCCGGTCGTAGGACGTCGGCCTGCCGTTCCAGGCCGAGCAGAAACTGCGCGAGCAGCGCCCCCGACCCCTCCCGCCCGGACAGCCTGCGGCCGAGCAGACCGCGCAGCAGCCGCGGAGGGATCGGCAGCAGCGACACCGGGAAGTCGGCGCCCACGCCCTCGACCAGGGGCTTGCCGGGGCCGCCACCGAAGTACCGCCCGTCGTACGGGTCCGAAGGGCCGAGGAGCAACAGGTCTCCCGGTTCGAACTTCTCCGCCTGGTCCGTGCCGCACCGCAGCGTGTGGCCACCCGCCGTCAGGAACGTCAGGTTGTACAGCTCAGGACCGTGCGAGCGGCGCACCATGCGCTCGGTCCGCAGGAACCGCGCGGACGGGAACGACGTCCCCAGCAGGGTCACCTGCCCCAGCTCCGACGACCGCACCTGCGCCGTGAAGGTGTCGACGTGCGCGCTGGTCGCCTCGCACTCCCGGGTCCTTCTGATCACGTCCCGCCAGAGCTCGAACCGATCCCGCGCCGTCATGACGCCGTCCCCCAGCGCGCCCTCCACACCCGTGCGCATCTCCGCCCCCCTTGAATCACGATCCCCCGCCGGGCCGGCGAGGCCTCCCCACCGATCATCGAGCCCGGCCGTGTCCACGCCAAGGAGGAGTTCGGCCAGCGCGCCCAGGACAGGCGCCGAAAACGATCAACGGGGGACCGGGGCCGGTTGGGCCCCGTCGGGCGCCGCCGTGCTACACCGTCGGATCGGCCGGGCGGTCTCCGGCCCATTGCGCCGTGGGGTGACGGGTGATCGGGTAGCCGATCTCGAACTCGTCGGCCCGCATGCGGGTGTCGTTGACCTCGACGACGCTGCCGTCCGGGCCCGTCGTGATGCGGATGATCCGCAGCAGCGGCGTGCCCTTGGGGACGTGGAGGGCGGCGCTCTCCTCCGGGGTCGGCATGCGGGAGGTGATGGTCTCGTGCCAGGCCAGCGGCCCGTATCCGAGCTCGCGTTCCAGGACGTCGTAGATGCCGCCGGGGCCGGTGTCCGCCTGGGCGAGCCGGGTGCCGCGCGCGACGGCGGCGGGCAGGTAGCTGGTCGCGAGCTGGGTGGGCCGGCGGTCGTCCGGGGAGCCCATGAGCCGGTCCCGGACCAGGACCTCCGCATCGGGCGCGAGGTCGAGCACGGCGCAGAGATCGCGCGGCGGCGGCGCCCAGGCGATGGTGGGCCGGCACAGGGCGACCCAGGGCTGGGCGGCGGGATCGAAGTAGTAGCCGCGTTCGTCCCGGAGCACCTGCCGGACGCGGGAGAGCCGCCGGCGCTGCGGAAGGCTCCGGACGACGGTGCCGCGCCGGCGGACGACCTCGACCAGGCCCTCGGCTTCGAGGACGGCGATCGCCTCGCGGGCGGTCTGCTTGGAGATGCCGTACTCCTCGGCGAGGTCGGCGATCCTGGGCAGCACCGTGCCGGGCGGGTACAGGCCGTTGACGATGCCGGTGCGCAGGTCGTCGGCAAGCTGGCGGTAGTGGGCGGGCGGCTTCTCCACGGAGCTCTCTTCCGGTCGGTGATTCGGCGTCAGGCCGATCTACTCATTAGTCCTAGCCTTATTGACAGGGCTTCAGCCGCGAACTGGTGCAGTTCGCCGGTACGAAGACGAGCGGCAGCCCGCACACGCCGGGTGAAGCGGGGCGGTTGTCAGCTGGCGTCGAGGACGCGGTCGGCGCGGTGGAGGAAGTCGGCGACGTCGGGTTCGGTGTGCCAAGGGCCGAGCGCGGTGGTGAGGGTACGCAGGTAGCCGAGGCTTCGGGTGGAGCGGACGGTGCTGAGGATGGTGAGTGCGCGCTCGCCGGCTTCGAGGCCGGGTTCGAGGTTGCGCTGCTGGAGGTGTGCGGTGGCGAGGACGGTCTGGCGGATGCCGACGGCGCGGCTGAAGTCTGCGGCGGGCATGGCCGTGGCCTGCTGGTTCCAGTGCAGTGCCTCGGCCGGGAGATTGAGGTCGCGGTAGATTTCGGTGGCGTCGGCGGCGACACGGGCGCGGGTCAGGTAGGCCAGCCAGGCGGGGTCGCGCGGGTCGGTGTCGGCGGCATCGACCAGGTGCTCGCACCGGCTGAGCGCGGCGGCCGCAGCGCGGGCGTCGCCGACGAGGCCGTGGGCGCGGGCCTGGGCGAGCTTGGCGAAGGCAAGCACGCGGACAGGGGCGTGATCCTTGGCGCACTCATAGGCGCCTTCGGCCATGTCGACGGCCTCGTGCGGGAAACCGCACAGGTAGACGTGCAGGGCCATGGTGGCGAGCACGTACGAACCGACGGCCCGGTCGCCGGAGGCCCGGGCGAGGCGCAGGGCCTGGACGAAGTGGGCCTGGGCGCTGGCGTGGTTGCCCATGTCGACGTCGTGCCAGGCGGCGACGCGGGCGAGTTCGGCGGTGGCGGCGAAGAGCCGGGCACCGATCCTGTCGGTGAAGGTGCCGCGCAGCAGGGGGGCGGCGCGCCGGGTGAGGCAGTCGGTGACCATGGAGGCGCGCCAGTTGCCGCCGCCGTACTTGGAGTCCCAGCGGCGGGCCTCGTCGGCGGCCGTGTGCAGTTCGAGGATGTCGGCGTGGCCGACGCGGGCGCCGGCGACGCGGGCGCGGGGCGGGTCGGCGGGTACGGCCATCCAGCGCATGGCTGCGGGGCCGTAGGCGGTGAGGGCGAAGGGGGTGGCCTTGACGAAGCTCCGGCGGTCCACAGTGCTCCAATACTCGGCCGCGAGGTTGAGGGCCTGATCGGGGTCTCTGTGGAAATTCAAGCCGGTTTCGAGGGTGGGTGCGGGCGTGTCGGCCATGCCCATCTCTTCGAGTGACACCGTACGGCCGAGCCGTTCGCTGAGCGCGAGGGCCAGAAGCGCAGGTGCGGGCGCGTCCGGGACCATGGCGCGGACGGTCCAGTTCCTGATCGAGGTATGCGTGTACGCGCGGTTGACGCCGGCGCGGGCGGCGAGTTCGTTGACGCGGTGGGCGAGGGCGGCGTTGCTGGCCTTGCTGTCCTCGATGAGCCGGGCGAGGCGGTGGTTCGGTTCCCGGCGTGGCGCCATGGCGACCCCTTGGGGTGTCCGATCTGACCGGTGGATTCCGGGGCGGATCTCATTGCCCTGGGCCGCTCTCCCGGGCCCCTGAGCGTATCCCAACCCCGGAGCGTATCCCCAACCCTGGCCCTGTGAACGGGGTTTCGTGATTGTGAGCCCCCATCGTGAGCCCTCCCTTTGGCATCGCCCGGAGGCGTTTGCTGGTTCTCCCCTGCTCACCGTCGACAGGAAGGGTCCAGCCATGGAAGAAGTGCTGATCACCGGGGGTGCGGGCTTTATCGGCTCGCATTTCGCCAGGCGTCTGCTGCGTGCCGAGGACGTGGCCCGGGTGACCGTGCTCGACGCCCTCACCTACGCGGGCAGTGTCGAGAACCTGGGCGAGGCGATGCTCTCGCCCAAGCTGACGTTCGTCCACGGCGACATCTGCGACGCCCAGCTGGTCGACCGGCTCGCCCGTGAGCACGCCGCCATCGTCCACTTCGCCGCCGAGTCGCACGTGGACCGCTCCTTCCACGACACCGGGAGCTTCCTGACCACCAACGTCCTGGGCACCCACACCTTGCTGGAAGCCGCCAGGAAGGCAGGTGTCCGCCGCTTCGTCCACGTGTCCACCGACGAGGTGTACGGGCCGCTCCTGACCGGCCAGGCCGCCGAGACGGACCCGGTGCGGCCCAGCGTCCCCTACGCCGCGTCGAAGGCCGCCAGCGACCTCGTGGCGCTGTCCTACTTCCAGACGTTCGGCGTGCCCGTGTGCGTCACCCGCTCCTCCAACAACTACGGGCCGCGCCAACACCCCGAGAAGATCGTCCCCCTGTTCATCACCCGCCTGCTGAAGGGCCACAAGCTCACTCTCCACGGGAACGGCCAGCACGTCCGCAACTGGCTCCACGTCGAGGACAACTGCCAGGGCATCGACGTGGTCCTGCGCGCCGGCACCCCGGGTGAGGTCTACAACGTCGGCGGTGGCACCGACCTGACCGGCAGGGAGCTGACCGGCCTGCTGCTGCGGATGTTCGATGCCGGGTGGGATCGGGTGGAGTACATCCCCGACCGGGCCGCCAACGACCTGCGCTACGCCCTGGACTGGTCGAAGGTCGCCGCTCTCGGCTACTGCCCCGAGCGCGGGTTGGAGGACGGTCTCGCGGAGACCGCCGAGTGGTACCGCCGTAACCCCGACCGGTGGGCGCCGCTCCTGTCCACGGCCCAGCCGGTCGCCAAGGCCCCCGAGCTCATCGACCACTCGGTGTGAACCCCCGCGACGAACGACGACGGAAGGAAGAAGGGTTGAACCCCACCACCCCTGAGTACCGGCGCAACGCGACCCCGTTCCTCTATGGAGGCGAGGCGGACGCGGTGGCCCGGGTCCTGAAGGCCGGCCAGTACGGGCACACGCAGGTCACCGAGGAGTTCGAGCGGAAAGTCGCCGCGTTCCTCGGCGTGCCCGACGCGGTGGCCGTCACCTCCGGCACCGCCGCGATGCACACCGCGCTCCTGGCCGCGGGTGTCGGCCCCGGCCATGAGGTGATCGTCCCCTCGCTGACGTTCTGCGCCACCATCCAGGCCGTCCTGGCCTGCGGCGCCGCGCCCCGCTTCATCGAGGTGAACCCGGGCACCCTGTGCATCGAGCCGGACGCGGTGATGGAAGCGATCACCCCCGACACCCGGGCCGTGATGCCGGTCCTGTACGGCGGCCGGGCCGTCGACCTCACCGAGATCCGCGACACGCTTGACCGGCGGGACATCGCCGTCGTCGAGGACGCCGCCCACGCCTTCGGCTCCTACCGCGGCTCCGTGCGGGTCGGCAGCACGGGCGACCTGACGTGCTTCTCCTTCGGGCCGATCAAGAACCTGACGTGCGGGCAGGGCGGCATGGTCATCCCCCGCACTCCGGCGGAAGCCGCCACGGTCCGCCAGCTACGGCTGCTCGGCGTCGTCGCATCGCAGGCGCAACGGCAGGCCGCCACCTCCTACCGCGTGGAAGGCTTCGGGCTGCGGTACCAGCTCTCCTCGCTCAACGCGGCGATCGGGCTGGCACAACTGCCTAAGTTCAAGACCACCGAGGTCAACCGCCAGGAACTGTGGCGGTCCTACCGCTGCGCCCTGCGCGACGTGCCGGCCGTGAGGCTGGTGGACGTGGACGTGGACCACTCGGTCCCGCACCTGTGTGTGGTCCGGGTCGCCGACCGCGAGGAGGTGTTCCGGCGCATGCTCGCCGCAGGTGTCGCGGTCGGCGTCCACTACCCGCCCAACCACCTCCAACCCGCCTTCGCCCCGTGGCGCCGGGTGTTGCCCGTCACCGAGCAGGCCGGCCGGGAGATCCTGACGCTGCCGTTCCACCAGCACATGACCGACGACGACGTGCGCCACGTCGCCGCCACGCTCAAGGCCGCGACCGGGGGCGGGCAGTGAGGCGCGCGGCGGTCCTTGGGAAGGGCGCCTTGGCCGCGCACGCCTGCGAGACGATCGCCGCGCTGCCCGGGACCGTCCTGGACACGGTGATCCCGAACGCGGTCGAGCCGGACTGGGACCTCCGCCTGTCCGACCACGCCGCCGAACACCACCCCGAGGCCCGCATCCTCCGCTCGGGCGACTGGCGGGACCTGGAACCGGGCCGCTGCGACCTCGTTTTCAGTGTCCTCTACGACAAGATCATCGGTCCGGAGCTCATCGACGCCACCAGTCACATCATCAACTGTCACCCCGGCCGCCTGCCCGGCTACCGCGGGGTGCGGCCGGTCAACTGGGCGCTGCGCAACCGCGAGCACCTGCACGGCATCACGATCCACGTCATCGACGCGGGCATCGACTCCGGCCCGATCCTCGCCGAGGCGGTCTTCTCCATCTGGCCCGACGTGGACGAGGTACGCGACGTCTGGGACCGGTGTATGCGCCACGGGCGGCTGCTCATCTCGGACACGCTGCCCCGCCTGGACCAGATCGTGCCCCGGCCGCAAGAGGCAACAGGAGCGGTGACCCATTTCAGCCGGGACAACGTCTCCCTCGGCGACCGGGGCGACTGGACGCGCGAGTCGTCCACCGGCCGGCTTGGGGCGTGAGGACACCGGGGCCCGAGGCGCGTCCGTGCCTCGGGCCCTGCTCCGTGGTCGCGCGTCAGTGCGCGACGGCGGAGAAGAGCACGTCCACCAGCCGGTCGGCGGCATCCGGACGGCCGTGAGCGCGCGCCCGCTCCGCCATGGCCCCACGGCGCTCGGCGTCGGTCAGCAGCGGGTCGACCGCCTCACGGAGGCGCCCCGCCGTCACCTCGCCGAGGAGCGCGATCGCCGCCCCGGCGTCGTGCAGGTGGCTCGCGTTGTGGGCTTGCTCGTTGCCGGCCGAACTGGCGAGCGGGACGAGGACCGCGGCCTTGCCCAGCGCCGTCAGCTCCGCGATCGTGCCCGCCCCGCTGCGGGAGACCACGACATCGGCCAGCGCGAGCACGTCCGGCAGTTCGGGGCCGACGAACCCGGTCAACAGGTACCGGGACGCCAGCTGCGAGGGAAGAGCCGCGGCGCGGGCCCGCAGGGCTTCGACGTGCGCCGGGCCGCACTGGTGGATCACGTTGGCGCCGGCCAGCAGCCAGGGCAGAACGTCCGCCACCAGTCCGTTGATCTGCTCCGAGCCCTGGGCGCCACCGGTGACGTAGACGGTCGGCAGATCGCGGCGGAACCCGTGCAGCCCGAGCGCCTGGACCGCCTTGTCCGCATCACCGGTCAGCACCTCGGGCCGCACCGGGTTGCCGGTGACGACCGCGATCGACCGGGACGCCTCCGGCAGCAGCGGCACGGTGGACTCGGAGGACACCGCGATGCGGGCAGCCCGTCCCGCGAGCGTCCGGTTGGCCAGGCCCAGGCGCACCGTCTGCTCGTGGACGACGAGCGGGCGACGACACAGCGAAGCGGCGATGCCCACCGGCACGGCAACGTATCCGCCCGTGGCCAGTACCACGTCGGGGTGGAAGCGGGAGACCACGGCGCGGGCCTGCGCTACCCCGAGCGGAACCCGCGCCATGTCCCGCACGTTCGCGGGAGAGACCATCCTGAGCGGGTTCCGGTGGCGTCGGATCTTCCCTGTGGCAACCGCAGCGAACTCGATGCCTTCGCTCGCCGCAACCCGGGACTCCAGGCTGTCCGCCGTGCCCACCCACAGGACGTCCAGCGCCCGGCCCGCAGAGGCGAGCCTCGCCCGCGCCGTGCGGACCGCGGTCAGCGCCGGATAGGTGTGACCGCCGGTTCCGCCGCCAGTGACGACGAGCCGCAAAGCCCGCTGCGGAAGACGGTCGACGGCATCGCTACTCACAGGAAGACTCCCAGAATCCGGGTGGCGGACAGGGCGGACGATAGCAGGGCACCGCTACGCCGAAGTCCGCGTGCCGACCGGGCACTTCACCCGAACGAGTACATGCTCGCGCCATCCGGGAACGAGACACCCGGCCGCGCTGGTCCGTGCGTTGCGCGGCTTACCGGCCGCCGGGCTCGTGCCGGGCCCGGTGGCGGTGTTCCCGGGGCGAGAGGCCGTAGGCGGTTTTGAAGGCGCGGCTGAACTCGGAGGCGCGGAACATGCCGCAGCGGGCGGCGATGACGTGGACGGGCAGGTCCTGCAGTGCGGGGTCGGTCAGGTCGCGGTGGGCCTTCTTCAGGCGTTGGCTGCGGATCCAGGCGGCGACGGTCTCGCCCTGGGAATGCTGGGTGAACAGGCGGTGCAGGTGGCTGACGGAGATGTGGTGGGCGGCGGCGATCGTGGCCGGGGTCAGGGCGGGGTCGTGGAGGTTGTGCCGGATGAAGGCCCGGATGTTCTCGACCAGGGCCCGGTGCCGGGCGTCGGGCGGGAGCTGGGAGGCGGCGTCGAGTTCCCGGGCGAGCCAGGCCGCTGTCAGGTCGACCAGGACGGTGCCCAGGCGGGCCGCCTCGGCCGGCTGCAGGACGTCGGCCTGCCGGTCCAGGCCGAGCAGGAACTGCGCGAGCAGCGCACCCGACCCCTCCCGAGCGGGCAGCCCCCGGCCGAGCAGGCCGCGCAGCAGCCGCGGCGGGATCGGCAGCAGCGACACCGGGAAGTCGGCGCCCACGCCCTCGATCCGGGGCTTGCCGGGGCCGCCACCGAACAACCGGGCGTCGTACGGGTGTGAAGAGTCGAGGAACACCAGGTCTCCCGACCTGTGTTTCTCCGTCCGGTCCGCGCCGTGCCGCAGCGCTTGGCTACCTGCCGTCAGGAACGTCAGGTGGTACAGCTCAGGGCCGTGCGAGCGGCGCACCATGCGCTCGGTCCGCCGGACTCGCGCCGACGGGAACGACGTCCCCAGCAGGGTCACCTGCCCCAGCGCCGACGACCGCAACTCCGCCTGGAAACTGTCCGCGTGGGCGCTGGTCGCTTCGCACTCACGCGTCTTCGCCAGCGCGTCCCGCCAGAGCTCGAACCGGTCCTTCCCCGTCATGACGCCGTCCCCCAGTGCGCTCTCCGCACCCGTGCGCATCTTCGCTCCCTTGAATCACGATCCCTCGCCTAGCCGGCGAGGCCTCCCCGCCGACATCTTCGAGCCTGGCCGTGTCCACGCCAAGGAGGAGTTCGGCCAGCTCACGGGGTGAAGGGTGGACGGGGCGGGAGGCCCAGCCATGGTCGAACAGTGACGAATCGTCAGTCGGATCCGGCGGCAGCCCCCCTCGGGTGCTGCCGCCGCTCTACCCTGGAGCCGAGACGTGACTGCGCTGCTCGGAGGGAGTCGTATGGCTGCTCGACCTGGCTGCCGCTTCGTGGGTGAAGTCGACGTACAGCCAGCAGGGCGGCAACTGCGTTGAAGTTGCTTGCGAATTTCGTGAGTTGATGCACGTCCGAGATTCGAAGGATCCGAACGGGCCGGCCCTGGTCTTCGCCGCCGAGGAGTGGGCGTCGTTCATCATCGCCGTCCGCAGGCGGCGAGTTCGGCGAGATCTGAGAGGAACACCGTGATCCCTCCCGTAGACCTGTCCGACGCCCAGTGGTTCAAGTCCTCCTACAGCAACAACGGAGGCAACTGCGTAGAGGTGGCACCCGGTTTCTCCGGTGTGATGCCTGTCCGCGATTCCAAGGACCCGAACGGGCCCGCCCTGGTCTTCGCCGCAGACGCGTGGACGGCGTTCGTCGCCGCTGTCCGCAGTGGCGAGTTCGGCGAAGGCTGAGCCGAAGTCTCGAAGCGGAGGCCCGGAACGCGCTCGTGGCGGTCCGGGCCCCGTCGTGATCAGCCGACCGGGACCGGGACGCCCCGTACCAGGAGGGGGAGTCCGGCGCCGTGTTCCCAGGCGTCCCAGGCGTCTTCGACGCGCCGGTACTGGTCCTCGGTCATGGCGTCGCGCAGCCGGCCCTGGGGTACCCAGTGGAGGCCGCAGATCCCGTCCGGCGGCTGGTGCCGGCGGACGACCTCGGCCTGCCGGGGTGTGATCATCCCGCCCGCGTACACGAAGTTGAGGCCTTCGGGGAATTCGGCGGCGGGAACGTAGTCGACCGACAGGATGGTGCGCAGGGAGAGGACGAGCCCGGTTGCCGTCTCCAGGTGCCGGCGGGCCGCGAGGTGCGGCAGCTCGTCCTGCTCGGCGCTGCCGCCGGGCAGGGACAGCCCGTTGCGGTGGACGGAGTCGACGAGGAGGGCGGAGAACTCATCCGGCTCGTCGGGGTGTTCGAGAAGGACGAGGACCTGCTGGACGGATCGCCGCCCGGGGGGCCTGCTCATGAGGCGGGTCTTGCTCAACTCGGCTCCAGATGTGAGGAATTCGGCGGCCACGGCGGTCACAGCGGCCACCCGTCGAACGGCCGACGGTGCGGCTTCCCGCAGGTGCCGGGCGCGATCTCCCTCGGGTCGAGCGACCGGATCACGCCCAGGTCGACCCGACGCTCGGGACCGTTCGCTCCCAGCGGCCGGAGAATCGCCTTCCCGAACTCCACCTCCACGAAGACGCCCTCGCGCGGCTTCCCGTCCTCGGGGCGGCTGAAGTCCTGCACCACCTCGTTGAGTTGGAAGCAGGGGAAGGGGTACTGCGCGTCAGGCATGGGGGTCTCCGTAGGTTGCGCTGCGCTTCCGGCGGTTCACCGGGTGTAGCCATGATGGCGTGATCGCCCTTACTATCGGAAGGCTTTTCCACTTGACAGTTTCCCCTTGTGGTATTCGCGCGCGGCGGAGGTCTGACGATGCGTGAGTCTCGGCTGGATCCATCGGCTTCACCCCTCAAAGCGTTCGGGGCTCAACTGCGCAGGTTGCGCAAGGCGGCGGGGTTGACGCAGACCCGGCTCGGCGAGCTGACGAACCTGAGCGATAGTCAGATTTCGAACCTCGAAAGAGGGACGCGCAGTCCCACGCTCGACTGGGTTCGCAGTGCCGACAGGGCCCTTGATGCCGGTGGGTCACTGGAACTGACGTACTGGAGCCTCAGCGGGTCGTCGCTGCTGGAGGGGTTTTCCGAGTACGCGCAGCAGGAGGCGAAGGCTCAGGGGATCTCCCACTTCGAACTGGGCATCGTGCCTGGTCTGGCCCAGACGATGGAGTATGCCGAAGCCTTCGTGGCCGCAGCCGTTCGACGCGGCAGCATCACCGAGGAAAAGGCCGCAGGTCGACTCGACTTCCTTGCCGCCCGTCAGAAGCTGCTTGATCGGAGGCCGGCGCCTCGCCTGCATTTCGTCCTGGATGAAGGAGCTCTCCTGCGAACCGTGGGAGGGGCCAAGGTGATGGCGCGACAGCTGGCGCATCTCGAAGATCTCGCGAGCCGTCCGAACATCACCATCCAGGTGGCGCCGTTCTCGCTCGCGGAGGAACTGCCGTTCACCATGGTTGTCACACTGTTGACTCTGGCGGATCGGACGCTCCTGGCATACTCGGAGTGCCAGCTGCGTGGCTTCCTCGCGCGAGACACCGAGACTGCTCGGGCCTGGGAGCGGGACTACCATCAGCTCCAGGTGGAAGCGCTGTCGAAGGCTGCGTCACTGGAGATGATCCGCAAGCAAGGCGTGAGAGGAACGTCATGATCCCCCCTGTAGACCTGTCCGGCGCCCAGTGGTTCAAGTCCTCCTACAGCAACAACGGTGGTACTTGCGTCGAGGTGGCCCCCAACTTCCCCGGCCTGGCCCCGGTCCGTGACTCCAAGGACCCCCAGGGCCCGGCCCTGGTCTTCCCGGCCGAGGCCTGGAAGTCCTTCGTCTCCGCTGTCCGCAGCGGTGAGTTCGGCGACATCTGAAACGCCCGCAGGCCCGGACCGCCCCCACGCGGTCCGGGCCTGCGTCATGTCGGCGAAGCGCCGCCCTACGAGCCGGCGGTCGCGGCCTCCAGCGTCGTGGCCATCACCGGGCTGGTGAAGGTGTTCGTCGCGTCCCCCGTGGACTCGTGGTAGGAGCCCCACTTGAGGTAGTTCCGGTTGCCGTCCCAGGTCGTGCCCTTGAAGGTCCCCGACCCGGTGGTGAAGGTCTGCTTCTTGCCGTCGAACCAGAAGTCGATCGTGCCGTCCGTGCGCCCCAGGCGGATCTTCAGCGCGTACGAGTGCCACTGCCCGTTGGCGGTCGGCGCGGTCCACAGCGTGTGCGAGACGTGCTTGGTGTCCCACTCCTGCAGCCGGATCCGCCCGTTGGTCGCGTCGATCTCGATCGGGTGGTTGGCGGTGTCCGTGCTCGGGTCGCACTTGAGCTGGAAGACGTAGCGGCTGTTGGCGTCCTTGATGTCCACCTTGGACGACCAGCCCAGGTAGAACGTGTCACCGTTCTTCAAATCCGGGCTCAGCGTCTCGCAGCGCTCCTGCCCGGCGGCCTGGTGGGCCCGCCACACCTTGCCCTTGGCCGCGTCGTTCACGACCTTGAAGTTGCCGGAGGCGCACTGTACGGCGGCGAAGGAGGACGCCCCCTTGTCGGTGCTCGGG
Organism: Streptomyces sp. 1331.2; assembly: GCF_900199205.1. Taxonomy (NCBI): domain Bacteria; kingdom Bacillati; phylum Actinomycetota; class Actinomycetes; order Kitasatosporales; family Streptomycetaceae; genus Streptomyces; species Streptomyces sp. 1331.2. Next base: position 32,209 of record NZ_OBMJ01000001.1, on the reverse strand, counting down.
GTCCACAGCACCTGCCCCGCCGCGCTGCTGGGTGTCACGGTGGCCCAGGAGAGGGCGAGCACGGTGACGGCCACGCCTCCGTAGGCGAGCTTGCGGCGGTCGGACGGAAGGGACATGCCTCTCCCCGGGTCGAATCGGGCACCGCATGGGCGCCGAACGGGCATCGTGGGTGTACGCGGCGATTCGACCACCTGCCGGGCCCGTGAACCAGGCGGAACGACCGGCGGAAGTAACCCGTTGGGCTACTTCCGCCGGTCCGCCTCACCGGACGTCAGCGACGGGCTTCGCCCTGCTCGTCGTACGAGGAGGTGCCCTCGTCCAGCAGCGGTTCCTGCACCTTGAGGTGCGCCGGCGCCAGCGCCCGCAGCGCGTGGTAGCCGGTGATGACGACCAGCGTGCCCAGCGCGATGCCGCTGAGGGTGAAGGTGTCGGTGAACTTCATCGTCACGTTGCCGATGCCGATGATGATGCCCGCCGCGGCCGGCACCAGGTTGAGCGGATTGCGCAGGTCCACCCCGGACTTGGTCCAGATCTGCGCGCCGAGCAGGCCGATCATTCCGTACAGGATGACGGTGATGCCGCCGAGCACCCCGCCGGGGATCGCGGCGACGACGGCCCCGAACTTGGGGCAGATGCCGAACAGCAGCGCGAAGCCGGCCGCCGCCCAGTACGCGGCGGTGGAGTAGACCCGGGTGGCGGCCATGACGCCGATGTTCTCGGAGTACGTGGTGTTCGGCGGGCCGCCGACCGCGGTGGACAGCATCGAGGCGACGCCGTCGGCGGAGATCGCGGTGCCGAGCTTGTCGTCCAGGTCGGTGCCGGTCATCTCGCCGACGGCCTTGACGTGCCCGGCGTTCTCCGCGACCAGGGCGATCACCACGGGCAGCGCGACCAGGATCGCCGACCACTGGAAGGACGGGCCGTGCAGGGTGGGCAGGCCGACCCAGTCCGCCTTGCCGACACCGGACAGGTCCAGGCGCCAGTGGTCGGTCAGGTGCCCGCTCGCGTCCACCGAGTGGATCTTCCCGAAGATCCGGTCGAACAGCCAGGAGATCCCGTACCCGAAGACCAGCCCGAGGAAGATCGCCACCCGTGACCAGAAGCCGCGCAGGCCCACCACGGCCAGCCCGGTGAACAGCATCACCAGCAGCGCCGTCCACTGGTCCTGCGGCCAGTAGACCGAGGCCGTCACCGGGGCCAGATTGAAGCCGATCAGCATGACGACCGCGCCGGTGACGACCGGCGGCATCGCCGCGTGGATGATGCGCGCCCCGAACTTCTGGACGGCGAGGCCCACCAGGAACAGCGCGATGCCGACCACGAACACGGCGCCGGTCACCGTCGCGCTGGTGCCGCCCTGCGCCCGGATCACCGCGGCCACGCCGACGAAGGACAGCGAGCAGCCCAGGTAGCTGGGCACCCGGCCGCGGGTGGCCAGCAGGAAGATCACGGTGGCCACGCCGGACATCATGATGGCGAGGTTCGGGTCGAGCCCCATCAGCACGGGCGCCACGAAGCTGGCGCCGAACATCGCCACGACGTGCTGGGCGCCCAGTCCGACCGTGCGGGGCCAGGAGAGCCGTTCGTCGGGGCGGACGACCGCCCCCGGCGCGGGCGTGCGCCCGTCACCGTGCAGCTTCCAGCGCACGCCGAGATCCATGGTGGGGGTTCGCTTTCTCTGTGGGTCATTTCCGAAAAGCATCATTGTGGTTGGTCACCGGCTGTCCCGACGAATCGCCCGCGTCCCGGCCGCGCGTTCCAGGAGCCCGGTATCCGCCCTGGTCAGAGCCCGTACGGGCATTCCAGCGTCCCTGACTGCCCGTGACCGCTGGCGGCCGGGACGGATCTTCGCGCAAGCTCTGCCCCGAGGCCGCCCGCCGACGGCGGCCCGGCAGCGACAGCGGCCCGTACGAGCAAGGGCCGGCAGCGGTCCGTACGAGCGGCCGTCCGCCGCCCGCCGGTCACCGGGGCGTCGCCCGGACGACACCCTGTGATCGACGAGTCGCCTACTGTCATATGCTTGTCGCATTAATCGAGGGGCAGGTCGTGGATTTCCGATTGCTGGGCTCGGTGGCCGCCGTGGCCACGGACGGCCGGGAGCTGCCGGTCGGGTCCGCCAAACGCCGCAGCCTGCTGGCCATGCTGCTGCTCAACCCCGGCGCACCCGTCACCGTGGACCGCCTCACCGAGACGCTGTGGGACGAGGAACCGCCCCGCCACGCGCGCACCGTCATCCACAACCACGTCTCCGCCCTGCGCGCCCTGCTCGCCCACCACGACGCCCCCGCCGTCGGCGTCGAACTCGTCACCGACGGCGGCGCCTACCTGCTGCGCGTCCCCGAACTCGCGGTCGACACCGACCGCTTCGAACACCTCGTCCGCACCGCCCGCTCCCTGCCCGACGCCGCCCAGGCCGTCGAGGCCCTGCGCGAAGCACTCGCCCTGTGGCGCGGCCCCGCCCTCGCCGGCACCGCCCCCAGCGTGCCCCTGCAGTGCGCCGCACACGCACTGGAAGAGGAACGCCTCGCCGCCGTCGAGGAACTGGCCCGCGCCCACAGCGCACTCGGCGACCACGGCGCCGCAGCCGGCGTCCTGTCCACCGAAGCCACCATGAACCCGCTGCGCGAACCCCTGGTCGCCGCCCTCATGCTGGCCCTCGGCCGGGCCGGACGCCGCTCGGAGGCACTGGACTGGTTCCACCGCACCCGCCGCGCCCTCGCCGACGAACTGGGCATCGACCCCGGCCAAGAACTCGTCGACGCCCACGACCGCCTGCTGCGCACCACCGCCGCGCCGCGGCCCGACCGGGTGCCGCCGCCGCGGGTGCCGACCGTCGGCGGCCTCGCCTTCGTCCCCGACCCGCACCCCGCCACCGCCCAGGCCCCCGGACCCACCCCCACGCCCGCCCCCGCCCAGGCCCCCGCCACCGCCCCGACGCCCGCGCCCGCCCCGACGCCGCCACCACCCCCCGCCCGCCCCGCCGCCCCCTGGCCCTTCCCCCGCCGCCCCCGCGGCTTCTCCGGCCGCCAGGACGACCTGGCCGCACTCGACCGCGCCACCGCCGGCCCCGGACCGATCGCCGTGCTCACCGGCGGCCCCGGACCGATCGCCGTGCTCACCGGCGGCGCCGGAGTCGGCAAGACCACCCTCGCCGTGTACTGGGCCCACCACCGCCAGGCCGACTTCCCCGACGGCCGGCTCCTCGTCGACCTGTGCGGCCACAGCCCGCTGCCCGAACGCTCCACCCCCGCCGTCCTGCGCGAACTCCTCCTCGGCCTCGGCCTGCCCGCCGAGCAGATGCCCGCGACCCCCGAGGCCATGGCAGCCCGCTACCGCGAACTGACCGCCGAGCGCAGGATGCTCATCGTCCTGGACAACGCCCGCCGCTCCGACCAGGTCCGCCCGCTGCTGCCCGACGGCGACGGCTGCGTCACCCTGGTCACCAGCCGCGACCGCCTCGGCGGCCTGGTCGCCTCCGACGCCGCCCGCCCCGTCCCGCTCACCCACCTCTCGCCCCCGCAGGCCGTCACCCTGCTCTCCGCCACCCTCGGCGCCGACCTCGTCGCCGCCGAACCCGAAGCCGCCCACCGCCTGGCCGGCCTGTGCGACGGCCTGCCGCTCGCCCTGCGCCTGGCCGCCGCCCGCCTGGCCACCGGACCCTCCCGCGACCTCGCCCTGCTCGCCGACGAACTGGCCGACGAACACAGCCGGCTGGGAATCCTGGAAGTCGAGGACACCAGCGTCGCCGCCGCCCTCGCCCTCACCGTCCAACACCTGTCCGAACCCGCCCGCCGGATGTTCCACCGCCTGGGCGCGCACACCGGCACCACCCTCGACAGCCGCACCGCCGCCGCCCTCGCCGACTGCCACCGGAGCGAAGCCGCCGCAGCACTGGCCCAACTCGCCACCGCCCACCTCCTCGTCGAGATCGGCCGCGACGCCTACACCCTGCACGACCTGGTCCGCCTCTACGCCCGCAGCCTGCCCGCCGACACCGCCGACACCCAGGTCCTGCCACGCCTGCTCGACCACCTGCTGAGCACCCTGATCACCGCCTGCGAGGCCGCCGAACCCGGCAGCGAACCGTGCTGCGCCCTGCCGCCCGGCACCCGGCGCCCCGCCGACGTGCGCCCCTTCCCGGACCGGGAGAGCGCGCTCGCCTGGTACGCCGCCGAGCGCGACACCCTGCGCGGCGCGGTCGAGGCGGCGGTCACCGCGGGCCTGCACGACCGGGCCTGGCGCCTGGTCCTGCTGCAGTGGCCGCTGATCGTCTGGCAGGTCCGGGACGGCTGGGCGCCGCTGCTCGAACATGGCCTGGCCGCCGCCGAGGCCGACCGCGACCCGGGCGCCCAGTCCCGCGCCCGGGCGCTGCTGGGGTGGGTCCTGCTGGAGGAGGGCCACCACGAGCAGGCCCTGGCACACCTGGAACGGGCCCCCGACCTGGCCGCCCTGGCCGGGGACGGCACCGCACAGGCCGTCGCCCTGATGAACCTGGCCGTCGCCCTGGCCCGCCACGGCCGCACCGCCCGGGTGCGCGGCCTGCTGGCCCGGGCCCTGGTCCTCGCCGAGCGGGCCGCACGCGCCGACCTCGTCGCCCTGGCCCGCCAGCACCTGGCCCACGCGTGCCTTCAGGCCGGCGCCCCCGAGGAGGCCGCCCAGCACGCCGCGCGCGCCCTGGCCCTGGCCGAGCACTCCTTCCCCGCCGCCCGCCGCATCGTGCTGCAGACCCTGTACGGCCGCGCCCTGGCCGCCACCGGCCACCGCGAGGAGGCCGCGCGCCACCTCGACGCCGCACTGCGGGCCGCCCGCGCCCACGGGTTCGCCGAGGGGGAGTCGGACGCCCTCGCGGCCCTGCACGCCCTGCCACCCGCCACGGCTGCCGCCACCGCCACCGCCACGGCGACGGCAACTGCTGCCGCCACGGCTTCCCCGGCCGGCCGGTAGAACCCTCCCGCACAGGGAAGGTGACGTCGCGTCAGTGTCGGCGGGGGCGGCACCGTACCCGAACGGTTCGTCCCCGCCCTCCCGCCCGCCCGAGGGAGCCGCGATGGCCACGCCGCCGCAACCGAACCGCTCGCCGCTGCCGGTCCAGTCACTCCAGTCACCCGAACCCAGCCGCCCGCCGCAGCCGAACCGTTCGCCGCAGCCGAACAATCCCGGCGAACTGCTGGAGCTCTACAAACTCGCCGTGGAGATGGCCGACCGGGTCTCCGCCCGCCGGGGCACCGCCAACACCTACTTCCTGTCCGTGCAGACCGCCCTGGTCACCCTCATCGGATTCGGCATACCCAAGCTCTCCGAGTCCCCGTGGTGGGTGCCGACGGCCGTCGCCCTGGCCGGCCTCACCCTCTCCGGCGCCTGGTGGATGCAGCTGCGCAGCTACCGGGACCTCAACGCCGCCAAGTTCACGGTCATCAACGGCCTGGAGGAGCAGCTGGCGGCACGGATCTACACCGACGAGTGGGACACCCTCAGAAACGCCTCCCGCAGCGGCCGCTGGCGCAAGCACTACACCGAACTGGGCACCACCGAGCGGGCGGTGCCGATGGTCTTCGCGGCATCCCACCTGATCCTGCTCACCGGCACCCTGGTCACCGGCACACTGGCCGCATGAGCCATCTCGATCCCATCGCCGACCTCATCCGCTCCTGCCTGCCCTCGGAGGCGAGACCTCCCACGGGCTCGGAGGACCTGTTCCGGATCTACGCCGTCCTGCTGCAGGCCAAGGGCGAACAGGTCACCGACGAGGACGTCCACAACGCCTGGACGGCCTGGACCCAGGCCACCGACGACAGCCACCGGGCGCTGGTGCCCTTCGCCGAACTCGACGCCCGCACCCGCGCCCTGGACGCCCCCTACACCCTCGCCATCCGCACCGCCGCCCGCCATCTCAAGGACCCCCTGCACTGACGACGACCGCAGGCCCGCGGCCGGGGAGCACCACCGCCGCGGGCCGGTGCCGCGGGCCGGGCCCGAGCAGGCGCCCGGGACGGCGGGGCGGTTCACCCGTCCGCGCCCGCCCCCGCGCCGGCGCCCCGCCTGCGCCCGCGCCGTTCGTCCGCGCCCACCGCCCTCGCCCTGACCGCCGCGGCCGCCGCCGTCACGGCGCCCGCCGCCCACGCCGCCTCCGACTGCGGGCGGGCACCGGTGCAGTACTCCGTCGACGGCGGCGCCCACTGGACGAACGCCGCGACCATGCCCGCCGAGTCGGCGACCGTCCAGGTCCGCCTGGCCGGCGAACCGGCCGCCGGCTGCGACTACCACGTCTCCCTGGGCTCCTACGAAGCCCAGGGGCCGACCTGGGCGACCTCGGGCCGACAGGCCTTCCTCGGCTGGGCGACCGCCGCCGGCGGCGCCGCGATCCACGCCGCACGCCGCCGCTGACGGGGCGCCCGCCCACGAGGGCGCGCCGGATCAGCCGGCGCCCAGGGCGGCGTCGACGGTCTGCCCGGCGGCGGCCTGCTCGACGCGGCGGGCGAGCATCGTCGCCATCTTCTGCAGCTGCGCCACGTCCGAGGAGTCCTCAAGCATGACGCCCGCGAAGGCGGTGCCCACCCGCATCAGGACGACGTTGCGCGGGCTGTCGTGGTACGTGCCGCTGTAGGCGACGGTCTCGTTCCCGGTGGCCGGCACCGAGAGCTTGGAGGACGTGCCGGCCTTCGTCTCGAACTCCTTGGCCGCCTTCGCGAGGTACGCGCTCGCCTCGCCCGAGGAGCCGAAGGTGGTGATCTTGAAGGTGGCCGTGACGACTCCGGCCTCGAAGTCGGCGGTGCCGTCGAGCTTGCAGCCCGGACACTCGTCGCCCGACTCCTCCGCGGTGGCGACCCGGTTGCGGTGCACCTCCCAGCCGGGCATGGCCGCCCGGCCCGGAAGGGTCTGCTTCAGCGCGACCTTGTCGGACAGCACGGTTCGGAAGTCCGGCCACTTCTGCGCGCCGGCGGCCAGGTCGCCCGAGATCGGGCTGGACCCGCAGGCGCTCAGCACCCCTCCCAGGACGACCGCCGCCATACCGATGCCCAATCCCCGTGCGGTGGTGCCGATCCGCGCGACCATGCCGAAACCCCGTTCCTAGCTTTCAAGATCAACAGATGATATGTCAGCTCAGCGGCCGCGCAGGCAACCCCCACTCCGCCCGCATCCGTCGTAACCTCCCACTCGCCGAACTCACCGACAGCGCCCGGGCCCTGGCCGCCGCACGGCCGGAGCACCGGCATGCTGACACCGCGCCGGACCGGCCGCCCCGACGGCTCGGACGACCCCCGCGGACCCGCTGGGCCCGCTAGGCCTTCTCGCCCTCGCCCTCCGCGTCGATGTGCGGCAGGATCCGGTCCAGGAAGCGCGGCGTCCACCAGGCCGCCGAGCCCAGCAGGGTCATCACCGCCGGAACCAGCAGCAGCCGCACGATCGTCGCGTCCACCAGCACGCTCACGGCCAGGCCCAGCCCCATCATCTTGATCACGATGTTGTCGCTGACGATGAACGCCGCGAAGACGCTGACCATGATCAGCGCGGCGCAGGTGATCACCCGCGCGGTGATCTCCAGCGCGTGTGCCACCGCGTCCTGGCTGCGCCCGGTGCGCAGCCAGGCCTCGTGCACCCGCGAGAGCAGGAAGATCTCGTAGTCCATGCTCAGCCCGAAGACGATCGCGAACATCATCATCGGCACGTAGCTCTCGATCGGGACCTTCCCCGCGACGCCGAGCGCCGGCCCGCCCCAGCCCCACTGGAACACCGCCACCACCACCCCGTACGAGGCCGCGATGGACAGCAGGTTGAGCACCGCGGCCTTGACCGCGACGAGCAGGCCGCGGAAGACCGCCAGGATGATCAGGAAGGCCAGCCCGACCACCACCGCGATGATCGGCACCAGCCGGCTGGAGACGATGTCCAGGAAGTCGACCTGGGCCGCGGTGTTGCCGGTGACGTAGGTCTTCGCGCCGCTGCCGCTCACCGCGTCGGGCAGGACGTGGTCCGCCAGGCGGTTGACCAGGTCGGTGGTGGCGCGGTCCTGCGGGGCGCCCGCCGGGATGACGGTGCCGAACAGCACCGCGCCGTCCGGGCTGGTCTGCAGCGGGGTGCTGCTGGCGGCGCCGGGCAGGTGGGTGAGGGCCTGCTGCACCGAGGTCTGCAGGCCGGCCCGGGCGTCGGCGGGCACCGCGCTCTGGTCGACGACCACCGTCAGCGGCGCGTTGGAGCCCGGGCCGAAGGCCTGGGACATCAGGTCGTAGGCGCGCCGGTCGGTGAAGTCGGTGGAGTCGGCGCCGTCGCCGATGTGGCCGAGCTGGATGGACAACAGCGGGATCGCCAGCACCGCCAGCACGACCACCCCGGCCACCAGGAAGCGCCAGGGGTGCGCCTCCACCCGGCGGGCGTAGCGGTGCCAGGTCCCGCCGGCCTCCGCGCCGCCCTCGCCCTCGGCGCCGCCGGCTTCGGCGATCGGGCGGCGCACGCAGAAGCGGTCCATCCGGCGCCCGATCACCCCCATCAGCGCCGGCAGCAGGGTGAGCGCGCCGAGCACCGCCGACACCACGGTCACGGCCGCCGCCGCGCCCAGCTTGGCCATGAAGGAGATGCCCGACACCGACAGCCCGGACAGCGCGATGATCACTGTGCAGCCGGAGACCAGCACCGCCCGTCCGCTGGTGGCCACCGCCTGCCCGGCGGAGGCCACCGGGTCCACGCCGTCCATCAGGTTCTGCCGGTGGCGGGTCAGCAGGAACAGGGCGTAGTCGATGCCGACCCCGATGCCGATCATCGTCGCCAGGGTCGGGGCGACGGTCGCGAAGGTGGACAGCGCCGCGATCAGCCCCAGCACCCCCAGGCCCACCACCGCCGCGAACAGCGCCGTCAGCAGCGGCAGCCCGGCCGCGATGAGACTGCCGAAGCCCACCAGCAGCACCACGACCGCCACCGCGAAGCCGATCGCCTCGCTGGCCCGGTCGTCCGGCGCCGGCCGGGCCAGCTCGCCCAGCGGACCGCCGTACTCCACCTGCACCCCGGCCTGGCGCAGCGGCGCGACCGCCTCGTCCACCCCGGTCAGGTAGTCGGTGCCCAGCAGGGCCGGCGAGGTGTCGAAGCGGACGGTGATGTACCCGGTCAGCCCGTCGGCGGCCAGCGGACCGCCCGGCGCCGGGGGCTGGCCCGGCGGCGGCAGCGGGCTCTGCACCGCGATCACGTGCGGCAGCTGCTGGAGCGAGGTGAGCGCCTGGGTGATCTGCGCCTGGAAGCCGGGCAGCTGCGCGGCGTCGTGCAGCACCACCTGGGAGCTGGTGCCCGCGGCGGCCGGCTCGTGCGCCTGCAGCACGTCGCGGCCCTGCTGCGCCTGGGTGCCGGGCAGGGAGAAGTCGTCCGAGTAGGTGCCGCCGACCGTCTTGTTGGCGGCCTGGATGCCGGCCAGGGCGACGATCCACAGCACGATGACGATCAGTGAGTGGCGTGCGCACCACTCGCCCAGGCGGCGCAGCGCGGCGCGTCGGGCCGGGCGTGCGGTGGCCGAGGGGGCGGGTCGGGCGGACGGCGGCATGGACGGCTCCCGGGTGTGTCGCGCGCGGGTGCGCCCGATCGGCGCAGTGTTCCCGGCGGGGCGGGGGCGGGCCACGGGTACCGGTGGGTAGTCGCCCTGCCGGCCCCGGCGTGGCGGGCCCGGGCCGGCAGGGCGCACGGGGGCTCGGTCAGGGCTGGGCGGGGCCGCCGAGGGCGGGGGTGCGGACGGGGGCGGCGGCGCCGATCAGGACGACCAGTTCGTGGCCGCCGGGGTTGGTCTGGACGGGGACGGTGCGCCAGTTGTTGGCCAGCCAGACGTTGCCGGAGGGGTCGATCTGCAGGCCGGTGTTGCGTTCCAGTGCGTCGCTGGAGTAGCCGGTGCCGGGCGGGGAGAGGGGCTGGCCGGTGCGGTGGCCGGGCGGGCAGGCGGTGAGGTCGGTGCCGCACAGTCGGGCGACGCGGTGGCCGCCGAAGTTGGCGACCCAGACGGTGTCGTCGCCGTCGACGGCGATGCCCCAGGGCAGGAACAGGCCGCCGTCCGTGAAGGGTGCGGGTGCGGGGGTGCCGTCGGGGGCGATCAGGGTGACGGAGGCGCCCGGGCGCGGGCCGGTGTCGCCGGCCAGGGCGGCGGTGGTGAGGTCGTCCGCGGTGGTGTCGGCGCAGGGGACGGGCAGGATGCCGCTGTTGCTGACCCAGGCGTAGCCCTTGCTGTCGGTGGCGAGGGCCAGCGGGCGGCGCAGGCCGCCGCCGGTGACGGTCCGTTCGGCGGTGCCGTCGGGGCCCAGGACCTGGACGCTGTCGTTGCCGTTGCCGCTGACCCACAGGCGCCCGTCGGGGTCGACGGCGGCGCCGAAGGGCTTGCTCAGTGCGGGGGTGGGGACCTCCCGGGCGCGGGTGGCGTCGCCGTCCGGGATCCGGGTCACCCCGCCGCCGCCGCAGTCGGCGGCCCAGACGGTTCCGGAGCGGTCGGCGGCCATGCCCTGGGGCTGGGCGATGCCGTGGCCGCGCCAGCCCTCGGGCGGGGAGAGCGGGGTGCCGTCGGGGGCGAACTGGGAGAGGCTGCGTTCGAGGTCGGTCGGGTCGATCGGGCAGCCGCGGCCCTGGAAGCCGAAGTTCGCGACCCAGGCGCTGCCGCGGGCGTCGACGGTGATGCCGAAGCCGGCCCCGTACAGGCCGCCGCCGGTGTAGGGGGCGCCGGGGGCGTCGTGGCCGGTGGGGGTGAACTTCAGGACGGTGCGGCCGCCGCAGACCGGGTGGGCGGGGTCGGCGTCGTAGCCGTAGTTGTTGCTGACCCAGGCGTTGCCGTCGGCGTCGAAGGCGATGTTGCCGGGGCCGTCGAGTTCCCGGCCGTTGCCGTCGTAGCGCAGGGCGACGGTCCAGGCGTCGGGGGCGGCGGGCAGCGCGGGCCGGTAGCGGGGGGTGGTGTCGGCGAGGGCGAACAGGGCGGCGGCGTTGTGGCCGGGGTCGTGGGCGATGTCCACGGCGGCCCGCAGGGTGTCGCGGGGCCGCTCGTGGCCGGGGCGGCGGGCCAGGTCGAACAGCTGGTCGCAGGCGTCGCCGGTGACGCAGGAGGCCAGCAGGTTGGCCAGGGTGTTGAACTCGGCCATGGTCGAGGTGAGGGCGCCGTTGGGCGGGGTGGCGAGCGGGGCGGCGATGTCGCCGGTGCCGGTGTCGGCCAGGTTGTGGGCGATGGCGGCGGCGTTCTGCAGTCCGGGGCGGGTGCCGGAGACGCCGGCGGGGCCGGTGAAGCGGGCCAGGGCGTAGGCGACGGCGACGGTGGTGCGCTCGTTGACGACCAGTTCGGGCGGGGCCCCGGCGCCGCTGAGCACGGCGGCGAGGGTGACCGGGCCGTCCGGGCCGTGCCGCGGGGGCCGGTCCTGCAGGGCGCGCTCCGGTGCGGCCGGGGCCTGCGGGGCGCGGGTGGGGGCGGGCCCGAGGTCGGCGAGCACGTAGAGGACGGCGTTCGGGTCGCGCGGGCGGCGGTAGTCGAGGGTGAAGCGCCCGTCCTCGGCGCTGCGGGTGCGGGCCAGCACGCGCGGGGCGGCGCCGCGGCCGTCCCCGGCCTGGTAGAGCGTCACCTCGGCGCCGCCGAGCGGGGTGTCGCCGCTGCGGACCACCCCGCACTGGCCGGCCGGGTCCCACCCGGCGGGGGCGGCGGCGTGGGAGGGCCCGGCGGCGAGCTGGGCCAGGAGGGCGGCGGTCAGCAGGACGCCGTGGCGTCGGCGCATGGGGGCTCCGTTCGGTCGCAGGGGAGGCGGCCCGTGCGTGCGCCCGCTGCGGGGCGCGGCCGCCGTCCTCCTGCCTGCCACATCCGCCGCCCGCCCGCGCGCGACCGGCCGCGGGACGCGGCGGAAATTGCCCGGTACGGGCGAGGCGCGGAGCGTGGCGGCGGCGGGGGCGGCCCGGCGGGGGCGGGGCGTCAGCCGAGCTGTGCCAGGGCGGCGGTGGCGAAGGAGTGGTCCTGCTCGGGGGCGCCGCCGCCGATGCCGAGGGCGCCGATCAGGCGGCCGTCGCGGTGGACGGGGAGGCCGCCGGCGATGAACAGCAGGGGGCGCTCCAGCGCGGTGGGCAGGGAGTGGAACGGACCGTCGGGCTTGACCAGGTCGACCAGGTCGGCGGTGGGGGCGTTCAGCTGGAGGGCGGTGTAGGCCTTGCGGGTGCTGGTCTCGCCGGAGATCAGGACGGCGCGGTCGTCGCGGCGGAAGGCGAGCAGGTGCCCGCCGGCGTCCAGGACGGTGACGGCGACCGCGACCCCGGCTGCCTCGGCGGCGGTGCGGGCGGCCGCGACCAGGGCCTCGGCGTCGGCGGTGGTCAGCGGGGCGGTGGCGGTGGTGGTGCTCATGGCGGTTCTCCGGGAGGGGGATTCGGCGAGGGGATCCAGCGCGGCGGGTCAGTGCGGCGGGCCGGTCAGTGCAACGCATCAGTGGTGGACGGGAACGGGGGCGGGCGCCGCGGCCGCGGGGGCGGTCGTCCGGGAGGGGGTGCGGCGCTCCAGGGCGGCGGACCACAGGGCCAGGGCGAGGGCGGCGGCGGCGAGGGCGGCGCCGACCCAGTTCGGGGCGGTGTAGCCGAGGCCGGCGGAGATGACGGCCCCGCCGAGCCAGGCGGCCAGCGCGTTGCCGAGGTTGAACGCCCCGATGTTGACGGCCGAGGCCAGGGTGGGGGCGCCGTGGGCCTGGTCCAGGACCCGCTTCTGCAGCGGGGGGACGGTGGCGAAGCCGAGGGCGCCGGCGAGCAGGAGGGTGACGGCGGCGAGGACCTTGTCGTGGGCGGTGAGGGTGAACAGCGCCAGGACGAGGGCCAGGCCGCCGAGCGAGGCGTACAGCATCGGCATCAGCCTGCGGTCGGCGAAGCGGCCGCCGAGCAGGTTGCCGAGGAACATGCCGATGCCGAGCAGCACCAGCAGCCAGGTGACGGCGCCGTCGGAGTAGCCGGCGACGTGGGTCATCATCGGCGCGATGTAGGTGATCGAGGCGAAGACGCCGCCGAAGCCGAGCACGGTCATCGCCATCGCGAGCAGGACCTGCGGGTTGCGGAAGGCGGTGAGCTCCGGGCGCAGGCGGGCGCCCTCGGGGCGCGGCAGGTCGGGCACCAGGCGGGCGATGCCGAGCAGGCCGACGACGCCGAGCGAGGCGACGAGGACGAAGGTGGTGCGCCAGCCGACGGCCTGGCCGACGAAGGTGCCCAGCGGGACGCCGACGACGTTGGCGACGGTGAGGCCGGTGAACATGGTGGCGATGGCGCCGGCCTTCTTCTCGGGGGCGACCAGGTCGGCGGCGACGACGGAGCCGATGCCGAAGAACGCGCCGTGGGCGAGCGAGGCCACGATGCGCCCGGCCAGCATCAGCGGGAGGTCGGGCGCGAGTGCGGAGAGCAGGTTGCCGGCCGTGAACAGGCCCATCAGCAGCATCAGCATCGTCTTGCGGCCGATCCGGGTGCCGAGGACGGTCATCAGCGGTGCGCCGAGGACGACGCCGAGCGCGTAGCCGGTGACCAGCAGGCCGGCGTGGGGGATGGAGACGCCGTAGTCGTCGGCGATCCGGGGCAGCAGGCCCATGATCACGAACTCGGTGGTCCCGATCCCGAATGCGCCGATGGCCAGGGCGAGGAGAGCGAGAGGCATGGGCCCGACCCTTCTGTGATTGCTTGAGTGAGCGCCTTGCGTGCTCAGACAATAGTTGCAGACGCGCGATAAGTGCAAACGCTGATAGCGGGCACGCGCCGCGCGTGGGTCGGGTCGGTCGGCGGGGGCGGCCAAGCGGTGGCGGCCAAGCGGGGATGGCCGGCGGGGGCCGGGACATGCGACCGGGCCCGACCCCGTCCGCGCCGCGGTGGCGGCGGAACGGGATCGGGCCCGGTCGGTGATCGGTGGCCGGCGACGGCCGGCGGGGGAGTCGGGGAGCGGGGCCGGGTCAGCGCCGGGGGGAGGCGGCGTCCACGGCCTCGACCGCCCGCACCAGCGGGACCAGCTCGGGGTTGCCGGCGGCCTGCTCCAGCGCCTCGCGCAGGGCGGCGTCATTGGTCGGACGGGCCTGCGCCAGCAGCTCCAGGCCGGCCTCGCTCACGTCGGTGTAGATGCCGCGCCGGTCGGTCGGGCACAGGTAGCGCGCCAGCAGGCCGCGGTCCTCCAGGCGGGTGACCAGGCGGGTCGTGGCGCTCTGGCTGAGCACGACCGCGTCGGCGACCTGCTTCATCTGCAGGTGCCCGCCCTCCCCGTCGTGCTGGCGGCTGAGCACGTCCAGCAGCGAGTACTCCCGCACGCTCAGGCCGTGCCGGGACTGCAGGGCGCGCTCGATGTGCGACTCGATCCTGCCGTGCAGCAGGGACAGGGCGCCCCAGCCGCTGGCCAGCGCGGTGAGTGCGGGGTCCGTGGCGGTCATGGGCCGCCTCCTTCCCGAAGGGTTGCGCTCCCAGGATAAGCCATCAAGCAAAATACCAGCCAAGGCCCATAGACCGCTCATGCAACTAACTCGCCCGACTGGCTCGGGCACCGATCCCGGCGGCGCCATAACCCACTCAGATCGATACATTGAGGACAATTCGGGACCAGTGCGTCAGGACAGGCCCCCCGACCCCGCGTGCCCACGCACAGAAGACCGAACCCGCCCTCGGAAAGGCTCTCCATGCACCCCGCCCTCAGCCCTGCCGTCCTCGCCGAGCTGCGCCGGCCCCGGCCCTATCCGGCGGTGTCGATCCTGATGCCCACCCACCGCCGGGAGCCGGACGACGCGCAGGACCCGGTCCGGCTGCGCAACCTGCTGGCCGAGGCGAAGGAGAGAGTCCAGGCCGACCCCGACGTCTCCCGCGCCGACCGGATCGACGTGCTGGGACAGCTCGACCGGGCCCTGGCCGAAGTCGACCTGGTACACGCCGAGGACGGGCTGGCGATCCTCGCCGCGCCCGGCGAGCACCAGGTCTGGTCACTCGGGCGCACCGCCCCCGCCCGGGTGGTCGTGTCCGACACCTTCCTCACCCGCAACCTGGTCGCCGCCCACGCCGCCGAGCGCCCCCACTGGGTGGTCGCGATCGCCGCCGACCGGGTGGCGGTGTGGGGCGGCACCGAGGAGCGGGTCGCCGAGCGGACCGGCAACGGCTTCCCGCTGGTGCGCGTGAACGAGAACCCCGACCCCGAACGGCAGGAACGCATCGGCGACTCGCCCAGCACCTTCCGCGACGAGGAGACCAAGACCTTCCTGCGCCGGGCCGAGACCGAGCTCGGCAAGCTGCTCGCCGACGACCCCCGCCCGCTGTACGTGGTCGGCGAGGCCGCCGCCCTGGCCCTGCTGGACGCCGCCGGGCCGATCGCCCGGGAGGCCACCGCGCAGATCCCGCACGGCGGCCTCGCCCAGGCCGACGCCGAGACCGTCCGCAAGGTGGTCGCACCCGCCGTGCGCGCCCACGCCGAACGCGAGGCCGCCGACGCCCTCGCCCTGCTCGACCGGGCCCGCGGCGGCAAGGCGTACGCGGCCGGCCTGGACGAGGTCTGGCAGGCCGCCGGCCAGGGCCGGGTCGAACGGCTGCTGGTCGAGGAGAACTACCGCGCCACCGTCCGCGACGACGGCGAGCACCTCGTCCCCGACGAGGCCGGCCGGCCCGGGGTCCGCGAGGACATCGTCGACGAGGTGATCGAACGCGCCCTCGACACCGGCGCCAAGGTCGCCTTCGTCCCCGACGACACCCTCGCCGACAGCGGCCGGATCGCCGCCGCCCTGCGCTACTGACCCACCCGGGGCCCGTTAAATCGCTTGGGCCCGCGCACCGGCGCCTGCTACGGTCAGCGCAGCCGTGAAGACGACGCGAGGAGGTGAGACCCATGAAGGCTGTATCCGTGTGGGTGCTCCCCCTCTCCACCACGGCGGGCGACTGACTCAGGTGTCGCCCGGGAGCGCCTCAGACCAGGCACTCCCGAAAGGCACCGCCATGAACGTTTCCCTTTCCACCCCGGGCACCGGCGGCCACCCCCTCGTGGTCACCCGACTCTCGGACACCCAGTGGCACGCCGTGCAGGACGACCACGTGGTCGGCCACGGCGACGCCGCCCACCGCCCCGACGGCCGGCTGTTCGTCAGCATCGACGCATGGCACGACGCGGTCTTCGACCGCATCGCCGCCACGATGACGGCCGACCTGCCGGCCCCGCTGCACGCCGTCACCGACGAGGCCGACCACGAGACGACAGCCGCCTGGCAGCGGGCCGGCTTCACGCCCGTACGCCGCGAGCGGGGCCACCTCGTGCCCACCGACCCGCAGGCCACCGGCCTCGACGCGGCACGCCCCCCGGCAGGGGTGACCATCGTGCCCGCCGGTGAGGCCCAAGAAGGCCCGCTGCGCGACCTCGACCGCGTCATCCACGCCGAGGTCGAGGCCGGCGTCGGCTGGCCGGCCATGCCGGCCCAGATCCCTCCCCGCCCGGCCGGCACCACCGTGCTCGACCCCTCGCAGTACGCGGTGGCCCGTCAGGACGGCCGGTACGTCGGGCTGCTGCGCATCGCGCCGCTGCCCCGCCAGCCCCGGATCGGGATGCTCGCCGTACGGGCCGACCACCAGCGCCGCGGCATCGCCCGGGCCCTGCTGGCCCACGCCCTGGGCGAACTGCACCGCAACGGCACCGCCACGGCCTGGGCCGAGGTGGCGGAGTCCAACACGGCCGCCACCGCCCTGTTCGAGGCCATCGGCGCCCGCCGCGCGGGCGCCACCCTCGAACTCGTCCACCCCTGACGCACCGTCACCACCGCCACACCCCGCCACACCCCCGACACGCCACGAACGAAGAGGTGAGAGACATGACCAAGACAACAGACGGCATCGAAGTCGAAGGCACCGTCACCGAGTGCCTGCGCAACGCCACCTTCCGGGTCGAACTCCCCAACGGGCACACCGTGCTCGCCCACATCAGCGGCAAGGTCCGCAAGAACCACATCAGGATCCTCCCGCACGACCGCGTCCTCGTGGAGCTCAGCCCCTACGACCTCACCCGCGGCCGCATCCGCTACCGCTACCGCTCCTAGCGCCCGCCCTCAGCGGCCCGCCCCGCCCCGGGGCGGGCCCGGACCATTGCAGAGCTGTTGCAGGGGGAGTGGCCCGGCTCACAGCCGTTCGGACACGAAGCGTGATCGACTCGGCCGATGCGCCAGTTCGAGAAGCCCACCAGAACGCTGACGGCCCGCCGTCCCGCCCCGGCGGCCCCGGCCGCCACCGCCGTCGCCGCCCTCGCCGCCGTCCTGCTCACCGGCTGCGGCACTCAGACGGCCGGGACGAGCGGGACGAGCGCGCGGGCCGGGGCCGCCGGCGCCCCGACGGCCTCCGGCAGCACCGGGCCGTGCGGGGCGCCGCAGCCGGCCGGCCCCGCCCAGGACGGCGTACGGATCACCGCCGTCGGCCCGGCCTGCGCCGAGTACGAGGTGACCAACCCCGGCGCCGAACCCTCCGACATCACCGTGCTGTTCGCCCGGACCCCGGACCAGGCGAGCGGACCGGGCAACCTGTCACGGACCGTCACGGCACTGGCCCCCGGCGCCACCGAGAAGGGACGGCTCGACCTGACCGCACCCGGCCCCGGCCCCGCCCCCGCAACGGCCAAGCCGGGCACCGCACCGCAGGTGAAGATCCTCAAGGTCCGCAGCGTCCCCAGCGCCGAAGCCCCCCGGCCCGACGGCCCCTGCCCGCCCTCCGGCCTGCGCCTGTACGCGGACCAGGGCGACGCCGCCATGGGCCTGCGCGTGGTCGGCCTGCACCTGCGCAACTGCGGCACCACCACGGTGGCCCTCGACGGCTACCCGACCCTGCAACTCCTCGACCAGGGACACCGGCCGGTCGACGGGGTCCGACTGCTCTCCGGCGGCGCCGAGATCGCCACCGGCACCGGCGCGGACAAGCCGCCGCAGAAGATCGCGCTGCGCCCGGGCGAGGGTGCCGGAGCCACCCTGGTGTGGCGCAACACCACCGAGGCCGGCACCCCGGTGAACGTCCCCTACATCCGGGTCCGCGCCACCCCCGGTGCGGCTCCCGTGATGGTCACCCCGGAACTCGACCTGGGCACCACCGGCCGCCTCGGCATCGGCGCCTGGGCCAGGGAGGACGCCGCAGCACAGGCCCCCGCGAGCAGGCCGCCGGCCGCCGGCGGCTGATCCGCCTCCGCCTCCGGGCACCGAGACCGGCGGCCCGGCACGCTCCCCCGTGGCGTGCCGGGCCGCCGACCCGTCCCCCGTGGACGATGCCAGGCCGCGGCCCCGTCGTGTTGGCACTGCGTCGACACTCCCTTGGCAATGCGTCCACCGACCGCGGCTTCACCCGCGCCCGGCCACCCGCCCGTGCGTGCCCGTCCGCCCGTGCCCGGCTACCCGTTCGCGGGCTCGCACAGCGCCCGGCGGCGGTGCTCGCTGGGCGAGAGCCCGTACGCGGCGCGGAAGGCGCGGCTGAAGTCGGAGGGGCGGGGGATGCCGCAGCGGGCGGCGAGCGCGTGGACGGGCACGGTGCGCAGCGCGGGGTCGGCCAGGGCGCGGCGGGCCTGGTCGAGGCGCCGGCCGCGGATCCAGGCGGCGACGGTCTCGCCCTGGGAGTGCTGGGTGAACAGGCGGTGCAGGTAGCTGAGGGAGACGTGGTGGGCGGCGGCGATCACGGCCGGTGTCAGTTCGGGGTCGTGCAGGTTGCGGCGGATGTAGGTCCGCACGTTCTCCACCAGGGCGCGCTGGCGGGCGTCGTCCGGCACTTCGGCCTCGGCGTCCAGTTCCCGGGCCAGCCAGGCGGCCACCAGGTCGACCAGCACCGTCCCCAGGCGGGGCGTCTCGGTCGGTCCGAGGAGGGCGGCCTGCCGGTCCAGGCCGACGATGAAGTCCGTGAGCAGCGCGCAGGTGCCCTCCCGCCCGGAGAAGCCGCGTCCCATCAGGTCGTGCAGCCGGTGGGGCGGCAGCGGCAGCGCGGACACGGGGAAGTCGACGCCCACCGCTTCGACCCGGCGCGGGCCCCGCCCGGCGGTGCGCACGCCGAGGCCCCGCACGTCGTAGGGCTGGGAGCTGTCGAGCACGTACAGCTCTCCCGCGCCGAACACGGCGGTGGGCTCGCGGTCGTCGCGCGCCAGCGACAGGCCCCCGTCGAGGACCAGGGTCAGGTGGTACACCCCCGGGTCCGAGCGCCGCACCATGGCGGCGGTGCGCCGGAAGCGCGAGGGCGGGAACGAGGACCGCAGGAGGGTCACCGCCCCCAGCTCCAGCCGGCGCATCTCCGCCTCGAAGTGGTCGGCGTGAGCACTGGTCATCTCGCTGTCCCTGGTCCGCCCGATCAGCTCCCGCCAGCAGTCGAACCGTTCCTTCGCGGGCACGTCCTCGCCCCGGAACACAGTCGCCGTCCTCGCGCCCACGCTCCCCACTCCCTCCTGCGCGTTCTTCCTGCGGCCCGCCGCCGGGGCCCGGCCCCGGCGGCGCCGGGCGGCCCTGCGGCGACTTGCCAGAGCGTAAGGGGGCGGTGACGGTGCGACGGCGGGCAGGGGGCGGCCGGGAGCGGGCCGGCCGCCGATTTCCGTCTTCCGATCATGGACTGGTACGTTCTTCCTGTCGGCGGGACAAGATCGCGAAAGCGGTCGGGGCCCTGCCGGAGCAGGCGTCGGTGGTGCAGCGGTAGCACGCCCACTTTCAGTGGGAGGGGTTCGTTCGATTCGGGCCCGGCGCTCCGATTCGCAGGGGCGGAAGTCGATTCGACTTCCGCCCCTGCGGCGTTGCGGCCCCCTCAGGCGTCCTCAGCCGGCCGGCAGCGCGCAGACGAAGTCCTCCTCGACCGCGCGCAGGTGCGCCAGCAGGTCCGGATTGCCCGCCTGGTCGACCTGCGTGGTCACGGAGACGGTGAGGCTGCGGCGCCCGTCCGGGGTGCCCGCGCCCAGCTGGGTGTAGCCCGCGGTGTTGCCGGTGTGCCCGGCGACGAAGTCCAGCAGGCGGCGGGAGTCGAACACGTGGCGCGGGTCGGCGCGGATCAGGTCGACGAACCGCGACGCGTCGCTGTGTCCGGCAGACCGCTGGTGTGGTTCAGCAGCTGGCGCAGCGTCACCGCGCCCCAGGCGGCGGGCAGCGCGGGCAGCCGCTCGGCGAGCATGTCGTCCAGCCCGAGCAGTCCGCAGTCCACCAGGCGCAGCGCGACCGCGCCCGTTGAACGCCTTGGCGGCACTGGCCAGGCGCATGTGGCCGACACCCGCGGGAAACGGCCCCGGTCCCTCCATGACCCGGCCGGCCGAGCTCCGCCCCGAGCCCCGCTGTTCCCGCCGGCCTCCCCGTGGTTGCGCCGACCCGGCCTGCCGGGCTGACGCCGCGTCAACCGGGCCGGGGACAGGGTGGCCGTCCGTCAGCCCCGGGGCAGGTGGTCGGCGACGAGGGCGGCGAACTCGTCGGGGGTGACGATCCGGATGCCGAGCTCCTCGGCCTTGGCCCGCTTGGAGCCGGCCTTCTCGCCGGCGACGAGCAGGGTGGTGCGCTTGGAGACGGACGAGGAGGCCTTGCCGCCCGCGCGCTCGACGAGCTCGTTCATCTCGTTGCGGGACAGCGCGGCGAGCGGGCCGGTCATGCTGCCGGTGACGACGACGGCCTCGCCCGTCAGCGGCCCGGCCGTCCCGGCCGGCGTCGGGCCTTCGCCGGAAGCGCCGCCGGAAGCGTCACCGGCGCCGGCGGGGCCGGGCACCTGCGGGGCGGTGACGGCGGTGCCCACGCCCCGGGCCGCGAGCCGGTCCAACAGCGGTGCCAGGTCGGCGAGTTCGGCGACGATGACCCGGGCCTTCTCCGCCCCGATCCCGTCCACCGCGGCCAGCGTCTCGGCGTCGGCGGCGCGGATCGCGGCCATGGAGCCGAAGTGGGCGGCGATGCGGCGGGACATGGTGCGCCCGGTGCCGCGCACCCCGAGCGCGCAGAAGACCCGGTTGAGCGGACGGCTGCGGGCGGTCTCGATCGCGGCGAGCAGGTTGTCGGTACTGGTGTCGCCCATGCGCTCCAGGCCGAGGAGCTGCTCGCGGGTGAGCGAGAACAGGTCGGCGATGTCGGCGACCAGACCGGACTCGACGAGCTGGACGGCGCGGGTGCCGCCCAGGCCCTCGATGTCGAGCTGGTCGCGGCCGGCCGCGTAGACCACCGAGGCGACGGCCTGGCAGTTGCGCCCGCGGGCACAGCGCCAGCGCTGCTCGCCGGTGTCGATGGCGTCGCCGCAGCGGGGGCAGGACTCGGGGAAGGCGATGGGACGCTCGTCGCCGGTGCGCTCCTCGACGAGCGGGGCCTCGACGCGCGGGATGACGTCCCCGGCGCGGTAGACGAAGACACGGTCGCCGAGCATGAGGCCGCGCCGGGTGATGTCGGCGGGGTTGTGGAGGGTGGCGTAGGTGACGGTGACGCCGTCGATGACGACGGGTTCCAGGACCGCGCGCGGGGCGATGATGCCGGTGCGCCCCACGTTCCACTCGACGTCGAGCAGCCGGGTGACCTTGTGCTCGGCGGCGAGCTTGCGGGCGACGGCCCAGCGCGGCGCGCGCGAGCCGGAACCGGCGTCGCGCTGGTCGGCGGCGGCGTCCGCCTTGACCACGACGCCGTCGATGCCGAACGGCAGGGCCGGGCGCAGCGCGGCGATCTCCTCGATGCGCTGCTGCGCCTGCTCCAGCGTGGCGCAGCGCAGCGGGTGGGCGGCGGTGGTGGCGGCGGTGTTGGCCCCGAGCGCGGCCAGGCGCTCCAGGAGGGCGCTGTGGGTGAGCTCGCCGTCCGGGCCCGCAGCGGTGTCCAGGCCCACGGCGGCGTAGCCGAAGAAGGTCAGCTCGACGCGGTACGGGCGGTCCTTGGCGCGCAGGGTGCCGGCGGCGCCGTTGCGCGGGTTGGCGAAGGGGACGGCGCCGTGCGCGGTGCGCACCTCGTTGGCGTGCTCGAACTGCTCGCGGGTGAGCAGGACTTCGCCGCGCAGCTCGACGTCGACGGGCTCGGCGAGCGCGGCGGGCAGGCCCAGGACGGCGTCCGCGGCGTGGCTGATGTCCTCGCCGGCGAGGCCGTCGCCACGGGTGATCAGTTGGTGGAGGCGCCCGGCGCGGTAGCGGGCGGCGACGGCCAGGCCGTCGAGCTTGGGCTCCACGCACCAGGCGTCCACCGGGCGGCCCAGGCGGCGCTCCAGCCCGGCCGCCCAGTCGGTGAGTTCCTCGGCGGAGAAGACGTTGTCCAGCGACAGCATCGGCACGCTGTGCGGCACGTCGCCCTCGACCGCGCCGCCGGCGACCTTCCCGGTGGGGGAGTCCGGCAGCGCCTGGCCCGGGTGCGCCTGCTCGTAGGCCGCGATGGCGTGCAGCAGGGCGTCGTACTCGTCGTCGCCGAGCGGGGTGGCGCCGTCGGTGTAGTAGGCGGCGGCAGCCCGGACGGCGGCGGTGACGGCGTCGGCGTAGTCGCCGGGGGTGAGCAGAGCGGCGTCGTTCATGGGCATCATCATCGCCACTCGCACTGACAATCGACCCCGGCGCCGGCGGCCGGTCCCGGTCCCGGCGCCGGCGGCGCGGGGGCCGGATGCCCGCTCGCGGTGGGTGCCCGCCCGGGGGCCCGGCGGGCGGGCCGGGCCCTTCGGGGGTGGTGGGTTCAGGGGAGGTAGCGCTCCAGGGCGGCGGCGCCCTTCTGCTCGATCTGCTGCCTCGCCCAGGCGACACGCTCGGGGGTGACGTCGCGGCCCGACGCCATCACGAGGTCCTCCGGGTCGAAGGGGCGCTCCGATCCGGTGTAGAGCTGTCGCCGGACCTCGGAAGCCGACTCCGGCACGTCTCCGCTCAACGGTTGCTGCATGTCCATCACCTCATCGCCTGGTGGCCCGCTCGCACGGTCCTTCGATGGTCTGCTGGAAGCGAGGGTACGGCGGGTGGAGCACGACAAAACTACTCCATCCGGGTTAATTCACCACCCCGCCTGCCCCGGTCCCGCCTCCTGGCCCGTCCCTGTCCTGCCCCTGCATTGCCCGCCGCCCGGTGCCCGGTGTTTAATAAATGAACAGCCATTTATTAACGAGGTGACGACGATGGGACGCCCCCGAGGGGTCGACGACGTGGTGATCCTGCGCGCGGCGGCACGGGTCATGGGCCGGGTGGGGCCCGCCGGGCTCACCCTGGCCGCCGTGGCGGGCGAGGCCGGGGTCGTCCCGGGCACCCTCGTCCAGCGGTTCGGCTCCAAGCGCGGGCTGCTCCTGGCGCTCGCCGACCAGTCCGTCCGGGACGCCGACGAGCTGATCGGGCGGGTGCGCCGCACGCCCGACGGTGCCCTCGCCGCCCTGGCGGAGCTGCTGACCGAGGCGACGGCGCAGCTGGCCACGCCGCAGGCCTTTGCCAACCACCTGGCCTTCCTGTGCGCGGACCTCGCCGACCCGCAGCTCCACGAGCGCGCGCTGGCCGTCCACCACGCCCAGGCACGGGCGATCGGCGAACTGCTGGCGCAGGCCGCCGACACCGGAGAGCTGCGCGCCGCAACGGACGTCCCGGCGTTGACCCGCACCGTGCAGGCGGTCACCGCCGGCGCGGGCCTGACCTGGGCCCTCGAACGCGAAGGCACCCTCGGGCAGCGGCTGCGCCGGGAACTCGACGCCGCGCTCTCCCCCCACCGCCCGCCCCATCGGCCGTCCCCCCGCCGCCCGTCCCACCCCTCGCCCCGTCTCCAGCCGCTCCCCGCCGACACCCCGGAGGATTCATGACGACCGACACGCGCCCGCTGGCCGGAAAGGTGGCCCTGGTCGCCGGAGGCACCCGGGGCGGAGGGCGTGGCATCGCCGTCGAACTCGGCGCGGCCGGCGCCACGGTGTACGTCACCGGCCGCAGCAGCACGGGCGCCCGCTCCGACCTGGACCGCCCGGAGACCATCGAGGAGACCGCCGCCCGCATCACCGGCGCCGGCGGCCTGGGCATCCCCGTGCGCACCGACCACAGCCGCCCCGAGGAGGTCCGGGCCCTGGTCGAGCGGATCGCGGCCGACCAGGACGGGCGCCTGGACGTCCTGGTCAACTCCGTCTGGGGCGCGGACCCGCTGACCGACTGGAACCACCCGCTGTGGGAGCAGGACCTCGACACCGGCCTGCGGCTGCTGCGCCAGGCGGTGGACACCCATGTGATCACCAGCCGGTACGCGCTGCCGCTGATGGTCGCCCGCGGGAGCGGTCTGGTCGTCGAGGTCACCGACGGCAACACCGCCCGCTACCGCGGCTCCTTCTTCTACGACCTGGCGAAGTCGGCGGTCATCCGCCTCGCCGTCGCCCAGGCCGCCGAACTCGCCCCGCACGGCGTCGCGGCCCTCGCGATCACCCCCGGCTTCCTGCGCTCGGAGGCCGTCCTGGAGCACTTCGGCGTCACCGAGCAGACCTGGCGCGAGGGCGCGGCACAGGACCCGGACTTCGCCCACTCCGAGAGCCCCGCCTACCTGGGCCGGGCCGTGGCCGCCCTGGCCGCCGACCCGAACGTCATGGCCAAGACCGGGAAGGCGCTGGCCACCTGGGGCCTGTACCGGGAGTACGGCTTCACCGACACCGACGGCACCCGGCCGGACTTCGCCGCCCACTGGGCCGAGAACCTGGAGGAGAGGTTCGGCCCGCTGGGGACCCGCTCTGACACCGGCCCGCCCACCGCCTCCGCCCACCGGCCCGTCCGCCCCGCCCCGTCCACCCGGCCCGTGCCCCCTCGGGCCGGGAAGGCAGCCGCTCAGCGGGGCCGGCCGGGCGGACACCCGGTCAGCCGGGCCGGTGGGCGACGACGGCGAACATCGTCACCGACAGGTGAAAGGCGCCCTGTCCGGCCGCGGCCTCCAAGCCGGCGAGGAGCCGCTCGCGCTGCTCCTCGGTGATCAGGCCCCGCCCGAGGGCCGCCGCGCCGAGCCCCTGGACGATCGGCCGGCTGACGGTGCGCGGATCGTGCACGAGGACGTCGGCGCCGAGCTCGTCGACGGCCAGCCCCGCCCCGGCCAGCCAGAGCGCCAGGCTGCGCCCGGCGTCCGGGGTGGCGGCGGCGGCCCGGGCGACCGAGGCCAGCGCGGGACGGACCTCCGGGGCGGCCGGGTGCAGGACGAAGGTGGACCAGTCGGTGTCGAGCAGGGCGACCCGCCCGCCCGGGCGCAGGACCCGGGCGATCTCGGCGACGGCCCGCTCCGGATCGTCCAGGTGCTGCAGGACGCGCTCGCACCAGACCACGTCCACCCCGGCATCGGGCAGCGCCAGCGCGAGCGCGTCGCCGTCCAGGAAACGGGCCGGGCTGCCGGCCTCGGCGGCGCGCCGCTCGGCGACCGCGCGCAGGCCCGGGTGGGGTTCGAGACCGGTCGCGGTGCCGCCCGGGGCGACCGCCGCCGCGAGCACCCGGGTCTCCGAGCCGGTGCCGCAGCCGACGTCCAGCGCCCGCTCGCCGGGGCGCGCGGCGAGGCGTTCGTGCGCCCACGCGCGCAGCCGCCGCACACCGGGATTGCCGGCCTGGACGTCCAGCGCGGCGGTCAACCGGTCGGTGAGCGCGGGGTCGGCGTTGGCCGCGTGGAAGGCCGAGGTGGGGCGCGGGTCGGTCATGGCGCCCACTATAGGAAGACGCCTCCCACGCACGGGCGAAGCCGTTCACACGCGGTTGACGCCGTTCCCGTGCGGTTGACGCAGGACACGCCTGCTCCACCGCCCGGCAGGCTCGACGCCACTGCGCGTTCGCCCAACAGCCGTATGCTGTCCCTACATTCGGGCCACTGCCGGTGACGGCCGTCGGCGGCGCGCACCCGCCCGGTCCGTCCGTCCGGCCCGTCCGCCGCTTGAGCGAAAGGCCGTCCGATGGCCCCGCGCCTGTCCGTCGTCGTCCCGATCTACAACGTCGAGCGCTACCTCCGGGAATGCCTGGACTCGATCGCGGCCCAGACCTTCGAGGACTTCGAATGCGTCATGGTCGACGACGGCTCGACCGACGACGGCCCCGCCATCGCCGCGGCCTACGCCGACCGTGACCCGCGCTTCCGGCTGGTCCGCCAGGAGAACAAGGGCCTCGGCGCCGCCCGCAACACCGGCTGGCGCCACCTCACCCCCGGCACCGCCTACCTCGCCTTCGTCGACAGCGACGACACCCTGCCCCCGCACGCGTACGAGCTGATGATCGGCACGCTGGACGAGACCGGATCCGACTTCGCCACCGGCAACGCGATGCGCCTGCGCACCACCGGCCTCACCCCCTCCCACGCCCACCGCCGCCCGTTCCGCGAGACCCGGCTGCGCACCCACGTCAGCGAACTGCCCGCCCTGGTCACCGACCGCACCGCCTGGAACAAGGTCTACCGGCGCTCCTTCTTCGACGCCGCGGGCATCCTCTACCCCGAGGGCATCCTGTACGAGGACGCGCCGGTCAGCGTGCCCCACCACTTCCTCGCCGAACGCGTCGACGTCCTCGCCGACCCGATCTACCACTGGCGCGTGCGCGAGGACGGCGACCTGTCCATCACCCAGAAGAGGACCGACCCGCGCGGCCTCATCGACCGGGTCCGCTCGATGGAACTGGTCCGCGAATGGCTGCTCGCCCGCCCCGAGCCGGTGTTCGCCGACCACCTGCGCGCCTACGACCGCAACTGCCTGGTCGAGGAGATCCCGATGTTCTTCTGGACCGTCCCGGACGGCGACCGCGACTACCGCGAGACCTACCAGCAGCACGTCAGCCGACTGCTCCGGGCCATCGGCCCCGACCGCCTCGCCGGCCTGAACACCCAGCTGCGCCTCAAGTACCGCCTGACGCTGGCCGACCGGATGCACCGCTTCGTCGCCGTCCAGCGCCTCCACCGCCTCGCCCGCCGCACCCGCCAGGCCGCCGCCCGGGCCTGACGTCGCCCCGGCAGCCGGCAGCCGGCGGCAGGGGGCACCGGCCCGGGCCCCTCCCCGTCCTCCACCGGGCTGCCGCCGAGCCGTAGCGAACGCTGTTCGTTTATGGAACACTGTTCGTCATGAAGTCGATGAACCACCACGCGGACACCGCCACCGCCACCGACACTGTTACGGGCACCGCCACGGACGTGGAGGTGACCGTGGTCGGAGCCGGGCCGGTGGGCCTGGTGCTCGCCGCGGAACTGGCGCTGTGCGGGGTGGGGGTGCAGGTGCTCGAACGGCTGGCCGAGCCCGACCCGGGCATGAAGGCGGGGGCGATCAACGTGCCGACGGCCCAGGCGCTCGACCGCCGCGGCCTGCTGCCCGCCGCCGAACGGGTGCACCGGGACCTGCTCGCCCGGACGGGGCCCTTCGCGAACCCGGCCGACGGCCCCCGCCCCGGTGCCGACAGCCTGCGCCCCGGTGCCGGCCGGCCGGCGGGCGAGCCGCGCTTCACCGGGCACTTCGCCGGGATGGTCCTCGACCCCGGCCTCGTCGACTGGACCGACCCCGACCTCGCCGCGCACACCGCGGTCGACGCAGCGCGGATGGTCCCGCAACGCGAACTGGAGGAACTGCTGGCCGGCCACGTCGCACGGCTCGGCGTCCCGGTGCGCCGCGGGGTGGAGGTCACCGGGCTGGAGGACACCGGCGACGCCGTCCTCGCCACCACCACCGCCGGCCCGGTGCGCAGCCGCTGGCTGGTCGGCTGCGACGGCGGGCGCAGCACCGTACGCCGCCTCGCGGGCATCGCCTTCCCCGGCACCGACCCCGAACTCACCGGACACGCGGCGCTCGTCGACATCGCCGACCCGGAGAAGCTCGCCGACGGATGGACGTGGTCGGCCCGGGGCGCGTACCGCTGCGGGCCGCAGCCCGGGCGGGTGGCCACCGTGGAGTTCGCCCGCCCGCCCGCCGACCGTACGACACCCGTCACCCTCGACGAACTGCAGGCCGTCCTGCGCCGGGTCTCGGGCACCGACGTCACGCTGACCGCGCTGCGCGGCGCCGCGACCCGCTGGAGCGACAACGCCCGCCAGGCCGCCACCTACCGGTCGGGCCGCGTGCTGCTGGCCGGCGACGCCGCGCACGTGCACTCGCCGTTCGGCGGCCAGGGGCTCAACCTCGGGGTCGGCGACGCGATGAACCTGGGCTGGAAGCTCGGCGCCGTGGTCGCCGGATGGGCGCCCGAGGGGCTGCTCGACAGCTACGACGCCGAACGCCGCCCCCTGGGCGCCTGGGTACTGGACTGGACGCGGGCCCAGACCGCAGTGATGCGCGGGGACGCCGCGTCGGCCGCCCTGCGGCAGGTCCTCGCCGACCTGCTCGCCACCCCGGACGGCGCGACCCACGCCGTCAAGCAGATCTCCGGCGTCACCCAGCGCGTCGACCTGCCCGGCAGCCACCCCCTGGTCGGCCGCTGCGCCCCCGACCTGTGGCTGGGGGACGGCTCCCGGCTGGCCGACCACGGCCACGGCGGCGGCTTCCTGCTGCTCGACCGCACCCCGGACGGCGCGCTCGCCCGCCTCGCCGAGGCCTGGAAGGGGCGGGTGAGCGCCGTCGCCGACCCGGGTGCCGCGACGCCGGCCGGCGTGCTGGTCCGCCCGGACGGGGTGGTCGCCTGGGCCTGCGACACCGGCCGCACCGCCGACGCGGCCGCAGACCTCGAAGCCGCCCTCCACCGCTGGGCCGGCGCACCCCCGAGCCCCCGTCCTCGCCCTTCGTGCCCCGGCCCCCGCGCCCTGGGGAACTGACGCCCCACCGGCCCGTGAACGGGGTGCTCCCAGGCGGAGCGGGGCGAGAGGATGCCGACCTGAATGCGATCATCAGCTTGGACCCGGCAGGTTTCGCCCCGCGCGCGCAGTGAGGATGCCGGCGGCGGACCGGGCGTACTTCGACCCGGCGGCCGGGTCCGCGGCACGCACCAGCAGCGGGGCGACCCGCGGCGGTGGGCGGAATGGGACCTGATGCACTCGCCCGTGCAGCTGGAGCACCCTCGTGCAGCAGCTGCTTCTGCCTGGATCCGGTCCGGGCGGCGGCCAGCCGGCTGAAGGTGCTGGAACGGGCGGCAGCAGAAGGGGAGTTGGTGATCCCGGCGCACTTTGCGGGAGCGGGTGCGGCGCGGGTCAAGCGGCAGGACCGCGCTCCCCGTCCCGCCTTGCCCCCGCTCCTCGCCGCCCTCGTCCGCCCCGCCCGCGTCCTGCCCACGCAGCCGGCGGCACGGGTGAACCCGTCGATTCCGGACGCCCGTCACCTCAGGTGAGGGGGCCGCCCGCCGGACGGGCGGCTTCGGTCCGTACCGACTGAGGAGTACCCGTGAAGAAGATCAAGACGGCGGTGGCGGCCGCCGTTCTCGCCGGTGTCGCGCTGACGGCGGCGCCCGCCGACGCGGTGGCGGAGCCGATGCACTGCGTCAGCCCCACCTGGGGCGGCGAGTACCTCTGCGGCGCCGAGTACGGTCAGCCCGGCATCGTGGAGTACGCCTACCGGGACGGCCGCCGGCAGGCCTTCGTGATCGGAACCGACCACGCCGTGTGGACGCGTTCGAGCAGCGCGTCCGGCAAGAAGAGTGCCTGGTCGTCCCTGGGCGGCTACCTGGTCGGCGGGGTCGGCATCATCGCCTCCGACATGGGCCTCGGCCAGTTCGAGGTCGGCGCGAAGGGCACGGACGGCGGCCTGTGGTCCCGCTTCCACTCCGCGGACGGCAGCTGGAGCGCGTGGCGCCGGGTCGCCTGACACGCCACCGGCCGGGGGCCGGGCGGGCGCGCGGAATCCCCGCACGCCCGCCCGGCCCTCCTCGTCCCCCGGCCGCCCGGCCCTCCTCGTTCCCCCCGGCCCTCCGCCCCCCGCCGTGCCCACCGCCTCGCCGTACGGTCGCCCTGGTCGCCCTGGTCGCCCCGCCTATCACAACTGCGACCCCGAGCCCCGCACTGCACCGCACCACCCCGCACGCCCAGATTTTTGCTCGCGCGGGCAAGTTCTTGCTCAGGTGAGCAAACTGCCCTAGAGTCTTGCTCAGGCGAGCAAGAGCTTGCTCGCAGGGGCAAGGAGGCGTGGGGATGGGTCGGACGTTCACCGAGACGGGGCGCCGGGCGCAGATCGTGCAGGCCGCCATCGAAGTGGTCGCCGAACTGGGCTACGCGAAGGCCTCGTTCAGCCGGATCGCGAAGCAGGCCGGGCTGAGCAGCACCGGGATGATCTCGTACCACTTCGCCGGCAAGGACGACCTGATGCACGAGGTCGTCGCCGAGGTGACCAGGGTGACCGCCGGCTTCATGGCGCCCAGGGTCGGCGCGGCCGAGGGCGCACGGGAGCGGCTGCGGGCATTCATCGAGTCCAACGTCGAACTGCTCACGGTCTGCCCCCAGCACCTGAAGGCGCTGATCGAGGTGCTGCCCAACCTCGGCGGGGACGACCCGACCAACGTGGGCTACCAGGCCTCGGTGCAGCAGCTGATGGAGAGCCAGGAGCAGGCCGTCCGCGCAGCCCAGGAGGCGGGCGAGTTCCGGGAGTTCGACCCCCGGCTGATGCTCGTCGCGCTGCGCGGGGCGATCGACGCCGTGGTGATGCGCTGGGTGGGCGATCCGACCTTCGACGTCGCCGAGGCCGGCCGCGAACTCGCGGACACTTTCGACCGGGCCACCCGCGCCGAACCGTAGCGGCACACCCGGATCAGCAGGTCACACAGGACAGGGCAGAGGCAGTCATGGGAGGGGCGAGCGTGATGGGGGAGATCGTGAACAAGCAGGTCGGACAGGACACCCAGCAGGACACCGACCGGGAGACCGGCCCGCAGGCCGCCGCGTCCGCACCGGGCGCGGACCAGAAGGCCCACAAGTCCCGCGCCGCCAAGCGCGCACTGGTCAAGTCGCTGGTCTTCGAACTCGCGCTGCCGCTCGGCGGCTTCTACGTCCTGCAGGGCGTGGGCCTCAGCCAGTGGGCCGCGCTCCTGGTCAGCAGCCTGCTGCTGGTGCCGTGGCTGGTGCTCGGCATGGTGCGCAGCCGCCGGATCGAGGTGATGCCGGTCTTCACGCTGCTGATGATCGTCGTCGGTGCGCTGATGTCGATGGTCAGCGGCAGCCCCCGGGTGCTGCTGGTGCGCGACAGCTGGGTGTTCGGCGTGCTCGGGATCTGGGTGCTGGGCACCCTGGCCACGCAGCGCCCGTTCATGCTGACCGCGGCGCGTTCGATCGTCGCCGCCAAGATCGGCGAGGCGGGCGCCCAGGAGTGGGTGGGGCGCTGGGACCACGACGCGGCCTTCCGCCGCCACCTGCGGACCCTGACCGCGGTCTGGGGCCTCGGGTTCGCCGTGGACGCCGTGATCCGGGTGGTCCTGGCCTCCACTCTGCCGGTGGACCTGGTGCCGCTGGTGAACTCGCTGCAGTGGCTGGCGGTGCTGGGCGGGCTGTTCGCCTTCCACTTCTGGTACGTCACCCGCCACGGCCTGAAGGTCTGAAGGTCCGACCCCGTGGCCGACCCCACGGCCGCCCCGCAGACGGGCCCCGGCGGGCGTCCTGAGGAATCCTCAGGACGCCCGCCGGGGCCTGGCCGCCTGGTCGGGCAGGGCGGGTGACCGCTCCCGCCCGCCCGGTGCCGCGGTTTCGTCAGCCGTTGTTCCAGGTGGCGCCGGAACCCGTGAACGAGCCGGTGACTCCGTTGTCGTCGGCCAAGATCCAGAAGTCGGCGTGCGAGATGCCGTCGGGGCCGACGTGTGATTCGACCGCCGCGACGCCGGCGCCGTTCTGGTTCGCGGTGAAGTAGCCCTTGCCGAAGTTCGCGTCCAGGCCCTCCTGGGCCGAGGCCAGACCGGCGCAGCCGATCACGAGCGGGACGGTGAGAGCACTGACGGCCAGAACACGCTTGAGAGCACGCATGGGAAAGATCCTCCACGGATATCCAGGAAATGAAGCGGCGGCGCCGGTCGGCCTCGCCACGACTTCAGACAGCCATGCGCCGTCACCCCCCGCAAGCGCTGCCACCGCCCGAGCGGACCTCACAGCTCGTCAGACACACCGCGCCGACCTGCAGGGATACGGATCGTACGCTTATCGCCCGGGATCAGTCGGGCGGAGCAGGCTCCCCAGCCCCGGCCGCAGTCACCGGCCGCCGGCGCCGGCGATCACCGTCCCGCCGGCGCCGCGCCGATTCCTACGGGCCGGCAGCCGGCGGCCGACAGCGGCTTCCGGTCACCGTTCAGGCGCCGAAGACGGCGGTGGGGTCGCCGGTGAGCCAGCTGTTGTCGATGCGCATCCGGTGGACGAGCCAGCGGCCGCCGTCGCCGCGGACCAGGTCGACGGTGTAGGGGTTCTTGAGCAGGGCGTGGGTGCCCGAGCCGTCGGTGAGCAGGTGCTGGGCCTCGACGAGTGCGGTGAGGCGGGCGGTGTCCCCGTCG